>LAPX01000009.1 GCA_001858525.1 Vampirovibrio chlorellavorus | reverse complement strand
ACCGTAATCAATCAGCAAAACCGCGTCCGGCTGAAAGTCTTGCAGGTGTTTGAGAATTTTTTGGCACAGCCAGATGTGATAGGGTGCCCCCAGTACGGCCCCAAACCCCACCCGCCCCATTTCGGACTGATCGCTGAGGAGTGGTACCCTTTGGGCTTTCAGGTGTTGTCCGCCCACGGCCTCAATGGCCAAATCGGGCTGCTGGGCCTGTAATGCCTGCACCACTTTGGCCGCGTGAATATCACCGGAATAGTCCCCGGCAATCAGGAAGAGTCGCTTACCCGCCATAGAGCTTGCCAGAAACGCTGGGGTCCTGTGTGGAGAGAATAATCATCTTGTGTCGATTGGCAAAAGCCACCATTTCTTCAGGCTCCAGATAGAGGGTCTGGTTGGCTTCGGTCACCAGCATGTGCAGACCGGCCTTGCGCATGGTCTTCAGGGTTCGCAGTCCCACAGTGGGAATGTCAAAGCGTTGATCCTGATTGGGTTTGGCCACTTTTATAACCACGCCGCCTTTTTTGCCAGACACTTTCCCGGCCCGTTTCAGGCATTCATCGGTGCCTTCAATGGCCTCTACCGCCAAAATCATTCCGGAATGAGCCACAATGCTTTGCCCAATGTCCAGCCGTCCCATTTCCTTGGCCATTTCAAATCCGTAGCGGGCGTCTCGCAAATCAGATTCGGTAGGTTGCCTTTCGGTCAGGATTTTTTCGGGCAGGAAAAGTTCCCGTAAAAAATCGGCCTGCGGCAGGACTTGCATGCCTCGCTGTTCTAACTGCTCAATAATCCACAGCATCACGGCGTCATCGTTCAGTCGGGCGTACTGACGAATGGCCTCCACGGCAATGTCGTCAATGCGGGGATCTTTGAGCAGCACCCATTTATCCACTTTTCCGGCAAACACCAGGTGCGTGATGCGTTCTTGTATCATCAGGTCCAGGGTGCGCCTTACCAGGCCGGGCACAATGCGATGGCCCTTGTGTTTGCACAACTCCCGTAGCTTGGGATTGTCTTTTCCGATGATAAAGGGAACCACCTCAATCCCTTGAATTCGGGCGTTTTTAGCCACATAGCGAGGCAACAACCCCTCTCCGGCAATCAGGCCGATGCGGGTGACTTTTCCGAGTTCAACTGGTTTTCGGGTTTCCATAAAATTGCGAGACGCGCCGATCATGCCTGGACTCGATTTTTGCGGGAAAAACTCTCGAAAGCGGGTGACGGTGCCACAGGAGACGAAAGTGGTTTTATTATACCCCATCTGCCTTCAGGGCAAAGGGCTGAATGTGACGAAAACGAGCGGGAGGCCAATAACGGCAGCCATTGATTGCGGGTTAATAGAGGCTGTCCTTTTTAAAACGCTTGTTCTAGGGGTCGATTTGGAATTACTATATTAGGGTGGAAATTCGCCAGCGCGTTTTTTGTGCAAACGCCAAGTCGAATTGCGAGTTGAGCAGGTCAGGCTTTTTCAACCTCACCGGTCTTTGGCCCGGCTACCTCAACCTTCTACCTATAGCAGCCCTGACATCAGTAAGATGAGTATTGAAAAGGATCTTACCTTGACCGAAACCATGCTGGAAGCCGTAAAGCCGGACGATACCATTATTATTCTCGATACCGAGACCACGGGTCTGGATCACAAATGCGAAAAGCTGATTGAGATTGCCGCTGTTAAAATGCAGGGGACGGAAATCATTGAAACCTTTTCCAGTCTGGTGAACCCGCAAAAGCCCATTCGGCATTCCAGCTTCCTGATTCATAATATTTCCGAGGAAATGGTGCAAGATGCCCCGAACATTGAGGATGTGCTGCCCCCGTTTCTAGAGTTTGTTGGGGATCATGCGTTTGTGGCCCACAACGCCATTTTTGACTACAGCTTTATCAACGAGGCCATGAAGGCCACCTACGGCAAGCGCTTTGCCAATCACCGGATTGATACTTTTGAAATGTATCGTTCCGTCTTCCCCGATGAGACCTCTCACGGGTTGAACGCCTTGCTGCGGCGCTTTGGCTTTAACGAGGATGTGGTACACCGGGCCCTGGATGACGCCATGTGCCTGGCCAAGGTGTATCCCCGCTTGCGGGCCCTGTACGAACAGAAATTCAACTGGCAACTATCCCAGTTGAAAAACGTGCCTTACCTGATGGAACGCTACATTCGCATGCAAAAGGCCAGCCAGTCCTTGCAGGCGGAAATGAGCGATTTGAAAGACATTTTCAAGATGTACTTTCAGAACGGCGGGGCGCCGGTGGAGGCGTCCACCGGTGAAGTGATGGTCTTCAACTACCGTCGCTCCTACAGTTATGACGAGAAAAAGATCTGGGAAATCGCCACTGAGGCGGGTGTCTGCGAGCGCATATTCAAGCTGAATCCCCGTGCGCTGGACAAGCTGGTGGATCGCTCCGACATCGACGAGCATTTCAAGGAATCATTCCGGGAAGCGCGTTTATCCATGCACGAGGCCCGGAATATTAACTTCCTGAAGCCCCAAATCGTTACAGAGAGCTCTGAAGATTCTGAAGAATCATAGAGCGGGCGGCATCCTGATAGCCAAACTTGTAGGATTTGCCATTATAAATTAACGAAGAGCGCCCTTTGTTCACCAGAAACACCTGGGGCGGTTCATCGTGCGGCATGCTCAGGCCCAGCCCTTCGGCTTGCTTGGGTGCCGTGGCGGAATCTACATCAATTTCGGTGATGGACAGGTTGTTTTGAGATGCAATGTCTCGGGCGATGGGCACGACTTCCCGGCAGCTGGCGCACCAGTTGGCGGTAAATACAACCATGGTCGGTTTATTGACGGCCCAGGCGCTTAAAAGGCCTTTGCTCACGGTAAGAGCGACAACGGTCAGGACGAGCAGGGCGATGCTCAGTTTTTTTTGCATTTTCATGGCTCTATTACTTCCGCACAATTCATTCATAAAACGGTAAAGACGTGTCCCCATCATAAAAGTTTCCTTATGGCTTTGTCGAGATGGCTTTGTCGAGTCTATCATCGTAGGCTTGAGTGGGGCCGGGCTTGCGCTAAAATAAAAGCAAGCAGCGGATCCGCGTATCGCCCTCATTGTTTTCAATCAGGTTCAATCAGGAGTTTTTCTTGTGTCCAATTCGCCCAAAACCCTGTATCAAAAAATCTGGGATGCCCATGTGGTCCATCAGGCCGAGGGGTTTCCTACCCTTTTGTACATCGATCGTCACCTGATTCATGAGGTGACTTCTCCCCAGGCGTTTCAGGGACTCCGGGATCGTAAGCTGAAGCTGCGTCGACCGGATAAAACCTTTGGCACGGTGGATCACAGCATTCCCACCACGGATCGCAAGTTACCCATCACCGATCCCGAAGCGGCCGGACAGATTGCCACTTTTGAGCAAAACTGCCGGGAACAGGGCATTACCTTCTTTGGGCTGGACAGCGATCAACAGGGCATCATCCACGTGATTGGCCCGGAACAGGGCTTGACCTTACCTGGCATGACCATTGTGTGTGGAGACAGCCACACTTCTACCCACGGCGCCTTTGGGGCCTTGGCCTTTGGCATTGGCACCAGCGAGATTGAGCAGGTGTTTGCCACCCAGTGCCTGTTGCAACAACCCTCTAAAACCATGGAAATTCGGGTGGAAGGCACCTTGGCCCCGCATATTACGGCCAAGGACATTATTCTGGCCATTATCGCCAAAATCGGGGTGGGCGGTGGAACCGGCTATGTGCTGGAGTACACTGGCAGCGCCATTCGCAACCTATCTATGGAAGGCCGCATGACCCTGTGCAACATGTCCATTGAGGCGGGGGCTCGGGCTGGGCTGGTAGCGCCGGATGACATTACTTTTGAGTATCTGAAAGGGCGGCCTTACGCTCCGCAAGGCTCCGAGTTTGATGAGGCGGTGTCCCGTTGGCAGGCATTGCGCACCGATGTGGGGGCTCAATACGATGCTACGGTCACGCTGCGAGCCGAAGACATTGAACCTATGGTCACTTACGGCACGAATCCGGGCATGGCCATGGGAATTTCCCAGTCGGTGCCCCAGCTTTCCCAGTGCGCCAGCGAGGAAGACAAACTGGAACTGGAAGAGAGCTTGGCCTACATGGCCTTGCAGGCTGGGCAACCCATTGCTGGAACGCCCATTGACGTGGTTTTCATCGGGAGCTGCACCAATTCCCGGATTGAGGACTTGCGGGATGCCGCTAAAACTGCCCAAGGGCGCAAAGTGGCCACCGGGGTTCGCGCTTTGGTCGTGCCTGGCTCTTACCCGGTCAAACGGCAGGCCGAAGCAGAAGGACTGCATCAGATTTTCCTGGATGCGGGCTTTGAGTGGCGAGAACCCGGTTGCAGTATGTGCATTGCCATGAACGGGGATCAGATTGAAGCCGGTCAGGCCTGTGCCAGCACCAGTAACCGGAACTTCAAGGGCCGTCAGGGCAAAGGCGGACGAACCTTTCTGGTCAGCCCTCCCATGGCCGCCGCCGCCGCCATCACTGGTAAACTGACGGACGTTCGTCAGTTGAGCCAAAATTAGAGCATAGACAGGATTGAGCCATATGAGCAAACAACTGACCCTTATTGAAAGCACCTGTGTGCCCCTGAACCAGAATAATGTGGATACTGATCAGGTCATTCCGGCCCGATTTTTGAAAGGTACCACCAAGGTTGGTTTGGGCGAAAAATTATTCTATGACTTGAGATATTTGTCCAACGGCCAACCCAATCCGGATTTTGTGCTGAACAACCCCAAATTTGGTGGTCAGATTTTGGTGGCGGCTCACAACTTTGGCTGTGGAAGTTCCCGGGAACACGCTCCCTGGGCCTTGAAAGACTATGGGTTTCAGGCCATTTTGGCGGTTTCTTTCGCCGATATTTTTTGCAATAACAGTCTCAAAAACCAGTTGCTGACCATTGCCTTGCCAGAGTCAGTCATCTTTTCTCTGCTGGCCGCCGTGGAAACCAATCCTGCTTTAGCGGTTTCCATTGATTTGCCCAACCAGCGTGTCAAAATTCCAGGTCAGGCCGATCAGCCTTTCGAGATTGACCCTTATCGCAAGCAGTGCTTGATGGAAGGACTGGATGACATTGGCTATGCCCTGTCCCATTTAAGTCGGATTGAACAGTTTGAAGGCGCTCACGCCTAGGAGAGATGACTATGATTACCCAACAAGAGATTACTATGTTGATTCAGGCGGAGTACCCCAACGCCAAGGTGGATCTTCTGGATAAGACCGGAATGAGTGATCACTTTATCATTCGGGTGGTGAGCCCGACCTTTGAAGGGGTGGGCATTATGGATCGCCACCGTGCGGTCATGAAATGCCTGGAACCGGCCATGCAGGATGGTCGCTTGCACGCCGTGGAGCTTCAAACAGCTACCGCGTAATGGTTGAAGGCAAACATTCGATCACATTCAGCACCCCAAATTAAATACTCAAAAAACCGCCCTTCAGGTTTGCCGAGAGAGCTGTTTTTTTAAAGGCAAGGCTGCCTTCACAACACGTTTGTAAAACTGCGCTCAGCTCAAACAAACTGTGGAATTGCTTTTGGCAAAGTTGCCTAGCATCCATCCTTAACTCGCTGTGCTCAAACAATTACAAACGTGTTGTGAAGGCAGCCTTGCTTTTTAAATTATTTCAAAAAGCTGTAAACAAAGGGCAAACGCAGCGTTAAGCCTCAAACAGTTTGGCCAGACTTTCTTGAAAGGGTGGGCGGGCAATGCCTTTTTCGGT
This sequence comes from Vampirovibrio chlorellavorus, assembly GCA_001858525.1. GTDB lineage: Bacteria > Cyanobacteriota > Vampirovibrionia > Vampirovibrionales > Vampirovibrionaceae > Vampirovibrio > Vampirovibrio chlorellavorus. Next base: position 198,935 of record LAPX01000009.1, on the reverse strand, counting down.
TATGATGCCAGCAATGTAGGAAGCCGGGGTGACATCAAAGGAGGGGTTGTAAAAATCCACTCCCTTGGCGCAAATGAGTTCGTCGTTGATGGTGGAAATTTCGCTGGCATCCCGCTCTTCAATGGGAATTTCCTGGCCTGTGGTCAAGCTGAGATCGATGGTGGAGAGTGGCGCTGCCACATAGAACGGCACCTGATGGGCTTGCGCAATAATGGCCAAATTGTAAGTGCCAATTTTGTTGGCCGTATCGCCGTTGGCGGTAATGCGATCGGCACCCACCACCACGAACTGAATTTTGCCGTCCCGCATCAGGCTGCCCGACATATTGTCAGAGACCAGCGTGACCGGGATGCCATCTTCCACCAGTTCCCAGGTGGTAAGGCGGGCCCCTTGCAGGCGAGGACGGGTTTCATCGGCGTAAACTTTAATGGTGGGGTCGTTGGCAAAAGCGGAACGAATGACCCCCAAGGCCGTGCCATAACCACCTGTGGCCAATGCGCCAGCGTTGCAGTGGGTGATAATCCCTGCCCCTTTGGGTACCAAGGTGGCCCCATGTTGGCCCATGGCCTGGCAAGCTTTCCAATCATCCTGATGAATTTGCAGTGATTTGGCCGTCAATCGCTCCAGCAATTTAGCGGAAGAATCGGTGGGTTCATCAATCACCGCTTGCATGGCATTTAAGGCCCAAAATAAGTTGACCGCAGTGGGCCGGGTTTTGGACAGCCGATCTACATCGGCCAGCAGTTGTTGCTTGAATTCGGCGAAGGGTAAGCCCTTTTGCTGTGATTCCCGAGCGCTGAGCACGACCCCGTAAGCCCCGGCTATGCCGATGGCAGGCGCCCCCCGTACCAGCATGGTGATAATGGCATCAGCCATTTCTCCGGCGGTACGGATGGTGAGATAACGCACTTCGTTGGGCAGGGCCGTTTGATCCAGCAAACGAACGCCGTCAGGAGTAAGCTCCAAGGCCTGAACCTTGGAGCTTAAACTTTTCAATGCAGGAGAGAGTGTGTCCACGTTATACCTATTTCTTGGGACGCAGAAAATCCGGCAAATCCAGCAAGCGACGAGCGGCTTCCGTCATGGAGCTGCTGGGCTTGGGAGCAGTGCTTTTCCAGCCGCCAGGCGTTTCTTCCAGCTTGGGTGGCATCAGCGAACTGGGGGCCTGGGCACCGGGAATGCTGGGAGCCACTGCTTTGGGTGCACTGGCTGGTTGTCCAGAATTTAAACCGGGAGACATGGTCCGGCTCAGGCTTTCCATCGGGTTTTTAATGGCGCTGTCGCCGTATTGCTGGCCTAACTGGTGGGCTTTCAATTCAAAGCCAGTGGCGATGACTGTGATTTGGATTTCACCCTGAATGCGCTCATCAATGACCGAACCAAAGATGATGTTGGCATCTTTGTCCACGGCTTGGTAGATAATCTCAGCGGCTTCATTCACTTCATGCAAGGTCATATCCGGGCCACCGGTGACGTTGAAGATGACACCACTGGCGCCTTCAATGGAGGTTTCCAGCAAGGGAGAGTTCACAGCCATACGGGCTGCTTCCAGGGCACGACCTTCGCCAGACCCTTTGCCGATACCCATAATGGCAGAACCAGACAGGCTCATAATGGCTTTGACATCAGCAAAGTCAACGTTGATGAGTCCGGGTACGGTAATGATATCAGAGATACCTTGAACGCCTCGCAGCAGGACTTCATCGGCAATGCGGAAGGCTTCCTGCATGGAAGTGCGACGCTCCACCACTTCTAACAATTTGTCGTTGGGGATGACAATCAAGGTGTCTACGTTTTCACGCAGGCTTTCCAGACCCTGAATGGCCTGCTGTTGACGACGGCGACCCTCAAAGGTAAACGGACGGGTGACAACGGCTACCGTCAGGGCGCCAATTTCCCGAGCGATGCCTGCCACAACGGCGGCGGCCCCGGTCCCGGTACCACCACCCATACCGGCGGTGATAAAGACCATGTCGGCGCCTTCCAGAGCGGAGATAATATCGTCACGGCTTTCTTCAGCCGCTTTCATACCAATGGCAGGGTTACCGCCAGCGCCAAGCCCTCGGGTGATTTTTTGGCCCAATTGCAGGCGTTTGTCGGTGCCGGCCATTTCCACGACCTGCGCATCGGTGTTCATAACCCAGAATTCAACGCCGCTCATGCCGCTTTGAATCATGCGATTGACCGCGTTGCTTCCGCCGCCGCCAACCCCGATGACCTTGATAGAGGCCTTCAACCTGGGCGGGGTGGTGTGGGCGGAGAACAGGCTGGGTTCCCCTTGTTGATGATGATGTCCGTGTTCCATAAATTCCATAAACCTGTCCCCTAAAGTAAAAAACTAAAACCTAACTCGGTTGAGAGCTGCCTCTAAACACGTTGAGCGTTGACTTGCTGGTGGCGTCGGGATAGGGGCCGAAGCCACAAGTCCGCTGCTTCCTATTATTTATGAACCGGTCGGATTTGGAAAGAAACTTTGAGAAATGTAAGCAACTTTGGCAATTTCTGCCTCATTACCGTTCACAGAAAGCAGACCAGAGGTTCCGACTGACTCAAACACAAGGCTGGCTAGGGTGTGTATTATATCTGGTTTGAGTCCACTTGCATAGCACAGGGCAATTGGCCATTTTTTCACCCAGTGGGTTGATATTTTACAAGCGCCTTCCCCACAAATCTGAAATTCAGCGATACACTATTTATTAATGAATATAAAATTTTGAACCCCGAACGAGGTATCCAAAAGGCTACCCATGCCCAAAGTCACTTTGCAAGAAATTATCGGCAAAGTAGAGCAACTCCCGCAGCTGCCCCAAGTGGCTTTGCGGGTCAGTCGCATGATGGAGGAAAGCGCTACCAATGCGGAGAAGCTTTCCGATGTGATTCGACTGGATCCCAGCTTTACCAGTCAGGTTCTCCGACTCTGTAACTCAGCGGCCTACGGCTTTTCACGCCGTATCTCCACGGTCAAGGAGGCTGTGGCCATTCTGGGGCACTCTACCCTGAAGAGTATGGTTTACACCATTATCGCCAAGGTGGCCCTGGATCGTCCGGTGCCGGGCTATTCTTTATCTGAAGGGGACTTGTGGTACAACGCCCTGACCTGTGCTGTGTATGCCAAGCACATTGGTCATCGGGAACGGTTGCCAGATCCGGAAGTGGCTTTTACCGGCGGTCTGTTGCGGGACATTGGTAAAATTGTTCTGGGCGACTTTGTGGGCGCCAATTACGCTGAAATTGAAGCGTTAACCACCAAGGAGCGCATTGATTTTCTGGATGCGGAAGAGCGGGTCATTGGCTTTAACCATAGTATTGTGGGAACTCGGGTGGCCGAAAAATGGAACCTGCCGCCGGTTTTGGTGAATGTCATTCGCCATCACCACAAGCCGGTCAAGTTGCCGCCCACTTTGCCACCTGCTGAAGCCAAGATGATTAGCATTGTTCATTTGGCGGATGCTTTGACCAGTATGGTGGGTAAAGGCGCCGGAAATGACGGCTTGATGTATTGCCTGGATGCCGATGCCCTGATGCGAGTGGGTATCAATATCCAGGGGGATTATCTGGAAAGGCTGATTGGTGAATTGGTTGATTTGAACCCGATTATCAAGGATTTGGCAGAGTCGATGAGTATTGCAGGGGACAATTAAGCGGCAATGTCGATGCAGCGTACAGAACAAGTCGAGCTGGGCGAAATCAAAGCCAGCAACGAGAAAAGTTTAGTCTTTGTGTTGCCAAACATTGGGACGGGCATTGCGGTTGCCATCTATGATGTGCAGAACAAAGTAGGTGCAGTCTCTCACGTGGTATTGCCAGAGAGCTCTTTGGCCGGACCCGGAAATGATTTACTACCGGCAAAATACGCCAATTTGGCGGTCCCCGCTTTATTGAAAGCGTTTACCGAGCTGGGTGGAGACAAGCAAAGCAGTGTGGTGCGCATGGTGGGTGGCGCCCAGTTGTTTAATTTTGGAGGTGGTGGGGGCAATATTCTGAATATTGGGGCCCGCAACGCCACCGCCATCCGGGCCGCCATGTCCAAGCAGGGGCTGGCCATTGAAAAAGCGGATACGGGCGGGAACAAGGGCAAGGCCGTTCGTTTTGTCCTGGCCACGGGGCAGATGTTCATTTGCCCCATTGGTGGCAGTGAATATAGCATTTAAAAACAATCAATTGCCAGAAAGCTGATATAATAGCTGAGAGTAGCGAGAGAGCCGGTGGTTGTAATCATTCGGTGATGCTTGGACGGTTGGAATATGGGTTGATTGGAGTGTGGATTGATGAGTCAGTCGGTGGATTTGCGGGTTAAGCAACCAAAAAGTTTTTTTGCCCCATTGGCACTGTTTTATCTGGTTACCATGTTGGGCTTGTTATTGGGTGCCTGGCAACAGTCATTTGCTGAAACGTCGGCAGGAACCTCCACTGTTTCGCTGGCTCAAGCGGAAAGCAATCCCGTGAACGTTTACAGTGCCCCCTCGGATCGAGAGGGGACAGTTCAAAATCCTGAATCCGGTGAGCGGAATTATAAAAGCCCTTCCCTGACCATTCCTGGCATTCAGTCGGCCATTTTAACCGTGAGCAAGGAAATCAAAACCACGGCCCCCATTGCCAATTTGTCTGCCCGATTGGGAACTGCTAAAAAGGCCAAGACTGTCACCAAGCCAACAGATAAGGCCGTTGCTCGACCTGCTGCTCAGTCGAACACTCAAGCCTCCAATGTGTCCAAGATTAAAGAAGGCTATTTCCTGGAGATGCCAGCACCCAAGCCTCAATCTGGATCTACTGAACCCAAGACGGACGGTTCAGGCACACAGGCTGTCGATGAAAACGCATTGCTTCAACCCGCCACTTCCGTTCCCGTTTCACCAGTTCCTTCTCAGTGGCTGGAATCCAATGCGCAGCAACCGTCCCTTCAAGCGGATTTTCAGTTGCCCAGTCTTGATCCCGAATCGCTGCCGCTGGATTTGTCTGCGACTTCGGGTTTATCCGGTGCGGCCACCGATGCCTTGGTGCGGGTAACCCTGGGCTTACTGGCGGTGTTGGGCTTGCTTCTGGGTTTTTCCAGAGCGGTTTTACCCCGATTGATGGCTCGCTATCCAGCCTTCTTTGAGAATTTAAAACGTCAGGGGGCCAACCCTCAGAAGGAAGTGTCAGTTTCTGATGCTACGACTGCAACTTCCTCCGTGACGCCGCATTGTGCAGAGGCTGCGTTGCCCGCATCAATATTGGTGACACCAGCGCTGTCCAGCGATACGCAAAATGCTCGGTCTTCAGATTCTAAAAAGGCGTATAAACCCAATTTCTCCACCAAATACCGTTCTTTGCTGCAAGCCCTTCGCCGAAAGAAGAAGCAATCGGTGCCACCGGTAACTGAGGACGCTCCGCCGTTTAACCTGTTGTTTACCTCTCCTCTGGGGAAGGACAAGGAGCTTCATCTGGTGGAAATTCGGGGTCGGCAGATGGTGATTGCCAGCACGCCCTACAGCATTACCCTGATTCGGGATTTGAGTGAATCCCATAAATCAGAATCCTCTTCAGACTGGGCCGCCAGTCAAAAGCAGGTCAGCGTTGCGGATCTGGATTCAGGGTTGGCAAGTCAGTTTCAAGATGAAACCCAAGACTCAGAAGCGATATCAGGAACGATAGAAGAAGAATGGAGCCCCCAGATTTTGCTGGGTTTGGAGCTGGAGGAAGCAACAGCGTCAGAGACACCCTCTGTGATTGCCGAGGCACCGGATGAAAATCCTGAACTTGGTCTGGACAGCGAGGCGTTTGTGGCTGAGGCGGTGAGTGACGCACCGGATTTCATCAGTCCCAAGAGCAATGCCTACGCCACCCGCCCTCAGCGATTGGTTCCCTTGAGCGAAGCCGATCGACTTTATCAACGTTATCTGGAGATTGTGACTTCCAATAAAACAGAGCTGGTTACCGAGCTGGATGCGGAAGACGGCGTACTGCCTGCCCCCTCGTTGCAGACGGTGGTGATTCTGAATGAATACGATGACGCTTACGGGTATTAAGAGCTCTCTTTGAAACTGTCATTGCTTTCGGGAACCCATTTCCTGATGAGCGCCGCCATTTTTCGGCGGGCTGTTTCTGGATTGTCCATTCCCGTATTAGAATAGGAAGCATGGGCAAGAACAAGACCAGTTATTTATGTAGCGAGTGCGGGGCATCAGCGCCTTCCTATTTGGGGCGTTGTCCGGAATGTCAGGCCTGGGGCTCTTTTCAGGAGCAGGTCAGCTTGGTGAAACCCAAGACCGACACCTTGCGAAACCGTACCCTGGTGGGCGGCGGCGCTGAAACCAACACGCCCTGTATTATGCGTTTGGCCGATGTGGTGTTGGAGAACGCCGAGGTCTATTCCTCTGGCTTCCCGGAGCTGGATCGGGTATTGGGCGGCGGCATCATGCCTGGCGGTTATGTGCTGGTGGGCGGTGATCCGGGCATCGGAAAATCCACCCTCATGCTGCAAGTGGCCTCTCAGGTGGGGCAGCGGGGCAAGTTTGTCCTGTACGTGGCCGGGGAGGAATCGCCCTACCAGATTAAAATTCGGGCGGAACGGCTGGCCGTGAATGCCGAGGCCATTTCCATTCTGGCCCTGACCAATATTCAACAGGTACTCGAGTCCATTCGGAACGCCCGGCCGGATTTGGTGATTATTGACAGTATTCAGTCCATGTACTGTGCCGATGTCAGCGGCACCCCGGGCAGTGTGAGCCAGATTAAAGAATGCGCGGCCATTCTGATGGAAGCGGCCAAAACGCTGAACATTCCCATCTTCCTGATTGGGCATGTGACCAAGGAAGGCACCGTGTCCGGCCCCAAACTGCTGGAGCATACCGTGGACGCGGTTTTGTACTTTGAGGGCGATAAGTATCAAAACTTGCGTATTTTGCGCACGGTCAAAAACCGCTTTGGCAGCACCCAGGAGATTGGGGTGTTTGAAATGGCCGAAATGGGCTTGCGGGAAATCGCCAACCCCAGCGAATTGTTTTTGTCCCAAAGCATGCTGGGTTCTGCCGGCAATCAGCCGGGCAGCGTGGTCACGGCCACCATTGAGGGAAGTCGCCCTATTCTGGTGGAAATTCAGGCCTTGGTTGGGCAATCGGCCTATTCCACCCCCCGGCGGGTGGGGAATGGCGTGGATGCCAATCGTCTGCACCAGATTATTGCCGTTCTGGAGCGTCGTCTGGGACTCGATTTTTCCCGGCAGGATGTGTATGTGAATGTGGTGGGCGGCTTGCGCATTGATGAACCGGCGGCGGATTTGGCCGTGGCCGTGGCCATTATCAGCAGCGCCCGTAATTTATCGGTGATTGCCGGAACCGTTGTGGCTGGGGAAATGGGCCTGACCGGGGAGATTCGTCCGGTGCGCCAATGCCAGAACCGCTGGCAGGAAGTGGCCCGCATTGGCTTTCAGCGCATGTTGATTCCCCGCATGGAATTGCCGCCCAACAGCCTGCCTGACAGTTTGATGATTTTGCCGGTGGCCACCATTGGCGATGCCATTAAGGCCTGTTTTTCACCCCGACGCCCCGGCGCAGATGCCTCGCCAGCGGACTTTGCCGATTTGGCGTCGGATTATTCCGAGGATTCGACTGAAATTTTAATTGAGGAATTGACGCCATGAGTACCAAAACCCCCATTACCGAGACCATGAGCATTCCAGAAATTGTGGCGCAATATCCGCAGACCCAGGCAGTTTTTTCCAAGTACGGCTTGCACGTGGCGGGCTACAAGGCACTGGAACACGAGAACCTGTTTGCCACCAGCCGGGTGCATCAGATTGATTTACAGGCCATTTTGAGTGATTTGAACCAGGCCGTGAACTAGTCCAATGCCCACGAATCCCCTGGTGTACATTCTGCTTTTGAATTATCGGGGGACCGATGACACCTTGGCCTGTCTGGACTCGCTCCAGCAGCTGGATTACCCCAATTACCGCATCCTCGTGGTGGATAACGCTTCGCCGGATGATTCCCTGATTCACCTGAAGGCCCGGTTGTCGGCGCTGCCGAATAGTTTTCGTTTGATTGAGGCCCCGGAGAATGGGGGCTTCAGCTATGGGAACAATCTGGGCATTCAGGCCGCCTTGGCCGAAGTGGGCGAGCGGGAGCCTGGCTTTGTCTGGTTACTGAACAACGACACCACGGTGGCCCCGGAGACTTTGAGCACTCTGGTGGACGCGGCCAGAAAAACCGGCGGGGTGACTGGTTCCTTGCTGTTGTACCCGGATGGCCGTTATCAGCAGGCGGGGACCCGCTTTAACTGGTGGACTGGCAGTACCAAGGGCTATGCGGAAAACAAGGTCTCCGATGGCATGCGGGTGGAAACCCTGAGCGGGGCCAGCATGTTGATTCCCCTGCAAGCGTTTCGGGCGGCGGGCTTGCTGGATGAATCCTACTTTTTGTACTTTGAGGACGGGGAGGCGTCTCTGCGCTTTGCCCGGCATGGTTTTCCGATGACGGTGTGCACGCGCTCCCTGGTTTATCACAAGGAAGGGGCCACCACCGGACGCAAAAGTCGCATGACCCAGTATTATTTCCACCGTAACCGGCTGCGGGTGCTCTTTCAGTATGCTTCAGGCCCTCAAAAAATTTCCATCGGATTGTACGCCGCTTTCCGCTTGCTGCGTTCTGTTGTAAAATCCGCCCTAAGTCGTAACCCCGAGCGAACAATTTCCACCCGCATTGAATTGCTGGCTTTCTCGGATTTTTGGAAAGGAATCAGTGGCCCATGTCCGCACCCTCTCAACCAGCTTCTTCCATGAAAGCCCTGATTTTGGCCGGAGGCAAGGGCACCCGGCTGCGTCCTTTGACCTATGCCATGGCCAAACAGTTGGTGCCGGTGGCCAACAAGCCCATTCTGCACTACGCCATGGATGGCTTGTATCAGGCGGGCATTCGGGATTTTGGAGTGATCATCAGCCCGGAAACGGGCAAAGACATTGAAGAATCGTTGACCGGCTGGCTGAAACCGGATACCCGTATTACCTATATTTTGCAGGATGAACCGGCTGGACTGGCCCATGCGGTTAAAATCGCCCAACCTTATTTGGGGCACGATGATTTTATTATGTACCTGGGCGATAACCTGATCAACGCAGATTTGGGCAGTCATATCGCTGATTTTAAACAGGCTGGCTATCACGCGTCCATTTTGCTGAAGCAGGTGCCCAACCCGTCTGCCTTTGGGGTGGCCGAGCTGGATGCCGGGGGGCAGGTGCTGCGGCTGGTGGAAAAACCCAAAGTGCCAAAATCTGATCTGGCCCTGGTGGGGGTGTATCTGTTTACGGCCTCTATTTTTGAGGCCATTGCCAAGATTCAGCCCAGTTGGCGGGGCGAGTTGGAAATTACCGATGCCATCCAGCAGCTCATTGATGATCAGCGGACGGTGCATTCCCGGGTGCATGCGGGCTGGTGGCTGGATACTGGCAAAAAAGATGATTTATTGGCGGCCAACACCGTGGTGCTGGGCGAATACGCCCAAGCCGTTATCCATGGCAGTGCCGATGCCGATTGCCAGTTCTCCGGGGCGGTGCAGGTGGCGGCGGGGGCTGTACTGAAGAATGTGCGTGTGACCGGGCCGGCCATTATTGGGGAAGGTTGCACGCTGGAGAATGTCACCATTGGCCCCTTTACCAGTGTGGGCGCCGGATGCCGGTTGATGGATTGCCACCTGGAGAACAGCGTGGTGCTGGAAGAATGTGTGATTGAAGGCATCCCCGGCAAAATTGAACAGAGCCTGTTGGGCAAAGGGTGCCGCATTACCAAGTCGTCGCACCGTCAGCAAAGCCACAAATATATGCTGGCCGATCACTCCGAGGTTGAAGTTTTTTAGATTCAGGGACGGGGTGTTCTTTCCAGGGGCTTTGTAAATAGTTGTTCATATATTCAAATAAAAAGCCATTTGATTGTTTTTAAGCAATCAGAACAGTAGGGACTGTCAGACGGGGATGGTATAAGGGCTGGAATCAGTCAATCTTAATGCTGGCTTAATGCTGGCCTGTCACAGATTGACGGTGTGGGAATCACATTCGGGTATCAAGATACTGAACAACCATGACATAAGGGGGAATTTGATATGTTTGGAAGTATTGGACGTTTCTTCGGCGGTGCTGCGAAAACTGCGGCGAAAGGATCGGGAGCCGCAGGTAAAGCGGGTGCCGTTGCCTCAAAGGGCGGATTGTTGAGCAGCGCCAAGAAATTTATGGGTTCTTCCTTCGGGCAAGCGGTTTTGTGGGCGGCTGGCCCAAGTCTGGTGATGGGCTTGTTCGATGGGTTTTCCAAAAAAGCCTAAACCAATGCGCTAAGGCGATTTATGTCATTGGGTGATTAAGATCAAATTCGAAATGGGGGAAATATCATGAGTGTTTTAGCAAGCGGAAGTAAGTTCTTCGGTCGTCTGTTCGGTGGAAAAGCAGCAGCGCCAAAATTAACACGTCAAAACGCAATGTCTAAAAAAATTGGGACGGCTGCCACGCCCAAGGCTACCAGACAAACGACTCTGGATGATTTTTTCGGTAAAAAGCCAGCAGCGGCAACTCCAAAGTCTGGGGCTAAGCCTGCAACTGTTGCCAAGCCCCAATTGTCTGCCGAAGATAGAGCATTATTGGACAAGATGGATCCTAAACAAGATCTGACCAAGCTGGGAAAAGCCAAAGACGATATAGAAGTGGGCACCAAGAAAGCTGCGGCACCTGCAGGGGCCGTAGAACCTGAAAAAGGCGGCTTTTGGTCGAATGGCTTGGTGCAAACCATTGGTGGCACCGTGGTGGGGACACTGGGTGTCAGCGCCCTGACCGGCATGTTCTCCGGAGGCGGTGCAGAAGCCGCTGCGGCCCCTGCTGAAGCAGCACCCGCTGCTGCCAGCAGTTACGATCCCTATGCCAGTTCTGGCAGTTACGGGATTCCCGGCTCACTCCCCAATTACATCTAACTTCACACACGCTCCCCCAAAAGCCTTTCAGAATGTTCGCTGATTGGCTTTTGGGCCGCTGAAACAATCGTGGATGTCATTGGTTTTCGTATCGTTCAGAAGGCACGATTTTGACTCGGGTAGGGCACCCACAAATAGATAATCGGGTTCACTCGTTTTTTATCGCGTTAAACCAAATGAGGGGTTCGGATAATGCCATCGCTGAATTTAGCATTCTTACTCAGACGTGCTGGCTCAGGCATTAAAAAGAAGGCAGGCAGTAGATTCACTGCCACGGCATCGGTTTTTAAAAATGCTGGTATTAAAACAAAGCAAGCCCTGAGCAGTTCTCCGGTGATCACCGGTACCGCGCTGACTATTGGTCTGGCGGGCATTGGTGGGTTGTCCTATGCCGGGTATCAGCAGAGCGACTCCGATATTCATATCGGTACGGAGGGTGCAGGGCATTCCAGTCAGGCTGGTGGTTATCCGCCCGTTATGAATGGGCCTCAGGGGGCTTGGCCGCCTTATTACTAAAGTGCCAGGAGAGGCGATGGGCTTAGGAGCGTTAGCCTGACAGAGCGATCAGGATTTTTTCTCCACGCCGGGGAAGTAGTTTTTACCAGTCATCCGGTAGGTCATGTAGTGCTGGGTCTTGGGAATGATGTAAGACAAGAGCAAGGTGCAAACGGCGTTGGAGGCCAACCAGGCACCGGCCCGACCCCGAATCGATTTTTGCAGAACTTTCTCCAGCTTTTGGGGCGCTTTTTCCAGCCCTTCGGAGACAAAGGCTTTCTCCATGCTTTCAATGAAGCCAAACATGGCTTCTGAATTGATTTTTTTGGTCAAGTCCAGGAATTTCCCGGATTTGGGCGCATACTGCTCAGGGGCTTGACTGAATACGGTTTTTACACTCTGGCCCGCCTCTTGCAGCCATTTTTTCACGGCGTTTTCCCCATTGGGGCTGTTGGAAACCTGGCCGTCAAAGGTGGGAATCCAGTGGCACTCCTTGGCCAAATTCAAAAACAGGTTGTTGGCGATCTTTTCGGTTCGATTGTTCGGGTGGAAATGGGCTAAAACGGCCTTGGTCAAACCTTTGTCCAGCTTATACGCTTCCTGCGGATTGTTGGCATTTTTCAAGGTATCTAGTAATGTTTTACGGTCTCCAAGTTCCATGGCTTTCGCCAGGTCATCCAGATGATTCTGGTATTGATTCACAAAGTCCCGGGCGGCCAATGGGCCATTGGGCAGTAAAAACTTATCCCGCAGGTGCTTGGTGGCGTCAAAGCTCAGTTGGCTGTGGCTGTTTTTGCCCCAGTTAATAAATGTTTTTTGCAGGAACTGCTGTCCCCAGTAAAGGCAAATGATAATACTCACTTCCCGGAGGGTGATTTCCAGACGTTCTTGCCAGTTTCTGGCTTTGGCAATCCGGCCGCCGCTGATGATGTTGTCCACCAGCAGGGTGTTGGCCCGTTCGTTCTGCAACAGGGAGGCTGCAATAGTACCTGGCGCGTCCATTAATCCCCCAAAACGGACTGGCCCGGAGGTATTTCTGGGTGCTGCGTTTCTGGCAAAGGACAGAGGAGCGGCGGATGCTTGGGCGAAGGGTGCTGCGGTCAAGGCAGAAGCGCCAAAGGGATTATTGGGGACAGAGGCCGGGCTGTTGAGTGCCGTATTGACCGTGTTGGGCTGGGCAAAGCCAGTGGATCGGCCCGTGCTAATGGGGTTCAAACCGTAAGCGGCGGAACTTTGGCTTGAGACAGAACTTTGGCTGGAGAACTGGTTAAACGGGCTGGCGGTTTGCTTGCTTTTGGCCTGGGCCGCTTTTTCCAGCTTTTTTTGGGTCAGCCACTGATTGAAGGAGGGAATCCCAAAGGCAATGCCTGCAACCGGAATGAGGGTGGCGAAGCTGAACTTGAGCATGTTGGAGCGGTTGTATAGCGCCTTTTTACCCTGATCCTCAATAATGTTTGTCAGTTTGCCGTAAACATCAGAGCCAGCGTGGTTATGAACGGCTTTGATAAATTCCTGAATACCGGGCTTCATTTTCCCCTCGGCATTCACCAGGCTTTGGGCCGACGGGGGATTGAAGTACGTTTTCAGCTTAGATTGGCTGCTTTCAGGCGCTTTGGCTTGTTTCAACAGGCCCGTATCCAAATCGGGCAAGTCAATGGCCTTGGTCACGTCTTTGGCCAGATAGTCATACACTTTTTTCATCCAGTTGATGCCGAAGCCCCAGATGACCATGGTGGCTGCTTCTTCAATAAAGCGTTCCCGCCCACCGTGAGGGTCCCGTTTGAACTCCATGTAGGTCCGGCCGCTGCTTTCCACGCTGTCCCGCAAGGCCAGGGACACCATGGAAGTGCTGTCGTCCATTTTGGTCAGGAAACGGTTGAAACCGTTGTTGAAGAGGATGCTCATGCGACCACCTCTTCTGCCCGTAAAGGGATTTCAAAAACAACTGGTGCCAAGCAATGCTCAGCACCAGTGTTTAAACGATCAATTGTGGAAGCCCCAAAGCTGATACCCCCTTGTGGGGTGGTCACGCTGGAGAAAGAACCGGATTTCAAAGCGGCAGTATAGGCCACATCGTGCCGGTAGTTCCCCAGGGCATGCTTTTGGCTTGACTTCAAGGCGGCAGTGTATGCCACGTCGTGCCGGTAGCTGCCCAAGGGCAGGATTTGGCATGACTTCAACGCACCGGTGTAGGCCACATCATGCCGATAGGTTCCCAAGGGCAATGCCTGGGGCTCCTGCGGGATCGATTGTGGATACATGGTGAATGTCATTGCCTGACTGCTGTCCTTGATGGCTTGTTGATTATAAAGTCAAAACGCGCTGATTTTGTGCGTCATTTTGTGAAAGCGTTTCCGTGTGTCCATTTTCTGTGGCTAAAACAAATCCCCGTTACGAACTTTGTTTGAAGAGTGACGGGGATTCATTCTGATGCTTGGTTTGTGGTTTTGCCAAATTCAGCTTGAAATGTCGCCACTCTCTAATCGTCGGCTCAATGACTGACGATGGCGTCGGGTGTGGTTATATGTATTTACCTGGATTGAAAACATGCTGTAAATCCTGGCAACCCTTTTGACAAATTTGACAAAACTTTTTGGACTGAATGGGTTGGCTCGGTCAAAACACCGGGCCCAAATTGATTTCGTATTAGTAGACAAAAAGCATCCCCTTTTGTCAATTGCCAAATCTTGGCATAATAGAGTTAGCGCAATCAGGCGGCGTGCTGCATGTTTCTGTGCAAGATGGTTCATAGTCTTGTGACCCGCTTGATGATGAAAGGCCTTATGTTCATTCTTGAAGACATTGAGACGGTTTTACAGCGAGATCCGGCTGCTCGCACCCAGTTGGAAGTGCTTCTGTGCTATCCCGGTCTGCATGCCATCTGGATGCACCGCTGGAACCACCGCCTATGGGGCTGGGGCCTGACCACGCTGGCTCGATTTGGTTCTCATGTGGCCCGTTTTCTTACGGGCATTGAGATACACCCCGCTGCCCGCATCGGCAGGCGCTTTTTTATTGATCATGGGCTGGGGGTGGTCATTGGGGAGACTACCGTGATTGGCGATGATGTGACCTTGTATCAACAGGTCACTTTGGGTGGCACCGGTAAAAAACGGGGCAAGCGCCACCCTACCCTGGAAAATGGGGTGGTCATCGGTGCGGGGGCCAAGGTGCTGGGCAATATCACCGTGGGTCAGGGGGCTCAGGTTGGTTCTGGCTCTGTGGTTATTAAAGACGTACCTGCTGATGCGACAGTGGTGGGTATTCCCGGTCGGGTGATTGCCCTGAACGGCAAACGGGTGACGGTGTCCGAGCAGGAGGCTGCCTTGGCTGTGGAGGGTCATTCCGCCGAGGTGTTGGAGCCCTGAAACACTTTCCGAAACGCTTTTGAGCGGGGAAATTTTTTTAAAACCGAACATAATACGGTTTACTGAATCCGTCAGTTTGGTTACAGTCAATTTATGCAATTAAGCATCGTTATATAAAATAAATTGGGTTATCCTGAAATTAGATTGAATGGATATCTGTGGCCTTGCATCGCTCTCGTTCGGTATTATCGGTATTAATAGTTCTGCTCTATGTTTGGGGCTGGCTGTGTGCGTGGGCTTGTCCCGTGGCTTTGGCCGAAGGGGAAGACGATCCCTTGTGGAATCGCCCCTCTTTTGAAAAGAAAGTATTTCGGGTGGCTCAGCGCATTTTGAGCGCTAATGGCATCCCGGATCGCATTGAATTTCTGACCAGCCGTCTGGATATCCGAAATGCCTCTGCTCGCCGGTTTGGTGGCCCGAATACGGTGGTCATTCACAAGGACATGCTGGACGTGATGGAAAGCGATGATGAACTGGCCGCAGTGCTGTCTCACGAGATTGCGCACATCACCAAGCGGCACACCGGCAAAATTATGCCGAAGCGATGGGCGGCCAAAACCGCATTATGGACGGCCTATACCGTTGGTGGAACCGCTGCCTCAGTGGCCACGGCGGGTCTGGCTGCACCGGTATTCATTGTTGGCGCTGCTGGCATCAAAAAAATGAATCAAAGCGGTATTGCCCTGACGGGTCCCATTTCCAGGCCCTATGAAAAAGAGGCCGATCTGGTGGGCCTGGATTATATGGTGAAAGCGGGTTATAACCCCTTGGCCATGGAGTCCCTGATACTTAAAGGTGCCGGTGACTCTGGCCCGGTGGCCAATTTCTTCGCCACTCATCCCGGTGGCACCGAGCGTTTGGTTTATATCCACAAGGCCATTCAAAGCCAGTATCCTCAATATTTGGCGGATGAAAGCGTACCGGCCACAGCTTTGGACAAGGGATCTCACCCTGAAGAGGGGCCGTTGGCCTCTGCTGAAAAGCTAAAGGCTTCTGGCCAGTCCGAGATTTCAGGAGTAACAGCGACAAAAGACAGTCAGCCAGCGCAGAAGGTCGATGAATCCCAAAAATTGCCACAGGCGGACCTGAATCAAACTTCGGCGCAGTCAAAACCAAAGACAGATAAGCCAGGCGACGTGCACACCGAGGCCAGTCAGCAGCCGCTGGCAAAGCAGCCCGATCCATCATTGTCCGCCAAAACAAAGACTGTGAGCAGCACAGCCCAAACGGTCGCATCTACTCAACTCTCAGCGGAGCCTGCTTCAGTCGTCCCCTCCGTGGCACCCACCGCCAAAGCGTTGCTCGCCAAGTCGTTGCCAGCGCCAACCGGGCAAGCCCAGGGTGAGCAATCGGTGGCTCGGGTGCTATTGAGTTTGCAACCTGATCAACTGCGGATTTTACGGATGGTCAGTCAGCACGGCTATCTGTCCCGGCAAGAGCTGTTGACGCAGATGGAGTATGTGCCTTCTGAGAGCTTGACCCGGCAGATCAATGAGCTGATTCAAAAGCGTCTGGTTCGCCTTTTAGGGGCAGAGCCGGATGAGGTAATTGTGCTGAGCGATTGGGCCTCTGAAGCGTTTAGCCCAGAACGAGTGGATAAGTAACCGCATTCCTCCCGCAGCATGGGTGGAGAGAATGCAGGTTTGTAACTGTTTGAGTACAGCGAGTTAAAAAATGTGAGCTTGGCAGCGTTGCCAGAAGTCACTCTAAGGTTTGTCTGAGCGGCACGCAGTCTTACAAAGCTGTTGTGAGGGCAGCCTTGCCTAAATTAATAAGTGCTGGCTAGATAGTCGCTTCATGATTTAAAATTGCTTTACTGATGTTTTGGTTCTGAATGGAAGGGGTGCGCTTTGGGACTGTCTGTGTGTCATCAATCTCTATGGGCCCGGCCAATATTAAATCCCTCAAATCAGCCCTCGGGCCAGCCGGCGCCGGTTCAGTTTGGTTTTCAGTCGATGAAAGCCAAAGGGCCGGATCAGGCTGCCTTTGAGCAATTCAAGTCCCAGCGCTATGCCGAAATTTTATCCCATGAGCAAGCCCACCAATCTGCTGCAGGCAGTTTGGGCGGCGGTATTCATATTGATTTCGACAGCAATGGGGTGGCCGTGGGTGGACATGTGCCCATTCAAATTCCGCCGCTGGACTCTAAAAACCCGGAGGCCTCCTATAAAAGCTATTGTCAGGTGCGGAACGCCGCCCTGGCCCCGGGGGATCCTTCCGGGCAGGATTGTGCGGTGGCTTCCAAAGCCCAAGCCCTGATGGGGCAGGCGCAGGTCTTGATGGCCCGTAAAAAGCAGAAATCTCAAAAAGAAACCGAGGTCACGTCATAATGGCGGCACTGGATTTTAGCCCAGTTTTAAAAAGCCCACCGGCAAGTCTTTTAAGACTTCAGACACATTGAGGGTGCTTCCGGCAGTGTCCAGTAGCTCTTGGGTCAGCAGGTTGGTAATCGGTCGATTCTGCAGGAAATCCGGTAAGAGGATCTGCGTGTTCTTCCAGACTCGCTTTCCGCAGGGCAATCCGCTTCGTCGTAGCCCCCTTTGACTTAAGCCCAAGGAGGCATTCAGCCGAGGCACTGCCACAATGACGGCCTGTTGGAGATCTTCTAGCTTGGCCCAACGGACAAAGGCCACCACGTGTTCGCTGCAAAGTCCGCTGACTTCCAGCGGCAGATAGAGGCCTTCCTGGAACAAGACCGGGTGTTTCTTGCGATATTGCAAGACGGCGGTAATGAGGTACTGCTTGATACGTCCATCGCTCATATCCCTCACCATGTCATCTAGCGGTTTTTGCAAGGATTGGGTGTTGGGTGCGTCTAATAGGAGACGCAGTTGCTCCAGTTGGGTTTGGCGCAGTTTGTAATCCACCGGGCGGCGATTGTCTGGGTCAACCAGGCTTAAATCCCACAGTTCGCAGCCCTGATACAAGTCCGGCACACCGGGGCAGGTCAGTTTTAACAGGGTTTGAGACAGGGCGTTAAACTGTCCCAACCGGGCGATTTGTCGTTGAAAGGGTTGGAAACTCCGCATAAACAGGGGCGAGGGTTTCAGAACAATACCGCGAATATAGGCCTGTAACCCCGCCTCATAGGGAAGGTTTGGGTTGATCCAGCTGGTATGGCGCTTGGCTTCCCGGGCCGCTTTCAGCATGTATTGTGCTAATCGATCCGCCAATTCTGCCCTCTGTTCCTCGTGGGGCGTTTCAAAAGGCCATATGCCCAGCAGGGTTTGATAAAACAGGTACTCATCGTTGGGGCAGGGTGCCACAACCCCATCTCCCAATGTTTGCAGCAAATGGCGATGCATGCGACGCCAGGAGGTCAGATGCTTTTGCCATTCTTCGGGCAGCTCAGACAGCACGCTGATGCGGGCGCGCACGTCTTCCGAGCGTTTGGTATCGTGCGTGGTGGTGTTTAACAGGGTGTGCGGCGTTCGTTGCAATCGTTGTTGATTGCGATGGTGGAAGGTCGCTAGGGAGATCCCGAACACTTTGGGTTCTCCGCCCACTTCATTGAGGGAGATTAAGCGGTTATAGCGATAAAACGAGGTGTCCTCCAGCCCCTTGGCCATCACCGGGCCGCTGTACTGCTGGAATTTCATGGCGAAATGACAAACGGCGGCCTGAAAACGAACGGTCTCTTCCACTTCAGTGGGAGCCGGTAAGGTGGTGCGGAAGGAACCCGTTCCCACCGGTGGGGTGTCCGTGAGATGCTCCAGTTGGGCTTCCAACAGCAGCACAGAGCGCAAGAAGTCGTAAATACTGGAGTCAATGGCCGTGCTGTGGCGTTTGGCCAAATTAATGGCCCACTCAATGTACTCGCCGTCCTTCTTGCTGAGACTCTCGGGGGTCACGTAGGTTCGGTAGACCGGGAAGCAGGCCACCACCTCCATCAGGGCGCTGCGCAAGTTGTGCAGGGTGAAGTCCCGGGAACTCCAGTTTTGCTTGCACAACCGATACAATTGCTGGGTGAGCACCCCCAGTTCACTGTTCAGGGTGGTGCGCATAATCAGTTTTTTACACTCATGCACCAGGGCTTCAAAGTGGATGGGATGCCCCAGCGTTTTTTCATAAATGCGGGTCATCTCTTTTTCATGGTCCTGCTGCACGAACAATCCATTGACCGTATTGGCGAATTCGTAACCGGTGGTGCCTTGCACCAGCCAGTTTTTGGGCAAACGCTCATAGGGGGCCAGAATTTTTTCAATGACCACATACAAAGGCAACCGATCATCGCCCAGCTGCAACTCTGGCTCCAGATCCACATTCAGGCGCTTGGCGGCTTCCCTTTGCAATTGCTGAAAATAAGCGGCCGGGTCATAGAGTCCGTCCGGATGATCGATGCGTAGGCCACTGATCCAGCCTTCTTCAATCAGCCGCAGAATAAAGGCGTGGGTTTCGGCAAACACCCGAGGGTCTTCCACCCGCAGGGCCACCAGATCGTTGATATCAAAAAATCGGCGGTAGTTAATCTCATCGCTGGCCACCCGCCAGTTGGACAGGCGATAGACCTGCATTTCCAGCAGGCGGTGCAAGCGGCTCTGATTGGTGATATCGGGCAGGTGGGTATGAAAATCCTGCAGGGTTTCCTCAATGAACCTGAAAATTTCAGGGGTGCTGTTTCCCAAGGCCAGCAAACGGCCCAGGGTGATGTTTTTCTCCCGGGTGCGCTCTTCCTTTTTTTCCCAGTGCCCATCGGTTTCCACCGGCAAATGCTCAAAGGCGGTCAGGATGCTTTGATATTCCAGAAAAGCCGGGTTAGACTGCCCCAGTCGGGCTTCGAGAACGTCCAGCCGCTGCCCCAGAATCAGCGGGTAGGATACCGGATTCACTGGGATGGTGTGTTCGTAATAATCTAGCCAAAACCGGGCCGTGCCTGCGTCAAAGCGCAACTGGATTTCCCCGTTTTTGAGCACTTCGCCGTAAGCATCGCCCAAAATGGGCAGTAAAATCTTGTGTTTCAAGTCTTCCGTGAGGGGGTGCCAGTCGATGTCAAAATAATCGGCGTACAGGGATGAGGTGCCATTTTCCAGCAGATCCATCCACCACGGATTGTTTTGGGCGGCCCCCATGTGGTTGGGTACAATGTCCAGAATCAGGGACATGCCTTCGGCCTTCAGCATTGAAGCCAGTTGGATGAACTCCTCCTGGCTGCCAATGTCTGTGCTGAGTTGTTGATGGTTACTGATGTCGTAACCGTGAGGGCTGTTTTCCCGGGCTTGCAACAGGGGGGAGGCATAGCAGTGACTGATGCCCAATTGTTGGAGGTAGGGGATCAGCGCCATAGCGTCCTGAAAGCGAAAATCCCGATTAAACTGAAAGCGGTAAGTCGCTGAGGGGATGCTTACGGCAGAGCTTCCTACTGTTTTTTTTTGCGCTCAGCCTGAGGGGCTTCTCCGGTCCAGGTTTTGGGGCGTTCTGTGGCAATGGCCTGACAAACGCTTAAAATGCGGTTATCCGTTCCGTAGGATTCCAGCGGGATGGTAATTTTACGCTTCCAGCACGGGTAGACCGGATCGGTGGTGCCGGGCAGGTTGATTTGATCAATCTGCTGCAACATGTCCTCAAACTGCACCATAAACAACTTGGAGTTGGTTTGAGAGACCAGTCGATGGATGGCCGCCGACAGTTCCGGGGTCATCACCGGGGTGGACAGCGGACCGGCATTGATGCCTTCCGGTAACAAGCCACGTTGCTCCAATAAATTGAGGATGGCCATGCGTTCCATGACCCGATCTTTAATTTGCCGCTCTCGCAATTCCGGGTTGGGGTAGAGGTCAAGTTCCGTGCGGATGGCAATGTCCTGTCCTTGCCAGAAACCACTTAAGGTCGGCAAGTCGTGGGTGCTGACGGCCACAGCGGCAGCGGGTTGATACTCTTCCGGTGATTTGTAGTGGTCGTGATTCTTTTCAAAGTAGAAGACCTTGTAGGAGAACACGCCCCAGCGATCCATGCGATCCCGAACCACTTCCGGTACGGTGCCCATGTCTTCACCAATCACCATGCAGCGGTTGCGCTGGCTTTCCAGGGCCAGAATGCCGAACAGTTCATCCACCGGGTAGTGAATGTAAGCCCCTTGGGACGGTGGCAGACCGGGCGGAATCAGGAACAGGCGCATCAGGCCCATCACGTGATCAATGCGCAAGGCACCGGCGTGCTTCATGTTCTGGCGCAGCATGCCGATAAACGATTCGTAAGCTTCTTCCCGCATTTTTTCGGGAATCATGGGTGGCAGACCCCAGTCCTGGCCCTTCTGGTTGTACTCATCGGGTGGAGCGCCCACCGCGCTGGATTGGGCGAATAGATGCTGGTTGGCCCAAACATCGGCCCCTCCCCGATCCACGCCTACGGCCATATCCATGTACAAGCCTACGCCCAGTTGCTTTTCCAGGCAGCGCTGACCGGCTTGTTGCAATTGCAAATCAATTTGCCATTGCAGGTACTGATAGAATGCAACTTGCTCGCTATTGGATTTCAAATAGTCTTGAACCGCTGGGCTATCCGGGCTGCGGTAGGCTTCTGGCCAGACTGGCCAGCCCCAGATGCTGGCGTCTTCCTTGTGGAAGCGCTCTTGCAGGGCGTGGAAGAGGGCAAAGCGCTCCAGCAGTTTCCCCTGCTCTTTCACATATTGGGCAAAAGCCTTGGCCCGTTCTGTTTTTTTAGTCCAGTGATTCTCCCGGAAGTTTTGGTAGAGCAGCTTTAAGACTTCCAGCTTGCGTTGGCCCACTTCCGCATAAGGCACCATGGCTTCCCCACGGAGATGCTCCAGAGCGGCCTGAAAGTCCGGGCTGAGTACCAGTTGCCGGGCCTGGGTCGATTCTTCAAAGTCGGCAATGCCGGTCACATCCAGTAAGGTCACGTTAAAAAACAGACGACTGGACGGAGAATAGGGGCTGGAATGAGACGGGTTGTGCGGGTACAGGGCGTGTAGCGGGTTCAAGCCCACAATGGCCGCCCCTTGGTCAGCGCACCAATCCACAATGCGGGTTAAATCGCCAAAATCACCCACACCCCAGTTGCGTTTGGAATGAATGGCATACAGTTGAACGGCAGGCCCCCAGATTTTTTTCAAGGGCTGGTTGGGTTCATCCTGCAAAATGGGCGGCATGTAGCAACGGCTGGGAGTAACCACCAGAAGCATTTCTACGGCGGGCTCCGTGGGTGCTTTGCGCAGGGCAAAACGGTGATACCCCATGGGCAGATCGCCCGTCAGCATAAACTTGTAGCGCACTACTTTGTCGTGGTGTACAGCCAATTCCACATCGCCCAGGTGGGGCAGATGAATGGGCACCACCTGACCTTCTTGCACCTGGCCGTCTTCTCGGGTCAGGCTCCAGTGGAAGGTCTCTTCGGTTTGGGTGTGGGGAATGTTCAAGACAATGGCAATGGCCGCTTCGGTCTCGGAAACCACTTGCACAGGTTCCAGCCAGCGGGCCACGGTGGCGTATTGCAGACGTTCAAAGGCCGCGTCAACCTCTGCCTGGGTGTCGGTGTTTACTTCCATGGCCGAAAGGATGGCCTTGCATATATCGTCCGTAACCGGATGGGTGTTGCCCCAGATGTCCTGCCACTCCAGCTGGATGCCGTAGGCTTGCGCCAGGCTGCGGACGTTGTTTTGATGAATCATGGTTTCCATTACTGCCTATCCTGTTTGCCAAATAACGAACCACGCCGGCATCTGGCCAGTTTCTAAAACTCTTTCGGCATCGGTTTCTGAATGATAAACACAGTGAAGCCCTGCCGTTTCTAAATTATGGAGAATGGTTGGCGGAGCTGTCAACGACCGGCTTCCCAGATTGGCCGTTAACTGCCAGCGTTGACCGCCGGAAAGCGCCCAGCGCACCTGAAGACCGCATGTTTCAAAAACTTCATAGCGGTGCGGTGATGGGACCCTACTCAGGAAATCGGGCAAGCGGGGAACCAGTTTGTCTTGCCGCAGGGCCAGTAACTGGCGATACCGGTTCAACCAAAACTGGTGCCCGGCTTCCTTTGCTTCCGCCCAGTTCAGACAAGACGCTTCAAAGGTTTTCCGCTCATTGGGATCCGGAATCCGCTCTCTGAAAGCTGGATCGGCAAAGGCCGCAAAGCGGGCAAACTCCTGGCGCCGCCCTTCCCGCACTTGTTGGGCTAAGTCTCCCTCAAAGTCGCAAAAGTACAGAAACGGCTGCTCGCTTCCCCATTCTTCACCCATAAAAATCAAGGGAATTGCCGGCGCCAACAGCAGGCATTCCAGAAGCGCCAGCCGAGCGGCGGGTAGGGCCAGCTGGGACAGGCGTTCTCCAAAGGCCCGATTGCCGATTTGATCATGATTCTGTAAAAAATTGACAAAGGCCGTGGGTGGCAGGTGGCTGCTGTTTTCCCCGCGTTTTTCCTGATGGCGATAGGCGGAAGGCTCCCCTTGATAGGCAAAGCCTTCCGCCAGGCAGCGACCCAGATGCGTAATGGCGGATCGCCCGCTGTCAGCGGCATCGTAATCCTGGTAATAGCCGCCGGTTTCTCCGGTAGCAATCACATGGGCGGCATGGTGGAAATCGTCATTCCACTGGGCTTGATACCCGGTTTTCAGCAAGTGGGATTGGTTGTCGTCATTTTCCAGAATCAGGTGGACGGGGCCGTTTCGGCGAAGTCTTTGCCGGATGCTTCCTGCCAATTCTTCCACAAAATGGCGGGGAGAGGCGTCATAAATGGCGTGCACCGCATCCAGCCGCAGCCCGTCAAAGCCGTATTCATTCAACCAGAACAGGGCGTTTTCAATAAAAAATTGCCGGACTTCAGTAGGGCCTTCCATATTCAAGGCGGCGCCCCAAGGGGTGTGGTACTGGTCGGTAAAAAACGGTTTGGCGTACAAATGCAAGTAATTTCCATCTGGTCCAAAATGGTTGTAAACCACGTCCAGAATGACCATCAGCCCTCGGGTATGGGCTTCATTGACCAGCGCTTTTAAATCCGATGGGGTGCCGTAAGCGCTATCCGGGGCATAAGGTAACACCCCGTCATAGCCCCAATTTCGCTGGCCCGGAAATTCAGCGATGGGCATCAGCTCAATAGCGGTAATGCCCAGGTCCTTGAGATAATCCAGTTTTTCAATAACACCCTGAAAGGTCCCTTTGGGTGTAAAAGTGCCGACGTGCAGTTCGTAAACGACTGCTTCTTCCCACGGGCGGCTGCACCATTCTGGATGGAGGTGCGGCAGGTTGGTAAAATCGATGACCTGACTGGGCCCATGCACATCGTTGGGTTGATAGCGAGACGCCGGATCGGGCACTCGCCAGCGTTCATCGATCTGAAACTGATACAAGGTTCCGTGCCCGGTATTGGACACGTCCAGGGTATACCAACCGTCCGCTTGTCGCTGCATGGGCATCTGGTTTTCGTTGTGGGTTGCAGTGGGTAACACCAAGGACACGCTGTGCGCGGAGGGGGCCCATAGTTTAAATTCAACGCAATTTTTTTCAGAATGAATATGGGGGCCAAAGGTATAATTGGCCGGAGCCAGTCTACCCGCCGGATTAAGCGGGACTGTTTGCCGGAGCATTTTGTTAATTGATGGGGTTAATTCGCGCGATTTCATGCCATTTTCCATTTGCTGATGGGGCTTTATTATAGGTAATTTGATGAGTCAACCCTATTGCTCCACTGACTGATTGTTCAGGTTAATTTGAGTAATCGTCCCTGTCATCATTAATGCTGGTTTGGACAGGGCTGATTTTGAACAAAAAAAAGAGCCGGAAACCGGCTCGATAAGATCCCCAAAAGAAATCTGTGCGCAAGGCGTTCATCGTTATGCGGTGTTTCGGATTGTCCATGCGGAAATCGCGAAAACGGTTGTAACGACCCGTGCTTGCCAATTCAATTGTGTGAGTTTTGACTGGAATGATTTTGAAATCATTGAGTCAGGATTCACCTGGATAAGCAATCAACCGTTGCTGTCAGACTGTGGATCAACTGCCTGTCTCTCACCTTCTGTGAGTTTGGTGATTGCCTGTTTATCCAGAATGGCGTGGTATTTAGTATCCCTTCACATCCCCAAAACCGTGTTTGGTTTTTGATTTGGTATGATTCTATTGAAAAATTTTTGGACCGAATTTTCAATTAGCCAAATGTCTACCAATGAGTTACCCGTCAGGCTGTGTTTCTGGAATCTCTGCGCTAAATAAAACGGTTTGGCCAACTCGTTAATTAGTAAATGGTCATCCCGGATGAAGCCACAGACTCGTGTCGCATCTGATTTTTGAGGTGAGTGGCAATATAATGCTGATCATCCTCGCTTAGGTATTCCCGCAGCCAGGCAAACACGCTTTCAGCGTCTGTGCGTTTGGCCTTTTCCAGCAGATCGCGCAAGGTGATCATGTTGTGGTAATACTCCCCGCTGGGTTCATCAACGTGCATCATAATGGATAACTCCATAATGCGCTCAATGTCTCGATCCACCGCCGCGGAGCGATCAATTAAATCTTCATGGAGTCCTTTTTCATGAATAAAGGGAAACAATAAATTTTCTTTAATTTGGAGATAGCTGTTGATTTCATCCATGATGGTGTTCGATTTTTCCATGCGCTGGGTGTCATCCAGCCTGGAATAGTCCTGGATGAGTTCACTCAGAACCCGTTTGGCAAAATCCAGCTTTGAATTTAATACGCTTGTGATTTCCATGGTACCCTCCCCCGTGGTCAGCCCCTCTATTTTAGCCGTGTTTAGCCGAAGTTTGAATCGCCCGGCAGGCTAAATAAGCCTATGAGATGGACAAACTCAGGCTTTTTAAGTGCAGGACCTGATTAATCGTCGGAGCCGGGACTGGTGGGAAGCGGAACTGTCACTTCATTTTCGGGTTCTTCCTGCAGCTCAAGGCGACGCTTTTTAGCGTCCTCTTCCGCTTTTTTCTCCGCAGTGGTTTTGGGTCTGACCGGACGTTGATCCACTACGGCACCGGCCCCCGCAGGTCGGGCGTTCAGTGGGGCTTTCTTGATTTCAGCCGGTTTCATGGTTTGAACGGGAGGCGCATTGACTGAACTGGCGTTAGTGGTCGGTACTGGTCCACCGGTATTGGTATTCCCAGCTCCTGTATGTTCGCTTGAGGATGGCTGGTTGGTAGTTTCTGTCTGGGAGGCAGGCTGTGGACTACCAGTCGCGGGTACTTCGTTGGATGGGGTTGCAGGCTGACTAATGACGGCATCTGCCGGTTGTTCGGTGCCGTTTGCTGTGGGTTCCGGTTTGGGAGCTGTGGCCGCATCCAGTTGCCCACTTTGAGCCATACACTGCAGAAAAGATTTATCTTTGGCAATCCAGTACAGACCATTGAGTTGAAAGCTGAGCCCATTGGGGACAAATACCAGTTGCTCTTCCATGCTGCCTAATGTCCGCTGCACTTTTCGGTTCAACACATCCAGAAAGCGCTGAGCGTCCGCTTTGCCGGATTTGTCTTTCAGGAATTCCCGACGGAAGCCGATTTCGTTGCGATCGTACTCTTCTAAATCCCCCAGAAAACTTTCCACGCAGTTGGACATGATCATAAACTGCCGACGACCCACCCCTTTTTTGAATTCATCACTGGCGTAGTCATCATAAATAACGCCATAGCGCTTGTTGCGCTCCAGCTCCTGAATATCATCGGCGGCCATTTGCAGCAAGGCCAATTCGTCCTTGCGGTAAGCAAACTGGGGCGAATTGGGATCCTTGGGGTCCACACTGACCCGATCGCTGCGGCAGGCGGTTAAGGACAGCACCGAAAGCAAACCCAAAAACAGCAAAATGCTTCTTTTTTGGGTTTGCCCTGAAATTAATTCCTGTAGCACTGAGAACGCCATGCGCTTAATAAAGCCTCATCCGGTCCTTCGGGAGCTGACAACTCTCTATCAAAAGCTATCAATAGCTCTGGTATTATATGCTTCCATTGTAACTTAATTTAAGCCCATGTCACTGTCTCTCTCCGGGATTTCCTGAAAAAAGTCAGCAGGGGATAAGCCAGCAACGGTCAGTTTTCAGATTGGCTTAATCGATTTTCTGGAACATGTAACCAATACCGCGAGCGGTCAGAATCAGCTCAGGGTTGCTAATATCGGTCTCCAGCTTGGAACGCAGGCGGCTGATATGCACATCCACCACCCGGGTATCAATGCGATGATCCGGTGGGTAGGACCATACATGCTGCAGAATTTCGCCACGGGAGAACGGCTTGCCGGAGTTGTTGACCAACAGTTCCAGCAGGCTGAATTCCATGCCGGTCAGGCGAACCCGCTCATTTTTCTTGAAGACCTGGCGCTTGTTCAAATCCACTTTCAGGTGACCAATGCCAACCACATTGTTGGTTTCCTTGCTGGCCGCAGGGGAGCCGCCGCCTTTGGTGGTGGTGCGGCGCAGGATGCACTTGACCCGGGCTTCCAGTTCCTTGGGGCTGAAGGGTTTCACCACATAATCATCGGCGCCTAGTTCCAGGCCGGTAATCCGCTCAGCCACATCGCCCAGGGCGGTCAGAATAATGACCGGGGTATCGGCTTGCTTGCGGATTTCCTTGGTCACCCCGTAGCCGTCCATCTTGGGCATCATGATGTCCAGAACCACAATGTCGGGCGAGAATTTGTTGAAGACATCCAGTGCCTCTTCGCCATCGGCGGCGGTGGCGGTGTCGAACCCCAGCATTTTGAAGCGGGTCTCTAAAATTCTGCGAATGCTGGCTTCATCATCGACGATTAAAATTTTATCAGCGCGTCCACTGGACTTTTGGCTGCTCGCGGATTCTTTTTCAGATGTAGCACTCAATGGGGTCAACCTCTCTCGCCATTTCTGATGATTTTAATAAAAAAACTCTGATAGTTTGTGAATGCAAACGGTTTGTTATTGGGGATTTGTACTGTAGACGGGAGAGCATTTTTCAATGCGCCGGTCTGGCATCAATACGTTTTAAACACCCGGGTCACTGCTCAAAGCCGACTCTCTTTAATAATGCATACCTGATTGCACTCTTTTCATCATACTAGAGACCTAAACCACAGTAAAGTCATAATCGAATCCATGCCCGGAAGCATCCGTTTTGGAGCCCTTTGCGGGTCGGATTCCGGCCAATGCTAAAGCTGTTCTGAAGAAATCGGCGATTAGCCTTGTCATCTTTATCAAAATGCAAAAAGCCCGACTCACCAGGAACCGGGCTTTGCGACGTTGTTCGGTGGGGCGTTAGCTGTTTTGAACCACAGGCTGGCCCACCAGATAATTGTCCAGAATTTCCTGAAGAAGGGCAGGGGATGGCTTTTTGCCGAATTCCTTCTGGAAGGTTTGCTCCAGCATGCGGCTCATTAGGCTATGACGCTCCGGGCTGACCGTCTCTGCAAAGCTTTCTACGGAACGCTCAATACTGGCTGGGCTGCCACTCATTTGTGCATGAACCTGGTTGGATTTGCCTTGGGCGGCCAGTAAGTCCAGCATTCTGCTGGGGTCCATTTTGAGATCGGCGTATGGATCGGTGGGGCTACCAGCGTCAGGTTTGTTGCCTTCTGTTGAATCCTGCTTTTTTTGCTTGCCTTGGGGCGTAAAATGCGCGCCCAGTTTTTTGTCGGGGTTAAAACCGTTCATATCAGTCATTGGGTCTTGTTCCCTCGTGGTTTAGTCTCACTCGACTTGTTTCGGCAGGTAGATGAAAATCTTGAGGCCCGGCGGCTGAAAGATTTACAAACTTGTAACGGGAATATTGTCTGTATTTATTATTTTAACAAAGTTTATGAAAGACGCATGCTTTTCGGGGTGGGCAGCTTCTTTTTCCTCGAATGACAGCTTGAAGTAATTCTTTTGGCTTTTTTGAACAGGGTGAGCGGTCCGCTCAGGCCAAAGAAAGCCATCCCCATTATACCTTGCGGCTTCCCCATACAGTCCGTTTTGGTGATCAACTCGCCGTAAAATGGTCCGTTTGGTGGAGAAGGGCAATGCAGCAATGGGGAGTGGGCTTTGTAACGAGCTTTAAAAGGCCCTTTGGGATAACGCTTTGGTCAATTTGGATTTCAATTTTGTTTTTATTTTATATATAAAGCGCAAAATCCATATGCCATTGAGAGGTATCGTGTTATGCCCAAAAAGAATACTGGCAAGGCGGCTGCCCCTAAATCCGCCTCAAAGTCCGGCCGCAAATCGACTGCGGATAAAACTGTGAAGGGCTTGGAAAAGAAATTGGCCCTGATGGGCTATGTTCGGGGCAAAGACTGGTCCACCGAGCTGATTCGTAACTTGCAGGAAATTGAGCAGGCCCTGGAAGAGTGCACTACTATCCTGCAAGCCCTACCGGACCAATCCACGGAAGAGGCTGGCATCATTGAGCGTTTGCAAGCACTGGAGATTCAGCGCTTTCAGTTGCTGGGCCAACTCCACGGCAATCGGGTGAACGATTACCACACGCTCATTTCATAGACACTCTTTTTGAGGATAATGCTGCCTTACCCGCTTCGCTCAAAAATGGGTGGGGTCGCATTTGCCCGGATTTCTGGCCCATTCGCAGGATGACGACGAGGGCTGGTTTTATCATACTGAGGCTTGGCGCTGAAGTATGGAAATGCGGAAGCCTGCAATGAGAGTAAACGGAGTGGTGGGCCGCTGGCCCCCGGTGTTGATTGATGACCAATGTCTTTGCCCAGGAATTGGGAATTCCACTGCCCCGGTGTTGTAGCCTGGGTTCCTGTTGTAAAGGGGCTTCGCCCAGTACGCCGTACCATCAGCTATTGCCACGGGCCGTGGCCGGGGATGATTTTGCCCGGGGATTTTTCTCCATTATGGTACCGTATGCCACCCATGCCGAGGCGGAGCAAGTGGTTCCTGGCGTAGTGGAACGCACCCTGAAAGCGGCGGAGAAGCAGGAAGCCTTTGTCTCTCCGGAGGATGTGGTGTTTTACCGCTGTCGCTATCAAACCGAGGATAACCGCTGCGGGGTGTGGGAAGATCGCCCTCAGTTCTGCCGGGATTACCCGGATACCCCCTTTGTGGTGATGGCTCCCGGCTGCGCCTTTGAGGACTGGGGAAAAGCCTGCAAGGAAAAATTTTACGCCCTGAAAGATGAAGTGTCCCGACTGAAGGAATTAAAAACAGAACTGGAAGTTTTAAAAAATGCTCAGTCGTTAGGGCTATCAGCAGAAGCCAATCGGGCATCCGATTCGGAAGGCTTTGCTCCGGATACTGCTTACAGTCATCCGTACACGAAGATTGACGAGTTATTTCGGGCTGTCCATAATACAGAAAACTTGAGTTTAATCTTGTCCTTAACCAATTTGTATGTGGCCTCGCCACTGTCAACGGCTTATTTTATTCGCTTTGGGTTTTAATTTTTCAAAAATTGCTAAGTGCTATATGTAGGGGGTCTTTACTTATGTCCTATTTTGATATGCTGCAAACACGTGGGCACGAAGGGGTATTCTTCTGCTCGGACCCACAGAGCGGCCTACGGGCCATGATAGCCATCCACGATACCACCCTGGGTCCGGCTTTGGGCGGCTGTCGCATGAAAAGCTACGCCTCCGAGGCGGAAGCCCTGACCGATGTGTTGCGGCTCTCTCGGGCCATGACTTATAAATCCGCCATGGCCGGGCTGAATCTGGGCGGGGGCAAATCGGTGGTCATTCTGGATCGCCCGGAGCATAAAACCCCGGATCTCCTGAAGGCCTTTGCCGAGCGCATTAACCTGCTCAAAGGAAATTACATCGGGGCGGGCGATGTGGGGTCTAACACCGACGACCTGAAAGTCATGCGTCAGCACTCCCCCTACATTACCGGCCTGGCGGAAGCGGATGGCGGCTTGGGAGATTCCTCCATCCTGACCGCATTGGGGGTGTTTCGGGGTATTCAGGCCGCCGTGTTTCAAAAGCTGGGCCGCAGCGATTTGGATGGCATTAAAGTGGCCATTCAGGGGGCCGGGAAAGTGGGATTTCATTTGCTGGAACATCTCCTGAATGCCGGTTGCATTGTGTTTATCTCCGATTTGAATGACGCGGCATTGGCCCAGGTTCGGGAATGCTATCCCACGGTTAAAACCTGCGATATTTTGCGCCTGTACGAGCAGGAGGTGGACGTCTTCTCTCCCAACGCCATTGGCGGGGCCATTACCGAGGATATTGCCCACGCCCTGAAGGCCCGGATTGTGGCCGGTGGGGCCAACAACCCCCTATCCAGTGAGAAGGCCGCTCAAATTTTGCATCAGCGGGGGATTTTGTACGCCCCGGATTTTGTGATCAACGCCGGTGGGGTGATCATGGTGGCCTGTGAGGTGGAACATCTCTGTTTTGAGGCGGCCCGGGAGAAAACGCTGGGCATTTACGAAACCACGCTTCGGGTTTTCCAGTTTGCCCAAAAGTCTCACCTGCTGCCCTGGAATGCCGCCCAAAAACTGGCCCTCAATCGCATTGAAGCGGCTCAGTCCCGAGGGTATCACTACGGGCGGGGTCAGCACACCGAGCGGGCGGCACTGGTCTGATTTCAGTCATTCAGCCAGTCTAAAAGCCACAGGATAATTTTCTTTTAAGATATCCTTAGGGGGCAAAACCGCTGAAGTTATTTCTTACGCTGGCATTGGCCTCGCTGAGGGGCATGACAGTCAGCCCAAACTTGCGAAGCTGTCCATCCCGCAAAATGGTCAGGGTGACCACATCGCCCGGCACATCCGATATCATGGCGTCCAGCTCCCACAGGCTTTGGTGCAGGGTACGTACCCCATTAATAGCCAGTATGGTGTCACCAATGCGCACCCCCTGGGTCTGGGCGGGGGTGCCCTTGAACACACGCTGCACCACCGGGTAGCGATCGGGTTCTACCAACATGTCCAGCCCGACGATTCCCTTACTATCGGCTGTGCTGGAAGTGTCTACGTTGCTTTCCCGGTACGTTTCCCGAATGACAAAGGGTTTGCCCGCATCGCCTGTCTTCTTTTGGGGGCTGTTCTGCTTGGCCTGCGGGGCAGGCTTGGCTGTCCATCCCACAATGGGGACACCCAAGGTGGCCACGACCAAGAAAATTCCCAGTGACACTGCGATATAAGACCGACGCATGAACACACTCCTTCCGTTGGGAATGGTTTTCTATTGAGTCTTTAGAACTGTATCCGGTTCCTTCGAAAAGTCAGGAGTCGAGCCATACGGGAGCGCAAACAGATCCTATTCTTTACAAGAGATGGCTATCATCCTTACAATAGAGTGCCACTGAACTATGAGAATGACATCCTCTCCAAAAGGGAGACGCAGTCTGACTCCTTCCGTTCCTGTGGCTGAGGCCGAGTTGACCCCCGAGTTGATGCATAGGCAAGTTGGTAAGCCAGTTTAATTGGTAAGCCAGGCAGGTGAAAACAATGTCTTCAATCAGAACAACCGGTGCTTTGGTCGCCAAGCGAGTCATTGTTACCGGAAAAGTGCAAGGGGTGGGATACCGGTATGGTCTGGCCGACGTGGCCCGAGGTCTGCACATTGGGGGCTGGTGCCGCAATTTGCCCGATGGCACCGTGGAAGCGTTTTTACAGGGCGATGCCGCACGGGTCGGTCAGGTTTTAGACTGGATGCGGCAAGGGCCGCCGGGGGCGCAGGTGCAGCAGGTTCTGATTGAAGAACAGGCTGTGTTGGAACCCATGCTGGCAGAGACCATTCAAGCGTTTGAGATTCGGCGATGAAGTGCTGGTTTTGGCGTTCGTACTGCCGATTGGTCTTTGGGGGCATCGGGTTGGTGTTTGGTCTTTTTATTCAGACGGCCTTGAACTCTCCCGGTTGGGCCCAGCAGCTGGATATGGAGTTTTTGAAGGCGGTGCCGCCCAGTAAACCCCGAACCATGGCCTTGCCGGATCACCCCATCCCGGTGGTTGATCCTGCGGTATTTCCTGCGGGGCAGGAACCGACGGGCGATTTCAGTATGGGGAAGCCTTTAACGGCCAGTGTGTCTAAAACCTTGTATCTCCCCCCGGCTATGTATGGGCAGTGGACGGTAACCGGCATCGTGAAGGAAACCAATATCTCCGATCTGGTACCGGTGGCCAATGACCTTTGGGTGTTACAGCGGCAAGGCGATGAAGTGACCATTACCAACCCGGTCAATGGGGCTTCGGCCTCAATTCAGGTGGATGCGGTAGAGGGAAACACAGCCACCTTTCATCGTTCCGGGCAGTCGGCCAAAGCCATTCGTTCCGAAACGGTTACGCTGACCGTGAACGGGGATACCTTATACGGTCGCAACATGCGCAAGGAAGAGATCATTCGCAAGGGGCAGGTGGTGAAGGTGAATTACGCCCTGTTTGAGTTACAAGGCACTCGCATTGGGGGCGCCAGAGCCGTATTTCGTCCCCAATCCGTGGAAGATGGCCCGGATATTGAAATTGATGATGTAAAACGCGCACCATAAGCTCTTTGGGGTTGTTTGTCTCATCTTTTTTGTGAAGTTTTTTAACAATTTAGGGGTTTTGGGTTTCAGATTTTTCCAAGGGTGCCGAAGAACCTAAAAGATATGTTCCGTTTAATAACTTTCCGTTTTCAAGCCAAATCCGCTGGAAGACGAAAGGATGTGTTATGCGCTTTCAAACATTGGTTAAACGAAGCCTGACTAGGCAAAAGTCATCTGGTAACGCTTTGATGGAATATGCGGTGCCGGCCACCATCATTTTACTGTCTACAGGCCTGTTTGTGACCCTCACTGATACGTCTAAAGCCATGGCCTCTTATTTTTTATCAGCCAGCGGCCGAAGCACGATGAGTTTAAAGGGAACCACCCTGGAGACTCAGGGCCTTGCCGAAAGTGCGACCGGGGATAACGGGATGGGCCTGCAGGGCTTTGGTCGTTCTTCCTTTGCGGCTGTTTCTGGCGGTGCTGGTGGCACAGGTGCGACTCCGGCCTTTTATTCGGGCACGGTTACCCGTGAAGCAGGCCGAACTGGATCTTCCTCCCCTGAATATTTGTACTAGTAAACACTGTAATCAAAGGGTCTGTATGACTGAGCAATACTTAGCTACCTTGAAACCTTTAATGAAACCCTCAAAAGGCCAATCGCTGGTAGAATTTGTGCTGGTTGCACCCATAATGGTGCTTATCTTATTGGGCGCCTTCGGCTTTGGCTTGGGAACCTATCAAGCGCACATGACCTCAGATGCGGTTCAGTTGCCTCTGTTGAAAACCATGGAAATGGCCAATTTACCGGGTGCGGTCAGCGCTGGTCAATTGCAGGGGTATATTAGCAGCGGCGGACTGAGTGGCAGTTTGGTGTCTGGAAATCTGGTTGATAGCCTTCAGGTTGATGAGACAACCGGGATCATGACCGCCAAAAAGAATTACATTCCTTTGGTCAATATTATTCCAGGATTTACCATTTCAGTGGCGCATTCTATAAATCCAGGTCTCCTGAAACCAACCGCTTCCGGAGGACAAGCGCGCCCAATGGCAACGCCCTGGGTGCCGGGTGGCACTATGCAACCACCGCCATGGACTGCGGAAGGGGCTTTACCACCGACATAGAACAATTGCCAAGTCGGTAATGTTGCTTGAACGATTAGGAGTTGACCCGTGCCTGCCAAATGCCAAGGGATCATTTTAAGAAGACGTGCCAAGGGTGCTAATTTAGCGCTATTTTGTGGCGTGGCCCTTTTGCTGATTGGATTCATGGGGATTTGTATTTATACGGGTCTGCAAGCCTTTGTAGAGGGTGATTTGCAACGTGTCACCATGAATTCAGCTCTGGCTGGGGCCTCTCGCTATTACAGCCAGGTGGGTACCTATGGCAAGCCGATGCCCAGTCCAGGCGATGCCACGGCATATGCCCAGGAAACTTTTAATCAAATTATTGCTAACTCCTCTCTGAAAGGTTTTGAGGCAAAGGTAACGGGTGTATCCACTTCCGATGCCAGTGACAGTGTGACGGTCACTTCTTCCGCCGTGGTTAATTCTTCGTTACTCAGTGCCGTTGGCATTCAGGATATCAAGTTTAACGCTACGGCCACGGCCCGGGCTGTTAAGTACGAACCCACTCGCTTTACCGGACCGATTGAAATTTTACCGGATGGTCAAAATATAAACACTTACACCAAGACCTTGATTCTCAGTTTTCCCTTGCTGGATGGGGAAGGGACTGACCTTTATGTGGAGCAGCCCGCAGAGGCTCAGCAGGGGTATGTGGTGGAAGCCTGTAATGCAACCTCCTGCTACAACATTGTGGAGGCCGCCACGCCGGTGGGCACTAGCCAGGTTTTATCCGCCACCAATGGAGAGCGCTTGATTTATGGCACGGCCACTTTTGACCTGAGAAAAGTGGGTGTGAACAAAGTGACCCAATTGCGATTTACCCACGGTAACGATTTTGAAGGCGGCTATTACAATGCCGGGGTAGAGATGGATTATACCACCAATCAACCCGCCGCAGCCACGGCTGATCCAGCACCCGCAACGCCTCCGGCTGATCCCTCCGCGGCCCCTGCGGAACCTGTGGCAGCAGAGGCACTCCCGCTCACCATCCAAAAGGTCATGGTTTTTGGACATGCCAGTACCTGTTCAGCACCCACCCAATGCTCGATTCCGGCAGGGTTTGTCCCCGTGGAATAAAAGCGGATACCCCTATTTAACGGGTGACGTCGATATAGAAAACTTCTGACGACAAAATGTAGTCCTTGAACACGGAGCGCTCCTGGTTTTGGGCGGCTACAAATTGTTGATTGGCCCGAATGACTTCGTTTTCATCAATTTGGGACAGGTTTTTACGTTCATCAATAACAACGCTGAGAATGCCTGAGGCCATGGGAATACATCCTTCAATCGGTAAGGCACTAAGACCTGTTGCCGTCTATTGTATTTCAACATCCAAAGAAAAGAAAAACATGATTGAAAATTGCGGATTCCATCATCGTTTGTGTCAAAAAAGCAACGGACGGCCTTCACAAGGGAAACAACACTTTAGGGATTGAGCCACTCAAGAATACGAGTTTTGGCCCAGTCCACCCGCAATGTGGATTCCACAGTGTCGCAAGCCAGCCAGTGAATGTCCGGATTGCGTCGGAACCAGGTCATTTGCCGCCGGGAATACTGATGAATATTTAAACGCACTTGCTCCAAAGCCTCGGGGAGGCTGCATTGCCCCAGGACCACCCTCATGAGTTCCGGATAGCCATGGGCCACGTGCAGGGCATGGGCCTCCGGGCCGTATTGTCTGACCAGCGATTCCACTTCCTCCAGCCAACCGGCTTCCATCATGGCTTCAATCCGCGCATCAATGCGGGCCCGCAACAGATCCCGATCCTCATACATCAGCCCCAGCCACAACACATCCAGCGATTTTTGAATGGGGGCGTTGGGTACGGGTAAGCCGGTCGCATTGATAATTTCCAGCGCCCGGATAATACGTACCGTATCGTTGGGGTGCAAGGCTTCCGCTCGCACGGGGTCCAGTGCATTCAGTTTTTGATGCAGGAAGTCCGAGCCATGCGCCTGGGCCAATTGGTGCATGGCTTCCCGAAAGGCCGGATTGGGTGGCACGCTGGGAATAAAATCGGCTTGCAACAGTGCTTTTAGATAAAATCCGGTGCCACCGGTGACTAACGGTATCTTTCCGGCTTGCTGAAGGGCTTTTAGTACCGAGCTGGCCTGTTCCTGATAGCTGGCCGCACTGTAGACCTCGGTGGGTTCGGCCACATCAATCAGGTGATGGGGGATGCCTCCCTGTTCGGCCAAGCTGGGTTTGGCTGTGCCGATGCTGAGTTCCCGGTAAATGAGCTGGGAGTCCGCCGAAATGATTTCCGTTTGCAGCCATTGGGCAATTTCAACGGATAAGGCGGTTTTTCCGGTGGCCGTAGGCCCCAAAATAGCAATGGCCTTGGGAAGCGGGGTTCGATCAGCAGGAATGGACATAGCGCTATGGGGTGGGCGGATTGTTCAAGGACTCGTCCGGCTTTTCCACTTCCGCTTCTTCCGGAGGGAGCGGTTTGCCAATGACCTGATAGGCGTAAACAAATATCAAGACGGTAAAGAAAACTTGCAATAACAGACTTAAGAACTGCAGGGCAATGGCCAGAAACAGATTTGCGGCTCCAGCCAGTCCGGTTACCAGAAACAAGGGCACGCCCAGCAAGCCTATGGTCAGGAGGAGGGCCATAAACCGCAGTGGATCCCGGAAAAACTGGGCCGTACTGCTTAAGCAGGCCTTGAGGCCCCCTTGCCGGTAAAAAATAATGTACACCGGCCATAACAGGGTCAGTGCCCAGAGCACCCCATAAATAAGCGCTCCCAGCATCAACAGGATGGAGAACTCACCCATTTCAATTTTTTGAGTCGTGCTGAGGCTGTTAATAAAAGCCTCTCGATGTTTAATGGGTAGCGTAGCCGCTTTCATCAATAGTGGGTTTGCCTTCGGCCAACTCGGATAAATCCAGAAGCTCAGCGCCAAGAGAATCGAGACATTGAGGCCATAGACAATAGCAAATGGGCCGAAATAGCGTCCCACGCCCGGGAAAAAGGCCTGAAACAATTTCATAGCCTCCAGGACATGGTTTTGGGCCAGGGCTTCCGATTTGGAGACACTTAAATAGCGAACGCAAGCCTGGGCCACCATGTTGAACCAGCCGGCCATAATAGCGGCAAACAGCAGAACCAGAATGATCCCATAGCCAACCCACTGCAAGCTGAGTTCGGGCCATTGATTGACATCGATCAGACTGCCAAAAAGCAGCAGGCTGAAAAGCAGAATGTAAACAAGCGTAAAGTTCCGTGAGCTGATCACGAAACTGTCCATTAGAAGGGTAAAAAGCAACTGCATGGCTGGAAGTTTAGCATTAACATCCCCGAGCTAAAAGCTGTAAAATCGAATTAACCATTTGGGGAATGACATTTCTTGCTTTTGAAAATATAATAATTGCTATCATTAAGATAGCTGTAGGCTATTACTAAATTTTCATACCGTGATGGGAATCCGATTTTTTGAGGCCATTTTAGGTTGACCACTTATATTTTGGTGGGTTCCCGTTACTCTGACTTTCTATGAGGCACCAATGACCATAAACTGAGGGACTAGAGGCATGCTACAAACGCCAACGCCACCCAGAAAATACCGTCCGCTAAGAGGGAGACATCCCGAATTGGGGTACTTTGCCGGTAAAGTCGGCCAATACGGTAGCTATATGAGTTCTTCAGGCACCTATGCCGGTAATCCCAATTTCATGCAGTATCGCTTGGGACCGGGTTCCGATTTGCCTCAGGCCTCTTTGTCGAATGCCGATTTGCGCTGGAGTAACTTCCGGGGCGCGGATTTGTCGGGCGTCCAGCTATCAGGATCCATTCTGTGGGGTGCCATCCTCACCAACGCCAACTTAAGGGGCGCTGATCTCAGTCACGCTGACTTCACCGGGGCGGACATCATGGGCGCAGATTTGACCGGTACCAAAACCAAAGGCACCTGCTTTGTGGGAGCCCGCTATAGTCCGGAAACCCAATTCCCAAAAGGCTTTGGCGATCCGGAGAAAAAGGGGATGCTCA
The DNA here is from genome assembly GCA_001858525.1 of Vampirovibrio chlorellavorus. GTDB lineage: Bacteria > Cyanobacteriota > Vampirovibrionia > Vampirovibrionales > Vampirovibrionaceae > Vampirovibrio > Vampirovibrio chlorellavorus. The sequence continues at coordinate 160,701 of LAPX01000009.1, read as the reverse complement.
GCCTGCGGGAGTCTATGCAGATAAGCTAGTGATTTGACTGAACACGTCACACAGCCGTTGTTTAAAATCACGATGGGGAGTCCTTTGTGGGCTCCCTTCTCGTTTTCATAAATATTCGGGCGGGCTGTTATTGCTTGCCGAGGTTACTTAACGGTAAGATGTCAGCAACGTTTATTCATTGATTTAGGAATTGGAAAAATGTCTGCTGACGAGATTCATGCCCTAGCGGAAGAAAAAATGAAAAAGGCCATTGGCTCTGCCCAGTATGAAATGGCTGCCATCCGCACGGGCCGTGCCAACCCGCTTATTCTGGATCGGGTCACTGTGGACTACTACGGTTCTCCCACCGCCATTCGGCAAATGGCCAACGTGTCCGTGCAAGAAGGGCAAACCCTGGTCATTCAGCCTTATGACAAGACCGCCCTGGTGGAAATTGAAAAGGCTTTGTCCAAATCAGACATCAATTTGCCGGTGAACAACGATGGACAGGTGTTGCGGCTGAACGTGCCCCCGCTGACGGAAGAACGTCGTCGGGAGTTGGTGAAAATGGTCAAAAAAATTGGCGAAGAAGGCAAAGTGGCCATCCGCAACATTCGCCGTGATGCCACCGGGGATTTGGAAAAGCTGAAAAAAAGCGAAAACCTGCCCGAAGACGAATTGAAAACCCGTTTGGATAAAATTCAAAAACTGACCGATAAATATACCCAACAACTGGATCAACAAGTTGGGGAAAAAGAAAAAGAGGTCATGGAGGTATAGGTGACTTCTCCCAGTCAGCCCCCTGCGGCTGAAAAATCCCCGCCCGGAGATGCCGTTAAACCCAGCGTTCCACCCAAGAAATTGGGGCTATCGCGGGTGCAAATGGGCCTGATTATCGCTTCGGTGTTTTTTGGTTGTGCCTTTTTGGGGGGCTGGTGGTGGTCCGCACTGGTGATGGCCTCCATTTACTTTGGGCAGGTAGAACTGGAAGCCCTGATGGCCAACATTGGAGTCAAACCCTCCCGGCTGATTATTTTTTCAGCGGCCTTGCTGATGGTGGCCGCAGCCAGTCTGGACAAACCGGAATTCATCTCGCCCATTCTCACCTTGGCCATTATTGCCAGCTTTTTCCGTCTGCTGTTTCGTAGCCCTCGGGCCAAGATTGGGGACATTGGCGGCACCCTGATCGTGGTGTTTTATATGGTGTACCTCCCGGTGCACTTCATTCTCATTCGCCATGTAGGCGGTTCCGAACACCTGCCAGCCTGGCACCAACCGGGCCTGCACTACCTGTGCTTCCTGTTGTCGGTCATCAGCGCCTCTGATATTGCGGCCTATTACGTGGGCAAACGCTTTGGCAAGCACCTGCTGTACCCGGAAATCAGTCCCAAGAAAACGCGGGAAGGGGCTATTGGCGGGCTGCTGGGTGGTATTTTCCTTGGGCTGTTAAACGCCTGGCTGTGGGGTTTTGGTTTGCTACACACCCTGGTTTTAAGCGTTTTGCTGGTCATTGTGGGGCAGTTGGGCGATTTGACCGAATCCATGATGAAACGGGAAGTGGGCCTGAAAGACTCCGGGGCTTTGCTGGCCAGTCACGGTGGATTTTTGGATCGGGCTGATAGCTATATTTTTTCAGGGGTGGTTTGCTACTATTACATTCATTGGATTGTTCTCCATCAGGGCTTGGCCCCTGAGGTCATGCACTGGTTTCATCAACTGGCCCTGGGAGCGTCTTAAAGTTTACGTTGGCCACTGGGCCGTGTTGCTCCAAACGCAAGGAATTCTGCTGAATGCCCTCCTCCGCTTCAGAATCGTCAATCACCCAGTCGGAACCGGTACTGGATAAAGCCCGTAAACAGGAGCTGGTTCGCCTGTTGAAGGCCCTGAATATCAAGCGTTCTCGGCAGTATGACCTGTACGATCGAGCCTTGACCCATAGTTCTTTTACCTACGAGAACAAGTTGTCCAATCTGGACAACTACGAGCGGCTGGAGTACCTGGGCGATGCCGTTTTAAAGCTGCTGGTCAGTGAATATCTCTTTGAGCGCTTTCCTGATCACCGGGAAGGGGAATTGACCAAAATTCGGGCCGTGGTGGTTAGTGATGCCCGGTTGGCCCAGTTGGCTGAATCCATCCATTTGGGAGATTACATCATTTTTGGGGCCAGTGAAGCCCGCAACGGGGGACGTCGAAAGGTATCCAATCTGGCTTGCGCTTTTGAAGCCTTGTTGGGGGCCCTATATCTGGATGGCAAAATGGCGGAGGCCGGTGAGTTGATCCGTCGCCTGCTGGAGTCCATGGTTACTGAGTTGGGCATGAGCAAGATTAAGGATAACTACAAAGCCGCCCTGCAAGAGTTAACACAGATCGATGGCGGCACTCTGCCTGTGTATCGAACGGTTCAGGAGACCGGCCCATCTCATAACCGGGTTTTCTGGGTGGAAGTGGCCATTAATGGGGAAGTTATGGGGGTGGGCAGTGGTAAATCCAAGAAGGAAGCCCAGCAGTTGGCCGCCCGTCAAGCGCTGGAAGCATTGAACGAACTGGAAGCCTGACGCTTTCGGGTGCCTGCTCTCTCACCAGTGAAGCAATAGCCAAACCTGTTTGCTTGCTCTATAGTGCTAACATCAGGTTTATCACGGTCCAGCCAAAAGGAGGCTCGTTCATGGAGCACGGTCACGCTTATACCGAATTGGTGTATGAGTTACTCAAACAGGATTTGAGTGCGCCTAGGGTCTTGCTGGAGCAGGTGGTGAATTATATCAACGATCGTTACGGCTTTCCCCCTTCGGCCTTAAAGCAGTTTTTTGCGGAGAAATTCCCTACGCTGGAAGAGTACGAAGTGGATTTGGCTTTTTCTCCCCAATATACCCCGGCTGAGCACCATCGTCTGGCCTACATTCCGGCCCTGGGAGCCAACGCCCTGACCGCCTTAGAGCTGGATCTGTTGAAGGCTCGGTTATTGGCAGACAATTTGCAAACTGCCTTTACCACCGCCGATAGCGATGAACCGGTTTCGGTTGCCGTGCATGAAGTTTTTATCGAACGCTTTGTGAATTTATTGAAGCTGGATCAACCCTTGGCAGAAGGGTTGTATCAGGAAATGATGAACACGGTGCCGCTGGCCTCTCATAATGAAGTCAATTTGCAGGCCCGAGACAGTGTTTGGCAAAACGGGCACAAGGCCTTTATTCTCAAGGCCTTTTTACACACCTTCCATGCCCAGAATGGTTTTTCCACCCTTAAAGTCAGCTTTTTGACCAATTTTGTGCGCACCTACCGTCCTGCCAGTCTTCTGGATATGGAAGCCCTGTTGAACAGTCTGATCAAGTCCTGCCAGGTGGATATGGAAAACGTGGCTGGGCGCGGGTTTCACGATGAGTACCTGAAGGCTCTGAATACCGGAAACTCCCTGACTAAGGGAACTGAGCGTGATGTTTGGCAGCATTATCATCACATGATGGACATGGCCACCCAGTTAAAAGAAGCCTTGCTCAGTATGCCCACCGTGGTCCCGGAGTTATGGGCTGAGGCCCAGCGGGTTCCTGTCTAGCCCACTGCGGAGACACTCTGCCATCATCACCGATCCCGCCCCTATTTTACGGGATTTAGGCACTTGGACTTTTCTACGTTCTGTTCTATCTGAATGCAGTATGTTGTGCTGAACGCCAGCGGTTTATTGGGGGCAGCTAACTCAGCGGGATAAGGGCAAAATCTGTTAAGATAGAAGTTGTGACTTGTTCAGAACACTTTGGGAAAGCGGGTAAAGACGGATTCATGGCGGATTTGGTAAGCGCCGCTGAAAGCGCTCCGGTTATTCAGCAAGGCCGATTGGTGGCCTTTTTCGCCTTTGACTTAGGCTATGAAATTTCCCTGGAGCAAGTGGGCAGCATGCTGGCCTCAAGTCCTATGCAGCCCTTGAGCCGTAAAAAGCAGACCCCCAATTACCTGCAATTTGCCTATCGCCCGCAAGTGCTGAACCTGGGCGAGATGGAGGCCTTCGGGGAACTGCGGGGGGAAATACAGGCCACTATTTTTGATTTCGGGGCGGTCAGTATTGCCTATCACTGGCTGCTGTCGGACGGGAACAAGCCGCTGACCCTGGCCGAATTGCCGGGTTTGAGCCAGCAGATGTTCGATTTCAATCTGGAAGATCATGCCCGAGCCCAGGTGAAAAGCTTGATGGCCCGCATCTTACCGGCCATTACTCGACCTGAGCTCTCGACCTTGGTGGAAGATTACTACGTGTTTGTGCTGGAACGCTTTGAAACGCCTTTGCTGGCCGAAGATTTCCTGTCCGGGCATTCGGAGACCCTGGCCCAGATTTTGCAGTTTGATACCCAACCCCTTAGTCAGGTGCAGCGTGTCGATACCTTGTCCAAGGCTATTTCCTATTATGAGCGGGATTTGGTGCTGATTGACTGGAACGCTTCTATTATTTACGACTCCGATTATATTGATACCCTCAACGTGCTGGAACTACTGAACGTCGAGTTGTTGGAAGCCCGCTACATGGATGATCAGCTGGACAAGCGCATTAAGAACTACGAGCGCCTCAGCCAGAAGCAACCGGCCTGGTGGATGCCCTTGTCCTTGCCGTATCGGCAGTCCATTAACGAGTTGGCCGAGTTGCGTATTGAATCCTCGGTACTGGCGGAGCGGGTGGATAACAGCCTGAAGCTGATTGGGGATTTATATTTGGCTCGGGTCTATTCAGCGGCCTCCGAGCAGTTTTACCTGCCCACCTGGGACGCTTCCATCTCTCGCAAGCTGGATATTATCGCCAACCTGTATCAAATTTTGACGGATCGGGTCAGCAGTTCTCAAGGCCAAACACTGGAGCTGATTATCATCATCCTGATTGTGATCGAGATTTTCCTCAGCCTGCTAAGGGGTTAAGGACAGTCTTTCCGGCGGGCCAGGGTTAATCCATCCCCAATGGGCAGCAGGCTCAGCGTAATTCTGGGGTCATGCGCCAATTTGGCGTTCAGTTGTTGAATGGCCTGGGTGTCTTTATCCGGACTGTTGGCCTGCACCACATCCCCGCCCCATAACACGTTGTCGATTAAAATCAGGCCGCCCGGGCGAACCAGTTGCAGGCCCAGTTCGTAGTAGGTATCGTAACCGCCCTTGTCCGCATCAATGAACATCATGTCAAAGCGATCCGCTTGGCCCTCTGCCAGCAGTGTTTTCAGGGTTTCCGCTGCCGGGCCCAGCTTCAGGTGAATTTTAGTTTGCACCCCCGCTTTTTGCCAGTAGCGCTGGCCCAGCTGTGTCCATTCGGCGCTGAGGTCACAGGCCACAATCTCCCCCTGCTCAGGCAAGGCCAAGGCGCAGGCCAGGGTGCTGTACCCGGTAAAGGTGCCAACTTCCAGCAATCGGCTGGCCCCGGTGAGTTGCACCAGCATGGCCATGAACTGCCCTTGTTCCGGGGAAATTTGCATGCGCTTGATGTCACCCAGTTCAGCGGTGGCTGCTCTGAGTTCACGCAGGACAGGGGCCTCTCTCAAGGAATGCTCGATGATGTAGTCGTACAAGGCGTCATTAACGGCAATGGTGCGGTTGGACATAACACTTCCCCTATTGAATGATGACACCCATTCTGCCCCAAAAATGTTGAAAGTGCCTGACGCAAGCTTTCTTTTACAGTGGTAGTAATTTGGTGTAACATAAGTGGGCTTATTATGCATGAGCTTCAAGTGGTTGAATGGCGCTGTGCCTGACTAACATACTTTCACTGACCCTGTAACTGGAGTAACTGGTTTCGTGTTTCAAAATCGTGTGGGATTCTCAGAGACTATCCGAAAAGTTTTCAGTCTGGTGAGGCTACAAGGCCGAAGCAGCGCAAGCAAGGCGCTTATACTGATAAGTAACGAAGCTGAGCAGCACGCGAACGCAGTAGACGCCCGGAATGGAAGCTTTTCGGATAGTCTCTCGGGCTTTGCGGTACCCTTTTTAATCGTTTTGCTAATGGCCACCAGCGTGCCTCTGGGTTCTGCGGCCACCCCGGCCCGAAAACCAGTCACTCAAAGCAAAGCCGCTCCGGTTCGACGGCCCACTACGGCTCGGCCTGCTACTGTCAAAAAGTCTGGTAGCGTAAATCCAACCACCGCAAAAAAGCCTGTCTCCTCTCCAAAAACTAGTGCACAGGCTCCCAATCCCAATGCCTTTATGGCCTACTTTAATACCGGCAAACAGGCCTTTGAGGCCGGACGTTATGGAGAGGCTGAGGCCAGTCTGAAAAAATCCCTGGCTGCTGGCCTCCAGGTCATGCCCCCGCAGCATCCGAACATTGGCATTATTTACAATTTGCTGGGCCTGGCGCAAATGAAGCTGAATAACTACCCGGCAGCCACTGCTTCTTTCAAGCAGGCCGTGACCATTTATGGCCTCCGGGGCGATAGTCCCGACCGCAACCGTTTTTTGATCAACGAATACCTTATGCTGGGCCAGATGGCCATGTATGACGGTCGTTTTCAAGAAGCCCACCATCATTATCAAACGGCTTTGCCTTTGGCCGAAAAGTTGGGAGATGCGGCCCAATTAAAAGAAATTCAGCAGGTCTTGGGCGATATTGCCCGCATTGATCAGGGTCCAGACTATTTTAATCAGGCCAGTCAAACGGTTACCCGTTGGAGTCATCCGGAGCAGCCCATTAACGTCTACATTGCGGACGGGGCTGATTTTTCTGACTGGCGTCCCGGGAATAAGGCCTTAGCCCAAAGCGTTTTCGCTGAATGGCAACAAGCCATGGGCACCCGTTTGCGGTTTGAATTCGTGGAGGACCCCCAAGCTGCCGATATTCAGGTTAGCTGGATGAATGTGCCCACCGTGGATAGCGCCGAGGGTCGGTTGACCAGTCAGTCCGAGTTGCGGCATGGTGTTTGTGAAACTCAGGCTATGAATCAGACCCTCATCAAGGATGACATTCGCATTGCCATTCATAATACCGATGGCACCGCTTTTTCCGACAATGTGCTCTACAATACCCTGCTACACGAAACCACTCACGCCATTGGCCTGATACACGGGCACAGTCCCAACCCCGGCGATGCCCTCTACCCCAATAACCGGTATGAGGACGGTCGACGCAAGCACTTGACCGCCCGAGACATTGCCACCGCCCATAAACTGTACGATACACCGGCTCAGGTGACCAATCCTGCGGGGATTCATCTGGTGCGTTTTAATCAGTTCGTGGATTTAAAAATGAAAGCGTCCAAGGCCTACAACGGGGGCGATTACACTGCGGCGCTCAACCAATTTCAGCAGGCCTTGTCCCTGTATGCCCAGGATGCCGATTCCCGGTTTTGGACGGCCATGTCCGCCTGGAAACTGAAGCAGTATGAGGCTGCCGTGCCTCATTTTATGGCCGCTGCCACCCAGCCCGGTCAATATCAGGGGGAAGCCTTGCGAATGGCTGGCTCCTCCATTATTTTGTCCGGCCAACAGGATGATCAGTCCGGCAATGCCTCCTTGGCAGAAGGCAAATATCGGCAAGCCCAGCTGCTACTGACCCAACGATCGCCCCAGACGCCTCTTAAACCTGAAGAGGCCAAAGCCATTCAGGAGACTTTAGGCTGGCTGAATCAACGGTTGGCCATGCGCTCAGTCATCCAGTGGACCAACAGCACCTCTGCCTCGGATGGCGCGAGCACTGCCAGCGCGGATTCCGGGAAAAAGAAGAAACGGGGCTGGTTTTCGGCCCTCTTTGAGCCGAGTGTGGGCACGAATCGTGTGCCTGTCCAAATGATGATGCCCGGTCACATGATGGGGTATTAGCCTGAAATAGACATTTTTCTGTTAGGCTTTTGGGGATAGCTTTTTCGCTATCGCTGATTCGTGAAAAAGGGTTAACTATGCGCATTATTCAGGATTTTAAAGCGTTTGCCCTCAAGGGCAATGTGGTGGATTTGGCCGTGGGCGTGGTCACCGGCGGGGCCTTTGGCAAAATTGTCTCATCCCTGGTGTCGGATGTGATCATGCCATTTCTGGCTCTGTTGACTGGCGGCATCAATTTTACGGATATGAAGCTGGTGCTGCGTGAGGCCATGATCCGTGCGGACGGTAAAGCTCTGGAGGCCATTAGCCTGAACTATGGCAACTTTATCCAGCACAGCGTGGACTTTTTATTGATCGCTTTCAGTATTTTTATGGCGATTCAGGCCATGAATCGTTTACGGGCGTCTAAACCCGAGGAAGTCCCCGTTGTGGTCGAGGAAACCCCGCCAGACGTGGCTCTGCTGACTGAAATTCGAGATCTGCTGAAGCAGCGGCAAGCCTAGAGCGCTATTTCATGGAGGTGTGCCGGTTATCCCGCACGCCCAGAATAAGTTGATCTTCTTTAACTGTAAAATCCATACCCTGAAAGAAGTTCATACCCAGCAATCCGCTGAGCAATAGATCATCGCCGTTTCCCAGTTCCTGAACCACCGCGTTTACCTCGGGCACATTAACCTGCCCGATGCTAATATTTTTCAGTTTGACCAATGGGGCCTTGATGGGGCCGTTGGCGGTAACCAGCGAGATCCGGGGGGTCTCTGGTGTAACCACGATGCCCAGTTTATCAGCCAGTCGGGGGGTGATAACCGTGTAACTGGCGCCGGTATCCAGCAGAAAGGTGGCCATAACCTTGCCGTCAATCAAGGTGGGTACTGCCAGGCTGGTATCGGGCTGTTCCAGCAAGGGCACAACCACTTGCCGCACAGACAGATTGCTTTGCAGCTTGCTCAAACTTTCACGGGCCAGACTTGCAATCAGTGGGTTGCTGCTTTCATGGGCCAGTTGATTGAAGAACAGTGTGGCTTCGCTGAGTTGGGGGTTCATATCCTGAGCCTGTGCAGGAGCTTCCTGTTGCAAATAGGTCAGTGTTGCCGCTAGTAGCGTCATCATGAGACCGGCGGTGGCACTTTTGGGGTTATTCATGAAAGCACTCCTGTTGAAAGGACTCGTATGCGTTATTTATATCCTTTCGACCGGTTCCTCTCTTTCTTTAATTTCTTTAATTTGAATTTACAAAACCATAGAATTGATTGTAGTAGCATCCCCTACCCACACTAGACGACTAGGATCCCCTTGAGTGAGTCCTGACGCCTCTTTTGCCTGTTGCACTTTAACGGCAATTAGCCAGTTGCGCTATTTATTGCGTGGTTTTCTATCCAAAAGCAAAGGATCGGTCCCTTAAAGAACCGACCCTTTGAGAATTGATGAAAGAAGTTACTTTTGAGCGGCCTGAATGGTTTCAGCGCCATCTTCAATCATTTTATTGGTGCTGATCACCTGTTTGGCCTGGTTGATTTTTTTAGCCTGGCCTTTATGGCGAGGTTTCACATTGATGGTGGAAACATCTTTGCCCCAAGCCTTGTATTCATCCGTCAACAAATCGGAGCGAACCCCAAAGTGTATACGTGCGGTGGGCTGGGCATTGATTTCAATATCACTACGATCCAGCAGACCAAAGCCAAAGTCCACATACCCTTGCATATATTGGGTCAAACGGGCACGCACACCCAGACCGGCGCTGGCCAGGCTGGTGTAGCCACGTTGGTTGGGATTGGTTCTGGTGTTTTTGCCATCGTTCCACACCCGGCCATAGTCAAAGAAGGTGGCACCTTGAATGTGATCGGCTAGCCAGGGGTTGGCCCGACGCAGACCTGGCACAGGCCAGCGGTGTTCCACGGAGAACTGGTATCCCCGATCGCCAATCATCAGACCTTCGTTGTAACCACGCACGCTGTAAGCGCCACCCAACTGGAACTGCTCCACAGGAGGCAAAGGCGTGGGGCTGTATTGGGCATAGCTGCGCAGAATCAGGTAGTTGCTCTTGGGCAAACGAACCACACGGTTTACCACTGATTCAGCTTTCCAGAACTGACGGTTCCCACCAAACCAGGTGGTGCCGACAGAAGTTTGGGCCCGGGCAAAGGTACGGCCCCAGCGGTCAAACTTGTCAAAGTTCAAGCCAAATTGCAGAGAGCGCACATCATCTTGCGTTTGATCCCGGTTGTCGTTCAACCAGGAAGAAACCCGCCGGAAGTTCAGTGCGGCGTCCGCAACAAACACGTGTTCCCGATCCAAAGGCTGGGAAACAATCAGGCCGTAGTTGAAGGCCTGACCGATGATACTGTTGGTATCACGGACTTTGGGTAGATCCACATTGACCCGGGTAAACCCGAAGGTGGTTCCAATTTCGGTACCAAAACGGTTAACAGGTACAAAGTAAGAACCCAGAACGGTTTGCGTTCCTGCGGCCCCAATCCAGCGAGCGCTAAAACGATCGCCAATGCCGGACACGTTGCGGTTAATCAGTTCGGCTCCCCAGCGCATGGTACCAATGGTGGGACGACCCTGGTTGTCGAAGGTCAGTGCCACTTGCAGGGGCTGACGCTCTTCCACATCCAGCCGGACATCGGTTTTTCCGGCAATGGTGTTGGGGCTTAATGTGGCGCGAACCCGGAAATCTCCTTGGCGGTTAATCCGTCGCAGGTTTTTTTCCAGTTGAGGAATGCTCAAAGCATCACCCGTCCCTTGATCCAGGTAACGGGCCACCACACCGGTGCGATAAAACTTGTTTCCGGCAATGGAAATATTGCCAACCTGGCCTTCCAGTACCCGAATTTGTACGGTACCGGCGGTAATATCCTGAGGCGGAATGTAGGCAATAGAGGTCAGATACCCTTTTTTGCGGTACTGCTCATTGATCTTGTCGACCAGCTGACCCAGCTCGTTCAGGCTGACATCCTTGTTCTCATAGGTAGAGACAATGGGCTTCAGAATGGTGTTATCGACCAGCGTATTTCCCAGTACTTCAATCTTGTTGACGTGGAACTGATTGCCTTCCAGTTCTACGATGCTGGGCGGTTCCGGAACATCCAGTTTTACTTCCGGCAGCTTGTCCAGCTCTGGATTCACGGCAGGTTGCTTGCTGTTGCTCCCCGGTGTCACGTCAAGCGGGGACGGATTTAATAGCCCGGGGTTCACCTGGGTGGGAACTTCGCTCAGTTGCTGGGAAAAAGCAGGGAAGGAAAGGCTCAGGGCAAGTCCTGTTCCCAACAGGGCCGCGAGAGAGATTCGGCTGGATGGATGGAAGCTAGTCATTAGATGTTCAACTTCTACCTATATTAATGATGTAAGAAAATCTGACTTTAAACAGGGATTGGAATCAGTGTAAGGCAATATGAAGTTATATTCTTTTTATAAGCCATAGGGGCTTTACCAGAATTTACTTTTAAACCGCCAAAAAGCTTGTTAGTAAAGAGAATTGCCTGGATGCTCTATTGAGCTGACGATCCCACAACTACCAATTGCTTTTTATTTCTAACAAAAACACAGCCCATAAGTCCAATGTTTTTTTCGAATGGAAGAGCTGTTGAACCAACGCGGTTGAGCTACCGGATAAATCTTGATGCCTTCTTGTTTTAGCAAGTTCAGGGAGTACGGGTTTGATGTAAAGAAAATGAACTAAAGTTACAGGGGTTTTCTTTTGCCTTTTTGTAAGCTAGAGTATTGGCACTGAAAAAGTTTCAGTTAAAATCATTACTGATCTGCATTATGGCGATGAAGGCTTGTTGGTAGTTGGTATTGGTAAAAGCGCGACTGTTTCCCTGATAGCACTTAAATAGTTGCCATTCCATATTACTCAATTTCTGTGGGCTTTTTTCCGTCAACCCACCGTCCTTAAGGAGGTTCTTTACATATCATGGCATCCCATCATTTATTATCCCGTTACTTTTGGCCTATCTCTTTAGCGGCGAGTGTTGCGGTTTATCCGACCTCAGTATTTGCAGATCCCGTTGCAGACCATCAGGCGGCTGGCAGCGCCCCTGTTAGCGGGCCGGTCAACCAGGTGATTTCTGGCAGCAATACAATTAACCCGGGCAGTTATTACAATACGGCCAACGGTGCTACCACTTTTCAAAGCAATACTTCCTTAACTTTGCCGGGCGGTACGGTGCGTGGCTTTCAGGTTGATAGCGTTAATTCTACAACTGCAAACGGTAATGGCGGAAACCTTATTTTTAACGCTCCAATTGTCAAGTTGAATGGCAATGTGGATGTCAGCGGATTTATGAAAAACGGGGTGTTGGGCAACGGTGGGAATGTGACCGTCAACTCCAACTACCTGTACCAAAGTGGCAAGATTTTCGCCAACGGTGCCGATGGCGGTACCGTGTATCTGAACGTATCCAGTTTAACCATGACCCCCACTGCTGGTATTTTTGCACAGGGTCAGTCTGGTCTGGGTGGCGGCGTTATTATTGGCCCCGGTAAAACGGTTGAAGACCTTGATAACCCCAAAGGCGATCGCAAAGCCGGTGTTATTGATATTAACCAAGGTGTCATTATCGACACTTCAGGCGCATCGGGTTCTTCTAAATCCAAAGGCGTGATTGGCACCTACGACCGCAACATTATTAAAATTGAAGGCGGTTTAATTAACCTGGATGGTATTTTAATTGCCAATGGCCTGAAAAACGCTAAAGGTGAAAAACAAAACGGCGGTGAAATACGGCTGGTTGCTAAGGGAAAATCTGAAATTATCACCAAGGATGATCTCAAAGATTCTGGATTCTCAGACGATAAAAAAATGGAATTGGTCGATCGTGCCGCCTTGCTTCAACAACATTTGGATGGCTGGATTCGTACTGGTTCAGAAGCATTGATTCAGGCTAACGGTCCTGATGGTGCGAATACATCACAATCCTCTCAGCAAGGTAATGGTGGCAAAATTACGCTTGATGCAGCTTGTGGTATCAATTTAACAGGTGACACAAAAGTTGAAGCCAATGGTGGCAAAGGCGCTGAGGCCACTTGTGAAAAATGTGGCAATGGTAATGCTGGTGGTAAAGGTGGCGATATTACTTTTACCTATGGCACTGAAATGAAAGTTGCCAAGGATGTCCGTATTTCCGTCAAAGGTGGTGATGGCACTAATGGCTTAGATGGCCGATCTACGACTAGTAATGATGGAGAGAATGGATCTGATGGTGGTGACGGTGGGGATGCCGGTTCTATTACTTTCCAATCTCCCGATAAAACAGCTCCGATGCCTGAATCTGGTGTTCTCGCTGATATTGCCTATAATCTGGTTATGACTGGTGGCAAGGGTGGACAGGGTGGTCAGCCTAGCTCTGGGCCTCAGGGTTCAGGCCAGCCTGGTAACAACGGTGACGATGGAAAGAGTAAAGATCCCACAGACCCAGTTAAAGGCTATGAATTGAGGAAAGTAGCTAGTACCGGTTGCAAAGGTGTTGAGTGCAGTGGTGACGGTAACGTACCTACTCCAACGCCGACGCCAAATCCTCCGACCCCGACGCCAAACCCTCCAACGCCGACGCCAAATCCTCCAACGCCGACGCCAAATCCTCCGACTCCAACGCCGGAAAATCCTCCGACTCCAACGCCGGAAAATCCTCCGACGCCCACCCCAACGCCGACGCCTACTCCAACGCCTACACCGGTGTCAGACGTCAACGGGTTGTTCCAGGATCGTCGTCCGGTCTTTACTGAACCGGTGAACCGACAAATTCCGCCGTTGATGATCGCATTGGGTCAAAGCAAAATGTTCTTGGCCAAGACCTACACCTCGGTCACTCAGGAAATTCTGAATCTGGCCTTGCGTGAGTACAACCGGTTGCTTGCCATTGGTCGCCCGTCCGGTCAGGCCTTGTCCGAAGCCAAGGAACTGCTGCGGCGCTCTGGTGTGGATCAGGAAGTCTCAGCATCTTTGCTGGAACGTATTGAGGCCGGCAGATTGCAAGCCAGCACTCAGGTTATCCAGATGCTGAAAGAACTGTCGACCATTAAGCCACCTACGCAACCTTCCAACGCGTTGCCGAACAAGGTTTAATGTAAGCTATACGCAAATTTAAAAGCCGGGTGTAAACCCGGCTTTTTGCGTGTTTGTTAAAACGCGGCTGGAGACTAGTACATATGGCTAATGGTTTATAATTTAAAAGCAGTTATTATTTATATGTATTTCTGAAATTCAGTATGATCAATAAATTTCCTGGCCAAGGTTGATGAGGCCGAAAGCAATTATAAATTCACAAAAAGCGCACTAAACATCCCCTGAAACACCAATATACGCACAGGTTAAGTTTGTCCTGTCCACCCCGGCCCTCCCATTTAGTGTATTTGCAGGCAATAATGTGGATTAATGGGGCGCCTTTCAAGCTCTAACACCAGTTTATAAAGGCTTTAGTTAACTATGTCTATGTTTGACAGGCTCGAAGCCTTGTTTCTTGAAATTGAACAAAAAACAGGGCTCAAAAAACACCGAATTTTATTAGAAGCCGGTATTGATCCCGCTCAGTATCGAGCCTACAAACGTGCCTCTCGCAGTTTGTCGGATGATATGCTGGAAAGGCTGGGGAATTCTGAGCAGGTACACGTTTCTGTGGAACGCTTGAAGGCCTGGAAAGCCATTGATGAGTTCGGGCCTGAGGTATTGCGGGAAGGCATTCAGGTCTTGCAGGCCGAGCAGAATTTGTAAGCAAGGCCGCATCATTTCTAAGGGTTGGGAGTGGCTGCATCAACGGACGGGGGCGCTGGATGCGGTATGGTGACATCCTCTTTGATTTTGCCATCCAGAAGTCGAATAATGCGATCGGTCTTTTCCGATAAAGCATGCTCGTGCGTTACAATCACAAAAGTGACTTGCTCTTCCTGATGAATTTCTCGCATAAGTTCATACACGGCGTTGCTGGTTTGAGAATCGAGCGCGCCAGTTGGTTCATCGGCGAACACGATTTTGGGGTTGTTCACCAATGCCCTTGCGATGGCCACCCGTTGATTTTGCCCACCCGATAATTGGCCGGGGCGATGGTGCAATCGATCGGCCAGCCCGATGCGCTCCAGCAAGCGCTGTGCTTTGGCTGTGGTTTGACTGTTCAGGGTGTTGCCAATGCGCAGGGGGATCATGACATTCTCCAGCGCTGTGAACTCAGGGAGCAGCATATGGGCCTGAAAAATAAAGCCCATCTCCCGGTTGCGAAACTGGGAACGCCGCACTTCACTCCAATGAGCGGCCTCTTCGCTGAGATATTTGAGAGACCCACTGGTGGGTCGATCCAACAGGCCCAGAACGTTCATCAGCGTACTTTTACCGGAGCCGCTGGGGCCCACAATGCTGAGAAATTCCCCTTGATAAATGGTCAAGCTGATATCGTTCAAGGCGTACACCGGTTGGGTGTCGCCATAGATCTTCATCAGATGTTCGGTTTGTAATAAGACGGTGTCATTCATCGTTGGGTGCGCTGCCGTTACTGGTTAATGGCTTCTACGGGGTCCAGACGGCTGGCTCGCCAGGCTGGAAATAAACTGGCCAGAATGCTGCTAATCAGGGCGTAAATGATGGCTAAAATGGCAAACTCCGTATTCATGACTGTGGGCGGGCGCTGAATGCCCAGGATGGTTTCGCTTTTGGCCATCGGGCTCAAATTGTAGAGTGTAATCAAGCCGTAAGCCCCTATAAATCCGGCCACAATGCCTAAAACACTCAACCCGATACCCTGAATGATAAACAACCGCATGATGGCGTTGGGGGCCGTGCCCATGGCTTTTAAAATGCCAATTTCCTTGGACTTGGAGGCCACTACCATAATCAGGATGCTGGTGATACTGGTGGCGGCGGCAAAGACAATCAGGAAGTTGATCACGGCAATAATGACCCGGAAGTTACCAATCTGATCCAGGAAAATTTTGTTGTCTTCCATCCAGCTGCGGGCCTTCAGCTGATAGAGGTTGGACAGAATGCGCGCCGTGTTTTCGGCTTGATAGATGTCTGTGATTTTAACGCCAATGTTGGTGACCTGATTCTCCAGGCTCAGCAACTTTTGGGCGGATTCCAGCGGTTGCACAATGGTGCTTAAATCCGACTGATAGACCCCCGTTTTAATCAGTCCGGAGACTTTATAACTGCGGCTGCCATAGGGGGTAATCAGCTGAATGCGATCGCCCACCCCGGCGTTGAGTTCATCGGCCAGCGCACTGCCCAGAAAAACGTCATTGGGTCCCATGGCTTCCAGATTACCCTCGATCACATCGCTTTGTAGACTGGAAACGGCAATTTCCAGAGAGGGAACGATCCCTTGCAGACTGGCCGTTCGGTTTTGGCTGCCTTTGACAATAATGACCTGCTCTCGAACGCTGGGAGCAACCGCAGTCACTCCGGGAAAGCGACCCAGTTCTGCCATCAGCCGTTTGTAGGCTGAGATATTGCGCCGTCGGGTGTTGGTTTGATCCGAAAACAGCAGTTGGGCTTTCGGGCTTTCCTGTTGTAGCACTGCTTCCACGGCCTGCCTGGTGCGGGGCATGGTGTCCAGTTCCCGGGTCAGGGTGATATGGGGGGCATTCTGGACGGTTTTGTCCAGAAAATACTGGAAGAAACTCAGGTTGATAGACGGGATAAACACAATCAGGGCCACCCCAATGCCCACGGCCAGCATAATAATCAGCGATTGCTTGAGGTTGGCCGAGACATATCGACTGGCAATGTAGAGTTCGATGGGCAGGATGTCAATAAATTTGGAGGCCACGGCTTTATGGTTTCTTGGTTTCAGGGACCGGAATCGGATGCACTTTTTTCTTGGCCAACAGGGTGTCATTGGCAATATTGGCCACCCAGTCCCCTTCGTTCAGCCCTGTGTTGATGCGGAAATTTTCCATGGACAGTCGCTCGCCCTGAACTTCTTTCTTGATCAGGCGCTGATTTTGAATTTGATACACAAACCAGCGTTTCCCCTCTTTTTTAACCGCAGAGGCGGGCAGGATCAGGGCTTGCTTTAATCGATGGGTGAGGATGCTGACATCGGCGGTCATACCGGGCATTAATCCAATACCCCTGAGCTTGGGCCACTCACTGTCCAGCAGTGTCACGTGGGCCTCCACGGTGCCATTATCCTCATTGACCTGATGCCCAAGGCGTTTTATTTTGCCCTTCAGTGCGATGTCGGGAAAGGCATCCAGCACCACCAGAGCGCTATCCTGAACCCCTATTTTGGACAAATCGTTTTCCTCAACCGAGCAAAGCACTTCCAGGGTTTGAGGATTCACCACGGTCAGAATGCTTTCTCCGGGCCGTCCCAAATCCCCCGGATCTTTGGGGCGATCCACCACCAGCCCGTGCAGGTTGCTGCGTATCACGTAATCCCGAACCTGGGCCCGAACGGCTTTGGCGTTGTCCTGAGCGGCCACATAAGCGGCATAAGCCCCAGCCAATTCAGGGGAGGTTGGCCCGTTTTCCGCCTCGTTTAACTGGGTAACCAATTGTACTTTCTGATTTTTGGCCACGCGCAAAGTGGCTTTGGCTTGTTCAACTTTCTGGCGCCCAGTACTTTCTTGCAGTTGGGCGTTGTCATTTTCTTGCGCACTGACCAACTCTTGCCGGAAAAGCTCCTGAAAGCGTTTGGCATTTTTGCTGGCATCGAACAGCTGAGCTTCCGCTTGTTTTAGCGCGGCCTCTGTTTCTTCAATATGATGCTCTGCTTCTATCAACCGCTGTTTCCGATATAGAATCTGTTCAGGTCGGGTGCCTTGCTTCAGATTAAGGTAAGCTTCCTGACTTTGCCTGACCTGAGCCAGCGCCTGTTGTAACTGGGCCTTTTGCTCATCGCTTTCCAATTGCACCAGTAATTGCCCCGGCTGAATCAGATCGCCTTCATTCACGGTAATCTTGGTGATGCGGGCCGTCACCGGCGGGCTGAAATTTATGGTGGTATCCCCCTGCACTTCTCCGGTCACGGTTAGCGTGGCGATGACATCCTGACGATGCAACTGCACGGCTGGAAGCGGTTCACTTTGATTGAAGGAGAAGGCCACCAAAAGAAGTGCGCCTGTCGCAGCAGTGCCGATAATAATCCAGGATTTTTTCATGATCAGGCCATCAATCTAGGGTTTAACTGGCGGAAATAAGCCCGGTGAAAAGGGCGTTGGAACCCTACTATTAAACCTTAAAAATGGCTCTGCGACAAAGTGGGTTTACTGTCGGTTTAGCACATACTGCCTTTGGATACGGCCAGTTTTTGCTTCACAACATCCACGTGGTGCTTCATTGAGCTGTCCTGATCCTGTCGTTCATCCAGCCGTATGGTGGTAATGACCCGCTGGGCGCCCTCTTCAAACGGGGCCTGGTGCATTAGTTCCAAGGTACAAAGCACGTCCTCACGTTCGCCTTCAATGGTGGTAGACATGGGGTTGATTTGATACTGAAGACTGCTGTTGGCTTCCACAGCCTTTTTAAGGGCCCGTTCGGCGGCCACGATGTAATCGCTTTCGGTGGGTTCCTTGGTGCCAATGGGATCAACGGCGATTTCGGCAATCAGGCGACTCATGATGGGTGCTCCTTTCAGTCAGTGAAACGCTTTTCAGTTTTCTTTGGGCCTTCAGCGTTCATTCTGAATCTGTACATTTTCAGTCTGGTTATTCTGAATCGGACCTTTGTTTCTGACCATTCTCCAAGTGGAGACTAAAACGCATTAAACGCATCAAGGAAGCCCTGTTATAGAGCTTCCCTGACAATGTTAATCAGCATTGAGTTTTGACTGCACTAGAGCGCTGCGGGCACCGCTTCAATAATGGATACCATTGGCGAGACCGGCGTGATATTGACCAGAGAGAATCCAGCCTGAGACAGCAGGGCTTCATACTCCGTTCGGGTCCGCTCTCGACCGCCTGGGGTCATTACCAGCATGTTCAGGTCCATCAGGGTGCTGTTGATGGCATTCGGGCCAGGCAGAATGACCGTTTCCGCCAGTAACAGTTTCCCGTTGGGGCGCATGACTTTGTGGATGTTCTTTAAAATCTCCAGAGACTTGTTGTCGCTCCAGTCGTGAATGATGTGCGACATAATGTACCCATCGGCATTGGCGGGAACCGCCTGGAAGAAGTCGCCTCCTTCGGCCTTGGCCCGGTTGGCCACGCCTTCTTGCTCAAAAATGGCTGCGGCGCCATTGACCACGTGGGGTAAGTCAAATACCACCCCGGTGAGCTGGGGATTTTGCTTGAGGATGCTGGCCACCAGTCTGCCGTGACCACCACCGACATCGACCAGTTGCTCGAATTGGCCAAAGTCGAAGGCCGCGGCAATTTGGGACACTTCATTTTCCACAAAGGAGGTCATGGCCGCGTTGAAAATTTCACCGGCCCGCTGATTCTTTTCAAAATAATCGAAACAATGGGTACCAAATTCCATTTCAAAGGGGGTCTGCCCTGTTTGGACCCCATCCAGTAGTCGGTTCCAGGCGGTCAAGTGTTCTTCGCCCATCATCAAGACAATGGCCTGCATGCTATTGGGTACATTGGCCCGCAACAATTGCCCCAAGGATGAAAGAGAAAATTGACCATTATCATGGGCCTCTAAAAGCCCCATGGCGCTGGTGGCTCGCAACAGGCGGTATAAAAAGTCCACATTCACAGTCAGGGTCTGGGCCAGGCTTTCGGCGTCGGCAGGCCCATTTTTTAGGGCCTCAGGTACCCCCAGTTTGGTTAGGGTATAAACGGCCTGAGACACCCAGTAACCGGTAATATATTGCATCATCATCCCGAAGGGGGGACATTGGGTTGGCGGGGCGGGTAATTGTGTTTGCATCGGTTTTAATATTTCCTGGAATCGACAAAGAACAGAGCCATTATCCCCGATGCCCCGGTGTCTGTCTATTTGCTTTACAGGGCCTTGAAGGAATGCCTTCCTTCAATTTTTAGACAGACGGCCAATGTTACTTTCTATCCTGATTTTTTATGCTGTATAACAGTCACTTTGGCGATGAGGCCTTCGCCTGAAGGCATTGTGTGATTGTGTTTGCTTGATTCGTATAAGGCGTCTTGACATGTCCATTCCGCCCATTAAAGCCAAGCTCGTGTCAGCGGTTACCAAAAAACTGGTGGCCGATCATGTTTACATGACCGAATTGATGGATAAGCTGA
This sequence comes from Vampirovibrio chlorellavorus, assembly GCA_001858525.1. GTDB lineage: Bacteria > Cyanobacteriota > Vampirovibrionia > Vampirovibrionales > Vampirovibrionaceae > Vampirovibrio > Vampirovibrio chlorellavorus. The sequence goes on along the minus strand of LAPX01000009.1, from coordinate 140,799 downwards.
TTCTGGCCTTACAGGATATTTGCGAACATCAGGCGAGTCACTCTCTAAGTGAGGCCAGGGCTTTGGCCGAAGAATTGGTACAGCGTATGAATGTGCATGCCGCTTGCGAAGATCAGGTTATCTTTCCGGCATTATCCAAGTATCATCCCATCCCCATTTTAGAGATTGAGCACGAGGAAGTATTGTTACAGCGGGCTGCCCTGGTGACTGGGATTTTGAATTATACGTTTCCAGAAGACTGTAATGAAAAGTTATTGAAGCAGGCGGTGGATTTTGTGGATTTGGTAAAGCGCCATTTCGCCAAAGAGGAAAAAGTCGTTTTCCCCTTACTGGAAGATAGTTTAAGTTCCGCGGAAAAACACCAGGTCATTGCCCGGATGGATGATATTGTGGCCAAATCTCGGGTGATTCCGGTGGAATCTCCTTCTCGGCCGCCGAGACAATTTATTCCGTTTCACTTTCCGATTGATACGCCTGTAGAGCAACAGTTAAGTACGGAACCCCTGCTGGACACACCGAATTTTCAACTCAAGGTGTGGGAACTGCAGGCGGGTACCTCCCTGGCTACGCATTGGACGCCCATGAAAGCGGTAATTTTACTGTATGCCGGAAAGGCGCAGTGGGTGGGGCAAGACGCCACCGTTGAATTGTCCGCCGGAGATGGCATTTATATGGATGCCAAACTCGCCCATTCCCTCAAAGCATTGACCGATTGCCGGTTTTTACTGGTGTTGCAAAAGGAGTAGCCGACGGATTACAGTAATTATAACGTTCGGTACATGCGATTAAAGTACTCTAACAGCATGCGATCCGAGTGAAAATAAATTTCGGAGTTATGAATGGATTGGGCCATCAAAGCTGCCCAGCGGATGGGATTCTGATAGTAAGTGGGAATGATCTCTGTTTCCAGAATGTGCATCAGCGATTCATAGTCCTGCTGGTCTCGTTTATCCCGTTGGTAACTGGGTGATTCTGAAACATGGTTGCACGTTTCATAATGTCCTTCCGGGTTGATGATGTAGCCGTTAATATGGTCGAAGGTTCCTTCCACAGCCCATCCATCGTAGGTGGAGCAGTGAATGGCACCGTTCATGCTGGCTGACATGCCAGAGGTGCCGGAGGCTTCCAGCGGCCGCAAGGGAGTGTTCAGCCAAACATCGGCTGCGCATTTTAAGTGTTTGCTGAGGTTGAGTTCATAGTTCAGCAACACAGCAATATTGGGTAGGGCCTCACTGTAGCTGAGTACCTGGTTGAATAATTGACGTCCCATGGCATCGCTGGGGTGAAACCGTCCGGCAAAAATTAACTGGATTTGATTGGCCCGCAAGTGTTTTTCAAGACGTTCAAAATCCCGAAAAATAAGCGTAGGGCGTTTGTATTCCGTAAACCGCCGAGCCCAAACAATGGTTAATACATCGGGATCTAATTTCTTCCGGTTTTCCTGCTCAACAAGCTGGAATAACGATTTTTTCATCTGTCGTTTCAGAGACAGTAACCGGCTGGGTTCGCGCTCTTTGTGAAATCGGGAATCCTGCCAGAAATGCAGGTTCACCGAATTGGTAATGGCAATAATGGGACACCGATTGTCCAGCTTGGCCCACAGTTCACTGGCCACTTTTCCGTGAATGAGAGAAACCCCGTTTGCGATACGGCACATTCTTAGTGCGGCAGCGGTCAGAGAGAACGGGCTGCCCCCCAGTGCTGCGGCTGTTCCTTCGGGAATGGGTCCAAAGTAACCGGCCTTGAACAGTAATCGGATATCGTGCGTTTCATTGCCCGCTGCGATAGGGGTGTGGGTGGTAAAAACAGCCTGCTTTTTCACCGCCTCTACATTACCTTCTGCCGCCTGCAGCAATTGAAACAGCAGGGGGACCGAGTGCCCCTCATTCAGGTGATAGACCTCAGGCAGTGGCCCGATTTGTTGCAAAATCTGGTAGCCCCCAATGCCCAGAATCATTTCCTGACCAATGCGAGTCCATTCATCGCTGTCGTACAACTGTTCCGTTAACCGACGAAAGGCGGGGGGATTTTCAGGCGTATCGGTGGATAAAAAATAAAGGGGGGCACTGCCGAATCGTTGGGGGGGCAGAAAGTAGGCTTTGATGCGCACAGGCTGATCAAAAATCTGGATGACCACACTCAAATCAGTTTCTTCCAACCCTTCGCCGTGCCAGTTTTTAAATTCAATATCGGCTGTGGTTGGCGAGGTGAGTACCTGTTCACCGTATCCTTTGGACCATAAAATAGAAAGCCCGATTACTGGCATTTCCATCTCCCAGGCGGATCGCAGATGACTTCCGGCTAAAAATCCCAAGCCCCCCGCATAGGTGGGAATAGACTGATCAATGGCTACTTCCATAGAAAAGTAGGCGACATTGGGCAAGGCCATAATAATTTCCCCTCGATCTTTTAGCCAGTTGGAGTATGTTCGATTTAGTAAAATCTATTGAAACCTAGTCAATTCTCCCACGCTTTTGACTGGACTATCAAGCGCTTTCTCCATGTCTGTCGTTATGGGCTGCCGTTGATTCAAACCTGGTCGCGTGCTGTTGATAAAACCACTGTTTCAACTGCCCACTGGTCTTGGGTTGTAATAACAGGAATAGAAACAGCAGAATCCCCAAAATGATGAACCAATATAGCGCACGGTGCATAAGAATAGTATTCATGGTGGTGGTCTCTTTGGCTGACTGTCTGCTCTTTTGGCATAACTCTGTTAAAAAGACGATGGATACGTTTCAGGAACTTCCCCTTTTTCCCAGTAAATATTACGTTCCAAGGGCTCAACCGCCTGGGTGGTATCCAAATGAATAACGGCGTCAAACTGATCGCTCAGTCTGGCTTTAAAGTAATGACTTTGTCGTTCTGTTTGCGGTTGGTAAATCACCCCGATGCCTCGCTCCAGCATGGGTTCGTGCAACGTGGATTTCAGTAGCGGATCATGGCTGACACTCAACCAGAAATTGGGTATACCCACTTGATGAAAGAGCTGCTCATAGCTCTTCTTCAGGGCAGGACGTACATGCCTTCTTAGTGGCAGGCTATCCCAGTTATCAGCCGCCGTGACAGTGCCGTCATAAGTGGTAAATCCGATAGAATAGCTCTGAGGACCATACCGTTGTCGCACCAGTTGGCCAATATTTATTTCGCCTTGCCAACCCATTTCAGTTCCCCGGGCATCCCCAATATGGGAGTTATGCGCCCAAATCACCACTTTGGGCGGTTGATTGTTCTGTTGCTTCAAGTGCTCAAGTAATGCTTGCAGGGTTTCTTCCATATGGGTATCCCGCAAATTCCAGGCGGTGATGTGGCTGGTGAACAGATTGCGGTAATACTGTTCTGCATTGCTGATTAAGCGAGCGTTTTGCTCGGCGTTAAAGATTGTTTCCCGTTGCGCGTTGGTGTATTTTGTTAGGCTGTTTAATCGGGCCTGCTGAAAGTCAACCAGTTGCTGAACGGCCTGCTCTTGGCAATCGGATCTCAAGCCAATGCTGGTGACATAGGCATATTCCTGAATATTTCCGAGATAGGGATCAAAACAGGCGTAGCGTTCTCTGGCAATCTGAGCCGCTTTCGGATCGGTTTGATCCAGAAATTTTAATACCACTTGGATAGAGGCAGACAAGCCGTATAAATCCAGGCCATAAATGCCAACTTTATTTTGCCCGGTGGGTAAATGGTCATTGTACTCTCTGAGCCAGTTTAAAAAATCAACCATATCGGTATTACGCCACATCCAGGTAGGAAATCGATCAAAGCCAGCCAGTGCTTCCACGGCAGACGTGCTGTCTCCCATACCCTTCACATATTCGTTCGCCCGGTACGCATCCGGCCAATCCGCCTCTACCGCTACCGCATGAAATCCTTTTTCCTCAATCAGCCGTTGCGTCAGGTGGGCCCGCTCCCGATAAAACTCATGAGTCCCGTGAGAGGCCTCTCCGATTAAAACATAGTTGGCATTGCCTATTTCCTGAATCAGCCTATCGTAATCGTGGACACTGCCATCCAAGGGATGCAACGCTTGACTGATTAGGTTGAGTGCTTCCAAATCCTTGACTATCGTATTCATGAGCCCCCCAATTCTCTTGGGGATATCATAAAGCGCGGTCAGAATTTGACCATTCCTAGCTTGGCTAATCGCCGGTAGGTGATGACAAACACGAGGGTGCTAACAGTCAATTCTGCAGCACCCTCGGTTTTTTTGAGATTTAGCTGGTTTTACGCTTAAACGCCCTGGAAGAGTTGCTTAATTAACGCAAGTAATTGTTGTAGTAATTTTTGTAGTTCACTGTCAACGTCCGGGGCCGGGGTTGGATTGGGTTTATTACCAACCAGGTAAGAATCGATATTGTTTTTGGGTTTTGTTAAACGAATGTTATCCGAATCGAAAGTTTCACCCAACAGACCGGTTGGATTGACCCCATCGGCAGCCACACCATCGCTACCAGATTTCACGGCGAAGTCGAGACGTTGGCCATTTCCAACGGAATCAAACAGAATCGTATACTCTCCGGTTTGAATCAAGGTGCTACCATCGACGGTTTTGGCAATGGAACTGTTGGGTCCTAATGAAACCGGATCGAAATTTTTAAGTTCTTTGCCATCGACCGTGGTTTTTCCAGAGGCATCAATATGAATTTTCTTGCCATCAATAACCAAGTCGGCACTTTTAGTAATGGTAGGCCGCTTGTCATTTTTGGGATCAATCGTCTCACCGGGTTTGGCAGGTCGTTTCTGAAAGTCTGCGGTGAAAGCAATGCCTTTATCTTTTAAGATATTGAACTTGCCTTCTTTCTGGACATCAAATTTTCCGCCGTCGGCTTCACGGAAATGAGGATCGCCCCAGACAAAGGCCCATTCATTGGCTGCAACTGGAGTTTGGGGGTTCGGGTAAATTGGATAAGGGAGGGTGTAAATAGGATCTTGATAGGCGTAAGTTGCTTTTGCTTCTGGCGCTGCTGCTTGAACATTCGCTTTGACTGAAGTTTTAGGGTTCGTTTGTAATTCTGCTTTGAGCATGGAAAACAAGGGGTTGGTAATACCAATAGCTGTCATATGCTTTTTCCTATGTCTTTACTGGCCTATGTCAAAAAATGGATATGTTTTACATATAAATAAAAAATATTAAATATTTTCTTTTGATCTTTTTTAATAGTTCTTTACAATTGAACTGGTCAATGTTGTATGGAGCGGCTTCTTATAAAAAATGCCAGCCAAGATGTTGTATCTTGCTGGCATTATTCTTAAATAATGTGGGGTGATACCCCAATCAAAACTCAGTCTGCACTGCCTTTTTAATGACGCTCTTCTGTTTCCGAAGCTTCCAGCTCCGATTGATTTTGAGGGACTGAGTTTGTCACCCGGCGTGATTCTCGAATTTCAGCATGGCGAATTTGACCACCCAGGTTGCCGGTCCAGGTGATAGAGGCAGAGGCGCCAGCCAGAATCAGCAGCAGTAAAATCCATAGACCTTTGGGAATGCCTCCCCGTTTCCAGTTGAGCCATAAAGCAATCAGTGACAGTAAGCCCGCAATTTCTACCAATGTTAAGCTGGTTTTGGCGGCGTCCTCATGATTTTCAATGTAGGTTTCCGAAACCTGAGGCAATTGCTCGACCGCCTCCTCGGCATTTCCCCCGGTAAAGTAAACCGGCAAGGCCACCAACGCAGACAGGACAATCAGGCTTAACCCGTAACGGATAAGGACTTGTGATTGAAAGATTGGGTTGAGAAGTATTGTGCCCAATCCCAGCCAAAGCAGTAAAATAGGAACATGATTGAGAACCAGATGAATATGAACCGGGGACATTTGAGCACTCCTTAAAAATGAGTGAATGATTTGAGACACCCCTTCAGGTTATAGGGTTTTAGGGCAATCGTCTATCAGGAAAATAAAATTTCAAGTTAATGAAAAGCATTCTCAACGTTATAGACAGGGTTGGTCGATTTTGACTGGCGTTTTAGTAAATCGAACCACAGGATACAAATCAAGCCAGCCATCAAACACAAAAATAAATCATTAAGGTGTAACGGCCCGAAGCGAAACATTTTTTGGACGGGCGGAATAAACAATGCCATCCCTAAAACAGACAAGGCAATTCCTATGACCCAGTACATAGCCTTGTTAGGTGTTTTTAGCAGGGTTATAAATGAGCTGGACCAGGAGCGATTGGTAATAATAACGGAGAGGTTCGCCACAATCAGTGTGGAAAAAGTCATGGCTCTGGCCGTATTGACGCTGTGATGCCATTGCAAGGCAATGGCAAAAATGCCCAGTGTGGTCAACAAGATACTGAATCCTTGAACCCCACTCATCCATACTGTTTGCCGATTGAGTATGGGGTCGCTTTTTTTGCGGGGTGGTTGCCGCATTATATCGGCTTCAGGTTCTTCGACTTCAAATACGACCGAGCAGGCAGGATCCACAATGAGGTGCAAGCAGGCAATATGAATGGGTAACAGAATTAATGGCCAACCCAGTAACACAGGAATGAGCGACAAGCCCGCTATGGGGATATGAATGGCCAAAAGGTAGGCAATTGTTTTCCGCAAGTTGTGGAAAATACGTCGACCAATTTTAATGGCCTGCACGATAGAAGCAAAGTCATCGGTGGTTAGTACCATGGCAGAGGCTTCACGCGCTACATCCGTTCCACGAGAACCCATGGCAATGCCAATATGTGCCGCTTTCAACGCTGGCGCATCATTGACGCCATCTCCAGCCATGGCGACGATTTCCCCGTTTGCTTTTAATGCGTTAACAATGCGTAGTTTCTGCTCTGGTAGAATCCTGCTAAAAATAGTGATATCGGTGACTTTTTTTTCAAGCTCCTGATCGCTCAAAGTGGCCAGTTCTTTACCCGTCATGATGGATTCAATATTTTTAAAACCCGCCTTAGTAGCAATGTTCTGTGCCGTTAAGGGGTAATCTCCTGTGATCATCATCACTCGGATGCCGGCCTGATCACATTCCGCCAATGCCTGTGGGACATCTTCTCGAATAGGGTCGCTCAAGCCCACGAATCCCAGAAACTCAAAGGCGAAGTCATGTTGACCCTCTGGCAACGGTGCGGTGTTAAAAATGGCTTTTGCCACACCCAATACCCGAAGTCCTTGTTTGGCCATAGATTCCAGGCTATCAGTTGCCTTTGCAAAGGTTGCGTTGTCCAGATGGCAGAGATCGAGAATCGCTTCCGGGGAGCCCTTGGCGGCAATAATGTAGTGGTTTTTATCCGGGGATCCCCATACTTGAGACATGGCTAATAGAGAGTCAGACAGTGGGTATTCTTGGATCAATTGCCAATCAGAATGCAGATGTTTCGTCTGGGTTAAATATTGATCTCCCAGTACTTTAAAAGCAATTTCCATCGGATCAAATGGATTTGGCTTACTGGCCAGAATGCTAAATTCAATGACTTCATGATAAGGCTCTGATAGAGCTGAATTGTTGTAATGTGCCAGAGTAAAAGACTCGTTTAAGAGGCTGACTAATTCTACCCGCATTTTATTTTGGGTCAGAGTACCGGTTTTATCGGTACAAATAACGGTGGCTGCACCGAGGGTTTCCACAGCTGAAACTTGTCGTATCAGGACATGGTGTTTGGACAGTCGCCAGGCTCCCAACGACATGAAAAGCATAAAGACGACCGGAAATTCTTCAGGCATGATGGACATGGCCAGGGTAATTCCGGCCAAAACGGCCTGGAGCCAATCGTGCCTGGTCAAACCATAAACCGTAATCAGCAGAAGGCAAAGTGAAATACCGATCGTGGCAAATAGAATGACAATGCGATGAATTTCTTGCTGCAATATGCTTTTTTCTGGGGTGATGGCTTGCAGACTTTTGCCGATTTTCCCGAACTCTGTTTGACTGCCGGTAGCGGTCACCTCAAAAAGCCCTTGACCACCAATGACCAAAGAGCCAGAAAATACCTGCGAGGCATTCTCTCCGGTGGATGACAGTGTTTGATCTGAGCTTGGTGAGTGACTGTTTGCTTTGCGAACTGGAATGGACTCCCCGGTTAAAAGGGATTCATCAATAAATAAATTGGTTGATTCAAGCAGCACCCCATCAGCAGGAACACGATCTCCTTCCTGGAGAAGAATAATGTCTCCCCGGACTACTTCTCGTCCAGGAATTTTTTTTTGCTGATTTTCTCGAATTACTGACGCTCTTGGGCTAGTCAATTCCTTGAGCGCGGTAAGGGCCTGTTCCGTTTTTGTATTTTGCGCCACTGTAATTACAATCAACAAGAGCACAAAACTCATCAACACCGTGGCCTCTTGGGGATCGCCCAGCACATAGTAGAGACATCCGGCAGCGAGGAGTAACAGGGTCATGGGCTCTTTGAGTGTCTCGAATACAATAAAAAGAAAAGGCTTGCGTCTGGATTGACCCAGTTCGTTGGGTCCTTCTTGCTGCAGGCGAATTTCCGCCTCAGCGTTGCTTAATCCTGAAAATGAGGAAAGCACTGTTGAATTGAGAGACTTGACTTTTTGCTCTGCCATGAATTGCCTTGCCTTTTATTCAAACCATATTCTCTCATCAAGTGAACAGGTATGGAATTAGAAATAATGAATCCATGCAACACGTGTTTTACTATATCAAACCACTCAAGCCGCTTACTGAAGAACGATACGGACAGAGGTACCCTGGCAAGGGGTATGCTTACATTTGATTCTGAATCTGATTTTAGGCAGGGACTTGACTTACTGTGCCTTATGGCGTTCCAGAAGCAGCAGGATTAATGGTTGTGGTGAAGTAACCAGAGATTGCTTTTGTACAAATCCTTGCTGATGTGTCAGAACATTCAACAGATCTAAATATACTTTTTGGGGAAATTGATTGAAGCTGGCACAAAACCAAACGCGTTTTGTCTGTCCCGTTAATTTGGCAAGCCGCTCATTCCCTGACTCGAAATAGCCGGGCGTAAATTGTGTGGCCATGTGGGTGGAGGCAGGCAAATAGTAACCGAGGGCAGCGGCCGTGGGATATCCGGCTGCGGTGAGAACCACATCGGTTGACGTTTGATTGGCCTGAATCACGTCACTCACTTGTCGATAGTTAAAATCCGCATAGCCTTGTTCTTTGTAGAATCTTAGGCCAATAAGCAGCAGTGCGAACACACCCAAAAGACTTTTGAGAACCCGAGCCTTCACGGTTCCCCAGGTCAACCAATGCCCAGCCACTAAAAACAGGGCAGGCAATACAAATACCCAATACCGTGGCACATCCAAAATTCTGGATTGAAACAGCACAGAGACAAATAAAAGCCCTACGCCATGAATCAACATCCAGAGACCGCAAAACTGAAAAAGGGGTGTTTTGAGTGCCGATTCACGATTCTGGCACAGTTGGTAAATCCCAAATAAAACACTGAGAGATATTAACAGGCTTAGACTCATGGTGACAATATCGCTAAAGGGTGAATAGAGAAAGAACACTGAAAAAAGCCCTTTGAACAAATAGCCCAATACCGCTGGAACGGATAGGGCCGCTTTTAAGGGGTTCATTCCGTTCAGACCGTTTAACTGGGTTTTCAGTATCAGTCCGCTTACCAGTAAGGGAGGGAGCCATGCTGCGATTAGCCAGAGCCATAAACGCTTGCATTTATCCCGTCTCAAAACAAGCATGAGCGTCCAAACCAGGGCTGTTAATCCAAAAAAATAATGGGTGAGTAACCCCATCCAAAAACAACCAATGATTGTGACCCAATGCCTAAGGCTAACTTGTTGGCCACCCAGTAAACGGAGTACCCCAATACTGCCGATGAGGGCGAGTAGAATAATAAGGCTGTAGGGGCGGGCATCTGTGCCGTAAAAAATGGCATAGGGCACTATTGCAAACAGAAGAGCACACATCCAGCCCGTTTTTGGGACCGCTAACTGCCTTCCCAGGAATACCAAAGCCGGAATACAGGCCACATTCATTAGAATACTGGGTAACCGCAACAGAAGAGGAGAAAACTGAGACACCATCTTTAGCCAGGTACCCATCAATACAAAATAAGCCGGTAAATTCAAATCATTTTCCAAGGCTTTTAAAATATTGGTTAAAGATCCTGTGGAGTCCAGTGGCAGTTGTTGTATGGCCTGTTTAAAATGTGCAGCTGTCACAACCGTTTTGGGATTAAACAGTAAACTGCTTTCAGGATGTAAAATTCCCAGACTGGTGGTGTAGGTAATCCATTCATCAAATCCAATACTTTTTTCAGTAGCAAAGTAATAGCGCAGCGCAAAGGCTAAAAGGCACAAAACGGATAGGCCAACCCCTGTTTTGATAGATTGAATGTTCAAGGCGCCCAAGTGTTGACACTCCATCCGTTTATTAATTACTCGATGCTCTGAGGACGATTACTCATTTGACGGAAGACGGTTTTGACTAACAGTCTCAAAGACGCCAGGATGGTTTGAAGCACGTTCATCTTGGAAGCAGAAACTTTCCAGTCGTAACGCAAGATCATGGGAACTTCGACCATAATGGCCTTTAAGCGTCCTAGTTTCAGCAAAACATCCACCATGCAACTAAATCCGGATTCGGAAATAAACGATTCCTGATAGTGATTGGCCGCTTGTCTCAATAGGCCCACGCGATAGGCTCTGAAACCGCAGGTGTAATCTTTAACGCCTGGAATGGGCAGAAAGCAGCGAAAGACCCAGCTGGCCGCATGACTGAAAAATTGACGTTGCCATGACAAACCACGAATTTGTGCCCCATATCGAAACCGGGAGGCGATGACCAGGTCATTGCCTTCTGCAATCAGGGAGATCATACGTGGAATTAAATTGGGCGTGTGGGTTAAATCCGCGTCCATCATGACGAGTACGTCGTTGTCATGCTCGCTCATGCTTAAAACCATGTTAAACCCAGTGCGAATAGCAGACCCTAGCCCTTGGTTGCAATCATGGCGGACTATTGTCACGGGGGGCAAGTTGAGATCTGCCACTTTCTCTGTGGAGCCGTCGGTTGATCCATCATCCACCACAAAAATGTGAAACGCATAGGCTTGCAGCACCTCGTTTAATGCCAGAACCAAGGCACAAAGTGCGTCACCTTCGTTAAAAGTGGGGAGAACAACGTATAGCTGCTTGATCATGCAGGGGGTTCAGAACTCACTTTTCCAACCTCAAGCTCCATTTTAACACTCTATTCAGGGGAAGTGCTCTGCCGGAGGTTTGCGTGCTCTAAACTCTCAAGGAGCAAATGCTATAAAGAAGACTTTATCAAGCTATACAAGCTTTAAAAGAATGGCTGGTACTGAAAAATCTTGAGTTTCCCTGCCACAACCCTGATCTGGACTCCAGAGGTAAGGCTCACATCAAATTGATGGATGAATATATGGCGAATGAATATTCAGAATCGAAATAGATAATGATACGGCAGGAAAAGCAAAAGTCCGATCACCCAGATCAAAAAAAACACGGTCATCCTAGCCGGTAACTCTCGCAGTTCTCCTCTGAGCATCATTGGCACAGCAATGAACACAAGCCATGCACCTTTATAGAGTAATTGAAGCAATAATACTGGGCTGTAAATTAAGGGTTGAAACAGCCCAAGGAGGGAAAGAGCAGCAATGCCCAGCCATAGGCAGCCAACAATACGCTGTGCCCAATTCGGCGGAATCGTTCCTTGAAATACGACCTGGCTCGAAAAGTGAGGGAAAAATAGCGCAGTCATACCGACAAATCCTGCGACCAGGATGTTTAAGGAATAGATAACATGAAGTGTCAACACGAACTCGTGCCTCATTTCACTTGAATTTATATCACTAAACAACAAAAGCCCCTTAAAAGGAGCTTTTTCGTACTATATTGAAGATTATGTTTGCTTATTTAATTTAAAATGGTGGGCCATCCGTGACTCGAACACGGGACCTCACCCTTATCAGGGGTGCGCTCTAGCCAACTGAGCTAATGGCCCAAACAAAGCACTGGCAAAGGTGTAATGCGCTTTGGATGTATGTAGATTAGCAGCCACAAAAAAGGATGTCAACAAACAGGTGCGTTCACCCCATATTCTGATTTCGCAAAGGGCTTTGCATCTCTGGCGCCGCTTTTCATTGCGCACTGTTCGTATATCGCCTTGCCGCCCACCGGAACACGCCAGACTGAGAGAAATCACACAAGCAGCATGAAAGCCGTGCTAAACTCAAAAATATATCGGGAAAGCCTTTTACATCCTTGTTAATGGCAACAATGCCATCTCAATATCGTTTCATTGGATCCATCCTTAAGTCAGCCGAAATCGACGCTTATATAAGCATTCGCCTGTTTTGAACGTATAATTTCCCCTCATGGAGCACTTTTATGACCGATCGTGTTTACATCGTCACCGGAGCCACCGGCGGAGTCGGTCAAGCCCTGGCACGACGACTGCATCAATCTGGGGCTACCTTATATTTGTCCGCCCGAGATGAGGCCAAGTTGCTGCCTTTAACTCAGGCCCTGAATGCCAGGCCATTGCTTTTAGACACCACCGATGCCGGGGCCATTGATGAGGCTCTGAAAACCGTGCAAGCCCAAGCAGGCCGACTGGACGGTCTGGCCCATTGCGTGGGATCCCTCATCCTGAAGCCTGCCCACCTCACCAAACCCGATGAATGGCTACACACAATGAATACCAACTTAAGCAGCGCCTTTTACTGGCTGCGAGCATCTGTTCGACTGATGGAGAAATCCGGTGGAGGCAGTGTGGTCTTTGTCTCTTCAGCGGCGGCCCGTCTGGGCATTGCCAACCATGAGGCCATTGCGGCAGCCAAAGCCGGGTTACACGGGTTGGCTTTATCTGCGGCGGCCACCTACGCCCCCAAGAACATTCGGGTGAATGTGGTGGCCCCCGGGCTGGTGGAGTCTCCCTTGACCGAAAAACTCTTGAATAGCAATCTAGCCCGTCAGGAATCGGTGAAGAAACATGCCCTCAATCGACTGGGCACTCCCGAGCAAGTGGCCTCCGCTCTGGATTGGTTATTGAATCCAGAGCAGGACTGGGTCACCGGACAGATCATCGGCGTGGATGGTGGTTTAGCGACAATCGCCCCGAAAGGAAATTAATGACACGATTTATCAAACAAACCCGGATTGAAGCACCAGCCCAAGCGGTGTTCGCCTGGCATGAACAACCCGAGGCTTTGCCCTCCCTGATTCCGCCGTGGGAAAAGGTTCGGGTCATCCACCAAACGGGACCTATCTCTGAGGCGGGCAGTCGAGTCACCCTGAGAATCAACGTGCTGGGTCCGATAACCGTGGACTGGGTTTCCGAGCACCACAATTATCAAGCCGGGCGACAGTTTCAGGATACCCAAATCAGTGGACCCTTCGCCCGTTGGACCCATACCCATCGGGTCATTCCCATTGATGACACCCACTGTCTGCTGGAAGACGACATTGACTACGCCTTGCCGCTGGCCCCTCTGTCCCATTGGGTGGCCGGGTGGATGGTGCATGACAAATTGACCCGCATGTTCGATTATCGCCATGCCCAAGTGCTCAAAGCCTTCTCCGGGGAGAAAAACTGATGCCGCAAACTGCCCCTGCCCGCATGCCCTCCTGGAGTTTTTCGGTGCTGGCCTTTGCCGGGATTTATAACATTGCCTGGGGGAGCTTTATGGTGTTGTTCCCCAATGCTGTGTTTCAACTCAGTGGGGCGGTTGTGCCCAACTATCCGGAGCTGTGGCAGTGCATTGGCATGATCGTGGGCGTTTACGGCCTGGGCTACCTAATTGCGGCCACTGACCCCCGGCGCCATTGGCCCATTGTGCTGGTGGGTTTGCTGGGCAAAATTTTTGGCCCCATGGGCTTTGCCTTGGCCCTCGTTCAGCAACGGTTTCCAATTCTTTTTGGCTTGAACATCGTCACCAACGATCTGATCTGGTGGGTGCCCTTTTTCCTGATTCTGAAATCGGTTTACACCCTGTGGCGAGCTGATCTTTCTCCCAGTTCACTGGCTTCCCTGGAGGCGGCGCTGGATGAACCGATTCCGGCATTGAACGCATCCTTGCGAACTGTCTCCCAAGCCGGGCCGGTATTGTTGATTTTCTTGCGGCATTCCGGCTGCACCTTTTGCATGGAAACCCTGGCTCAATTGGCCCAACAACAGGACAGTCTGAAGGCGGCCGGGTTCCGTGTGGCCGTGGTGATGATGTCTGATCCCGACACCATGGCAGCCTTGTGGCAACGCTATGGGTTGCAAGAGAGTATCGCCATCAGTGATCCCACGCGTCAATTTTACAAAGCATTCGGGCTGAGCCGTGCCAATTTCCAACAGGTCTTTGGCTGGTCGGTGTGGGTGCGAGGCGTTCAGGCCTGGACTCAAGGCGGGCATGGCATTGGCCCTTTGGATGGTGATGGCTTTCAGTTGGGCGGCGCCTTTTTGATTGAAGCCGGTCAGGTGGTTGTGTCCCAACCCCAGACCAGTGCAGGTGATCCGGTGGACTGGGAACGTTTTTTAACAGTGTCGAGCCAGTCGAAACAAGGGAAAGCAGGAGCGGCATGAGCAGCAGTCACCCCATTGTCATCATCGGTGCCGGGATGGCCGGTTTAATGGCCGCCATAACGCTGCAAAAAGCGGGTCACTTCGTAGTGGTCCTCGAAAAAAGCCGGGCGCTGGGCGGTCGGCTGGCGACCCGACGCCTGCAATCCGAAGTGTTTACGACGGTCTTTGATCATGGGGCCCAATACTTCACGGCCAAAGATGCCCGCTTTCATAGCTTGGTGGATGACTGGATCGCCCAAGGAGTGGTCCAGACCTGGTTCCATAAATCCACGGAAAACGGGCAAAATTATCCGACTTTTATTGGCCGGGATGGAATGACCACCATTGCCAAGCATCTGGCTCAGGGCCTAGACGTGCGCAAAGAAGCCAAAGTCACCCGTCTCGCCATGGCCGAACCGGGCTGGCAGGTTTTTCTGGAATCGGGTGAGTGCCTTCAGGCCAGCGCCATTGTGATGACCGCGCCAACGCCACAAGCCGTGGAGATTTTAACGGCCAGTCAGTTAGAGCTGCCCACTGAGCAGTTGGATTGGCTCAAAGCGGTAAACTATGATCCCTGCGTGGCCCTGCTGTTATGTCTGGATCGTTCGGTGTCACTGCCAGAAAAGGCAGGCTTCTGGCAGCCGGAAACGGGTTCGGCCATTGGCTGGGTGGCAGACAATCATCAAAAAGGCATTTCGCCCAACGGGTTCGGGTTAACCATTCAAATGGCCCCTGACAGTAGCGCCGACTGGTTTGATCAAAGTGATGAGGCCTGTTATGAGTGCATGCGTCAGGCCGTGCAACCCTATCTGGGGGATGCGCAAATTCTGGAGTGGCAAGTCAAACGGTGGCGCTACGCTTTGGTTAAAAACGCCGGAACTCAATATTTTGAGTGGGTTCAGCAAACCCCTCCGCTCATTTTGGCCGGAGACGCCTTTGCCGGTCCTCGGGTGGAAGGGGCTGTGCTTTCCGGCATAGTTGCCGCCGAACAGTTAGTTCAACACTTAAAAATTTCACCCCCCGTGGGAAGTGGAACCGTCTGATGCAAGTCTGGTTGATGCTGGCTTTGGTAACGTCCTGGATGATGACCGGTATCATCTGGTTTGTGCAATGGGTTCACTATCCCCTGTTTGACCGTGTGGGACGCGCGGAATTTGCTCACTATGAACAAACCCACACCCGGCGCACCTTTCAGGTCTTGTTGCTGCCGCTGGGACTGGAAGCGCTGAGCGGGGCCATCCTGTTGATGGGCTTTACCGGTGAGCTCTTCAAAAGCCCTGCGTTGATGGCTATTCTCGGCCTTCAAGGGGTTATTTACGGCTTGACCTTTTTTGTGCAAATGCCCCTGCATCGCACACTGGAAAAGGGGTTTTCAGAGCAGGCCTATCGCTGGCTGGTGCGCTCAAATTGGCCTCGCACCGTTTGCTGGACGGTCAAATCGGTACTGTTAACACGCTTCTTGTTTCATCATTAATTCCGTGGAATTTGGAAAGGATCTGGTTTGATGAACATCCGACGGTTGGTGATCATACTGGGCGATCAGTTGACCTTGGATAATCCTGCCCTGAAAGGATTTGACCCCACACAGGATTTGGTATGGATGGCTGAAGTGGCCGAGGAATCCACCAAAGTCTGGACGCACAAGGCCCGCATTACACTCTTTTTAAGTGCCATGCGTCACTTTCGGCAGTTGCTGGAAAGCAAGGGCTATCGAGTGCATTACGTGCCACTGGATCATACCGACAATCAGGGAAGTTTGGCCGCTCAACTTCAAGCCGATTTAACCCGACTTGCCCCTCAATCGGTTCACATGACAGAAGCAGGCGAGTGGGACGTGGAGCAGTCCCTACAAGGGATTGTGCGGGCTGCGCATATTCCCATTGAGGTGTTTGAAGACACTCATTTTTTCTGTTCCAAGGCGGAATTTGCCCAACATGCCAAGGGCAAAAAGCAATTGCGCATGGAGTTTTTCTATCGCTGGATGCGTCAGAAATACAACGTGTTGATGCACGGCGCTGAACCGGAAGGCGGGCGCTGGAATTACGATCAGGAGAACCGGGGGAGTTTTGGCAAATCGGGACCGGGTTCGGTGCAAGACCCGCGTGCCTTTAAAACCGATACGATCACGAATTCGGTGATCTCGCTGGTGGAAACTCGCTTCCCCGATCATCCGGGCAGCTTGCAGGCGTTTGATTGGCCAGTCACCCCTGAACAGGCTGAGCAATCCTTGCAGGATTTTATTGCGCATCGCTTGCCCCAGTTTGGACAGTATCAGGATGCCATGTGGCAAGACTCAAAACAGGATCAACCCTATCTATATCACTCTCGCTTGTCGGCGGCCATGAACCTGAAATTGCTCGATCCTCGTCGGGTGATTGCCGCTGCCGAGACAGCTTATCATCAAGGAAAAGCCTCGCTGGAGGCGGTGGAAGGTTTTATTCGGCAAGTGCTGGGTTGGCGGGAATACGTGCGGGGCATCTATTGGTTGCACATGCCAGACTACCGGGACCTCAACGTCCTGGACGCCCAGCAACCGTTGCCCGATTTTTACTGGACGGGCCAAACGGAAATGACCTGTCTCAATGCGGCCATTGGGCAAACGTTGCAGTATGGATACGCCCATCACATTCAGCGCTTGATGGTCACCGGATTGTTTGCCCTAATGCTGGGCGTGAATCCCAAAACGCTGCACGAATGGTATTTGGCCGTGTACGTGGATGCCGTGGAATGGGTGGAATTGCCCAATACGCTGGGCATGTCCCAGTTTGGGGATGGGGGCATTATGGCCTCCAAGCCGTATGCGGCCACCGGTAAGTATATTCAACGCATGAGCAACTACTGCCAGCACTGTCCCTACAACCCGGCGGAGCGAGTGGGACCCACCGCTTGTCCATTCACAACGTTATACTGGGACTTTCTGATTCGGCATCGGGCGATGCTCAGTAAAAATCCGCGCATGGGGTTGCAGTTAAAAAACGTGGATCGCCTGGATAGCGCTGAAAGTCAGGCCATTCAGGCGCAGGCCCAAGGCTTGCGGCAAAAAATTCAACAAAAACGGCATCAAGAGGTTTAAGCCATGGGCAATCAACTGGTCTGGTTCAAAAAGGATTTGCGGGTAGCTGATCATGCCCCGCTTTTTGAAGCCGCCAAAGCAGGGCCTTGTCTGTGTTTATACGTCTTTGAGCCTGACATCATTCACGCCCCGGACTTCGATAGCAGTCATGCCGAATTTATTCGCCAATCCTTGTCCGACTTAAAGCAGGCCTTGGAACGTCGAGGCGGCGCGTTGCTTATTCAAACGGGGCGCATGCCCGATGTACTGGATGCTCTGCATCAGCGTTACGGTTTTGAAGCACTGTGGAGCCATGAGGAAACCGGGAACGATCTCAGCTACGCACGAGACTTGCGGGTGGCCGGTTGGGTCAAACAAAACGGCCTCCGCTGGATTGAGTTGCCACAAACCGGGGTGGTGCGGCGATTGAAAACCCGGGATCGCTGGGCCGCCCAGTGGGAAAAACGCATGAGCAGTGGCTTGATGCCTCCGCCAGATCGCATTCCCACCATCGGCGGGCTTGAAGGTTCTTCATCAATTCCCACGCTGGCCGAACTGGGCTTGCCGCCCCATCAAAAATCAGGCATGCAATCCGGTGGAGAACTGGCGGCTGAAGAGACCTTGCATAGTTTTTTAACCCAACGTGGGCAGAATTATCAAAAAGCCATGTCCAGCCCACTCACCGCTGGCGAGGAGTGCAGTCGACTCAGCCCTTACCTCACGTGGGGGAACTTGAGTGTTCGGCAAGTGTATCAGGCCACGCTGAATCAAATTCAGAGTTTAAGCACCGGAGCGAAGGGCCCTGACAGCGCCCAGTGGTTGCGGTCGTTACGCTCATTCAACAAGCGCCTGCACTGGCATTGCCACTTTATGCAAAAACTGGAAGACGAGCCCGCCATTGAATTTGAGAACATGAACCGGGCCTTTGACGGACTGCGTGATCCCGAACCCAATGGGGAATTGCTGGAAGCCTGGATACAGGGACAAACCGGGTATCCCCTGGTGGATGCCTGTATGCGGGCCTTGCACCAGCAAGGGTGGATTAATTTTCGCATGCGGGCCATGATGGCCTCTTTCTCAGCCTATCATTTGTGGCAGCATTGGCGAGAACCCGCCGTGCAGCTAGCCCGCCACTTCCTCGATTTTGAACCGGGCATTCATTACTCCCAATTTCAAATGCAGTCGGGCGTGACCGGCATTAATACCATTCGCATTTACTCACCCATCAAGCAGGCTAAAGAGCAAGATCCCACCGGTGCCTTCATTCGACAATTCGTGCCAGAGTTGGCTGATTTACCCAACGAATTCATCCATGAGCCCAACACCTTACCGCCCCTATTGGCCTTGAGTTATGGCTTTCAACCAGGTGTGCATTATCCGGCCCCGGTGGTGGATCACATGACCGCTTACCGGCAGGCAAAGGAGCGCATTTTTGCCTGGAAGCAACAACCAGAGGTTCGCAAATTGGCCTTGGCGGTCTACGAAAAACATGGCAGTCGTCAGCAGTCCGGTCAAAGAAGAGGACGCTCATGATTCGTTTGCCTTTTTCTTTTCGTCAGCGTTGGGAGCATCTCTTATTTCTGCACTACCCGGTGTCCCCTGAGATATTGCAAAATCGTTTGCCCCAAGAGCTGATTCCGGACACCATTGATGGTCAGGCCTGGTTGAGTGCGGTGCCCTTTGCCCTCACCTACTGGGTGCCGGGCTTGCCCGCGCCCTTTCGATTCCTGGAGTTAAATCTACGCACTTATGTGAAACCGGCCCCCGGCTTTGCTGAAACTGCCAGCGGCGTTTATTTTTTCTGTCTGGATGCCAATGACTTCCTATCCGTGGAAGCGGCCCGACTCAGTTACCACCTGAATTATCAACACGCCCGAATGCAGATGCACCAAGAGCCATCGGCAACGCCGGCAGTCTCTATGATTCAATTTCAAAGTACCCGAACCGATCAGCGGGCAAAGCTTGCCGAATTTGAATGTCGATACAGCCCCCGGCCTGCACAGTCCGCTGCCCAGTCCAAAATGGGCGAAGATGCTAACCTGCAACGTTGGTTGACAGAACGCTACCGACTCTACACCACCGATGGTCGGGGTGGGGTATTCACCGCCCGCATTGAGCACCCACCCTGGCAGTGGCAAGCAGCCGAGTATGAAATTTTAACCAACGGACTGCTGGCCGCCCATGGTTTTTTAGAGGATTTGTCTCCGATTCCTGCCTTGACCAGCTATTGTCGCTCTCTGGATGTGGTGGCCCATCCGGGGAGTCGGGTCAAGCGTCTTTAACGAGTCGTCGTAGGATGAGCATGGTGTGGCTGGCTCAGATGTTGCGTAAACCATTGGCTGGCCGCTCGGGCCACTGATTCCAAGGTGCCGGGCTCTTCAAACAGATGCGTAGCGCCAGCCACCAGCATCATGTCTTTATCACACTGTAATTGTTGAAAAGCGTATCGGTTCAACTTGATAACCTCGTAATCCTCACTCCCCACAATCAGCAGGGTGGGAGCAGTCACGTTCTTCAAGAACGGCCCGGCCAAATCAGGACGCCCCCCACGAGAGACGATGGCGTCCACTTGAGTGCGTCGCTGCCCAGCCGCCATTAGTGCAGCCGCAGCGCCGGTACTGGCTCCAAAATAGCCAATATTCAACCCTTTGGTTTCCGGTTGACCAATCACCCAATCGGTGGCCCCAGACAGTCTATCTGCCAACAAGCCAATATCAAAACGATGCTCCCTGCGTAAGGCATCTTCCGATTCCTCATCAGTGGTGAGCAGATCAAACAATAATGTGCCTAACCCTGCCTGGTTCAAAACTTCTGCCACATAGCGATTTCTTGGACTCAAACGGCTACTGCCGCTGCCGTGGGCAAACAGGATGATGCCTTTGGCCGACTCTGGCAAGGTCAAACTGCCGGAAAGAGTTTGATAGCCAGCGCTCACTTCTACTGGATGTGCCCGGTGACTGTAGCGGATGACTTCGCTCATGAATGCGTTCCCCTGTTGTGAAATGACCTGTGAAAGTGCCTGGCACCCTTTGTTGGTTTAAGACAGCCAGTGCCAGGCGCTAAAAATCGGTCTTTTTACTTGGCTTGCACCTGAATGCGTTTTCCAAGATTCCCTTCCGCTTTGGGTAGGGACAATTCGAGAATACCGTGTTTGAGTTCCGCTTTGGCCCCTTCGGCTTTTACGGAACCGGGCAGAGGAACGCGTCGGTAGACAGAACCATAGTGGCATTCCCGGCGATAGACATCTTTTTTCTCTTCTGCTTTTTCTTCCCGACTTTGTCCCCGAATCACCACGGCGTCATCCAGAATCTGGATATCAATGTTTTCTGGCTTAATGCCTGGCACTTCCATTTTGAGGTGGTAATTCCCTTCTTTCTCAAACAAATCAACGGCGGGTAACCAACCTCTGGAGTGCCGCTCCCGAGCTTCGGGGAAAGCGGGAAACTGAAATTCTTCCAGTTCATGGAACAGGCGCTCTACTTGATCGCGCACATCGGTCAAAGGTCTCATAATGGCCATGGTATCTATCTCCTCTCTCACTCAGTAATGGAATCAGCGCTGCCAAAGAAACATCGGCAACTCTGGCAGCATTTCACCCTACTGTACTGTTGCCTAGAAAAAACGTTCAGTAAATTACTAATGTTACCAATAGCCATTCAGGCAAAAGGGCATTACCTAATGTAGCAATGCGACTTGGCGAGCAGGTCGTTCATAATGAATCATCCTTGCCGTACCTGTAATTGAGGAGCTTGCCATGCGCGTTCATGAATGTATGACTACCCCTGTGATTACCATTGAAAAGTCAGAATCGGTGGAAAACGCTTTTGAAAAAATGCGCCAGCATCGCGTTCATCACTTGGTGGTCCTGGATCAGCATCGGGTTGTCGGGATCGTCTCAGATTCTGACACCGGCAGTGAAAAGCTCAAGCCCTACACCACCATGAAGGGTCTATTGGTTGAAGACGTCATGAGCGAGCCTGCCCATTGTATCGAACCGGATACCACCATCCGGGAAGCGGCCAACAAGATGCGTGGAAGCCATATTGGTTGTCTGCCAGTGCTGGAGCACGACGAACTTGTTGGTATGGTTACCACTACTGATTTGCTGGACTTACTAGGGCAAGGGGCAGAACGCGTGGTAGGAACCGCTGAAAAGCAACCGGTCAGTCGAGAAAATCCCGGCAGGAAACCCGCCAGTTTTAATCCCAAGTTAAGTAAATATTAAGGATTAGGAAAATATTAAGAAGTATGGAGACATCCATATGAGTCATCACCTTATTTCCGGCGCTCATTACGAATTCTTTCCCCATCACCAGGATCTTGGGCTTCGCGGGGTGGGGTGGACGCTTGAGGATGCCTTTGAACAAGTGGCTTTGGCGCTTGCCAATATCACCATGGACGTGGAGAAAATCCAGGAAGAGGAGTCAATTCACATCGAATGCCAGTCCCCAAACCATGAAGGCTTGCTAGCAGACTGGATCAATGCGATCATATATGAAGCGGGTATCAGAAAAATAGCGTTTAAACGCTTTCAGGTCAGTTTTGAAGATCGCAGGTTGCATGGGCAGGCTTGGGGTGAAAAACTGCACTCAGATTCCGCTCACTTTCCTGTGGATGCAAAAGGTGTATTGTCGGAATCAATCGTTGTTGGTGAAGAACAGGATGGACGCTGGGTTGCACAATGCGTAGTAAAAATTTAAATAGCTCTCTTATCCTTAGTATCATTGTCACTTTAATTGGGTTACTGGGAATTATTGGCCAATGGTTTCACATTAAAGTCTTAACAACATTTTCTGTCTCAGGCCAAGGTTCTGAAATAGCATTTTTTACAGCGGTTTCTTTTTTATGCCTGGGTTTTGTGTTGACAACACTGGTTTGTAAATTACAACCACTTAAGAATTACCAAAACCTGGTATTAAAAGCCCTGACGATCATCCCTTTGGGTATCGCCGCCTTCAATGTTATTCATTATGAGATACTGGCCCAATTCAATATTTTATTGCCCTTGGTGACAACCTATCCTACCGTTCACATGGCATTCCTGACAGCTGTTCAACTACTGCTAATTTCTATTGGGGTTGCCTTATGGAAATTCTATCCTCAATTGTCCTGGTCTCGAAATACGGTCGGCCTGATTGGTATTTTTCTACTGCAAACTGCTTTGTTTGCCCTGATGGGCACATTAACTCATATTCCGGTATTGTTTAGTTTTTACCAGGCGATTCCAACCATTATCGCAGTTGCCTTAACCGGAATTTTGCTTGTAAGTCAAACTTTAGAGTCCCCCGGTTTCTTGGCGCCACTGCTGTCACCCATTCAACGGATTCGTTACTTATCCAGCCTAGGGTTGGCTTCAGGCGTAATTATTTTGGTGGCTGGGGTGGCCATCATCCATGTTTTTGAATACTTGTTGGGAAAAGACGCACAGGGTCTGGATGCCGGAAAGCTGATCGTGACCTTTGAATTTTCCACCATTGCTATATCCATTCTGGTGATGGCTTTATCACTGCGGGTTCTTTTTTATTACGAATCCAGTCTGCAGTCCGAATCAGAGGCCAAAGCCAGTGAGGAGCGCTTTCGCTCATTCGTATCCGGAGTCAAGGATTACGCCATTTACATGCTGGATCCAAACGGTAACATTATTAGCTGGAACGAAGGGGCACAGAACATTCAGGGGTATTCTAAAAATGAAATCCTCGGTCAGAATTTTGCCGTATTCTATCCCCAAAATGATCAATTAGCCGGACAACCTCAGGAAAAACTTCAATTGGCCCAAAAAAGAGGCCGTTTTGAAATTGATAACTGGTTAATCCGCAAAGATGGCTCCCGTTTCTGGGCCCGATGTACCTTAACCAGCACGCTGGATCCTGAGAATAACTTACTGGGTTTTTCCAATGTGGTTCGGGACTTAACCGTCCAGAAAGAAATGGAAGACTCTTTAAGGCAATCTGTATTTGAGTTAACCAACATTCGCCAAGCGCTTGACTCTGCTTCCATTTTAGCCATTACCGACCCCAATGGCGTATTAACTTATGTCAATCAAGCCTTCTGCGAAATTTCAAAATACACACAGGAGGAATTAGTGGGACATACCCACCAGCTGGTAAATTCCAGTTTTCATGCCCCCGGCTTTTTTAAAGAACTGTGGCAAACCATCCAGTCAGGTAAAGTCTGGAAAGGTGAAATTCGGAATCAGACTAAAACAGGGCAAACTTACTGGGTGGATACCACCATTTATCCGTTTATGACTGTGGACAAGCAGCCGATTCAATACATTTCCATCCACCATGATATTACCCCTTTAAAATCTGCCCAGGAAAGCTTGAAAGGAAGTTTTTACAAACAAAAAATTCTGACATCCCTGAGCCAACATGCTTTATCCGGCATGGCTATCGACAAACTGCTGGAGCAATGCTGCATCTTGCTGGCGAAGACGTTAAAACTTCCCCTCACCAAGGTTTTGGTACTTAAAACACCGGAAGATCATTTTTTATTACAAGCGGGCTACGGCTGGAATGAAGGCTTGATTGGTCATTTCACAGTTCCCGCAGGACCGGAGTCCCAGGCCGGGTATACCCTGTTAATAGAAGAGCCGGTGGTGGTGGAGGATTTCCACACCGAGGATCGTTTTACCCAACCTGTTTTACTCAAAAATCACGATGTCCAGAGCGGAATGAGCGTGATTATTCATGGAGAAAATCCGGACAGACCCTTTGGGGTTCTGGGGGTTCACTCCAGAGAGGCTCGACACTACCCTGCCGATGACGTCATGTTTTTGCAAGCGGTGGCCAATATTATTGGTATCGCTGTGGAACGCCGGCATGCTGAAACCTTATTGCAAGAGCTAAATCTGGTACTGGAGCAGCGGGTTCTGGAACGTACCCGGCAATTCGAAGAGGCTACCCAGGAAGCGGAAGAGGCCAATCGTTTGAAAACCAAAGTGCTGGCCTTTGTCTCTCATGACTTTAAGAACCCTTTAGCGGCCATGGGTCGCTTTACCCAGATACTGAAAGATCATGATGAACAACTGACCAAACAGCAACGGGAAATTATCAGTTATATTGGCGATGGGGTCATTCAATTGCAAAACATGGTGTCTGACATTTTAGACAAGGCGCGCATGGAAGAAGGGCGGTTGACGCTGTCGCTGGAGGTGATTGACCTGCCTGTATTCATCGAAGAGATAAAGCCTTTAATACAGTCATTAATCGTGGATAAAAACATCAAAATCAGCTACGAAGTTCAACCAGACTTCCCTGAAATGGAAGCGGACTCCCGGTTTTTGAGGCAAATCATTTTGAATTTAATGAGTAACGCCATCAAGTACAACCGGCCCAACGGCTCCATTTTCCTGCGAGCACAGGAGTGTGCCGATCCACGGTTTGTGTCCATCACGGTTCAGGACACTGGCAGGGGCATTGCTACCGAGAAGATACCCCTGCTTTTCAAAGAATATTTCCGGATTGGCACGACGGCTTACAATTCGGTGGAAGGCACAGGCCTGGGGTTAGCCTTTACCAAGAAACTGGTTGAAATGCACGGTGGGGACATCTCGGTTACATCAGAACTGAATGTCGGCTCAACGTTTACTATCTTCTGGCCCAAACGAGTCGGATTGGCGTGGTCAATCTCACCCGGGACTGGGGAAAAACTGCTGAACCCAACGCTACCCGCGCAGTCAAAACTGAAGCCTACTCTGGAGTCAAGGCCTTCTGCCAGTTAGGCTGCTTTTTGGATAAATCGACCAGATACTCAAACGTTTTTTTGTCCAGCGGCATGACCGATAAGCGGGATTGCTTAATCAGGGGCATATCTGCCAAAACCGGATTGGCTTTAATTTCAGCCAGTGAGATTCGCCGCTTCAAGGGGCTGACGGGCTCCAGATCCACCACCACCCAGTCCCCTTTGGGATTGTCAGTCGGATCCGGGTAAAACTCCCGGCTAACTTTGGCGATACCGGCCAGCGCTTTTTCGGTGACGCTATGATAAATGAGGACTTGATCCCCTTTTTTCATGACTTTCATATTGTTGCGCGCCTGAAAATTTCTCACCCCATCCCACACAGTGCTTCCCTCTCGAACCAGGTCTTCAAAGGAAAATTCACCCGGTTCGGTTTTCATGAGCCAGTAACCCATTGTTTGGTCCCCTTTAAAACTGTATTTTAAATTTTTCGGCACAAAACCACCTGCCTTGCGGGAAAGAAGACCGTAATGCGAAGTGGGTCTGCCGTGGTATGATGCCACTGTAGAGTAAAGATACCAGATTCGTGCCAAAGTTATTAACGCTTTGTTTTATTGCGGACGCCACCAATATCCATGTGCAACGGTGGTTGGGATACTTTGTGGATCGCGGGCACCGGGTCTACTGCCTCAGCGATAAGGGTGGCAGCATCGATGGGGTGACAGTCCACGCCTTGCCCAATCGGGACAGCCTGATTGAGGCCGGAAAAAATAAGGTCTCTAAAACGGCGGTCATCAAGGCCCGAGCCCGAAAAATCCGGGAGCACCTCAAGGACATTCAGCCGGATGTGCTGCATGCCATTTTTCTCTACCATCGGGGCTGGTCTGCCGCATTGGCGGGTTTTCATCCGCTGGTCATTACCCTGCTGGGTTCAGACATTTACCTGCCGCAGCGCAATTACAGACACATTCCCCAACTGTGGCGCGATCATCTGGTCAACGCCCTGGCCATGCGGCAAAGCGATCTTGTCACGGCGGTCTCTTACGATTTGCACCAAACCGCTCAGCGGATGTTACTGGGCCTTACGCCAGTGGAATTGATCCCCATTGGCACTGATATCAATACCTTTCGCCCGGATGTGGAAACCACCGCCTTGCGGGAAAAGCTGGCCATCCCGGAAGAGGCCTTTGTGGTGTTGAGCCCCCGGCAAATGACACCGCATTACAACCAAACCACCATCATTGAAAGTATTCCCCGGGTATTGGAAGAAGTGCCCAATGCCCTCTTCATCATGAAGGATACCTTCTGCAACACCCCGGAGCGTCAGGCCTATGTACAGTCCTTAAAAACTCTGGCCGAAAGTTTGGGCATCAGTAAAGCCATTCGCTGGGTGGAAGAGGTCCCCTTTACGGAACTACCCCAGTATTATGCCCTCTGCGATGTGGTGGTTTCCGTGCCCAGCACGGATGGCATGCCCGTAACCCTGTTTGAAGCGATGGCTTGTCAAAAGCCGGTCATTGTGGGCGATTTATCGTCTTACAATGAAGTGATTATTCACGGGCAAACCGGCTTGAGGGTGCCCATTCGCAACAGTCAGGTTTTGGCCCGCTCCATTATAAAAATCCATAAAAACCCGTCTCTGGCCAACCGATTGGTGGAAGAGTCCCAGGTCATTTTGCACCAATACGGGATTTTCCAGGAGCAGATGATGCGCATGGAGCGTTATTATTACGGTCTGGTCAACAATGAACTCCAGACACCCGGCTCTGTGCGCAAATTGCTTAGCCGATGGTTGTTCCAATTTGTGGTGCAGTTGACTTAAGAGCCAGCAATTATGCCGGCTCAGATTGTCCGTGATTACTGCGAATGGATTGAGAATCAGGCCGGTTTGGGCTATGCTAAAGCCATTGTTTCCCTTCAATCAATAAAGGATCCCCCTCATGCAAGAGCTGGAACAAAGCACCAAAGATCGTTTGAAAAGCGAAATTGAAAAAGAAATCAGCGAAAACAAGATTATTTTTTACGGCAAGGGCACTAAAGATATGCCGATGTGCGGTTTCACTATCGAGACTATTCAATTCCTGAGCCAGTACGGCTATCCGTTTGAAGTGGTCAACGTGCTGCAAGATATGGAAAAGCGGGCCGTGTTGAGCGAAATGACCAACTGGCCAACTCTGCCCAAGGTGTTCATCAACGGCAAGTTTTACGGTGATACTGATATTTTGGGGCCGATGGCTGAAAACGGTGAATTGCAGGCCATTTTTAAAGAAGCGTTCCCTGAAGGCCCTTCCGCTTAAGGCGGTTTGGATATGACGGTCTTGTCCGCGGCCTGCACCCCGGAAGTCCTGACTGAAGCTGAGGCTACTCGTCTTCGGTTTGGGGTTGCCCCGTTGTCACAATATGCCCTTTTTCAGTTTAAAGGGCCGGATGCGATTCGTTTTTTAAATAATCGCCTCAGCAATGATGTGCTGGTCCTAAAACCAGGACAAGGGCAACGCAATGCGGTGCTGGATCGCCAAGGCAAAATTCAGGGCATGATGGACCTGTACCGGGTGGAAGAGGCCACTTGGCTGATGCTCGACAAGGCCGAAGCGGAGAACGCGGTTGCTCAAATTGAAAAATTCCACATTCTGGAAAATTTTCAGTGCATTGAGCAAACAGAATTGCACCGCTTGTGGGCCATCCAAGGCCCGGGCAGTGCGGCTTTTCTGGAAAGCTTAATCCCCACAGAAACCTCTCTCCCCTTAAACCCTTTTGATTGCATTGCGATCGATCTGTTGGGTGTGCCCGTTCTGCTCATTCGTCGGGCCTTGCTGGGGGATGACGGTTTTGTGTGTTGGGTGCCCCGTGAAAAAGCGACCCCCTTTGAAGATGCCTTGATGTCGGCCAGTCAGCAGGCTCAG
This sequence comes from Vampirovibrio chlorellavorus, assembly GCA_001858525.1. Taxonomy (GTDB): domain Bacteria; phylum Cyanobacteriota; class Vampirovibrionia; order Vampirovibrionales; family Vampirovibrionaceae; genus Vampirovibrio; species Vampirovibrio chlorellavorus. The sequence goes on along the minus strand of LAPX01000009.1, from coordinate 112,696 downwards.
GGAACCTTGATTTCTGACGCTTGCTGGGAAGCGTTGCGGGTTGAAGCCGGACAGCCCCGCTTTGGGCTGGACTATCACTTTGACACGCTGCTCCCCGAAACCGGCCTGGAGCGAGAAGCGGTCAGCTATAGCAAGGGCTGTTATCTGGGGCAGGAAACCATTGCCCGGGTGAAAACCTACGGCATGTTGCAACAGGCCTTGGTCGGCTTAAAATTCTCGCCGGATTTGGTGGACTTCCCCCCATTGGGCGCGGCCTGCCTACACGAGGGCAAGGCCGTGGGCACCTTGACCAGCATGGTCTATTCTCCGAGCTTAAAGCAACCCATTGCCTTGGCTTATTTGGGCAAGAAAGAACGCATTCCCGGCAAAATGCTATCGCTGGAGATGGATGGGGAATCCTATTCGGTGGAAGTGTCCTTGCTGCCATTCTACAACCCGCCCAATAGTAGTGCGGATGGCCCTGCGCTGTTGGCTCAGGGTTTAACCCTGTTTTCTGAAGGGCAGGATGAGGCGGCCATTGCCAAGCTGCGTCAGGCTCTGGCATTGCAACCAGATTTGCTGGCCGCTTACGAGGCTTTGGGTGTGATTTTGTCCCGTCATGAAGAGTATGATGAGGCCATTGCGCTCATGAATCAGCTCTTGGCGCTGGATCCAGACCATGTGCTGGCTCACACCAATTTGTCCATTTTTTATATGAAGCTGGGTGATAAGGAAAAGGCCGAAGATGAAAAAGCCAAGGCGACCTTGGCTGCTTTTCGTCAAAAGGCCAAAGAAGCTGGCTTGACCGTTGATTTGGAAGCGGAACGACTGAAAAAAGAAAAGGCTTTGTGGGAACGTATCGCCATGTTTCAGGAGGCCCTCAAATTCAATTCCGAGGACCCTCTGGGGAATTTCGGCCTGGCCTCTGCATATTTAGAGCTACAAGAGTATACCCAAGCCATCGAGCCTTTCCAGAAAACCCTGAAGGCCCAACCCAAGCATTCGGTGGCTTACGCCTCACTGGGCAAATGTCTGGCTGCCACGGGGCAGACGGAACAAGCCCGGGAGATATTAAAGCAGGGCATTGAAGTGGCTGCGGCCAAGGGTGATTTAATGCCCCTGAAAGCCATGCAGGCCCATCTGGAGTCCCTGTCCTCCTAAAGCAGCGGGGATTGTTTTCAGGTCGTCCTTTTAGGTTTAGTGACTTTCGGCCAACACTTGGGTTTCGTTCGCTATAATGTCCGTGGGCTTGGGCTGAGCAGTCAATCCATCCACCAACCACCCCAGGCAGGAGACAAAGTTCCCACGGCCGTCCGGGTTGACCAACCCTTTTCGCACCAAATAATTGACCCGGGAAGAAATATCGGTTAGTTCCACCGCTTCAAAGCCATTCCCACTGGCCGGTTGGGTGATTTGATGATCCACCAGATATTGCTTGATCTGCTCCGTGGAGGCCTGCCCACCATTGAGTACAATGGCCCGAAAAAGTTCATAATTCAGAGAATTACGCTTTCTCAGCACCTGATCCACTTGTTGAAAGGCCATATCCGGAATAAAAGTGCCAGCCTGTTGGCGCAGATGGGGCTGTTGATACTGAGGATGCACCGGGGCACCCTGCCATACGGCGGGTGATGATTGAAGTGTTCTTGCCGCCGTGGGTAAATAAGGCAAGTAAGATTCTAGTGCATAATCACTGTCTAGTGCAACTTGAGACTCACTATAGTTTTGTAATATGGACTGCAAACTTAACTTTAGCGTAATCAGTTTTTGCTTTTCCAAACGAAGTTGCCGAAGCTTTTCTACTTGCTTTTCCAGCTTCTCAATTTGCGGACCCAGTAACTCCAGTTCTTGCTCGGTCTCTTCTAAAAGACTTTCCAGACGATTGAGACTGGAGACTTTCGATTTCTGTTTTACAGGCTTGGCATTCTTTTTAGTCACAGACATTCTTAGTAAGTCCTTATTCAGTCACATTCAGTCTATTCTAAGTCATTGTGTTTACTAGGGCAAGACTTAAATCGCCTATTAAAAACTAAACTTACTGAATTTCACGTCATAAAAACTAGACTTTAGCATCAAAAGCCTACAAGTGTAGTAATCAGTGCGCGTTTACTACGAATGCCCGCTCAATCTTCTGAGTCCGGCCTGGGCGTATTCATATTCAGCATCCAAGGCCTGATCACTTGCTTGCGCTGAGTTCAAGGCCCCTAAATAATGCTCTGCGGCCTTGTCATACGCTTTTAACTGCTCAAAAGCATAGGCCAACTGATTCTCCACATTGACCCATTGTTCCAACCGAGGCCCATCGGGCGATTTCGACATAATCCGTTGTCCGGCCTCAAAGTGATTTACTGCCTCTTGGTATCGGGCCTCCTCCACCGCAATATCCCCCAAGAGCAAGTGCGGATGGTAAAAATCGGGATTCAAGTTCAGGGCCATCTGCGCATATCGGCGAGCTTGAGTCAGATTGCCAAGTTCCTGATGGGTATTGGCCAGGGCGTTATAGGTCCATTCGAACTGGGGGGATTCTTTCATAGCTTTCAGATAAAAGTGTTTGGCCCCCTGATGGTTTTGAACATGGGACAGAATGTTGCCAGCCTGAAGATAATACCGAACCAGCGGGGTTACGGTCTCCGGATGTTTGGGCATTTCCAGTTTCTGGAAAAGTGCCATCTTCAATTCCAAAGCAAGACTTCCGCCACAGTGGTTGGCCAGATTGAGCTCCCGTTGGGCCAAATCCACCATTAACTCCTGTTTGAATTCTTGCGCCAATTTCAGGTGAAATTCTGCTCTTTGCGGATGCTCAAGACGATCCCGCAACGCTTGCAATAATGCTGTATTTTCTGAATTTTCGTCCCAGTTTTCTATTCTTTGGATTTCCTGCAAACTGGCCTGCGGTTTATTGTCTTTGTAGTAAATAAGGGCCAATTGGGCATGAGCATGATTTGAAATTGGCTTCATGATTTGGCGCGACACCCAATTGTTTTCGCTGATGCGCAGGGTATCCTCATAAAAAAATTGAGCTGCCGATGTCTTCCCCATCATGTCAAACAAATCGGCAATTAACATCCGGGGTATGGGATTCTTCTCGTATTCCGGCTTGAAGATGGCTGTTTTTAGTGAATGCTGGGCTTGACTGAACTGTCCTGCACTCTGAAAGTCCATCACATTCACATTTTCAGCAACCCAAGGGGCGGTCCATTGGGCCTCTGCGTACTGTTGAGGGAAATAAAAGAACAGCGCATACAGGGTGCACACGGCGGAAACAGTCAAACTCCCCAGGCCAAATAAGGCAGCGAGCATCCATTGCCCCAGCGTCAAGGATTTCAGTTGTCTTTTGCCTAAGATCATAGGAATTTCAATAAACTTTCATCTTCACCATCTGCATGGGGTATCGGGCATTCCCCAGAAAACTTGAGCCCCATTCCTGCGTTTGCAGGATAATAGGCATATAACCCGGCTCACCGTATGGCCAGAACTGGATCGGGTGAAGACGATTTTTCTTTTTAGCCTTGATGAATGAAGGATTTGCCCATGCCATACGAACTGTTTCAAACTGCCGATGGTTCGCTCTCATGTCTGGATGCGGCAGTGGGGCAGGTTTGTCACAACCGGGCTGGCGCTTATACCGAAGCGGTTAATAACTATGTATTCCCGTCTGGGCTATTAGACAAAGCACAACAAACCGGTGAAGTCCGGGTTTTGGATGCTTGTTATGGCATGGGCTACAATTCGTGGGCCCTGATTAATGAATTATTGCGACAACATCAAACGTCAGAGGCACCCGCTGGCCCAATTACCATATCTATCGTGGCGGTGGAACAGTCTCTGGAAATCATGCAATTTTGGTCCCAGGTTTTGGCACTTTCCTGCTTCGATATCCTGAATCAAATTCTAACCCCGTCCGAACATAATATATATTATCGGACGTTGATGAACCAACTCGACACTAAGGGTCGGCCTACCGAACCAATGGTTGTAGAGGAGTACGATCTGGACGGCAATAAACGTTATGAGGTAGATCTGCTCGAACTTATGTCTCGTTCGCCATCCCAGTAGATTTTTGGTGTACCGTAGCGGCGGACTGCATGCTATCAGATTTACCGTAAGATTTGAATCCGCAAAATATAGGCGGCTTGATTTTCAGGCCTGAATTTTTGCCGCCCGAATTTAACGCACCCGGAGATTGCCGCAAAAGCCCCGGAAGCTTTTTGCTGCACAATTTCCCAAAAAATCAGCGCCGCGCCGGTCTATATACTTTCTAGACCATCTAGACCCTTTGCAGGGGTTATTTAGAAGGTATAGATGGCTGATCGGCTACCCACTAGCTAGAAGCCGCTTCTAGAGATTCAGTCAGTATTGTGATTTAAAAAGGATTTTCGTCAATGACAAGCCGAAGAGCAAATGATACACTGGTTCCAGCACGGTATATAATCGATTTAGTCAACCGTGACAGGTCTTTTAAGGCAGCCACGTTGGTTCTCGATTTTGGGCCGCAGGGCGCTTTCCGCCTTATTCAAAGCGCGGGAGGTGTTGACCGGATACCGCATATCAAACGGGTTTGTGACTTTATAGTGTCGATATGGGAAAGTAGCCCCTGGTATTTCCGTACCAGCCAAACGGGCCAATATACCGACGATGAAGCCGCCTGCAAGAAACGGGCCGTGAATATGCTGATCTCAATGGCCCGAGATCCTCGCCGCCCGATACTTGAAAAATATGCGGGAGCTTCCTACTTCCGAAACCACGAAAACCGCTTACGGGAAGTGGACAAAATCCGGGGTGAAATCGGTATCCGGGAGGCTCAGTAAATGTTTGCCGTTTTTTTCAACGTTAATAAGCCTGAAGTTTCCGAGAAATGGATATTTTTGCAGGAATTTCCAAACAGACCAATGGCTCAAGGCTATGTTTATGAGGCGCAACGGAACAGGGGGTACAATCTTTTACTCGGTATCAGCTTTGATATTCGGGAGGTGCCGTAATGTTCCAGGTGGTCATCAGTGCAATGGTAAAATCCGTACAATCGACCGGGAGTTTTGACACAAAGGAACAAGCCGAGGCTTGGATTAGAGCTGCAAAAACGGTATTACCGGAAGATGAGTTCTTCTTTGATGTTCAGGAGGTGCCGCGTGACTGATATCTACCGATGCCCTGAATGCCATACGGAGGTTTTCGCCAAAAGCCTTGCCGCATTTCGGTGCCCGGTATGCGGATATTCGGGAGGGAATCAGCTTACCCTTTTCCGCCACGGCAAACCGAACGATGGCACAATCCAGAAATTGAGAGACTTTGACCCTGACGAAGTAAGGCGCAACGCCTACATTCACCGGGAAAAACAGCGGTTTCCGTAATCACAATACACTTCTACGGGGGGATATAAAAAGTCCCCCCTTTTCTTTTTTTTAAACTGATCCATAATGCAGGTGGTATTTGATTATGGAGTTTAAAAGTTATATGTTTTCCCGCATTGTTGCCGCCCTGGTTGTGGTCATGCTGTCCGGTTTTGCTTGGGCTGATAAACTCGAATTAAAACCTGGCCAGGTTTTAGACGAAGAAACCGTAAACGAATTACAGGGCTTGCAGTACGAGCATCAGCTTTTTTTGCACCAGTCAGATGATCTACACGACAAATTTATGGCTCTAGATAAATCTTGCGGTACGGCAGCGCAATTCAAGACGGAGGCCTGTTTTAAAAGGTTTAAAGCTATCGTTACCGAACTAAAAAACAGCCCGGAGTAAAATATGTTTGGTTTTATTACTGAATCACAATGCCACAGCCAAAATTTAATGTGGGGGCTAGGTGGTGTCATTTTGGGTAGTATTTTACAGTGGATTCTGATTAAAACAACCAAAATATAAGGCTTTTAAGGCCCTTGAAATTGTTTTCAGGGCTTACGATACCTAGAACAAAAAAATGCCCGCATCCGGTAAACGGGGCGGGCAAAATATTTGGTATTTAAATTAAAGGTTTAAAAAGTTACTGTAAATCATAACATAAAAGAAAAACCGGCCTTGGTGGGCCGGTATCGTTACATTGCCAGGGTTAACTGGTAGGTTAGGAGTCGAAAGGGAGACGGATTCCTTGCTGCACAAATTCATCGTGCCGCACGTTGTAAAAGCCAATCCGTTTTTTGGGCTGAAACGCAGCTTCAGACGCGGGCTTATCTACGTTTACGCCGCTTTGCTCGTTTTTTTTTACAAATTGTCCTGTTTTAGGGTCTCTTGGCATACCGCATCACCTCCTTAATACTGAGTATAACTAATACCGGTGGTTATAAGCCCACCAGAGCCACTATTGTTCCCCGGGGTTCGGATGTATCCCCACCCAATGGCCTCAGGATCGCGTTGAAACGGGGTAGCGGCATTTTGGTTACGCCGTCTCATCAACACCAGGGCCCCAATAATCAGACCCACCCCAATCCACTGTTTATCGGCGCTTTGCATTGACCGCGTTGCCCACATTGAAGGCTAAAAAATCCACCAATTTTCTTGCGATTTGCAGCACCTGGTCGTCGTATTTGTTGGGGGTAACTGCCGCAATCACGGAAGCCGTAGCTATGATGTGGGCCATAATATCCAACGAAGGTGGATGAAAAAAATTTGCAATATTCATAGTGTCCTTTCCAGTTCCTCAACACGTTTTTCCACACGATCCAGGCGCCAAGCCAACCATTTCAGATCGTTCTTTAGTACTACAACCGTAGCCAGCCCGCAGGACAGGCCAGCGCTCAAGCCAATCAGTACGTTTTGCCACCAAACCAGCATTACCGATTCCAGTTGAACCAGCCGGAAATGGTTCCAAGCGTTTGTTGTTGCACCACAAAATTGTGGGTTAAAAAGCCCAGGGCGAAGATCGCCGCATAAGTCAGGTATTTGTCGTTCATTTCAGAGCCTTCTTTCCTTCTACAACCAGAAATAACACACCACCAATGAGTAAAAGGGTTGTCAGGGTATCCAGGCGATCAAAAAAGCCGCCTCCCTGGCTTGCCTGAGTACCGCCGCCGGGGTTAGTCATCCCGCCCACGGCCTGAGAGCCGGTTTGCAGAATGGAAAAGCCACCAATGGCCGCAAGGCCGGGTACGATAAAAGGGACTAAAGCAGCCATTGTTTTTCTCCTCAGTTGTATCGAATAATGGAACCGGAAACATCCCCAGGGCCATAAGCAGGCGGCGCGGGAGCCGGTGCAAAAATAGGGATGGGGATAAACGGCAAAGGCCGCGGTTTGGGTGCCGCTGGTACAGCAATGGAGCCCGCCTTGGGTAGAATTGAGGTTTTTGTTGACGTTTTAGCCGGTGCTGGCGTAGCTCTCTGCGTCCAATACTGCCCAAAGGGATTAGCCCCAAGCGGTTTTGGTTGAAAGCCATAAACACCGCCATTCCAGGCAATATCATCGATAAAGTATTTTTTCATATCACCAGGGTTTAAATCCCAAGAGGCAACGTGTAATCCAGCGTGGCCCGGAGCTGCGGGGCCCACTTCCAGAATGCCACGATGTCGGAGAGCTAAGGGCATGACTGTATTTTTTAGGAAAGATTCCCCATTAGCACCATATGCGGCACCGTTAAAATCGGTTGCTGTTCCTCTTAGGTGAAAACTGGTGGGAGCCCCGCCAGCCTTGGCATTGGCAGAAGGAGGCCGCCACCAAGAGGCAATAAGGATTTTCTTTCCTACAATTGCACAAATATCATCTAGGTTTTTAGCGTGTTTTGCACCATTGGCCAGATACGACAGAGCTGATTCGTTTTTTATTTCCGATGAGGTTCTATTTAAAAAGAAATCACCCCAATTATAGTACCGGCTCATCTTGGCGAAGCGAACGTGTGTCTGGTATTTACCCTGTTTAATAAGGGCCAGTGCCGTTTCGGGGTTCATAATAGAGCCAGGCGCAAGGGTCACAGGTTTTCCTCCTGTATCGGCAGTGGTGGGCGGTAAAACATTTTCAATGGCGTCCTGGACGGTATCCAAGGCACCTTGGAAAAACCCGCCAAAATCCAGGGTGGGCAAGCTTGGTACCCGGATGGTTGGCACGGTGGGCACAGGGGAAGGGGCAGGGTTGGGTGTTCGAGGGGCAGGCGGGCCAGACACCAAAACAGGGTTAAGGTAAAACCCACCCAGGCCACCCAACATAGACAGGCCCAACATCTGAGCAAACGAAGGGGTTTTGAAAACAGAATAAGCGGCAAAAAGACCGAACCCGGCCCCCGCCAATACGGGAACAGAGAGCAATTCCTGTGTGCTTGGAAAGTCGATCGGTTCATCAAGCAGGCTCATTGTCCACCGGCCTTCCCGAAGTATCCCAGGTGCCATTTTCTAGCAGAACATCCGCCGCGTGTTCAGGCGGGGCAGGAATTTCAATGGCACCAGGTGGATACTCTGATTCGGGCGTATCCCAACCGCCCAGGTACTTTCCAGATTTATCAACAAAAAATTTCGTCATGCCCAAGCCCTCACAACCAATTTCCAATTTGCATTGGTCAAGTCAGAAAATGCACCTGTTGTTTTATTGACGGCAGCAATGCAAGGGTTTGTAGAACCAAACCGAATATTGATATTGGTTGCATCACAATTTAAGCCCATACCCCTATTTGTTGCACCCGTTGAGCCTGGAAATCCAGCCCCTAAATGAAGAACATCCCCAACACTATAATTAAGGTCTGCTGTTTGACACACCAGTTCATAATGTAAGAGTTTGGGAACTACACCTAAACCGTGGGCAATAGTCAAACTGCCCGCAGATGTTATGGTTTGTTGGGCACTTTGAAATGATTTTGTGAATGCTGGCAATGCACCAGAACTACGGATACCCATTAGTTTTTCAGCTCCAACACTCTGGTATCAATTGTGCCAGATGGCGAAATACCGTAAATAGCCGCCCCTGAATCCAGTGCGATCGACGTTTGGGGTAAAACAGGCCGTCCAGTGGCCGTTGTCACAGTAGCCCCGCCGATGTACAAAGTTTTTACGGTATCGTTATTGAAAATTTCAACAGAATTTCGGGTTGCGTCCAGGGCCACAATAGCGGTGGCCCCTGTCCCCACGGACACGGCAGCCGGGTTATTGAGGGTATCGCCCGATTTTGTATTGAGGGTAGAACTCACCGTTAAACGGTTGTCAAAAATATCGCCTTCTGAAACGGCAATGGTAAAACTGGCAGCGGCCCCGGCAGTCTCCTGAAAAAACAGTTCTTCAAAACCATCTGGCAACTTGAAAGTCATCCCGGCCCGAATATTTGTGGTTTCGTTAGAATCCACTTGTAATTTTAGGGAGCCGCTTAGGGACAGAATCGCCAGGGACTTTCCGGCCAAAGGCACTTTCTGAATTTGATTGGCCGTCAACGTGCCGATGTACTCTAAATATGCGATACCCATTAGAATTCCCCCTTAAAGACATATACACCCGCTAGAACGGCTAAACCCACCCAAATAAGCCGCTGATTGTTTTGAGCGGTTGAGGCCTGAGTCTCATTCAATTGGGCCTGGGTATCCACTGCAACCTGTCCGGCACCGGCAGCCGTTTCCAGGGCCATTTGCGTGAGGTCTAAAAACCCCTGTAAAATCGTGCCAGCTTCAGGCGGCAATTGGGAAATGTTAATTGTGCCGGTGGTGTTAGGCCCAATAGCAATACCGGCATCAGTGGCCGCAACCCGTTGATCCTGTTGTTGGGTGGTACTGGAAGTACTTGTCGTGGTATTCGACTTGCTAGAGCTTTTAGATCCGCCGCCTGACATTAAAACACCTCTTTCATAACCAGGTATTCGTAATCCCGGCAGCCATATTGCCGCCTCAGAATTTCAGCCACGCCTTTTCGTGCGACAATGGCCCGAAATACCTTACAACCCTTATTTTTTGCCTCTTCATACAAGTAATCGTGAATAGAGGGAAGGCTTTCCACGAATTCGCCGCCACCGTGGATCACTACCAAATGTTTAGTGCGATCGTACATCTCTTCAATACGGGTGCATACAGTTGCCACGTGTTCATTTCCAATAGTATTAAGCCTGTAAACATTCCATAATTGAACGTTTCCAGAATTTATTTCAAACCAAAGATGATCCAGTTCGGAAGAAGTTAAGTATCCTTCCAAATGATGGGCATTTCGGGCGCTCCAACTGGATTTTTGGATATGGATTATCCCGTTTTCTTCTTGCGGAGCAATAGCCACGCTACACCTCCAATAACGAAAAGGGGCAAAAGCTGTCCTAGTGTGGTTGAACCAGATGCACCGGTAGCCGTAGCGCCAGAAGAATTACCAGCCAGTGAAAGGCCACCGCTGGCACTTTTGCCAAGCGATCCGCCATTTGCACCGCCACCAACAACGTTGAAATCGCTGGCCCAAGTATATGAAGGCTGAAAAGAAACGCCACCCTGATAGCTATCAGACTGTGCAGCACTGTAGGAAGGGGCTGGGGCAAAGGCTGCGCCTAGCCCTTGCCCTAAACCCTGGGCGCTAGAGCCAATAGCCGCCAATGTCATTGGATCAACGCCCATCAGCTTTTTCCTTTTTTGTAAAAGTAATAGGCCGCCGCACCCAGGGCAGCAATCCACAATAAAGAGCCCATCCCGGGCGCTGGATTTTGGGCGTTTTGAATTTCAAAGCGTTCCTGATCCAGCTGCGCATCATCTTTAAGGCCTTTGGGGGATATGGCCGGAAAAGCAGGCTGAAATTGTGGCTGATTTCGGGGATTACTTTGGAAGAATCCAGGCGGGGGCCAGGTTGCAGGCAAATTTTGTGGACTGTTAACGCGTGGAATCACCGGTAAAATGCTTTGAAAGCCGTAATCTAGTTGCGGCTCATAAGGTGGAACCCCTGTTTGCTGTGCGTATCCAGTCAAAATCATAAAATTAGTCCTTCATTAAAGCGAAAAGTAGAACGCCGCCAATCAATAACAGAGGAAGCCAATCCGCACCTTGGTTATAGGCGGGTGGGTAGTACGGTATGGGCTGATAGATAGGGGAACGTTGAGCCGGAATGGTGTAATACTGCCCCGAATAGGGGTCATACTGATACCCGTTCATGCTTTGATAACCCAAAGACTGATTCCAGCCCTGAGCAAAGCCGGAAGTCAGGTTAACAAGTGTGTCTCCAACTGTGTCCAAAAACACGATAGCCCTCATTTCCAAACAGTGCCCACCCAAAGCAGGCGGGCACTGTTGCATCATCAATCAAGCAAGCGAAAGGGTATTCTAGGCGGCTACGATGGCCGGTAGTCCGAAAATCCGCTCAGTCACAACACGGTGGTTACCAGGGGCAACCGTCCAGTTGGTTTTAAGCCGGATGTCTTGCACCTTGCGCCCATTGTTCCGAACCATCGGCAGATAGCCCAAAATCTCGTTTTGCAGGGCGAAATCGAGGTGAAAATAACCTGTTTGGGGGTTCCGTCCGTGCCATTCCAAGCGCTGTTGCTCAACCTTGGGCGGGATTTGGTTGTAGATCAACACGTTGTCGATGGTCAGGGTGGTGTTTTTCAGGGTGCCAGCCCCTAAACCGATATGCGCCGCCAAGTAAGCCGTGCCGGGGTCTCTGGGTAAATCAGACAGGGTATAATCGCCCGTGCTTGCGAAGTTTGCCGTGGTGGGCAGAATGCGCAAATGGGTACCCATCGGGCGATCTTCGTCGGTTTGTACCGCATAAATTTCAATGCTGGCTACGTTGGTTAAAGTACCGCAGACAAATTGGCACTGAATGGAGTCAACGCCTTTTGTGCCCCAAGCGTATTGGGTCTTTTCACCCGGCAGGGTGAGAGCATTGGAACGCACCAGGTCGATCACGGTGATACCTGGCACGATGGCCGCGCCTTTTGAATCCCCGTAAAAGCCTTGCAGCATGTTCAATTCCGAGGTTTTTGCATCTATTACTAGGTCGCCATTAACCCGAATTCGGATATCGGTAACTTCCGCTTCCGCTTGGGCCTGGGTGACTTCCACGCCACCGGCTGTCAAAAAACGAAATCGAAAACCGTAATAGGTGCCAGCCGTCGGGATGGCAAAAAGGCCGGTACCGTTACTGGCAAGGCCTGAGGCATTCCCTAAAAACGATTCATATTGAAGCGGGATCGCGGCTTCACCTTGCGCCCTGTAAATTCCTTGTGCCGGGTTCGCAGCCATAAGGCTTTACTCCTCTTATCTCAAAACAAAAAAGGTCTAAAGCGTTCCTACGCCATAGCCCACAGTTACATAATTGGCCATCTGTTGCAGTTGAGAGCCGAAGCGGCCAGTTCCCGCCGCGTGCAAAAATGCCCCAGTGCCCAGAATTGTCGCAAACACAATTGCCGCTGTTTTCAAGGTTTATCCCCCCAAAATTAAGCGGTAATGCGAAGCGCTTTAGCCAGGTACAAACCGGCTACGGTGCCCAAAGCACCAACCATGATGGTTTTCAGCATATCATTCCCCTTTTTGGTACGAACAAGAAAAATCTACTACTACACTCGTTAGGGTTCAGCTTAACATATTTTTTTAAAATTAAAACACTTTCATTTTAAATGCCGGGGAATCACCTATTTTCACAATGCAAACGCCAGGGGGCAGCGTAGGCGCTTCTAAAATCAGCTTATCCACAAATTGGCCGTAAAGAATTTGCGCATCATCCGGGCCTTGCTGGAAAAGAAACAGATTCGTACATTGTTCCCGAATCGTTTTGTCGATCATCTGTTGCCGCTGGGCAATGAAAAACGCTTGGTGCCCGTGGTGCCTAGATTCCGAAGCTATACGCCACATGCCTTCATCCGATTTTTTACAGTACCGGCCCGCCTCATCGATGACCAGCTGGGCATCGGTAGAATTGAAAGCCAGTTTTAAAAATTCGGCATCATCTTTGGTAACGTGGTCGCAGTGCTTCCAGCCTGCATCCTGTACGTGCGGTGTCAGCACAAAAACCGGGGTATCATCCTCAGTGCTGGCGGCAATGGTCATCCGCTTCACAAGCGACGTTTTGCCGGATAATGTTTTACCCAACACCAAAGAATGACCGATCAACGTTAGGCCGCTGTACTGGCTTCCGCTTCCTGTCTGCTTTTCGGGGCTTGTGCCGTCGGGGTTGGAATCGGCGGTTTTCCCGCTCTTTTGTTTCGGAAGTTTTGCCATTGATAGCTAATCCACATCTTTAATTTTTCAAGCTTAGACAGGGTTTTAGGCTGCTGAAACCGGGGAAGCGCGTACAAACCATAGGCGCACATCAGGCCAGCCCAAGGGGGTAAATTTACTGTGCCCGTCGCCCTGAAATATTCCTCTGTTGCTTCCTGGAGCATTTGCACTTCATTGTGACCCGCTTCTTTCTCTGCCCTGGGCCGCCATTCATCCCCAAAAGTGGAAACGCCAATAGTTAGGAAGCAAGAAACCAGAATGGTAGAACACATTTTAATCTGTGCTTCACTCTGTGCGGCTACCACTGCCTGTTTTTCGTCCACAACTTCCTGAGGGCTTTTCAACTGAACCGCACTGAGTCGGGGCCGCCCAGGGCGACATTTTAAATTCCCGTTGCGGGTTGTCACAGGCTCACCGGATGCCGTAGTTTCGTGCAATTCTGGATTGAATTTTCTGCGGTACCTGTCTTGTAAATGGGAGTATTTTTCATCGACCGCATAGGCGGGTTGTTTTGGCTCAGGCTCTTTTTGCGCAGATATATAGTCCTGTGTTGCCGGTTTTTTTGATGAAAATAAAACCCCCAATGCTTCCGGGGTCATTTCCTGAATTTCAGGGGTATTCTGAACCTCTGGAGGCACACTTTCCACAACCGGTTGAACGGCTTCATCAGCCGCGATCTTTTCGTTTGCCATAACTACACTTTGTCACCTACAATATGCCTAGAGTTTTATAGTATCAGATTGCCGTAGTTTTTCGGCAAAGATACCGTAAATTTATATTTTCAATTTGGTATTTGAATACGGAGGTTTAGAGAGATGAGTTAAACATGCTTCCCGAAATTGTTAATTTTGCGGAAGAAATCTTATGCTTATTGCCGAATATTATGAATCTGTCCGGCTAGTATGGGATCAATGCTCGAAAATTGCAGGCGGTTGCCAGGAGTCTGGCTCCTGTTTTTATATGCACAAATTCGAGCATGATATATATTATCGGACGTTAATGGAACGTTTGGACACGAAGGGGGACCTAGCTCAATTCTCTCTGTCTGTAGTAGAGGGCTTATCCATAAGCTTTGAATTTTGGGTTCAGGATCTCCGGCAATGCCTGCCCAACATTCAGGGAGATTTTGATGCCGTATTTCACGATCCTTTTTCTCCGCAGAAAATGCCTGAACTGTGGACCGTCGATCTATTTCGGCACTATCAAACGCGCTTATCCAATCAACAGGGTGTGCTTCTGACATACAGCACCGCCGCCGCCGTTCAGGGCGGACTACAGGAAGCTGGCTTTGAGGTTCTAAAAACCAAAGGCCTGGGGCAAAAAGCCGGAGCCACCCTGGCCTTGAGTTCGGCAGATGAATATCAGAATTTTCAAACGCAGGCCATCGCACTGGCCCCCTGGGAACAGCTTTACCTGCAAAGTCGCGCCGCCATTCCCTACCGGGACGCCCAACTGGCGCAAACCAGAGAGCATATATTAGCAGCGCGCGAACTGGAGCAACGCAATTCAACCCGGACCAGTGGATCTACCGCTTTAAAGTTAAAACCCGGCTACTCCAAATCGCCATCCTGAAACCTGGTGCTCACTATTTTTTATAACACCTTCCTTGATGCTGATTTCAATTCACAGTTTCAAATACTACAACTGTAACCAGCTAGTCACGCGTTTTAAAGTTTAAATTAAGTTCGTTTATGCCATAGTGAGGTAATTAAGTATTTACATTACTTTAATAACGTAAAAACTAAGTCATTAAGCATTACCATAGTACCTTATCAATACTTTACTTTCGTGCGGTACTCAAAAAAGACTTTAGAAATACAAGCCCCTTCGAATTTCATGACCAGAGACTCGATTGAGGCGTAACACTTCATAAAACGCTTTCATGATTCAAGCACTGCAAAGCGCAGCAGCTGGTTAACCAGCTATGGCGACTGATGGGTGGCTTTCGATATTAAAAACTGCTAGGACTGCCCGGATACATCCAATGGCCTGTCGGCGGGTAAACCCCAAAGCGGGCCTGATGCGGGAAGGGTGGGGTGGGACGAGGTTTCACAGCCGAAGGGAAGTAAGCCATGGTGGGCACAGCAGGCACGGAGGGGGCCGTGGTGGGTTGCACGGGAGGTCGATGTCCCCAGAAGGTGGGGTTCTTCACGGATTTTAATCGACCTTGCGGATCTCTCACCAGTTTGTTTTTGCCCAACAAGGGCCGGATGGTCCAGTCCTGAATTTTTAGCATCAGCATGTCAAACGGATGGGCGATTAAGGGCACCAACCCTATGCCAATCCCTACCGGAATGGGCTTTTGCACCAGCAGACGAATGAGCTTCTGCTCATCAAACTTGAAGTCTTTCAAGCCCCGCATGGCTGCGAGATCTGCCGGCAATTCGGTCAGTAATTGCCCAAAAATGGGAATGCGCTTCAGTGTATCCGGATTTTTCTTCGACACCCATCGTTCAATCGGGGCCATCAGTCGGGCAATACCTTGCCCCCGTTTGGCCAGAAACGGCTGCAATTGCTGATTGGCCCAGGGCAACCGTTTACGGGCAAACGCATTCAACCGGGGACTATTTTGGACTTTTTGGCCATACCAAGTCTTGTCTGCAGTGACGTATTTATCTACCCAATGGGCGCCTTTGCCAATCAACAGGGGCGGTACCAGCAGGGTAGCCACATAGTGAAACAGTCCCAAATCCAGCGCTTCTGCGCCGGTTTTCTTGGTCTTCTGCCACCGGTTTAATTCAGGGGAGGCGTCATGGTACTTCTTGGGCAAAGTGGTGCTCATATCGGCCAAGACATACACCGATGAAATGCCGTAACCCAGCATCTTACCCAAGCCGCCCAGATAAGGGCCCATAAATTCGCCCACCTCATCAGCATAGCCTAAGTAGCGCAAGGCGGTATCTCGCCAGATAGAGGCATCTTCGTTCCCATGCTCATGGGGCTTATGGGAGGCTGCCCCGGTATACTGAAGCCTGGTTTGGTAAGGCTTGCCATGCGTAAAGTGAGTTCCGGTCACCGCCGAAAACGGACTGGCAGCATTTGTTTCAGGGCGCTGCGCCAGAGGCTCGGGCTTGGGTGTGATGTTGGGAAAAGTCACTTTACAGGTCCATGGGTTTAAACATTGTTTTGACAGGCTGCGACCCCAAACAGGGTATCACAGAAGGGGATAAGGCCAGTAATGACCCTACGGAAAGGCGTTTCAAAAATCGGTATTGGGACATAAAAGTCGGATATAAAAAGGGTTGTGATGAATAAAACCGTGACATGCCGTTTTGTTGACCTCTGGCTGATAGGCAATGGTTAGGCCGGTTGCTCCATATTGGCCCAGTCCGGGTTTTCCTGGTAGACCGGGATGGTGAAGGAGACTTCAAAAGAGCCCTCCTCATAAGCCAGAGCGATAGACCCGGCCATCGCCTCCACCAAACCTCGGGTAATAAACAAGCCCAGCCCACTGCCGCGGGTGGTCCGAACCAGACTGTCATCCAGCCGTTTAAACTTTTCAAACAGACTGTTCAACTCATCCAGACTTTCCATGGGCACCGGATCACACTGGTTCACCACCCGAACCCGCAAACTGGCAGACGCGGCTGGCGACTCCGCCAAGGGGGTCTGCATTTCCACCCCGACCCGAATGGGTGTTTCCGGCAGAGAGTACTTAACGGCGTTGTCCATCAGGTTCAATAAAATCTGCTCCAGCCGATCGGGATCCGCCAAGACTGAGGGATTTTCCAAATCTTCAGCAAGTTGCACATGAATTTCCCGTTGTTCCTTGGCCTGAATAAATTGCACACAGTTATCCAACAGCAAGGCCAAATCCACCCGATCCGGATAAACCCGCAGGTTGGCCTTTTCCAAATCTGGAATAACCAGCAAATCCTCGACCAGACGACTCAGGCGATCGGCCTGCTGACGAATGGCCTTGATGTGCTTTTGGCGGGTTTCCCCGTCTAAAGTGGCGTCATAACGTCCCAGCCGGGACACATTACCCTTAATGATGGTTAGCGGCGTGCGAAACTCATGGCTGACCGTATCAATTAAAGTGGACTTGAATTCATCCATTTGAGCCAGCTTCTGGTTGGCCTCTTGGATGGTCTGCCAGGAATCCGCCGTTTTACGGGCCATCCGGTTAAATTCAAGCGTCAAATACACAATCTCATAGGGGGTAAAAAAGTTACTGAGCAAGCGAATCCGCCGGAAGTAGTTGCCATCGCCCATGGCTTTCACCCCTTTGATCAACTGCCGGAAATTCCGACTGATTCCCAAAATATAGGGAAGCACCATCAGCAGCATGGCCGCCAAACAGCCCAGAGACAGCAACAGGGTTTGGGTGGAGGCCCGGTTAATGTACTTGAGTTTGACGTTATACGGAGACTCAATAATGACGCCCCAGTTGATGCCAGGCATCTTTACAATTACTTTTGCCAACTTTTGGGGCGGCTCTTCCGCCTCATCCCCATCCTTTTGTTGCACCGCCTGGGGTTGAGAAGTAAATTCGTGGGTGACGCCCGGATTGATTTTGGCAAACTGCTCATAATCCTTGCCCTGAATGCGTTCCTGCTGATCGGCCCCGGATGGTCCAGCAATAATTACCCCGTTGCTGTCGATGATGTAAAAGGCGCCATACAAGGCGTTGTTGGATTGCACCAGTTTTTCCAGATAGGGAAAGTTTTTTTGGTGCACATAGTACCCGCTGCGCCCGTTTTGGGCCAAAGGCATAACCGCACGCAGGAAATAAGGACTGTCCTGCGGGTTGCCGGTTTCAAAGTAAATGACTTCAAAGGGCTGAAATCGTCCCACCGGCGATAATGCTTCTGACGCTTTGACTTGAAGCGGACTTAACTGTAAGGGCAGGCGTAATTCAGGGCTGATGGACTGAAAGTCCCGATAGGCGGATTGCTGCTGGTGTCCTTGTGAATCGTAGATGCCCACCGCATAGATGTTGGAATCCAGAGCCAGCACTTGCTGGGCCGTACGAATAAAACCACCCTGATTGCCCAATGATAAAGCGGTCAGCCGGGCCATCATCTCGGTTTGCTGCTTCTGCCAGCTCATCTCCGTGTCAAAGCCCTGGTACAAGGCCCGGGCGGTATGCTCGGTGAAACGGCCCATTTCCTTGCGTAGGGCCTTTTGGTTAATGTTGTTAATGAGCAGCGTAGCCCCCAGTAGCGGCACACTTACGATCAGGCCAAAACAAATCAGAATTTGCTGATAAATCCTGAGTTTGGGCATATTGAAGCGAATCATGAAAAGGGGCTCTTAAGGGTTGGGGGAAAGGCTGACGATTTTAGGAGGTGGTCACCGCTTCAACAAAAGGGTTCAGGCGGTAGCCCACATTGGTGACGGTTTGCAGATAAACCGGATGCTTGTGATCCACTTCAATTTTCTGGCGCAGCCCGCCCACGTGAACCCGCAGCATGCGCACGTCCTCATCGGCCTCATACCCCCATACTTCCTGCAACAGGGTAGCCAGAGAAACCGCTTCGCCCAAGTGCTGCATCAGGCAGTACAGGATTTCAAACTCGGTAGGAGTAAGCTTAATGATCTGTCCGTTCAGCACCACTTCCAGCGAAGAGGGAATCAGGCGCATTTCACCCGCCGACAGGACTTCATCCTTCTTGGGGGTATTCACTTCTTTATTCAGGGTGCCGGTACGGCGAAACAAGGCCCGCATGCGCACCATCAGTTCCTGAAACTCAAACGGCTTGACCAGATAATCATCGGCCCCGGCGTTAAAGCCCCGGATTTTATCCTCGATCGTGCCTTTGGCCGTGAGCAACACAATAGGCACACTGGCCGAATTGCGATTGGCCCGGATGCGCTTGCACACCTCAAATCCGTCCAGCTTGGGCATCATCACATCCAGCACAATTAAATCGTAGGTCTTGGCTTCCGCTTTTTTCAGGGCAGTGAGCCCGTCGTTGGCGGAATCCACGTGAAAGCCCATCAACTCCAAATCCAGGCGCAGCAGATCAATAATTTCCGGATCGTCATCTACCACCAGAATGTTAACCATGGGCCAGAATCTCCCGCAACAGCTTGTCTTTGTAAATCAGGGGGCTTGCCGCTGGACAGAACGCCCCACAGAGTCAATGTACGGCTGTCCCTCGAAAAACGGGCAACCTACCCGACTATTGTACCAAAAGAAGCCCAAATCCGCTAAAGCAGGCGAGATGCCTCTCTTTGGTTCCGGTTTTCCCAGAAGGCAAAGCAACCCTTCACGAAGATTGATTCAAAATGAACCTTGCCCAAAAAGCATTCATGGGTTTATTTAGAGGGTTGTTTATTTAGGGTCTAGCAAAAAAATCGGGTCGACAGGTTTCATGCAAACAAGTTCACACCACACTTGGGACATTTGGGGACATCCACGCACTATGGGCATGCAACCCGCTGTAATTAATTCGCAGGCACCGACCTACGACTATGGGCGTCCGGCAGCTTGGCTCAATACGGGGCCCACTGCTGGCCTTTATGGCCAGAGCCAACCGGGCCTAGGCATGACCCAGTTGCCCAGCATGCCACGTCCGCCCTATTTACAGAATACGGGCGCAATGGCATCCCCCGTGGCAAATGACCTCCCCACCCCCGATCAGCTTTTGGGTCGCACAGTGCCCATGCGCACCACCACATACGTGATACCGGGCGTCTTTGGCAATGGTGCGGCGGAGCAAACCTTGCCGACACCTTGTCAGGCGGTGCCTTCCGTGTGCGCCCAGCCACAGCATGCCTATCAAACGGCCTCCAGTTTTCCGGTGAATTCGCTGGATCCTTCGGCCACGGTGCCACCGCCCTATTTACTGGCGCCCTGGTTGTATGGCTTGCACCCCAGTTCGGTTCAGCAACCGGCACCGGCCAGCATGATGGCAAGGCCCGTGCAGCCTCCAGCGCAAGCGCCTATGCAAGCAGCGATGCCACAGCAACAACCACCGGCCATGCCGCCACAGCAGCCACCGGCCATGCCTCCGCAACAACAACCACCACAAACACCACCGCCTGCCGAGAACAAAGGGCCTACCACGCCCTTGGATGACGGCGCTCTGAATGATCACCAGATCCGTTCCTTAAATGAGCGGCTGAACAGCGAAACCGAGGATACCCGAGCCGATGCGGCCATGGAGCTTTTCAAAATCCTGGATCAGGATCCCACCCTGTCACAGCGGGAACCTTACAGCCGCTATGTGAACGCCTTTATGGAAAAAATCCTGAAAGATCCCAGTGCCGTGGTCCGCTCCGCTGGAGAGCTGGCCTTGCAGACCGGGCGGGTTCAACAGCCATCAGAAGGGGTTATGTCCCTGCTGAGTGATTTAAGCAACCGACCCACTGGCCTTAGCGGTGAGTCCGGCATTATTTCCTCCCTGTTGGGGTCTATTCGCAACCAGACCTTAGGACAAGGCTTTGACAAGGCCCCGGGGGCCATGACCATTGATCCGATCACCCGGGCCCGCTCCGCGCCCGCTCAAACACCCCCTGCCACCGCGCCTGCAGGTGCACCGACTGAAGCATCGGGCATGTCAGCACCCGCGCCCATGCCGCAGGCTGCCGCCACGCCACCGGGAAGTGCGAGTGCCTACCAGTCACCCGCCATTGGCACTGGCCAGCAATTGAATTACCTTAGCCCCAGCCCATCGCCCATGGCCTTAATGAATTCGGCTGGGCAGAACCCGGCACTGGGACAACGCTTGAACCTACAGGAGGGGTACCGCTAATGCCCGCAGATGGAATAAAACCAGGATCGGACGCAGCTAGAAAGATTGCCAGCAGTGGCCTCAGCAAAACCTCTTTAGGGTTATTCACAGCCGGTGCCTTGGGCTTTGCCGCTTGGCGCATGCAGGATGCTTTCGTCGGCAGCAGACAGGAAGTCGATCAAAAGATCTCCGGGCTGAAAACCACCAACGATTATCATTATGGTTCTCACGCCTGGGGACAATACTCGGGAAACCCGGGCATGGATATGCTGGATCATAAATTTCAGGGCTTCTTGATATACGGCCCCATGCGGCTGAAAGAGCACTGGCAAACCTTTAAAATCAAGGTCAGCAACTTCTTTAGCAATGTGGTGGGTCCAAACCTGTTGCCGCTAGGCGTGGGGCTGGCTGGCTTGTATGGCACCATCGGGCACAAAAATATGTGCGGGTACGGTCGTGGCATCGCAAAGTGGTGGAATGACAGCAACTTCTTTAACAGTACAGCCTGGAAAACCCTGAAAGGGGTAGGCAGTTCCGTTGGCAATGGATTGTGGACCGTCATCAAAAGCCCGGTCAAACTGATGTTCAACTCGCCCCAGCACTTTGCGGTGGGCAGTGGCTTGGCCCTGGTTGGCGCCTTCTTCCTGAAACGCTTTGTGGATACAGTGAACGGCGATGCCCAGCGTGACTTCTTTAGAGATGACATCTACGCCAATCACGACGCCCATTAATGGCAAAAGATACCCAATACCTCCCAACAAAAAGACCACTGAATCAATAGAATCAGTGGTCTTTAATGGTTATAAAGGAATTGTCTAGCTGAAATTGGGATTATAGCCCCGACGCTGCAATTCCAGCTTAATCTTGTCTAAACCAGCCTGTACAATGCGAGAGGTCCGAGAGGGGGAGATGTTGTAGGTTTCCCCGATTTCACGCATTTTCATATTCTTGAAGAAGCGAGCCTCGATGATTTGTTTTTCCCGCTCGGGCAGCTTGGAAATAGCTTCCCGAACCACTTTGGCCATTTCCTTCAACTCGGAATTTTCTTCCGGGGTGTAGGCGTTGTCTTTAATTTCGTGAGGATTGTCCGATTCCATCATGCTGTCCACAGACAGGATGGCCCCGTAGACGGCTTCACGGGCTTTACCCTTTTCGGCTTCAAAGCCAGCGCTGACTTCATCGTCTTCGCCGCTCTCCGCGGAAGCGTCCTGGCTGGAGTCCATGCTCACTTGCTTCAGGGAATACCACTTGTAGCGGTAACGCAACTCGTTGCGGATGGCCCATTTAATGGCGGTAGAGAGATAAGTGACGTTAAAGTCACGGTCCGGATTGGAAGTCAGCAGCACGTGAATGGCGATAGCGCCAATGTTAACCACTTCGCTGAAATCAATCAGGTGGTTTGGAAGTCTGCTAAACTCTACCCGGGCTACAGTTTCAATCAGATCAACGTAGTCGTTGACTGTCTTACGGGGTTTCTGAGGTGAGTCGGATGATGACTTGGACACCATTAACGCTTGTCGAGCCGCCATAATATTACTCCACATTAACATTCTACACTGAAGAAGGTTAAAAGAGGGAGCCTATACCCCGAACTCTTTACCTTCAAACACCAAAGCCTTGCTGCCTTGGGTGATACCCATTCCTATGATTCAAGTGCTAAAATGCCTGTCGGGTGCTGCAAATCACATCCCGTGGACGGTTTACAACCAGACACTCATTTAAAATTGAACTACCAGCCTTTGTTTACCCATGCCATTACAGTGAATCCATCCGGAAATTGATTAAAATCCGGTCGATATACCCCAAACACACATTGAATAAAGCCTTTCACCTCCATGTCAGGCTTCCCTTCCCAAGTCTGGTTGATGGCATCGGTGATAAATCCGATTATCAACCCTCAATCAAATAAAAACATGCAATGACTCTGGATTGCCTGAATCGTTTACATTCGATCAAAATCCGTTTCCAGTCCTTGTTCAAACTCACAACAACCGGTTTCTTAAGCTGCTCCTGCCATCTTATTGAAGCCGGTGATTGAAGCATCAAAAAAGCGCCTGATCCCAGTGGGGACAGACGCTTTTTAAATAAAACCAGTAACTTAAGCCAGCAAGTTCAGGCTCATGCCATTGCCCATGGGGGGCATCAAGCCGGGCTGAGGACCGGGAAAGGGCATGCCGGGCATTGGCTGAGGTTGTTGACCCATCAGGGCTTGAGGATTAAAACCGGGAGCCAGCCCAAGCGCGGGCTGCGGTTGGCCCATCATGGGTTGGGAAGACATAGCGCCCAAATTGGCCATCTCGGGTGCGGCAGGCATTAAACCGGGCTGGGATTGAAAGGGCATTTGAAAGCCGGGTTGCGGTGCCATTGGAAATTGCGGCGCTGGCATTGGGAAATTGGGCGGAAAGGCCGGGGGGAAATTCATGCTCATAGCGAGTCCTTTACAACATACGTAACCAAAGTGCGCTCATGCTACCCCCCACAAGGGCACAGGCATAGGGGCCGTTAGCTTTTCTTAATATTGCGTTCGCTTACACTTTTAAAAAGGCTTTAAGCTTTTCAAACTTCTTGGGGCCAATGCCTTTGACATCCATCACCTGCTCCGGGCTTGCAAAGGCGCCATGGGCTTTTCGGTATTCCACGATGCGCTGGGCCATTTTGGGGCCAATACCGGGCAACCGTTGTAATTGGGCCAGACTGGCCGTGTTCAGGTTGGTGACCGGCGGATGGGCTGATTTCTTGAAGAAAGCCTTGGGCCGGGCATGCTTTTTTCGGGTGGATTGAGCAGTACTGACAGACTCCGATTCCGCACCAGCTTGCGGCTCAGTCTCAGTAACCGCCGCCATTTCTTCCCCAATTTCTTCTCCGAGGGCTGGCGTCTCTTCGGCAGGCAGCGTATAAGCATCGCTTAACCCGTTGGCCTGCAATGGCTTCAGCGTAATCTCCGCTTGGGGCTGCGGCCACAGGAGTGACGTGATCATCCAGAGCATCAGGCCCATCAAGCCCGGCAACACAATCAGGTGCCAGTTTCGGCCCAGTCGAGCGATCACAGGATCAGAGTGAGACGTCTCATAACGCGCAGGGGGGCTATCCGCCTCCGAGACCTCTGGGTGCTGCGGTGAACTGGAACTATGCGCTGGCCAGGATTTGCTCATACAACCGCTTCAAGTCGTCATCTTCCACCCGTTTTTGTTCATCGGCCAGTTGCTTGAACTGCTCAAAGAACTGGGGCATTTGGGCGTCCTGAACGACCAGGCCCAGTTTTTCCAGGCGGGCTTTTACCGCGGCCCGACCGGAACGAGGCCCCAACGGTAGGTAAGATTCGCTCAGTCCAATCCACTCGGGCATCATAATTTCATAAGTAGAACGCCCCTTCAAAAAGCCGTCCTGATGGATACCGGACTCGTGGGCAAAGGCGTTGCGTCCCACAATGGCCTTGTTGTACTGCACCGGCATACTGGTCAACTCGGACACCATCTTGCTGGCCTCGGCAAAATGAACCGACTCAATATCGGTGTAAATGCCTTCAAAATATTCCGGACGAACCTTCAGGGCCATCACTACTTCTTCCATGGCGGCGTTGCCAGCCCGTTCTCCAATGCCGTTAATGGTGCATTCCACCTGCCGGGCCCCGTTCTGGATACCGGCAATGCTGTTGGCCGTGGCCAAACCCAAATCGTTATGGCAGTGCACGGAAATAATGGCCTTATCGATGTTGGGCACGTTGGTCATAATGCCCTTGATCAGGCGGCCAAACTCATCCGGGATGGTATAACCCACCGTATCGGGGATATTGACGGTTCTGGCTCCGGCGTCAATAACCGCTTCAATGACCTTGTACAGGTAAAACGGATCGGTACGACCGGCGTCTTCCGCGGAGAATTCCACATCCGGGCACTTGGAGGCAGCCAGTGCCACCATGTCCCGGGCAATATTCAGAATCTCCTGGCGGGTTTTCTTGAACTTGGCCTGAATATGAATATCGCTGGTGCCAATGAAGGTATGAATCCGTGGTTTTTGAGCATAACGAACGGCATCCCAGGTGGCTTCAATGTCCTGTGGGGTGGCTCGGCTCAAACCACAAATGGTCGGCCCCTGAATTTCGGTGGCAATTTGCTTGACCGATTCAAAATCGCCCGGGCTGCTGAAGGGGAAACCCGCTTCAATGATATCCACATTCAAGGCTGCCAGTTTACGGGCAATCAGCAATTTTTCATGATTTCTGAGGGAAGCGCCCGGGCACTGCTCTCCATCCCGCAGGGTGGTATCAAAAATATAAACCTTGTTGTCTGGAGATTTGGATTGGGGAGCTCGATGTTCAGCGCTCATTGTCTGGAATATCCCTCTTTTAAAAACAGTATGCCCGCATATAAGGCAGACTAAAATGTTATGATAACAGAAAAGGATAGAGACCGACAGGCGAGCCATCCGGCCCCGATTCCGAATTTTCGTCCCGTTTTTCCCCCAGGATAGATGGAAAGCTTAAGGGATTTTGCCAGTGACCCACCCATTCATTCACGTCCTAAATACTGAATTGAGACGCACGCTGACTCGCCAGAATTTTCTTATGCTGATTCTGGGCGTCTTCAGTCTGTTATCGGTTTTAACCGGCTGGGCGGAAACCCCGGTGCTGCCCGATAGTTTTAAATCAAACGCTGCGGGGAAATGGGTCCTGCTGGACTTTTACGCCGATTACTGCGGCACCTGCCAGATGATGGCCCCCAAGCTCAAGGTGATGGAACGAAAAACCCACAGCCAGGTTGTGTTTCGTCATATTAACGTGGCCGATGAAAGCAACCGCAAGTACTGGGATGCCTTTCAGCTCAGGGGAACCCCCACCTATGTGCTTTACAACACAGACGGGCAAGCGGTCTATAAAATGCAGGAACTGATTACCCCCATCATTCTGGAAAAACAATTACTGCGGCACACCAATCAGCTCAAAGCCATTGAGTTGCCCACCGATCTTGATATTCCCCGCCTTGGGGACAGTGAGGTACGGCCTTTGAATCATTTACTACTTCTGTCCTTTGAAAGCGAGCATTGCACGCCGTGTCAGGACATGCAGCCCTATTTAACCGGCTTTGAAATCAGCGGAAAACCCAACTTAAACGTCATTCACCTAAACACCCAAAACGCCTCCACCCAAAAATTAATGAGCCAACTGAACATCAAAGGGGCGCCCGCATACGCGGTACTGGATAACGCCCGGGTTTCTCCGGCCAATTTGGCCAACAACCGCCGGGGCGAATTATTTGTACTGAATGGCCCTGCCCAACCCCGCCTGCTATGGGAAGTCATTCGCATGTTTGGACAATCCGGTGTTTAAACCCCAATTAGCTCCCGTTTGCAAAAGGCTTATTAAGTAAAACAAAGGGCCGGATCACTGTGCAAGACCTGAGCCAAGCGGGCTTGCAGAACAGCCATCTCCTCAGCATTGGATACGGCGACGGCCACCTGTTTTTGGCGGGCCTGGAGTCCACTGGCCAAGCGCAGTCGGCTGGATGGTAACTGAAGCTGCTTGGCCAAGACCACCAACAAAGCCGCGTTGGCCTGTCCGTCTTCCGGTGGGGCGGTCACTTTGACTTTCACCCAGACATCGCCGTCCCTGAAAGGTAGAATTTCATTACGGCTGCCTTTGGGCGTCACTTTGACCGGCACAATCACAGCCCCTCCTTGCAGACGCAGATGGATGGTCATGAAAAATCCACAGACTATTAGTAGTTAAAGCCGGATTTGCGCAAATGCACCATGGGGGCTTGCTCGTGGTTCAGGTACGCCCCGTCAATCACTTCACCCAAAAACAGGTGATGCTCGCTGAGCGTGCATTTACCCACAAACCGACAGTGCATCACGGCCACCGCTTCGGTCAGCACAATGCCGTTTTCGCTGATCTCATGAGGCACTTCATTAAATTGTTCGGGGGTGTAGCGAGAAAACGCTTTCATCAGGTTCATGTTCTCGTTACTCAGCACATTCACGCTGAAACGACCCGTTTCCTCAATCACCTTGTAAATTTCGCGATCCTGGTGCACTGCCACCGAAATCACGGGCGGTTCAAACCCAGCCTGAGCCACCCAGGAGCCCATCATGCCGATTTTCTGCTCGCCGCGCTGGGCGGTAATAATAAACACCCCACTGGGAATGCGGCCAATGGCCTGACCAATGGCGTCTTTGTTTATCAGTTGTTCGCTCATGGGGAAATCTCCACCTCAAAACATCTTTAGCCTATACTTTAGCTGAAATTCCGGTTAAATAAAACGCGCTCGCTTGAACTATAATTGACCTTCTACATCTCATTCTCAACTGATACGACTCAACTGATACAACTGAATCATTTTTTGGACCTGAGGAAGTGCTAGCCATGAAAACGCAACTGGACCCCACGGAACTGGCCCTGAAAGCCCCCGTGACCAAAGCCAACATCAACACCCACGTGTTTGTATGTACCGGAACCTCCTGCAGCAAGAACAACAGCGAGGCCACCCTGGCCAAATTCTGGGAAGTGCTGGCCGAAAAAGGATTACTATATGGCAAACGGGGATCCATGGAAGGCACTGTGATTGTAACCACCTGCGGATCGGTGGGATTGTGCGCTATTGGACCAGCCGTGCTCATTTATCCGGCTGGGGTCTGGTATTACAACGTGGAACCGGACGATGTGGCTGAAATCGTGGAACAGCACATTATTGGCGGGCATCATGTGGAACGCCTGCTGGCCATGCATTTTTAACAATCAGGTCAGGCTCCCTTCACAACATTAAACATGGTAAGTATCCCTTCACAACAAGTTTCTAAAACTGCGTTCAGCTCAAACAAATCCAAAAGCATCCAAGCTAAGGGCTGGATGCACGCTTTTTTAACTCGCTGTACTCAAACAGTTACAAACGTGTTGTGAAGGGATACTTACCTTAAAAATAATATTGCCCCTCCTTCTCTGAATTTAAAAAGCCTGAAGCGTTTACTTCAGGCTTTTTGGTGTTCTTTGGATTTAGTTTGTCTAGCGCTTGGTGGGCGGCTTTTTTAAACTGCGCTTGGCAGGGCGTCCACCGCGACGGCGATTTTTAGCCGCTTCCGACTGGGCTACGGCCACCGCGGTGCCTCCACCGCTTTCATCCGCGTCAAATTCGTCGTCACCGTCTTCAAAATCATCGGAATCATCGGTGTCATCCAGCAAGGAAGGCAGTAACTCATCGTCATCGACCCCGTCCCCCTCGTCCAGCAATTCGGTTTCCAGGGGCAACTCGGGCAATTCGTCAATAATTTCAGCGCTGCGCTTGATGGCACGACCTCGACGGGGCTTTTCAACCACTTCGGCAGGCTGCTCAATCTCTTCCTCATCAGAGGCATCCAGCAGTAACTCAACGGGTTCCAGAGTTTCCGCCATTTCTGCACTGGCTTCAGTGATTTCATCCGGTTCCGATTGACTGTCTGCCAAATCAGAGACGATTTCATCCCGTAAGGAGCGACCACGACGGACTTTTCCGTGGGCCATACCGGGTTTCAAGCGACCTTCAGCGACCACTTCTTCAGCCTCATCCCCCGATTCCTCAGCCGCTTCATCGCCACCGTCCTCGTTACCGTCCTCATCAAAATCAGCGGACTCTTCCAAATCCCGGCGTTCCAGGAACGGCATGTGGGCGGAATTCTCAATGGAGTGCACCAGGGTCACAATGTCGTTGGCCTTGGGGTTAATGCGGGTCAGAACGCTGTTAATGCCGTTGGGCATAAAGGACAACTTGGCCACAGCGGACAAGCGCACCCCTGCCAGTTTGTTCAGTTTCTCCGTGAAGTGCTCCAGCCAGCTTTCTTGCTCCACCTGAGGATTTTTCTTGTTGGCCAGATTGTTCAACAGCACGGTGCCAGGGGTAATCGTGGATTGTGGGCCTTGCGGCTCACCCTTCTTCTGGATGGCCACTTCGGCCAGATTGCCCAATGCCACTCGGGCCTTGTCCTTTTTATTGCTGAGCGAGGCAGCGGGCTTGGGCAATTGCTGCAAGCGATTGGGCTGCCGGGTGGGCAATTTGCTGCGACCTTGCTGATGACGACCGCCACGGCTATCACCTTCGCCCCCGTGCATCCAGCTAAATTCTTCCAGAGCGTGCCCAGTGCCGCCGCAGGAATGGCAACGGCGGGTGAAAATCTCGCTCAAGGATTGTCCCTGACGATGGCGAGTCATTTCCACCAGTCCCAAATCGGAAAGCTGGCCAATTTGCGGCTTGGATTTATCCGGGGCCAGTTCGTTCTCAAAGCTTTGCAGCACAGTCAACTGATTGGCCCGGGACTCCATATCGATAAAGTCCACAATGATCATCCCGCCGATGTTACGCAGGCGCAGCTGTCGGGCGATCTCCTTGCAAGCTTCCAGGTTGGTGAGCTTGATGGTTTCCGCCTGGGATTGCAGGCTGGTAAATTTACCGGAGTTGACATCAACCACGGTCAAGGCTTCGGTGGGCTGAATGTACAGGTAACCGCCACTGGGCAACGGCACTTTGGTGTTCAGGGCCAGCTTGATTTCCTTGTCCACGCCAGTACCCACCAAAATGGGCTGAGTGCCTTGGTAGTGGGTCACTTTGACCCCTTTGTCCATATTCCAGTTTTGCAGCAATTGTTGAGCCCGTTGCTGGCCAAAAGCGGTATCTACCACAATCTCGGTGACGTCCTCGGTCACCGCTTCCCGGATGACCCGGTACAGCAGATCCTGATCCCGGTACAACAAAGTAGGCGGGCTGGCCGTATCGGCCATGGACACAATGTTCTGCCAGCGCTCCAGCAAGGTTTCAAAGTCTTCGGTAATATCAGATTCTTTCTGGTTAGAGGCTTCCGTACGGATGATCACGCCCACGCCCGGCGGTTTAATCAGGCTGACCACGGACTTTAAGCGGGAACGCTCGGCGGTTTCCACAATCTTGCGAGAGATGCTAATCCCCTTGGATTCGGGCATCATGACCAAAAAGCGGCCCGGCAAGCTGATGTTGGTGCTGACCCGGGGGCCTTTGTGCCCGGTGGGTTCTTTCATGATTTGCACCACCAGTTGCTGTTTGGGCTCCAGGCGATTTTTCAAATCCCCTTTTCCCGGCACGTCGCTGGAGTGCAAAAAGCCCATCTTGTCCCCGCCCACGTTCACAAAGGCGGCATCAATACTGGGAAGAATATTTTCCACAGTGGCCAGATACACATCCCCCAAGAGCATGTCGCCCCGGTGGATGATAAATTCCACAGCCCGATCGTCCTCCATTAAGGCGGCGATGTTGTCGTTCTCCGAAATGATAATTTTGCGTTTTGCCATCACTGAAATCCTTAAAATTTAAAAAACTTTTAATGCATTTAGAATCTGTTATAAAACTTTGGATCTGCTTTCTCTTGCCTCTCTGGATTACCCGCTGCAAACGGCGGACAGCTCCGCTGGCTTTGGTTTGCTCTTGGCATCCAGAACAATACAGGTTCGGGTCAACGACCACTGTACGGTTGGATTGATTAAATCTAGCACCCAGGAGGGTTTGACAGAACTGGGCCCAGCCTCTAAAACCGGCTGCAAAGACAGAACGTTACTCTCTTCAACGTTCTGGCCACTTTGAGGCCGTGCGGATGGGCTAATTGAGTCATCATTTCCCGTTTCTACCCCGTTCGTCTGGTCGGCGTGTTCCGGCTGGGAATCTCCCGATTGGATTTGACGCGCACCTTCGGGCTTTAGCCTTCGAAGGGTGAAGGAAACCTGACCGTTTCCGTCGACCTCAAGCGTTTCAAGGTATGGTACTAAATCTAAAACTTTTTTTGTGGTGCGCTTGCGAGACCCTGATTTCTGGGTAACCTCGACTTCGACTGGCAAAATCGATTGTGATTTCAGAAACGCAATGCGCTCACTCATATTAACCTGTGATTGCGGATCGGTGCAAGTCGTACCAGTGGAGTAACTTGCCCGATACTGCAGGGCTTCAATGCCCATATCAATGCTGGGCACTGAAAGCGGGAGCATGACTTCCTCCAGAATCTGGCTTTGCGGTGGCAAGAAGGCGTTCAGCTTTTCCCGAACCCCGGTCATGGGTGTCACAAGCTCAATGTCCAGATACTCGGCCTCGGCTTGGGTGAATAAGGGCAAGGCCGGGGAAAAGCCGATTTTAGGGCGCGGATTAAAACCCTTGCTGTAGGCAACCGGCAATTTACTGCGGGCAATGGCCCGGTAAACCATCCGCAGCCAATCCAGATGCGAGATAAAGCGCAAATCCCCTAGCTTTTGAAGGGTCAGACGCACTTTGCACACCGGATCTTTCGAATTGTTGGGCAACTCTGGCTGGCCCATCGCCTGATCCATGGTGTTCTGGATGCGCTTCACGTTCTTGAAAGTAGGCGTTTCAATAAACTTGGGCCAGGTGCTGTAAGCCCCGCACACCCCACACACACTGCAGGTCTCAAAGCAGGGGGTGGTACTGCTGGCCTGGGTGGCCTTCTTGTACTCTTCCTGCAACCAGGACTTGGTCAAGCCCACATCAATGGCGTCCCAAGGCAAGACTTCATCCAAATCGCAGCACCGGTCACGGGTATAGGCTTCATAATGAATGCCCTTTTCCTCCAGTGCCTCAAACCAGCGGTCAAAGTTCCGCAAATCGTCCCAGGCATCGAGATAAGCACCCTTGCGATAGGCGGCTTCAATCACGTCAGCCAGTTCCGTTCCCGCTCGGGAAATGACCGCTTCCAGCTTGCTAATTTCTGGATCCGTAAAGTTCAGCTTGACGCCTTTAAACTGCTTGAACTGTTCTCTCAGGTACTCAATCTTGTGGTACAGCTGCTCCATGGTGTCCTGGGGGAACCATTGGAACGGCGTGTGCGGCTTGGGCACAAAGTTGGACAGGGTCACGTTAATGTCCAGAAAATGCTTCATGGACAGGCCCGGTTCCCGCTTGATTTCCAGACAGGTCTGCTGCATCCGGCGAATCAAATCCACAATGCCATCCAGATCATCATGCGTTTCGGTGGGCAAGCCAATCATAAAATAGAGCTTGACCTTGTTCCAGCCAGCCCGATAGGCCGTGGTCACCGCGTTCATAATCTCGGCATCGGTCAGGTTTTTGTTGATGACATCCCGCAAGCGGGCCGTACCGGCTTCCGGGGCGAAGGTCAGGGTGCTTTTGCGAATGCTTTGCACGGCTTCGGCCACATCCAGACTGAAGCGATCCGCGCGTTGACTGGGCAAGGACAACGACACATTTTCATCGGCCAAGGCTTCCGCCACTTCCAGAATGAGCGGTTTGAAGTAGGAGTAATCGGCAATGGAGAGCGATAACAGCGAACACTCTTCGTAGCCGGTCTTTTGAATTTCCTTCAGGGCCGATTGCTTGATGTTTTCAATACTTTGTTCCCGAACAGGCAAGTTAATAAAGCAGGGTTGGCAGAAGCGACACATGCGATCGCAGCCCCGGCGGGCTTCCACGGTAATGCGATCATGCACGGCCCCAATCAGGGGAATTAAAGGGGCCACATCTACCGGATTTTCAGCGATATCCACAATCCGTTTGTAGGCTTTCTCAGTCACACCCGGAATATACAGACCTTCCAGTTGCCCCAGTCGTTTCAGCAATTCGGCTTTGGGCAGACGGTCTTTCTTCCCTTGCCGAACAGTGGCCAGCGCCTCCAGCAGCACCTCTTCCCCATCGCCAATAATAAAGGCATCGAAAAACGGGGCCAGCGGCATGGGATTGGCACTGCCTGGTCCACCGGCAATCAGGAGGGGATAAGCCTCACTGTATCGGTCCACACTGCGAAATGGGATTTGGGCGGTTTCCAGCAGACCAAAGATGGTGGTGTAGTTCAGCTCGTATTGCAGGGAAAAGGCCAGAACATCAAAGTGCTTTAAAGGCACAAAGCTCTCCACCCCATACAGCGGAAGCTGATGGGCCAGGATTTTCTCCTTGAAGTCCGGGGCAGGCGCATACACCCGATCGCACATGTAATCGGGCTGCTGGTTGACCAGCGAATACAGCATTTTTAAGGCGTAATTGGAAAAGCCGATTTCGTAGAGATCGGGGAAAGCCACCGCCATGCGCACGGCCGACTGGGCAAACGGCTTGTGATATGTCCCTTGTTCCAGTCCCAGATAGCGGGCCGGTTTAAAAACGTGGGGCAGAATTTCTTCCTCAAGAAACCGTTTATTAATCGGTTGGTAGGATTGAGGAGCGAATGGGGCTGAACTTGCCTTCGATGGATTTGAGAAAAGACTCATTGAGAGAGCCAATCATTTTGAAAATCTGAGTAACTGGGGACTCGGATACCACAATGGGAACGCAGCAGGACGCTGACAATAAAGGTATCCGCTCCTTAAAACATTGAAAAGTATAGCCTAAAACCCAAAACTTTGAAAGAAAAAGCCCAACCGAAGCAGCCTTAGCCAAATGTGCTTTGGGATTTGCTGTCCTATCAGGAGGCGCTGCCGTAGGCGTTACGGGCCATTTTTTCAGTCAGTTTGCCAATGCGGGTTTTGGCCGTATCCACCCAATCCCCCTGCGGGGCCAGATTGATGTAGGCGTAGTAATGATCCGCCGCTTGGGCGTACTGACGGGTTTTCTCGTACAACTGGCCCAGCCGGTAATGCGCTTCCGCGTTCTTGATGTTCTGGGTGAGGGCCCGTTCCAGCTTATCGATGGACACAGTCCAATTCTCACGGTTACTAATGTCCAGCGCTTCGGCCATCAATTCCCGGGATTTCATCTGGGCTTCTTTGGCTTTATAGGTGCCCATTTGGGCGGAGGCGTTGGCCGGTTGACTGATGAGCACCTTTCTAAAGCACTCCTGAGCCAGTTCGGGCATACCCATATTCAGGAACAACTCTCCAAAGACCATGTCATTCCGGTTGCCTTCCCCCACCCGACGGGCTTCCCGAAAGGCGGTTTCGGCCTGACCGAACTGGTAGCGGGCCAACCACAGGCGCCCCTGTTCAAACGATTGATACGGTTGCTGGCTGGGCTGGCGCAAAGCCACATCCACCATGCCCGGCTCCTTGCCAGCAAGCGGTGATTTGGCCCCACCCATTTCCCGATCCAGCTTGGCACTGA
This sequence comes from Vampirovibrio chlorellavorus, assembly GCA_001858525.1. GTDB lineage: Bacteria > Cyanobacteriota > Vampirovibrionia > Vampirovibrionales > Vampirovibrionaceae > Vampirovibrio > Vampirovibrio chlorellavorus. Next base: position 78,916 of record LAPX01000009.1, on the reverse strand, counting down.
GCATACGGGCCTCAAAATTATTGGGCTGATAGTCCAGCGCTTGCTCCACATATCGCTTGGCCTCGCCTTGGCTGATATAGTCAGCATCCCGCATTTTTAGTTTGGCCAGCTCCGTCTTGGCTACAGAGAGTCCCGTTTCCGCCCGCTGGGTGTCATACGGGTGCTCCTTCATCCACTGCCGATACTGGGCTATGGCCACATCCGGCTGCTGATTTTTAAGGGACAGGCGAGCAATACGATGGGTCATCTCCCAATCGCCTGGGTAGGATTCTTGCAGGCGCTTCCAGTGAAACAGGGACTGACTGAGATCGCCCTTGTCCTCCAGGTATTTGGCCAGTTGTTCCCGGGCGGTGTACAATTCCGGTTTCAAATGCAGGGCGGTCTGGTAATGCTCCACCGCTGCCGAGCCGTTGCCCTGTTTCTGATAAATCAGCCCCATTTGATAATGGGCCGGGGCGTTGTTGGGATTCAGCCAAATGGTGGTTTGAAACTGATCCAGGGCATCATCCTGGCGGTTCAAAGCGGCGTAAGCCGTTCCTAAAAAGTAGTGGGCACTGTCTCCCGCTGAATTCAATTGAATGGATCGCCGGAGATAAGGCACGGCCTCATCGTAGCGCTCCTTTCGGACCAGCCACTCACCCTGTCCGGCCAGGGTCCGGTAATCTCTGGGGCCAAACCACAAGGCTTTCTGCAACCATTCTCCGGCCTCGCTCATGCGCCCCTCTTCCATCAGCACCCGGGCCAGATTGACCTGGGCTTCCACGTAGCCGGGCTGGTAACGCAGGGCATTGAGAAAACTCTGTCGGGCCTCCGCCCGCAACCGATCCTGCTCATCCCGCAGGTTTTGGTTGGAGGAGGTGGTTTTATAAAAGGCCACTTTGCCCAACCCGTTCCAGGCCGCTGCCGATCTTGGGTTTTGATCCAGAATTTCGTTGTACAGGCTCTCCGCAGCCTTCAGTTTGAACTGATCCGCATAGCGATCCGCGCGCTGAATGGTGGTGCTGTGCGGATAATAGGGCCGGGTGTAGTAATTGGGCAGCGGGAGATCAATATCATCCTGGGTGTAGGAAGCCGCCCCCCTCAGGGTGGTTCGTTGGGCCATGGCTTCCGGGCTCAAGGCCAAACTCAGGCTAAAGACCAGCAAGCCAGAAGTCGCCAGGGTCCGGAAAAGATTGTGACAGTGGTGACTGTCTCTGAGGTGTCCATGGAAAAGCATTGATAGTAACCCATTCGATTGGAATTAACGCGCATTCATTGATTTCATCTTGCGCCATTTCCATATCGGCCACTTCCCCCAAACTCTTGAGATCAGTTTTAACGGGGTCAGCCTATTTTTTGATTCCTGAACTTCACTTTGGGAACAAAAGCCCTCAGTCACCCTCATTTAGGATTGAGGTTTGATTGTTACGATTTATTACTTTCCTCCTGAGCAATTCAGCCGAGGCTTTTGTAGCTTACCTTGCTTGCAGACTACACAAATAAATGATTACAGGGATTTGAGAGTAATTAAGGTATGGCTGAGTGCGCTTTTACGACCCGCTCCATAAATATTACGCATGTGAAATGCGTACGGTTTGCTAAGATGGATTACAGAAATCGGGATGGGATTCCAAAAAACACTGGGAAATCAGAACCACGAATTCATACGAGAGAGTGAGGGTTGTCGCCAGGATGAATTTTTTGAGCAAGGTTCTCAATTTTTCGGCGGAACGGTATTTAAAAACAGCCGGGGATTTGTTTATTTACGAAGGCGATTACGAGTCGGCCTTGGGGATGGTTGAAAAGACATTGGAGCTGGAACCCAAAGACATGCGCGCCCTGGTGTTGCGCGGCGATATTTTATACTGCCTCAATCGGGATCAGGATGCGCTGGAAACCTTTAACCTGGCCCTGTCCATTAACCCGGACAGCGTGGAGGCATTAATTTCTCAAGCCGGGGTGCTAGACGCTCTGGGCAAATACCGGGAAGCGCTGACCTGTTGCGTACGAGCCTTTGAGCAGATTCGACCCCATCAGTATTTCCTCTTGCCCAGTCTCTATGATCAGAACATTGTTTTGCTATTGCGGCTCAAAAAGTACCGGCAAGCCCAGCTGTTATTGCGCAGTGGTGAAAACCGCTTGCCCAAAGAAGAGCATGAGTACCTGCTGAGTTGTTACAGCCACATTCTGTCCCGCTTGTCAGAGCAACGTCAAAAAGCGCGTACCAAAGCCCGTTTGCTGAATATGGAGCTGCTGCCCCTGGCACAGCCACAAGATTAACCTGGACTGACATTCCACAAACTTTTCCACTGGACACACCTTGTACCGCTAGAGTCACGCTCTAGTGGTTTTTTTTGTCTATCTGGGCAGACTACCACCGCAATAAGCAGGATATAGAGTTTCTATGGAAATTGTTAAAGTTTATAACTTAGGCAGCAATCCCGTCCTTAATTTTGTTTTTATTAAATCAAGAGAGATGCACATCGCATCCAACATTCAGAAATGATTCAGTAATCACACAGCAATCCCACATAGAAACTTGATTGATCCAGAACAACGACCCTCCGTGTTCACCATCAATCAGATTTCAACCCAGCCTATGTCCAACCCTGTAGCAGCAATGTTACAGGTTTTTATTTTGTGGACTTTTTTTAAGGTTCGACTTGCTGCATGGCCAATCGCAATGTGACCTTTAACTTGATGGGGGACTTGGGGTTGGCTAATGTTGAGCTGCCACTACTGGAGGAACTGCCTGATGTGGCGGTTGCTTCATTTTCCAGGGTCATCTCCAGGATTTCCATCAGCTCTTTTTGTTGGGTCATCTTTTGCAAAAATTTTTGAATGGTATCGTAGGTTCCCCGGACGGCCAGTTCATAACCAAAGGTGCTCAGTGTAGGAGCCGGCGGGGGTGGGGGTTCCTTACTCTCGCCATCCGCACCAGACGCCTCTGCGCCAGCACTGGCATCAGCCGACTCACTTTGGTCACTATTGGCGGTGTCTTTATTCTCTCCCTGAGCCGCATCCCCACTTTGTCCGTCCTTTGCGGCAGCCTCTGCCGTACCGGGAAAGGGGGCCACTTCAACCGGAGACAGGCTAATAAATATATTACCAGTCCCTGATGCCAGCCCGACCGCTTGATCCAGCATTTGTTTAATCATTTGCTCACGGGTATCAGGGGTAAAAGTTTTAACCTTAATATCCGATGGAATATCGGTGTTTTTTTCCAAAATTTTGATCTGAGCAGCCAACGAAGTTTTCTGGGTCTCCAGCGAGGTGATCTCATCCTTTAAACTCGTCAACTCGGTATTGCTGGCATTATAGGCGTCAAATTGAGGTAAGCCGACCGCAACCACCAAGGCAATCCCGGCTGCAATCATGGCAACCCCAACCAGTGTTTTTTCAGACTGTTTCAAGGCCATTCTCTATCAAGCTCCGGAAGTTTGTGGTTTGGCATCCGATTTGGAAACGGGTGTGCTCTGGGAGGGCAACAAGGATTTATCCAGATTCACCCCGCCGCTGATTTTAAAGTCATACACCAGATTAGGCCCCATAGTCCCTTCCATAATAGAATCAATCAAAACCGCTTTGGTATAGGGCGCCGCGTCAAAACTTTTGGCAAACTGAATAACCGCCTTGTGATTCAGGGCCTTGCCGGTTAAAGCCAGGCCGTCTTTCACTTCCAGGGACTGAATCCAGATCTGGGTGGGTGTTTTTCTTTTTAAATCATCGGTTAAGGCCACATAGACAAAGTTCCGGACCTTAGCCGTTTCCAGTATCTCAATCAGGGTCTGGTCCAGCTCCGCTTTCCGCTTCAATTCCTTCTGTCGACTCTCTAAACCGGACACTTCGACTTTAAGGGCATCCACCTTGGATTGAACCCCAGGCACCTGACCAGCGACACTGGTGGCCAACAGCCACAAAGCACCCGTGGCTATGCCACTCAAAAGCAGTGAGACCAATCCTGCAGGAATCAACCAGGCCGGACCACCACCAGAGCCAGTGTCCACAGGACCAGAGGCTATTTTGGAAGATCCGCCACCAGAAGTATTGGCCGATTTAGCGCCTTCAATAATATCCAGATCAAAGGGAAAGGGAACCACCGAACTCATGGCCGCGCCAATGCCTGCCAAGCTGACGGGTTGGGCCATATTAACCGCATTGCCCAACGGGGCATTGCGCACCGGACACTCCAAATGCCCGGACAAGGCGTCACACAATTGACTGGGAATGTTCTGAGTCATCCACAACACCGGTTGAAGCGTCTTGGTGGTGCGGCGGATTTCCTCCAACAGGTCTTCAACCAGCATGGGATCACTGGCACCACTGGCAAAATTGCGGGTATCCATGGCCAATTCCCGAAACTCCAGCAGCTGATCGCATTGCCACAAGGAAAAACGCACATGGGTGGGGTCAGCCAGAATCATGCCCCAATGGGCATCGGTACCCACTTGCTGAACCAGGCTATCCAACACGCCAGTCCCAGCCATCCCCCGAAGCACATTTAAAGGCTCAAGTCCCACACTGTGAATCTTAACCTTCACCTCTTTCAGGCAATGCTGATACACAGCCAGCACATCACTGCGAATGGCCCCCAACATCAACTGCTGCATACTCGCAGGCAGTTGTGGGTTATTCACAATGAAAAAATCAACCACCGCTTCGGTGTTATCAAAAGCTTTATATCGTTCGGCCTCACTGGACAGGGATAGGTAAAGCCCCGCTGCATCCAGCGCCTTGGGCATTTCAACCAAACGCAGCAATGTGGCCGGCACCGACAAATGCACCACGGACACCTTGGGCCGGGCGGCCCGAAACAGCTGCTTGAGGGCTTCTTTTAAAGTGCCGCTATCCTGAACCAGATCCAGCTCAGGATCAATCACGCCATCTGGCAACGGAATCGAGAAGGATTGCTCGACCGATAAGCTTTTGGGGTTGAATACCACCAGTTCAACAGCCTGATGCGTAATAGAAAGAGCCGCATAAACCGGCTTTTTTTTACTGGGGCTTACGGTCATGAATTCGCTGCCACACTCCAACACTCGTTCCAGATTAGACCAATATAGCATAGGTTACCGAGTGTGGGTTAAGATGCAGGCGAATAAGCGTGTATTTCACCTATTGGGTGGAGAAACTGCCACTTGAAAGTTTGATAGTCACACTTTGTCTGAAGTGGGAGTACTTAGCGTTCGCTTAAAAAGCCAATAACACCGTAGGCCGCACTTTTTTGCAAGTGCTTGGGGGCGCTTTTGAGCAACTTGAAGCATTCGGCGATCAGGGGGTCATCGGCATCCGTTTGGGCCCGGTTGGCAATGAACATGTAATCAGGCCGCTCGCTGAAAAACCACTCCATGGGCTTTTTGTACAACTTTGACAGCATGAATAGTTCCAGAGCATCCAGCTTTCGACTGCCAGACTCAAAGGAGGAAACCGCAGAGGTGGGAATTTGCAAGTAGCGAGCCACCACTTCCTGCTTCAGTTTGGCTTCTTGCCTGGCCTGCTTGAGACGGAAACAAAATTGATTGCGATCGTTTATCATAAAGTGTGAGGAGCCTCCTGGCTTTATCACTTGATATTGATCATCGACCCACTTCGGGAAAACTTTAATTTTCAGCCTGAAAGCTTAATAGATGAGCCATTTGCCCCCTGCAAATTTCACCAAATCGGCACTGAGAAAACAAGCCTTGAGCCAGCGAAAACAGTTGCCGATTTCGGAGATCAGTGAAGCGATTTGTTTGCGAATTGCGGGGTTCAGCGGCTTCAAATCGGCCGAACGGGTCTTTTTCTATTACCCCATCAAAAATGAACTGGATTTGCGGCCACTGGTTCGCCAGCACCCGGAAAAAGAATGGTTCCTACCCGTAGTGCCACCCGGACAGGAAATGCACTTTGTGCCCTGTGGTGACTTCGAACATTTACAAGCCGGTAACTATGGCATTGCGGAACCGCAGGCCCCGGAAAACGCAGAGCTCAGAGTGCACCCACCCAATGTACGTGATGAGGATTGCCTGATTTTGCCCGGCTTGCTCTTTGATCGCCAAGGATTCCGCCTGGGGTATGGAAAAGGCTATTTCGATCGCTTTTTAGAAGCTGCCCGGCAAGCCGGAAAACAGCCCTTACTGGTGGGCGCTGTGCCCGCTGCATTATTGATGGAGATTTTGCCCAGAGATTCTTGGGACCAACCGGCCCAGTGGATCATCACTGAGCAAGATGTGCTTTCTATTACCACCATCCCAGCAGAATGAGGCAGCAAGCACACACCTGCCGCCGCCCGGATATTTTCTGTTGACCAGCTCTACTGCTTTGGGTATAAATAAAGTCCGTCAGCAGACGGGCGCTTAGCTCAGTTGGTAGAGCGTCTCGTTTACACCGAGAGGGTCGGCGGTTCGAGTCCGTCAGCGCCCACCATACTTTTAAAGAAGCTCTTTATCAGAGCTTTTTTTGTGCTAATAATTGGCCCGGTTCATAATACGACGTTCCGCTTCAATGGAAGCCTGCATCTTCATCATGTCCAAATGGCTCCATTGCAGGAAGGGATTTTTATTTTTGGATTCATCAGTAGCCAGTAGATCTTCCTGATGCTCAAAGCCTTCCATGTAGGCTTTTTTCTGTTCTTCCTGCTTTTCCCCATGAATGCCACGGGCCAACAACACAAACCCGTCCCGTTTAACCCGGTACATCTCCTGCAAAATGCCCTCTGGATCGGTGTAACTGACCTTGGAGAAGTTTTGCTCTTTAAAGGCCTTGCTACACCAAAGTTGCTCAATATCTTGTAACAGTTGTTCATGATCCAGCTTAAACACCCAGGCCATATTGTGGGTATTGGTCACGACTTCTCCATCAATTATGCGCACTTCTGGATTGATGGACCGGGTTGTGTAAGCCATAGAGCGAGCTCCTTTATTTATTGAAACCAGAATGCGGGGATCCAGATCCCGAAACCTGGCGACTACCTAACTTCTCAACAAGGGTTCATTCACATACTTTTAAGAGATAATTTGTATATCGTTAACTCCTCCAAAAACTTTAATTTCAAGCCCTCATCCCCATCAATCCAGTTTTTAGTGTGTATACAATTCCAGAAATCAAAGCAGTAAGCGCATATATAGGCCAAGAAATCCGAAATTCAAGTTCAGCAAATTCAGGCCGATAACTTGGGTATGTTAACGACCAAGCTTCAAAATCTGAGACCACTGTCTTACGCCAGTCTGGTCATTATCCTAACCAGCCTAAGTTTGCCGATGGCCATGGCTGAGGAGTATAAAGACATTTACCTGACCGAAAACCGGGTGTGCAAAGCCTGCCGGTGGGAACCAGTGGATACTCAACTGGTGCGGCTGACCAACCGCAACGGCGATCGCATTGTGGTACACACCGGAGAAGTGCTGGGCATGGATCGGCATCCGTTTTGGCGCAAAATGATTTACAAAAGCCTGGTGGGAGTCGGGTTACCCGGAAAAATCATCGTCCCCGGCGCATTTGACGATGGCAATGAATTTGCCTGTAAATACTGCGACCCCTAAAGCAGGGACTGTCTCACTACAAGCAAACGGGAAAGAGAAATGCGTTTACGCCTATTACCCCTAGCTCAATTGCTTTCGGGCCAGCGAAAACACCTGATCAAACATGGGCTCGGTCAATCGACCGGTAAAGGTGTTTTGCTGACTGGGATGATACGACCCAATCAAGGTAATGCCATCGTTGAATTCATAGACCAGCCCGTGGCCAAAGGTCGGCTTGGCCTCCCCTTTGGGCCGGGAGAGGGCCGGTTCTTTTAAAATGGCATCCCAGGCCACTTTCCCCAAGGCGATAATCACTTTGACGTTTTTCAGTAAGGCCAATTCCGTGGACAGGTAAGGACGACATTGGGCCATTTCAGCGGGCAGCAGTTTGTTATCGGGCGGGGCGCAATGGGCCACCGCCGTGATGTAGCAATCCTTGAGATGCAAGCCGTCAGACAGATTGGTGGATTCAGGCTGGTTGGCGAAACCCGCTTTGTGCAAGGCCCGATACAGCCAATCCCCACTGCGATCCCCGGTGAACATGCGCCCGGTACGATTTCCCCCATGGGCGGCCGGAGCCAGCCCCACCAGAAGCAACCGGGCGTTAGGATCGCCCAAACTGGGCACCGGGCGTCCCCAGTACAATTGATCAGCGTAGCGTTTGACCTTGCTTTCAGCCACCAGTTCCCGCCACTCAACCAAACGGGGGCATTGGCCGCAGCGGGTCAAGTCCGACATCATCGTCTGGACGTCTTTATAGTCTAGTAAATCAGTGGGTTTGGGGGAGCGGCTCATAAAAAATCCTGACAGTGGCTACAGCTATATCAACCTTAAGAACAAGACCAGAGGGTCAACAGAAGGTCAGTGGTGGTTACTATACTGAAAACCTGGACAGCAGAAAAGCAAAGTGGACAGGCCCAAGACCTGTCCACCCAAGCCGTTTAAAAAAAGGCGCTATCGCTTGTCCAGATATTTTTTAACGTAGTGATAGCCAGCCCCACCGCCAGCGCCAATGGCAGCGCCTTTCACTTTGCTACCGCCAGTGACATAACCGGCGCCGGTGCCAATCACAGCCCCCTGAGCGGCATTGCGCAACAAAGGCTTATCTCTGAAATATTTGGACTGGGTCATCAGGCCAGTGCCTACGCCTACGGCGGCACCGGTCACCGCCCCTTTGCCCACGGAACTACGATCGGATAAAGCACCCAATGCAGCCCCTGCAGCGGCCCCTACCACCCCTTGCTTCACCGCCGGTTTCTTCCACAAATCTTCGGCCAGGGCGTTGCTGTTCAGAGTAGTTGTCAGAACGCAGCCCAAAATCGCCAATGACACAGCTACTGAGTTCTTTGACTTCAAATCCATCAATTTCATGTTAAACACTCCTTCAAAACTTGCGTCAACGCATCCACAAACAATTTTTGCACACGGCAAGCACGACGATAAAAACAGCTTATGGTTCCGTTTGTTTCTATTTTAACCCCAGGAGCGCTCAAGGCAAAACCCGCTTGATGCGCTGGAAAATCAAGCCTCTTTGGAACCAATCAACCTAACACAGCCATTGTGGTAAAATCAGGGAGTAGTAGTGTTTGATGAAACTTTTCAGTTTGTTGAACGTATTAGCAGTTATGCACCAGTCCAACAAACCCAATTTTGAGAGTGCCGGGTCTGAAGCTCTCCAGAAGGCCACGGAATATGGGCTGAGTTCCCCCCAAATTAAAATAATGCCCGACTGTTGTGGGACGGTGGAGATCGGTATCCACGGAATGCAAACTGACAGGGACTGATTTGCCCCCCATTGGAATTCCCCGGTTCTCGACGCGCCACTCAGTCGTTCCATAGAATTCGTTACTGTTTGTTCTTATTCGTTAACTCAGGAGATTCTTCAATATGAAAACTCAAACCAAAATTATTACGCTGGCTTTAACCCTGCAAATGGTGGCCATGCCTCTGTCGGCCATGGCGGCTTTCTTCGCCGATAGCCAGTCCCACTGGGCCCAAAATGCCATTCAAAGCCTGTCCAATCAAGGCATTTTAACGGGTTACCCGGACGGCTCCTTTCGCCCGGAAGGCTTGATCACCCGTGCCGAGTTCTCCGCCATGATGGTGAAGGCCTTGAGCCTGAACCTGAATGCCAGCGGCAGCCAGACTTTCAACGACGTCCCCCCCAGCCATTGGGCATACCCGTCCATCGAAACGGTTCGGGCCACCGGCTTGGTCAGCGGCTACCCCAATGGTCAGTTCATGCCCGCTAAAAGCATTAGCCGGGCTGAGTCCATGGCCATTTTGAGCAACGCTGCCCGTATTCCCATGCCCAGTGATGCCACTATCAATCAGGTGCTGAGCGGTTACCGGGATTCCGCAGCCATCCCCACCTGGGCTCGTCCCGGCGTGGCGGCGGCCATTATGTCCGGCATTTATGCCAATGACCCCAGTGCCGGAAACCAGATTGAACCCTTGGCTCCCACCACTCGGGCGGAAGTCGCCGCCATGGTGGAAAACCTGCGGGCTCGCCTGAATTTGGCCGGTGGCACAGGTGCTCCAGGCGGTACCATGACTGGCTCCACCGGAATGAGCACTCCGGGGGGCACCACCCTGTTACAAGGGCGTGTGGCCACTGTCCCGGCCAACACCAAATTTACCGGAACCCTGAACACCGGCTTGCTCAGCTCCGAGTTGAACAAGGTGGGCGATGAAATCCGCTTGAACGTAGATCAACCCTTGCTCAGTTCCGACAATCAGGTCATTATTCCTAGCGGCAGTCAGATTGTGGGCAAAGTGACCCAAGTGGAAGCCGCCGGTCGCACTGGCAAGCCCGGCACCCTGGATATCAACTTTAATGAGATTGTGACCCCGGATGGACAGCGCTATTTCATTCAAGGTTCCGTGGCCACCGAAGACGGTATGCTCCGGGGTGATACCACCAAGGGTCGCATCCTGAAATCTGTTGGGGCTACCGCTCTCGGCGCTGGTTTGGGTGCCGCTCTGGGAACCGCCATGGGTCCCTTGTCCGGTGGTAAGGTTGGTAAAGGCGCCATTTACGGCACCGCCGTGGGTGCGGGCGCTGGGGCCATTGCCGCCGCTGCCAAAAAAGGCAAGGAAGTATCCATCGGTTCTGGCGACAAACTGGAAATCAAGCTGGATCAACCGATTACCGTGCAGGTCAATCAGCCTCAGTAATTTCAGTGCAAACGCAAGAACGGGTCAGCAAGTTGCTGGCCCGTTTTTTTATGACGATTTTAAAAAAATATTTGTCATTCCCGCGCAGGCGCAAATCCAGGGCGGAATTATTCTGGAGGCATTTTGTTTAGTGACTGAGACAACTCCCCAGAAAACTGGATTACCGCCTGCGCGGGAATGACAAATCAAAGCGTGAAGCGTTAAACAAGCCCTTACTTCAGTTTTTCAGAAAATTTAAAAAGCGTTTCAGGGGATGACTCATCCTGTATTTCAAAATGGAATTTTCTTGAGAGGTCTGGGCCAATCTTATGCTCAGCGTTTTGATCATCGACTGCACAATGGGTGGCGTTTGCTTCAGAAAAACTTCCATATCCTCTCGGGCAATCACTTCCAACGTAACCTCGGTCTGGGCCACCACGGACGCCGTGCGGAACCCTGTATCGTCAAACAGATACATTTCCCCAAAAACTTCACCGGTCTTCAAGACCGTAATGGGAATTCGGTTGCTCCCACCGGTCTCTTTGCAGATCAGCACCTGGCCTTCCTGAATCAAAAAAGTTTGGGCACCATAGGTCCCTTCCGCAATAATGATTTCGCCAGCGGCAAACTGTTTAATGGCCATAACAAACGTTCACTTTCATCATGCTCGTACTGCCCCAAACCAAATTGACTTGAAATAACAACTCACCTGTATCCATTGTAAAGGGTTAGAGAGATTTTGTGTCAGCTGAGTATTCTTGAACCAGCTCAAAGCCCTCTTCCGCAAGGGCAGAAAGGGCTTGAGCGTAAGTATGGCAATATAAATTAAACGTGCAGACTCAGATTCTGCTGCTTAATCACCCGGGTGAGTTCCGGCACAATGGTCAGGGCATCGCCCACAATGCCAAAGTCGGCCGTTTTAAAAATGGGCGCGTTTTCATCCCGGTTAATGGCAATAATCAGCTGACTGGTGTTCATGCCAACCAAATGCTGAATGGCCCCGGAAATGCCCAAGGCAAAGTAGACTTTAGGACTAACCGTTTTACCGGTTTGTCCCACCTGCTCGGAGTGCGGACGCCAACCGGCATCCACCACGGCACGAGAAGCGCCCACCGCGGCTCCCAAAGCTTCAGCCAGTGCTTCCACCACCTGAAAATTGCTCGATTCTTTCAGGCCACGACCACCGGACACAATGATTTCGGCCTCTTCCAGTTTTTTGGCCCCTTTGGCTTCCGACGGTTCCACACTGACCAATTTCACCCGATCCGGCACAGCGCTCAAATCGGCGGTGACACTCTCCACGTTGGGGGTTGCGCTTTCATTGGGCACCGGTTTGGGGAACGCTTTCTTCTTCACCGTAATCAGTTGCGGAAACACCTTGGCGCTCACGCTGGACAACAAGCCTTCTGCGTAGCAAGCCCGGGTCACTTCCACTTTGCCCTGTGCGTTCAAATCCAAATCGCTGGCCTGGGTAATCAGACTGCCACCGCAGCGCACCGCCACCCGCGGCAAGTAATCCACGGCGTTGGAAGACACCCCGGCCAACACCACATTGGGCTTTCGCTCTTGAATGAGCGTAGACAAAGCGGCCGTATAAGCGTCCACATTGTACTCGGCCAAACGCTCATGGTTCAGGCAAATGACCTGATTGGCCCCCAATTGGCCCAAGATGCGCTGAGCATCCTGGCAAACCTGACCGCCGCAAATCAAAATCCCGGTCACCGGTTGACCCAGCTTGTCCCCCAGACGGCGGGCCGGGGTCAAAAGCTCCTGACTGGTTTCGGTCAATTGACCATCGGCGGTTAATTCGGCAACCACCCATACGCCTTGAAATTCACTCATTTCACAATCCTCTGTCTCATTGAAATGCAGGACTCAAACGGTTGTTAAACAACCGAGGCTTACAGCACCTTGGCTTCTTTCAGATAATCAAGCAACTGATTGACGGCCACTGCCGGATCACTGCCATCCACCACTTTTCCGCCTGCTTTGGCCGGACGTTGCCAGGTTTTCAAGACCTGAGTGGTGGCACCCGAAGCCCCTGCCAAGGCCGGTTCCAACCCTAAATCCGTCAATGTTTTAATGGGGATGTCGGTTTTATTGGCCTTCATCACCCCTTTAATGTTGGAACTGCGCAATTCGTAATCGCACTTCATCATGCAGGCCACGGCGGGCAACTGAAGGGAAACGGTCTCCGTGCCCCGTTCGGTTTCCCGCAGCACGGTCAAACTGGCGCCTTCCAGCTTGGCATCCTTGCCACTGGTCACACTGGGGAAATTCAACAGCTCGGCCACCATGGGACCCACCTGTCCGGCGGCATCATCCAGGGCCATCTGACCAAACACCAGCAAGCGGGCATCGGGCACAAAGGCTTGCACCCCTTGGGCCAAAGCCCGGGCTGTGGAAAGACTATCACCCTCATTCAGGGCTTCATCGGACAACAAGAAAGCGGCATCCGCACCGGCGGCAATGGCCTTTTTAATAATTTCCTTGGCGTTGGCGCTGCCCAGGGTCAAAACCGTGACAGTGGCCTCGGCCCCGGCCTGTTCCTTCAGACGCAAAGCGGTTTCCAGGGCGTATTCATCGAAGGGGTTGATCATCATGGGAACCCCATCCAGCACCGGCTTGCCATCACTGAACTTTAACTTGGTATTGTCCAGAACCTGTTTGATAAAAACCACGATTTTCATGGCGACCCTCTTCCTAACTCAGTCTCGACGCTCAATGAAGCCTCTAAAAAAACGGCTTCTCGCCCATCCGATTGGATATACCCTTCACTTTATTGGAAAACGCGTTATTCCGCAAGCGCTTCCCCCGGTCATTGGGCAGAATCGCCTAAAGCAATATGAACCCGACGCAAAGGATAGGAACAGGCGCACAAAAATTGCTGGCCCAGCGTTAATACAGAACCTTCAACCAACAATTACCGTCAGCCAGACACAGGTCTTTCATGAACGTTCGGCAAGCCAGTATCCATTTTCAGTCAGATCTCGGTCAACCAGATCTCAATCTAAGGGCCCAACGGCCTCTGGTGGGCGCGCCCACAACGCCACAAAACAGTGCTGATGCCTTTGAACGAAAGCCGAACAAAATTTCCTCCTCCGTGCAATTTGCCGGTGCGGCCCGTCCCGGAAAAATTCGGACCCTTTTGCAAAATTTTGGCCACGGTGTTGTTTACGGTCTAAAGCGGACCGGGGCCTTTTTCAACTATCTGGGCAGCCAAATCAAGACAGCCGCCTTTCTGTTTCTGGGTGTTTTTGCCTTTTTCCCCCTTAAAAACACCACCCGCCAGTGGGTAGAACGCCTGGCCGTTTTCCCGCCGGTCAAGGTTAAAGACTTGCCGTTCAAACACGCCGACACTTTACAGCAGAAAATCAGTGACCAGAGCTTTAACCTGTACGAAACCGTTCGCGGTAAATTGACCGATATAACCAGCAATCTCCGGATCGATGCCAACACCGATAACATTCGCTTGCGGGCCTGGCACATCCCGGCAAAGGCAGGGAAACCCACGGTACTGTTTCATCAGCAACGGGCCAGCAACATCAGTTATCTGGGGCCCATTATGAAAACCCTGGAAGAGAAGGGTTACGGCGTTTTTGTCTACGATTACCCCGGCTACGGCAAAAGTGCCGGACGGGCCAGTGAGGAAGCCATGTATAAGGCCGGGCTGGCCGCCACCAAGAAACTGGAAAGTCTTCAGGTTCCGGTGGAACAGCAGGTGCATATGGGGTATTCCTTGGGGGCGCCGGTGACCTCCAAGGTGGCCTATTGGCTCCAACAGCAAGGACAAGCCCCCAAGGCAATAGTCTTGGTGAACAGCTTTCCCTCCCTGAAAAAAGTTATTCAGCACAATCTGGACAAACGGTTTTACTTCCTGAAGTGGCTAATTGGGCCAAAATCCCTGGAACGGGTGCAAACCCGACTCAACTGCGAAGACTATCTGACCCAAATAGACAATATTCCCACTTTGTTCCTGCAAGGTGAAAAGGACGGCTCTGCGCCCGTATCGCTGGTGCGAAAAATGAGTAAGGCAATGCCCGGACATACCCAATTCAATCAGGTAACCACCATGCCCGGCGTGAAGCATAAACTGAAGGACGCTGATTTTGAGGTCGTGGGCGAACAGTTCTTCAAATTTATGAAGGAAAAAGATCTGGACAGCACCACCCCCTAAACGTCAAAGCCAACCGATGCCCAATCAGGGGATCGATTGACTTTGAGAGCTTTTCATCGGCGTCTTTCGGCTAGTGAGTCGGCACGCTTTGAGGGAGTTTCATCTGCGTGTCTTTCTCGGTTTCCACGGCCATAACCTGAATGTGCTTCAGGGAGTCCGTCAGCAACTTGTGGGCCTCTTTGGGCTTACCTTGCTCCAGCAAAGTTTGCGCCCCCAGCACATCCTGCTTGGTTCGGGAAACCGGCAAATTGGCCTCAGCATAAATTAACTGGCTTTCAACATCCACCAGGTGCTCAGTGGCATTGGACTTGTTCTTTTCCTGCAGGCTTTGTTTGGCCAGCTTTAAATGCTGCTTGGCCTGAGGAGCCGGGGTCACCATTTCAAACGCCACGATTTCCTGATCCAGCGGGGCCAAATCCGCCGCTGTGCTAATCTGCCCCGTTTCAAGCTGCTTCCGGGTCAATTCCACCTGATTAATGGCTTTGCCCGTGGGCTCGCTTTGCTGAATGTGATCCAGTAAAGATTGAGCCTCAGTCAGTTGATGCTTGGCCTCCGGCAACTGGTTATGTTCAATGGAAGTTTGTGCGGATTCTATTTTCTCAACCGCATCGTTGGCCCATTGAGAAACCTGCTGCGTCGGCATTTTTTTGGCAGGGGACGCAGGGGTTGCAGTTGCAGCAGAAGGACTGGCAGGGTTTTGAATGGTCTGCTGTACCTTATGCGTTTCGGTTTCAACCGTTTTCTTGACCGTATTGACCGTTTCCCCAGCCTTGGCGGCGGTCTTTACCGGCGCCTTGACGGGTGGAGTTGCGGCCAAGGCATCAGGACTCAATGGCACACCCAGGCACACACATGTCCCCAAGAACAAATAAGTCACTTTACTCAGAGCACCTTGCCAGCACCCGGTCCCATTCATTGGTATCATTGATGACTCCCCTCCTACTCCTGTCTATAAATCCGATGTTCCATATCCCTAACAACGACATCACTGCGACAATTACCCCAGTCAATCGGCAAATAAAAATTTGCCCAACGGTGACTGTTGTGTTGGATTTTAACACTTCTGCTCATTGCGTAAAGGCTAATTTCTGGCATTACCCGGTTGGGTAATTTGGGCCAACTTCAGGCATTAATGATAGTTTGCCTTGTTTTGGGATTCTGACCTTGAAAGATTTAAATATCATGATATTATGATGTTTAGATAAAGGACTTTGATTTTATGGACTTAGAAAAAATAGAAAAAGCCACACGCTGCCTGAAAGCATTATCCAACCCCATCCGCTTGGCTATTTTGTGCGTGCTGAAAGACGGAGAGCAAAGTGTGCAAGCCCTGGAAGCAGCCGTGGGAACTTCTCAATCCAACATGTCCACCCATTTAGCCACCATGAAAGATAAAGACATTCTGGTAGCCCGTCGTGAAGGAACCCAGGTGTTTTACCGGGTGAAAGACGAACGTCTGCTAGAGCTGCTTTTCTTACTGCAGCGCATTTACTGCCCGGAACTGGAACTGTAGCCTTAACCGCAACGACATCCCCCAAGCAAAGCAAAGGACACATCAAAAATGAACGTGATTCAACACCTTAAAGCGGATCAAATTCCAGCCGAAAAAACCGGACTGATTGTGGATGTGCGCAGCCCGGATGAATTCGCCCAGGAGCACATCCCCGGCTCCGTGAACATCCCCTTGCAGGCACTATCAGCGTCCGCTGAACAGTTGAAAGCCCTGCCCGAAATCATTGTGAGTTGCCGAAGCGGAAACCGGGCCAGTCAAGCTTGCCAACAATTGCAAGCTTTGGGTTTTCAAAACTTGCAGCTTTTAGACGGCGGATTGCAAGGCTGGAAAGCTGCCCAGCGAGAAACACGCGTCTTCAAAAAAGGCTACAGCATTATGCAGCAAGTCCAAATCATTGTGGGAGTGATGGTACTCACCGGGGTCCTTTTTAAACCTTTGTGGTTTTTGGCCCTGATTGCCGGTGCGGGCATGCTGGTGGCCGGACTGACCAACACCTGCATGATGGCTGTGATTTTAGGAAAAATGCCCTGGAATCGTTTGCCAAATCAGCAAAAACCACCCACAAATTGTAGCCTTGGCTAACTAGATTTTAATGCAGTATTCATCTTGAGTAAATGTCTGAAATTAAATAAATGATTGAAACAAGGAGACCTCACCATGTCCTCCACAAAAACCACACAGCAACCGAGTATTCACCCTTATATTCCCATGCACTATCAGCATTTTGCGGTTGACATTTTTTTCGAGGAACAGGCGGAAATTTACCCCCTGTGGAGCGGGGAAGGCAACTTGTCCTACTTCATCCTCAACCCGCAAACCAAAGAAGTGGTCTTGATCGATCCGGATCTGGAAATTCTGGGCGCTTACCTGCTAACGTTGGATCAAAACAAGCTGCGTCTGGTTGCAGTTATAGATACCCACACCCATGCCGAACACGCCACTGCCGCCCCGACTTTGAGTCAACTCTTGCAGGTGCCCTACATTATGCACCAGCAGGCACCCTCCCGCTTTGTCACTGAGCGGATCAAAGACGGTGACGAGCGCACCCTGGGCGGTATGACGTTCCAGTTTTTGCACACCCCCGGTCACACCGTGGATATGACCAGTATTCGCCTGGGCAAGCGTTTATTCACCGGGGATAGCCTGTTTATCAAAAGTTGCGGACGGGCCGATTTACCCGGAGGCGATGCGGGGCAGCAGTACCGCTCCATCCATCAATTGGCCCAATTCCCGGATGATTACACCATTCACCCCGGCCACGATTACAACAACCATATAAGCAGTCCCCTTTCAGCAGTCAGCCAGCACAACCACCGATTACAAATTTCTTCCCAAGAGGCGTTTGTGGCATTCATGACTGCCCATTACGCACAAGAAGAAAAACCGGATAATCTCGAGTACTACGTGGCCTTTAACGCCCAATGATCTGGATGCTCACCATTGTCTGGGGCCTATTCATTGGCCTGATTCTCGGTCTGTTGGGCGGCGGCGGTGCCTTGGTCAGTATTCCTATTCTGCTCTACGCGTTCCACTTTCCATTCCGGGAGGCCGTTGGGGCCAGCCTTTTGTTGGTGACTCTGGGAGCGCTCCCGAGTCTGCTTTTATATTGGCGCAAACAAGAAGTGGACTTGCCTGCAGCACTGTGGATGGGCTTGAGTGGCAGTTTGGGAGCACTTCTGGGGAGCCGGTTTGCGGCCTTCATTCCCCAAGCCTTTTTGATGAAATTACTCATCGGCTTAATTCTGCTTTCGGTCTGGCGCTTGTATCGACCGGCCCCTGTGACCGAACATGTAAAAACACCCATGCCAGCCTGGCTTAAAAGCCTACGATTAATAATCGTGGGTTTGGCCATCGGTATTTTAACGGGCCTGGTGGGGGTGGGCGGTGGCTTTCTCATTGTTCCGGCCCTGATTCTATTTCAAGATCTGGAACCACGGCGGGCCATTGCCACCTCATTGCTCATTATCTGCCTCAACGCAGCATCCGGAACAGTGGGCTATTGGTCTACCCTGCCATGGTATAAGCCTATTTTTTATGGCCTGATGTTCAGCACAGTGATTGGCAGTCTGCTGGGATTTGCCCTGAGCCTGAAAATAGGGCAGCGGCGTTTAAAGCAAGGATTTGGATTATTGTTGTTGCTCATCGCCATCCTGTTAGTGCTTAAACCACCGGCCCCCTAACAGACCGCAGAAAATTTCGAAACAAGCACTGCTCTCAAAATAGATTGCTAAAAAAACACCTTTGTTCTAAATAATATTTTATGAACGCAATCGATCAATCGATTTTGAGGCATTTAATGCTGGATGGCCGTTTGACCAACAGCAAACTGGCCAAGCATATTGGCCTGTCAGAATCCGCCACACTGGAGCGGGTGCGGCGACTGGAGGAGTCGGGGATCATCCATGGGTACCGCGCTCAGGTGGAACCTAGCCAAGTGGGTCGGACTCTGGAATTGTTTATGACATTCACCCTTAAAAATCAAAATCCTGCGGAGATTGAGCGGTTTGAGGCCATTGTGCGGGAAATGGATGAAGTGCTGACCTGTGCGCAAACCCTGGGTCAGGCTGATTTTATCGCCCACATTGCGGTTGCCGATATTCAGGCCCTCTCTCAGTTCATCAACCAGAAACTATTGCCCCTGGGTTGCATCGATCGGATGGAATCCATGACCGTTTTGAACATGCTGAAGCGGGGGCATCCGCCGCTGCCCGCTATCAACAGCCCCACATAGGCGGGATTCCGTTTTTAGCCAACATCGTATAAAGTGAAGGAGGGAAAGCACATGACTGTATTAGCAACTGGGATTGAGGGCAAAACCATGGCGCATTCAATTCAGGACTTGAATCAAATGGACTACCAGAGCTTTACCAAGCTGGTGGAGCAGGAATTTTTACAGCACCCCATTGTGGTTAATAACCGCTTCACCCAATGGTTCGCCCACGGCGATGTGACCATCCCCCAATTGCGGCACTTTGCCATTCAGTTTTCCGTTTTTTCCAACCTGTTTTTAATCGCCCAGCTCAAAAAAATGCTGAACGCCGACTCTTTGGAATCCATGCATCAGGCCAAAGAGATTTTGGCCAACGAGTTAGGGGTTATTTTCAACCACAAAGGGAAAGCCACTCCAGCCCAGTCCGGAAATAACACTGATCAGGAAGGCGACCCGGAGTTCGTGAGTACCGAAGGCACCATTGAAGGGGGCACCTTCCGCTTTGGGGCCGCTCACTTTGAATGGTTGCTCAAATTCGGCAAGCCCCTAAACCTGGGCTTCGATGATTTGGGCAAGCGCCGCCACGGCACCGCCTCCACCCTGTTTTTCTGTGATGAACTATCCCGCTTGTATGGCAGTGAAGACGCCAGCATTGCCGCCGGGGCCAGTTTTGCCATTGAGAATTGGGCCGCCGCTGGTTTTTGGCAAGAACTGGAAGATGGCCTGCTGAAAATTCGCAAAACCCAGGTCCCGGATTTATCGTTGGCCTTTTTTGCCTGGCATAACCGGCTGGAAGCCCAACACGCTGCCCACACCCAGGAAGAGCTAAAAGAGATCTTTGATGATCCCCGCTTTGATCGGGCCAAGTTTTTGGCAGGCGGTAAAGAAATGCTGGAAGGCTTGGCCGCCTTCTGGAACGGATTGGAAGCGGATCGCCTGAACGGGGTGGTGACTTAAATCCACCGATCGAAATCGAAAATTTTGCGGACTCTCCGACTGGGCACAGCCCCCCGAAAGAGAGTCCGTTTTTCGTTTACCACTCAAACCAACCCGGATCGAAGCCTGTCCCAGGTCCGGTAGTCCCGGCACAACCACCTTGCACACTGCCACTTTTCATATTGTTCCGGGTAGTCAAAAAGCCATTAGCGTACAGTGCAAAATAGATGGACTTACCTTGGCCATTAAAAGTATTGACCGTGTAATCTCCGTTGAAGGTACCATCTGGGTCATAGAGAAAATCCAGATAATTCAGGCTACTGGTCCCCCCCAAGAAGCAATTATTCAACAACATTAAAACCCCTCCGCCCGGCAGATCCAGACAGGGGTAAGCACTACTACATGTGAAATAATAAGAATACCGAGGAATATAGTCTACCGCCCTGCCGGAAGTCGTATCATACGAGAGATAGTTCATGTAAGGGGTTAAATCGGTTGTCCGGGTGCTGGCGGTCACCAAGCCATTCAGCTTGTGAATATTAAACGCCTCGGAAAGCATAGCGGCCACCGCTTTGGCCCTGGCATTGTTTTGACCATTTTGCTGGGCACTCAGGATTTTAGGAATGGTGAAGGTGGCGATTTCTCCCAAAATCAGCAAAGAAACCAATAATTCGGATAAGGTAAAACCCGTCCAAAAGTTTTTTGCTTTCCGAATTCTCATGCTAATCCTCTCAAACAAAGTGGATAAAATGTTCTTACGAATTGAGTATCGACCAACCAGACAAAGACTTTAGATAAAAAACGATTTGCTTAAAAAAACTTAATACTATTATCTCAAAAGAAGTTGTTTATAACTCCAATTCAGTCCCGGGCAGTTGTAAATTACTGTAGCGGGATAGAATGCTTTGTTTCTCTCCCAAAATCAATGACCGATACAAGCCATCCAGATTGCCGGCAATGGCGTCGCATAGTTCCCGCATCAGGGCTTGCCCCTGCCCGCCATCCAAGCGACGGAACTGTTCAAAACGATGCGGCGGAATACAGGCTTCCAGACTAATGGGCCGATTCCCCCGCCCTTCTTGCAGACAGGCATCTACCGTCGCGGTATGCGCATACACGTTAATGCCTATGCCGGTAATCAGAGCTTGGCATTGGTTCTGGCTAATCAGGCTTTCCACCAGAATGCCGCCCAACTTTTGCTGTTGAACGTACAAATCGTTGATGGGTTTCAGTTGAATATCCAGCCCGGTCAACTCCCGAATGCTTTCGGCGCAGGCCACCCCGGCGGCAATGGTAAAAAGCGGCGTAATGGGCACCAATGCGGGCGGTACATCCACCCAAAAGGAAAAAGGATGCACCACCGAAAAATACAGCCCCGCCCCGGCCGGAGAGATCCACGGTCGGCCCTGAGTGCCCCGCCCGGCAGTTTGATGATGGGCCCGAATGATGGCAGGGCCTGTAAACGCCTCAGCCTGCAACAAGCGCTTGGCCTCCTCATTGGTGGAATCCAGTTCAGGGGCTTCTAAATATTGAAAATAATTTTGCGGCAGCATTAGGGTGACATTACTTACGATGGCATTACAAAGGACTGGAGGGCGGGTAAGTCACTTGCCCCAGATACTCTAAATTGCCAATGTCCTCTACCAGGCCATCGGTCTGCTGAATGACCTGGCGAATCAGAGCGGAGGCTTCGGCCAATCTGGCTTCATCAACCCCGGTTTGAATGCCTTGCTGGTGTAGGAAATGAACCAGCGCATCGGTGGATAAATTGCCGGAAGCCCCCGGGGCATAAGGGCAGCCCCCCAGCCCCCCGGCCGATGAATCGAAGATGGAAATGCCCAAATCCAAGGAAGTTTTGACATTCTCAATGGCCATGCCGTTGGTATCATGAAAGTGCATGGCCACTTGGGCCAACGGTAAATATTGCAGCAGATGGGTCATGGTGGTGTGCACGTCTTTCGGCACGGCTTGCCCAATGGTGTCCCCAATGGAAATTTCCTGAACCCCCAAATCCAGCAGGCGCTGGGAAATAGCCAACACCGGCTCTTTTTCAATTTTGCCTTCAAAGGGGCAATAAAAGGCGGTGGAAATATAGCCCCGCACAAACAGGCCTTCCCGGCGGGCCCGCTCCACCACCGGGGTAAAGGCGGCCAGCGATTCTTCAATGGTCATGTTGATATTATTTTGGGTGAAGCTATTAGAAGCCGCCGTGAACACGGCAATCTCCCGAATACCAGATTCCAGAGCGCGTTCCAGCCCTTTGATATTGGGCACCAAGGCCGAATAATGCACCCCCGGGCGCACGGGCAAACTCTTTACCACGTCTAAGGCGTCCGACAATTGGGGCACGGCCTTGGGACTGACAAAGGAAGTGACCTCAATGAATTTCAATCCGGCATCGGACAGTTTTTCGATAAATTGGCACTTGGTGGCCGTATCGATCAGGGCCTTTTCGTTCTGCAACCCATCCCGAGGCCCCACTTCCACGATTTTAACTGTTTTGGGTTTGACCGCTTTGACTGGCTCAACTGCATTGACCGGGGTATCCATAGCGCCTGTCCTCCCTTGCCTGCTAGCCCTCAATTGTAAAACGTTCGGCCGTCAAAACAAGCCTTCCGGCAAAACCTTGCTTAAAGCATGGCAATCAGGGTTAAGCATTGCCCTCCGGCGGGGGGATGGTCAATTGCATCAGTATGGCGCCCATGTCCACCAACTGACCCTCCTCGCAACGCACTGCCTGCACCGTGCCCGCTTGTGGCACGGACAGGGTCATTTCCATTTTCATGGATTCCATAATGATCAGCGGCTGGTTGGCTGCCACGCTGTCTCCCGGTTGCGCCAGTATTTTTAAAACAGTGCCCGGCATGGGGGCCTTAATGTCCCCATCCGACAACATAGAGGGTTTGGCCCCGGCGGCCCGGACATTGGCACTGTGCCGCTCTAGATGGTACACCTGCCCTTGCAGCCAAATGCTCAAACGATCCACCGGACCGTCTGCTTGCTGGGTCATAAAAAAGGGCAGAATCTCTCCGTCCAGTGTCAGCCAGCCTTCCCCCGGCCCGCTCAGCACTACAGTTCCGGTTTGGGTTTGGCCGTCCCGTTGAATGGAAAAAATGCTGCCCTGTAGCTGATATTCAAACAACTCCGGCGCTTTGCCCAGTGCGGACAGTTTTACTTTTGGCATGACAAAGCCCTCCATGCGCCCCCTTGCTGCCACGGGGAAAAAGTTGTCTGACCGGTCTGATCGGTTTGCGTCGCGTTAGTTTGAGACCCACCCTGTAACAGGCTGGCGCTGAGCGCCCCCAAGGTCCAAACCGCATCCGATGGTTCTGGGGTGGGCGCGGTAATCCCGTGCTCCTCCAGAAAATGGGTGTGCAACTGACCGGCTACAAATGCCGGGTGATCCACGATGGCCTTTAAATATTCCACGTTGTTGGGCACCCCCAGCACCACAAAGCGGGACAGGGCCCAGCTCATTTTTTGCAGGGCCGCCTGCCGATCCGGTCCCCACACGATCAACTTGGCCAGCATGGGATCGTAATGCACGGTCACTTCAGAGCCTTCCCGCACCCCGCTATCCAGCCGGATAAACGGCCCACTGGGAGGACGATAAAAAGCCAGCTTGCCGATGCCGGGCATAAAATTCCGGGCCGGATCTTCGGCGTAAATGCGACATTCCAGCGCATGGCCGGTTTGGCGCAAATCGGCCTGCTGAAAGGGCAACGGCAAGCCTGCGGCCACCTGAATTTGCAGGCGCACCAAATCCAGTTGGGTAATCATCTCGGTGACCGGATGTTCCACTTGTAAGCGGGTATTCACTTCCAAAAAGTAAAATTCCCCGCGTTCAGAGACGATAAATTCCACGGTACCCGCATTGGTATAACTCATGGCCTGAGCCGCTTTCACCGCCGCAGTGCCCATTTTGGCCCGCAATTCAGCGTCCAATGCAGGAGAGGGGCTTTCTTCAATAATTTTTTGGTGGCGGCGTTGAATAGAGCATTCCCGCTCGAACAAATGCACCACGTTGCCGTGGCTATCGCCAAAAATCTGGAACTCCACATGGCGGGGCTTGGTAATGTACTTCTCCAGAAAAACCCGGGCATCGCCAAAGGCACTTTGCGCTTCCCGAGCGGCTGCTCCAAAAGCGCTTTCTAATTCCTGCGCGGAATGCACCAGACGCATCCCCTTTCCCCCGCCCCCAGCAGCCGCCTTCACCAACAGGGGATAGCCAATGGCATTGGCCTCTTTTAGAATCTGGGCAAAATCGGTTTCCAAGTCCCCGGCCCAACCGGGCACCACGGGCACACCGGCTTGTTGCATCAGCGCTTTGGCGATGATCTTATCGCCCATATCCCGAATGACCTGGGGACTGGGACCAATAAAGGTGATGCCAGCGGCTTGGCACGCTTCCGCAAACGTGGCGTTTTCCGATAAAAATCCATACCCCGGATGCACCGCATCCACGCCAATTGCCTTGGCCAGTTGAACGATTTTTTCGCCCTGCAAGTACGTGTCGGCGGGCTTATCGCCGGGCAGGTGGATCACCGCATCAGCCTGGCGCACATGCTCCGCCTGCAAGTCTGCATCGGAGGCTAAGGCCACGGCCTGAATGCCCATTTCCTGAATGGTTTTCATGACCCGAACGGCGATTTCTCCCCGGTTGGCCACCAGTATTTTGTTAAATAAGCGCTGCTGCACCGTGCCCTCGCTCTACTATTTGACTGAAAAAATGACTAAAATTGTTCGGTTTACTTTGTATGTTCTGGCTGTTCTCTCTGCATCCAGGCCGGACTGCGTTTTTCCAGAAAGGCCTGCATGCCCTCTTGCCCTTCGGCGGAAATGCGACGCTCTGCAATCAGCTTGGTGGTAATGTCCACGGCCCGTTCCCAATCAAAGTGGCAGACCTGTTCAATCAACACCTTACTTTGGGCAATGGCCTCCGGCCCGTTGGCGCACAAGGCCTTTGCAATATCCTCAATGCGACCATCCAAGGTCGCTTCATCGGGCAAAACCTCGGAAATCAGGCCAATGCGATGGGCCTCGGCGGCTGTAAATTTCTCGGCGGTTAAAAAGTAACGACGAGCTTCCGCTTCCCCAATCTTCTTCAACACAAACGGGGAAATCACGGCAGGCAGCAAGCCCAGCTTCACCTCACTTAGGCAAAAGCTGGCGGATTCGGTGGCAAAGGCCATATCACAAGCGGCTACCAAACCCACCCCGCCGCCAAAGGCCGCCCCATGTACCCGGGCAATCACCGGCTTGGGGCAATGCTGAATGGCCCGGAACATACTGGCCAGGGCATGGGCATCCTCCACATTTTGGGTAAAACTGAAGTCCACCATCTGCCGCATCCAGTTGAGATCGGCCCCGGCACAGAATGACTTGCCCTCGCCCTGCAGCACAATGGCCCGCACCGGAGAATTTTTGCCGAAACCCACAAAGGCCTCTCGCAGCTCGGCGATCATCTGGGCGTTAAAGGCGTTGTGCAGTTCCGGCCGCCCCAGAGTAACGGTGGCAATGGCCCCGGTTGGTTTCTCTTCTACCGCAATCTGGACGAAATCTCCCACGCCTGTGTCCCTCTCCTCTGCCAATTGATGTTGTGTGCCTGTAAATTGGCTGGCATGCACTAGCGTACCAGCAAGACCCAAACCTGTACACTGTCTAAAACCGCCTAAAAGCGGAATACGCCTTGCTGGCGTTCCGGGAAAGGCGCGTTTAAAGCAGCGGCAATGCCCAGACCCAAGACCATACGGGTATCCACCGGGTCAATAATGCCGTCATCCCACAGCCGGGCCGTACTGTAGTAGGCGCTGCTTTCCCGGGCGTACTTTTCCAGCGTAGGGGCCTTGAAGGCTTCCTCGTCATCAGAGCTCATGGCCGGTTTGCCCTGGGTGGCCAACTGATCTTTCTTGACCGTGAGCAGCACATTGGCCGCTTGCTCTCCGCCCATAACCGAAATACGGGCGTTGGGCCACATCCACACTTGTCTGGCCCCAAAGGCCCGGCCACACATGCCGTAATTGCCCGCCCCGTAAGAGCCACCGATGATCACGGTGAACTTGGGTACCGAGGCGTTGGAAACGGCCATCACCATTTTGGCCCCATCCCGGGCGATACCGCCTGCCTCATACTGACGGCCCACCATAAAGCCGGTGATGTTCTGCAAAAAGACCAGGGGAATGCCCCGCTGATTGCACAATTCCACAAAGTGAGCGGCCTTCAGGGCGCTTTCCGAAAATAGCACCCCATTGTTGGCGATAATGCCCACCGGATAACCCAGAATGCGGGCAAAGCCACACACCAGAGTAGTCCCGTACAAGGCCTTGAACTCGTGGAAGCGGCTGCCATCCACCAACCGGGCAATGATTTCGCGTACATCATACGGTTTGCGAATATCTTTATTAATGATGCCGTAAATTTCCGCCGGATCGTACAAGGGCGCTTCGGGCGGGTCCTGATTCAAGCGGGCTTGGGGCCGCCGGTTTAAATTCTGCACAATGTTGCGGGTGATGCCAATAGCGTCCTCATCATTCAGGGCGTAGTGATCGGTCACGCCCGACGTGCGGCAATGCACATCCGCCCCGCCCAAATCCTCGGCAGAAACTTCCTCTCCGGTAGCCGCCTTCACCAAGGGTGGTCCGCCCAGAAATATGGTGCCTTGGCCCTTGACGATGATACTTTCATCGCACATGGCGGGGATATAAGCCCCACCGGCCGTGCAAGAACCCATGACCACGGCAATCTGGGGAAGCCCTTGCGCCGACATTTGGGCCTGATTGTAGAAAATACGCCCGAAGTGGTCTTTATCCGGAAAGACCTCATCCTGCATGGGCAAAAAGGCCCCGCCGGAATCCACTAAATAAATACAAGGCAGCCCATTCTCCTGGGCGATTTCCTGAGCCCGCAGGTGCTTTTTTACGGTCATGGGGAAATAAGTGCCCCCTTTGACGGTGGCGTCATTGGCCACAATCAGGCATTCCACGCCATGGACTCGCCCAATGCCGGTAACCAAACCGGCGCCCGGCGCGGCATTATCGTACAGCTCATAAGCGGCCAAGGCGCTAAACTCCAGAAACGGGGTATCCGGATCCAGCAGGGCTTCAATGCGATCTCGCACAAACCACTTGCCCCGCTGGGTGTGTTTATCAATCAGGGCTTGCCCCCCTCCCAGCCGAGCCGTTTGAATCCGCTGGCGAAGCAGTTCCACCTGCTCTTGCATGGCCTCCCCATTTTCCTGAAACAAGACCGATGCGGTATTTACGGCTGAACTGATTACATCCATGACAGGGACTACCCTCGATTGCCTCAACTTAAACCTGTGTTTATATCCAAAAAGCAGTGTTGACAACGAAATAAAAAGTTCTGATTGTCAAAAAAAGCCAAATATTCCCTCGATCGCCCAACACAGCTTTTTTTATCTTAACCTGTTTGTAACAAAAAGATGACTCCCAGACAAATTGTAACGCAATGTAAAGTCTGATTTTTTTTCAAGAAAACGGAAATCCTTTTGAGGGTCACGGCTTCCCCAGAGCTCATGTGTTTGTTGTCTAATTGCTCAGCTTTGCCACTTTAATTATAAAGGGTGGGGGGCTATAATAAAAAGGTCGGTATACATTTTGAACTAAAGTGGCAAGGCAAGGTATACAGGCATATTTCAAAACCCCTCCCGATGCCCTCGGCAGGCCACTTGCCGGATCGGAATTCACCCAAACTCCCACTTAAAGGAAGTCATACGACTCATGTACTACGATGGTCACGTCCATATTGAAGAAGAAGACCAGTGTTACTCCTGCGAGTACTTTCTCAAAGGCGTCATGTGTCCGCTGCTGGAAGCCCTGGCCGTAGGGGTCGCTCATTTGGACGGTGATGTTCAGGTCAAGAACTGTGGCTTTTACGTTGAATTCAAACGGCATTTGCAAGTGGTAGACAAGCCCGACACGCTTGACACCCCGCCAGCCAACGACAAGTCCCGACGGTTCAAGTCAACCTAAGTCAATATTCACACGCTTCGCGTAAAAGTCCGCTGATTTACCTGCGCCCAAAGGCCAGGGAGCCTGTCAGCGGATTTTTGCCTTGAAAACGCTCAAAATGAAGCCTTCCCGGGAGATGGTTAGAAGGAGCCATGATTTTTAGTCTATTTTTCCGGTGAAGTGGTACAAGTTGCTAAAAACCCGATGCACATCCGCTTCCCCTTTACTCATGGCCTCTTTGTTCAGGCATTTGTAATACTCTCCGACGGTGATAACAGAGTCCAGCTGATCCACCAGAATCATGCCCTCCTCATCCACCCCGTTCCCCCGATCCATGAGCAAGACCACACCCAATCGGGACAAGGGGATATTAAAAAAGGCATCCACACACTCTGGATCAAAGTGGGTTCCGGCATCCCGTTTCATAATGGTCAGCACCTTGTCGAAGGCCATCCGGTTCCGGTAATGCCGGCGGGAAGTAATGGCGTCAAAGACATCGGAAATGGCCAAAATCCGCCCGGACAATAAAATTTCCTGCCCCTGCAGGCCCCGGTGATAGCCACTGCCATCCATTTTCTCATGATGAGAGGCGGCGATCTCTGGCACCAGTTGCAAATGGCGCTCAAAGTGAACGTTTTTCAGGATCTCGTGGGTATAGTACACATGCTTCTGGATGTGACGGTACTCTTTCTCGGTCAAGCGCCCGTCTTTTTTCAGAATATCCTCCTGAATGCCAATTTTGCCGATGTCATGCAGCAGCGAAGCGTACTTGAGTGCCTCTAACTCATCTTGCTGCATTTCCATTTCTTCGCCCAGCAGTACAGAGTACTCGGCCACCCGCTCGGAATGACCCGCCGTGATGGGATCTCGGGCGTCAATGGTGCTGGAGAGCGTTTTAACAAAACTGTCAAAGGAGATTTTCATCTCTTTGGCTAGTGTGGCGTTTTCCAGGGCCACCCCGGCATTGGTCGAAATAGCCGTTAGCAGGTCTTCATCCACCTTATCAAAGTGGGAAACCCTTTTATTCAGAACCTGAAAAACCCCAATGATCTCCATCTTGCGGTTGCGCATGGGCAAACACAAAATATTTCGGGTGCGATACCCGGTTTTTTTATCGATATCCTGGTTAAACCGGGGATCGTCATAGGCATCCTTGATGTTCAGGACTTCTCCGGTTTTGACCACATAGCCTGCCAATCCCAAATGGGCCGGAAAACGGATTTCCTCGCTGGTTTCCAGGCCGGTAGCCACTTTAGACCAAAGCTCATTATTATCCCGATCGTACAAAAATACCGTACAGCGCTCCGCATCCAGGGCCTGCTCGGTTTCACTTTTAATCAAGGTCAGCAGCTTTTCCAAATCCCGTTCGGCGGACATGGCCTGCCCAACCCGCAACAGCGAAACCAGCCGTTGGTTGGGATTTTGGCTCTGGTTTTGCGCCGGTTGTTCCGGTTGCTCTGACAAAGCCTCCAGGGCATCCATCAGGTTGAGATCTTTTTCAAAAACCCGGTCGTGATTGGCCCGCTTCTCGACAATTTCCTGCCATTTCCGCTCATCCAGCCGGAAAATTTCATCTTCAATGTGGCTGATAATAAAGCTGAGCCCGTTGCTTTCGGCAATGCGCAGAGACTCCAGCATACTGGCCAAGGCCAGCTTGGGCTCATTTAAAGACAAATAAATCTTGCCCAGCTCGAAGTAAGTCTTGGCCAGTTCCGTGATACTACCCTCTTCTTTAAAGATGGCGATCACTTCACTCATTTCTTCGATGGCACGAGCCCCTTGCCCACCCTGATAGTGCAAACAAGCCAATAACCGGCTGGCCATAGCAAAGCCCTTGCGGTAGCGCTGCCGTTTAAAAATGGGCAGCACCTCGGTTTCCAGTAATTGTTGAGACTCTCCAAAGCGAAGCTGGCTGTAATAAATGTAGGCCTTGTAAAACTGGCTCTTCCCAAAGGGAATTCGCATGTGCTTGTCCGTACATTCAGCTTCCAGCTGGGCAATCAAGCCTTGCGCTTGTTCAAAATGCCCCTGATAAATGCTCAGTCTGACCAAATCGTTTTTAATCCGAGCGCAACGATAAGCATCCTGAAGCGTCACTGAAATTTGCAGGGCCTGATTCAAAAATCGTTCCGCCTGCGGATACTCTTCCCGCAGGATGTAAATCCGACCAATGATTTGGCAACTGACAGCCTGCTCAGACTCGCAACCCGCTTGTTGCTTTATTTCCAAAGCCTTTTGCAGGCACTGAATGGCCCGGTAGTAATCGTTGGTATGCTCATAATGAACGGCTAGACTATCCAGAATGCGGGCAGACTCCATGCCATCCGGGTGACAGAAGGTGCGGGCGTACATAAAATGCTTGACCGCCTCGCCAAAACGCTTTTCCCGATACTTGACCAACCCCTGATAGTGAAGCAAGCGGGCCCGAACCTCGTTTATGCCGACCTCGTGCATGTGCACGTTGATCATCTTAAGGGCTTCCGAGAAGAGCCGGGCCGATTTATGCACAGCATCCGAGGAACCACTGTTATACTTCAGCCAAGCCAGCTCCACCAGACACTCAATGGCCCCCAGGTAATGATGTTCCTGTAAAAAGAGACCATAGGCTTGTTCCAGACAGGACAAAGCCTCATCAGTATTCTTTTTGAAATTAGACAGCACCCCTTGATCATACAGATTACGGGCTTTAGAAACGGGTGCCTGTCGTGCCGACGGCGCTCCTGAGGCAAATGGACTCAACCCGTCCTCAGGCTCCCCCACGGAAACTAGCCCTTGTATGGAATCATACACCGGGTACTCTTCAAATGGCTGGGTGTCCAAGCTGTCCATTGACTGTTGGGGTCCGTCCTATCGCTTTGCCCTGGAAAACCACCAAATCGGTTTGAAACCCTGAATTTGGTTTAACTGAAATTTGCGTACGCAGCGTGTGCCTTTTATGGCATCATAAAAAAATAAAGGGCTTCTTGGCTTCCATCAGCTAGAGGAGTTTGGGATTTAGATGGGATATTGGGTTATCAACTGACGTCTCCCCATAATCGTTTTCAAGTGTTGCTTGATATTTCGACAAATAAAGCCGCAAAAACGATATATTGGGATACGATAGCTAATACGATTTAGAGTTTTCAAACGGCGTGAACGTGTTTTCAGAGAGTAATACTAATCCAGAGCAGTTAAATCAGCCCGCGCAACAAGGTAAAGCGCTGGTTCTGGTGATTCATCAGGACGAATTGGTGGTCAATGCCTGTCGTCTGGCGCTGGAAAAGCACGGTTATGATATCGATTACGCCCTGGATGGCACTGAAGGCATCCAGAAAGTCTATCGACTCATTCCGGACATGATTTTGGCCGGGAGCGCCACCCCGGAATTAAATGGTTATCAGATTTGCCGACTGGTCAAAAATGATCCGGTCATGCGCAAGATCCCCACCCTGCTAATTGCCGAGCAGGCACTGAAGATGGATCGTTTCTGGGGAATGAAGGCCGGAGCCGATGACTTTTTAGGCAAAGACGAAGTCGAAGCCAAACTGCTGCAAAAAACCCAGATGGTACTGGAAATTTATGACCGCATGAATATCCAGGAAAAGTTGCTGCTGAAGGCCAACAACGCTCAGAATCCATTCAATATCCGCACCCGCCTGAATCAGATACTGGACACCTCCTTGGTGGAATCCATGTTGATGGTGGAATTCCGTAGTTTGTCTGATTTGGTACATGACACCGATTTGATGAACTACATGTTTTTCAGCTTGCTGGAAAGTATTTTGGAATACGATGCGGCGGCCATTTTCTACAACGATACCGACAAAGGGCCACGCATTCTGACATTTCACTTGCCGGAAGGGGAAAAGCAACCGAGTACTCATATAGAGCAACTGATGGAAAGTTTTTTTGAACGCTTTAAAGCACGCGGCTTGACCGATGCCCAGTTGGAACTGCAGGAATCGCAGGTGATCGGACAACTGGACGAGGAAGCCCCCCCCACCGATTATGAAACGGTTTATGTCAAAGATTTTCATCTGGATGCGGGCCTGATTGGGTCAGTGGCCTTTTTCGCCAAGCAAAAGGTGGATTACGCTAAAATTTTCCCCGTGCACCTGGTGGAAGACGAGATACGCCTGTTGATGAAGCTGCGCCATTTGTACTCTCAGGCACAAATGTGGGCCATTACCGACAGTTTGACCGGCTTGTTCAACCACAAGCACTTTATGACTGTCTTGCAACGAGAGTTTAAATCGGCCAAACGCTACGAGCAGAATTTGGCCTTGGCCATGAACGGTCTGGATCGATTCCGGGAATTGAATGAAGAATGGGGCCATGCTTGTGGCGATCAGGCCTTGCAACATATCTCCCACATTCTGGAAGAAAGTTTCCGGGGCATTGATTTCCTGGCCCGTTACAGCAGTAAAAGTCTGGCTGTTTTATTGCCACAAACCGCCAGAGAGCAAGCGTTTGTAGCATTGGAACGGTTTCGGGATCGCGTGGAAAAATCATCCATGGTGTGGCAAGACACTACCTTGAGTCTGACTGTCTGTGCCGGGGTTGTGCCTTTAAGCGAAAGACATACCTCGGTGTCCTCCCTCATTCGGGCTACGGAAAATGCCCTGAGTGCCGCGCGTCGTCGGGATGGAAATTGCATTGAGATTTCAACAGACTGATATTAGAATGAGAACGCTGCTACCAACTTGAGTGGCAGCTTGTTTTTTGGGCCTCACGAGGATTTTTACTTGGAAACCGTTCGTTATTCCGAAGACGTGAAAGACGCCATCCATCTGGCAAGCAAGTTGGCCAAAAAAGCAGGACTGTCCAAGCCCACCGAGCGCCTTTATTTTCAGGCCCTGTTAATGACCCATCGTCCGTTCAATCGGCTGGACAGCTTACTGAAAGAATTGCACGCTTCACCCGGCGGACTTGGCAAAGTATTGAAGCAATCCGCTGCAGGCTCTTCTCCTGCCCAAAACGAAAGTCTGCTGGCCTCTGCCGAGTCTCTGGCAAAAAGTTATGCCGCGATTACCGGCACCAAAAACGTGCTGGTGGATGTAGAGCATTTGCTGAAAGCATTTTGCCTTTCCAGCGATCCAGTCCTCGTGCAGGCCACCCAAAAATTTCAAATTTCCCCAGAGAAAATCGACAACAGCCTGATCCGGGTTCGGCAGAAACAGGGTCGCAACACCGCATTGTTTCTGGCCAAAGAGCTTATGGAAGTGGTGGCTTTTGTCCTGTTTTTCCTGATTGTGATTAAAAGTTTTATTGGCGAACTTCGACTCATTCCATCCGAATCCATGTTGCCTGGCTTACAAGTCAATGACCGCCTGGTGATTGAGCGGGTCACCCGATGGAAGCGTCCATACCAGCGAGGCGATATTCTGGTTTTTTATCCCCCCATGAGTCAACTGAAGAAAGATCCGGTCAGCCTGTTTCTGCGATGGACTGGTTTTTCGGGCCTGCTTTACAAAAAAGATGACTACATTGATGTGGCTTACATCAAGCGCCTGGTTGGACTGCCCGGCGATACGGTGGAAGTGATCCCTGGAGAAGGTGTCTGGGTGAACGGCAAAAAGCTGGATGAGCCCTATGTCAATGAAATTGGAGCCACCTGTACACTGGTTAAACCGGAGCCTTATTGTGGTCCCATTAAAATCCCCGCAGGTCAGTACTACATGATGGGGGATAATCGAAATCAGAGTCTGGATAGTCGCTATTGGGGATTTGCACGGGATGAACGGGTCATTGGCCGGGCTGTTTTCCGGATTTGGCCGCTGAATCGAGTAGGTTCATTGCCACCAGCCCCCTACCAGGTGGGCAAATAGCAGTTTCGTGCGTAACACTTCCGAATTTTAGTAAATATACAGTATAATAAAGCCTATAGACTAAAGGGGCTTTATCGTTTCTGTTGAGGACTAGGATTTGGAGAGTTTACCACTAGTAGAATTGTATGTGATGGGTATTGCATTGGATACTCGCACGGGGACACCCATTGTGGTGTTAAATGATCAGGAAAACCGTCGCGCCTTGCCCATCTGGATTGGTACAGCGGAAGCCAGTGCCATCATTCGGCAGTTGGAAGATATCAAATCGGCTAGGCCCATGACCCATGACTTGCTGGGGAATATTGTAGAAACCCTGGGCTACAGCATTACCAAAATTGAAATCAACGACATCAACTCTGACACTTATTTTGCCAGTATCTACCTGAACCATCCTGATGGGACGCAGCACATTATTGACGCTCGGCCATCGGATGCCATTGCCTTGGCCTTGAAAGCGAAAGTGCAGATTTTTGCCACCGCCAACGTCATGGCCGAAGGCACCATTTCCACCGATCAGGAACGGGATGAGGCCGAGGCAGAAGCATTTAAAAATTTCTTATCCAATTTAAAAGCATCTGACTTCAAATTTGAAGGGGAAATCGAGTCAGATCAGTAAGTTTTTACATCCCGTATATGCCGATTGAACCTGATCTTTCCCTTTATATTAAAGTTTTTATACTCTTTGACGATACTTCCATGAGAAGGTGAAATAAATTCATGGAGTTTTTAGTTCATGAACCTGCCCAGCAATGCCCCAGTTTGGGGGCAGAAGCTCTCGGCTTTTAGTTTGGCCGAACTCCTGATCAGTTTGTTGATATTGGGTGAAATTGCCACTTTTACCATCCCAAAACTGATTTCATCCCAGCAAAATCAACGATACAACGCCATTGCCAAAGAGTTTGTAGGCAGCGTTGCCGCGGCCTATCAGAATTACAAAGCCAGCAATACCGTCACAGACACCTTCGGTATCAAAGATCTGACGCCTTATTTGAATTACTCTCGTATTGAAACCGGCACGACGTTTGATAGTGTCCACGGGCAGGGAACTTTGACCTGTGATGGGAATGTGTGGGTGTGCATGCGTTTGCATAATGGTGCCCTGGTCGATTATGGCCTGCCGTCCACATTTGGGAGCCTCACAAATACGGGGGCGGTTTACTTCCATATTGACCCGGATGGAAGAATCACCGATGGCACTACAAACGGCCCAGGTAAAGGACTGGAATTTTGGTTGTTTTATAACGGTCGCATTGCATCCCGAGGTGATGCAGGCCTTAACGCTTGTCAGAAATGGGCAGGGGGCGGCCCTTGGTGCTATGGTGCCGACCCGGCTCAGCTTCCGAGCTGGTTCTCATGGAACAACTAAGAGTCAGCTTGATTATCTGAACATAGAAAGAGCAACCCGGCTCTGCTTTATAGTATTCTGTTCATATTGGATGGTTTAATCCCTCCTAATCCATCCATTGCGTGGAGCCAGTCTATTCATAAAGTTGCTCAAGAAGTACGAGAAACTGTAATGTCACCCCGAAAAGCCAAAATAGGCAGTGTAAGCCAGCAGCAACTTGATTTTTCAGCCCTGCTGGGCGGTCACCCTGCCAATGAAAAAAGCAGTTACTCAGTCTCTGAAATTACCACTTTGTTGGAAGAGGCCATTGGCGAGCATCCGGTGCTTGGCCATGCCGTGGTCATTCAAGGGGAAATTTCCAACGTCAAACGCTCTTCGCGGGGGCACGTCTACTACACCCTCAAAGACGAAGGGGCCTCTATCAACGGCATTTTATGGGCCAGCACGGCCAATCGGCTGACCTTTGACCTGCAAGACGGTCTGGAGGTTTACCTCACCGGGCGTCTGGAAATTTATCGCCCCAGTGGCAGCTACTCCATTGTGGGCAGCAAAATGGAACCGGTGGGCGTGGGCGCATTGCAACTGGCCTTCCAGCAAATTAAAGCCCGACTGGAAGCCGAAGGGCTGTTTATGGAAGAGTACAAGCAGGAAATTCCGGAATTTCCCCAGCGCATTGGCATTGTCACTTCTTCCACCGGGGCGGTCATTCACGACATGCTACGGGTCATTCGCCGCAAAAACCCCATGGTGGATGTCTTGCTGCATCCGGTCAAAGTCCAAGGGGAAGGGGCCGCTCAGGAAATCGCCGCAGCCATCCGGGAATTGAACCATCCCCATTACCAGCTGGATACATTAATTGTGGGACGTGGGGGCGGCTCCTTTGAAGACCTGTTCTGCTTTAGCGAAGAGCCCGTGGTGCGAGCCATTTTTGAAAGCCAGATTCCAGTCGTCACTGGCATTGGGCATGAGCCGGATTACGCCCTGGCCGATGCCGCCGCCGATTATTCCGCCTCCACACCGACTGCGGCCGCTGATTGGGCCGTGCCCGACTTGCAGGCCATCATCGAGAATCAGAGCAACATGGCCCGGGAACTGATGGAATCCATGGCAGAGGTCATTCTCTATCACGAGCAAACCCTGGATTTAAATGCCACCCGCATGGTGGAATTGCACCAAAGTTATCTGGTAAGTTGCGGCCACCAGCTGGTTCAAAAGAAAGAGCGTTTGCTGTCTCGCTTTGATTTGCTGTTTCAAAAGAAAGAACAGGGCTTGGCCGAGTCGGTCTCGGTGTTGAATGCCTACAACCCACTGACCACCTTGGCCCGGGGCTATGGGGTGGCCAGCACGGCCCAAGGTCAGGTGGTTCGCTCCGTGCAGCAACTGAAAGCCGGTGAAAATTTCGAGCTGCGTTTGGCGGACGGCACAGTATCCGCACTGGTAAAACAGGTACAAGCCCTGGAAACACTGCCCTCCCCGAAGCTTCCGTAAATTTTAATTTGAACAACTACGAACAAGGACAAACCCACATGGCTGCCAAGACACCCACATTCTCGGAATCCTCCCAGGCACTGGAAGAAATCGTGGAGCGCTTTCGCTCTGAATCGTTGCCTCTGGAAGAGGCCCTGACCTTGTTTGAAGACGGGGTGGGCCACATTAAAGTTTGCCAAACCAAGCTGAACGAAGCCCGGGGCAAGGTGGAAGAGTTGGTCAAAACCTTGCAGGAAGACGGGGAAAGTGTGACCCGTCCTTTTGAGGTCTAATTCGGTGAACCGCTCTCACGTTTTGGTTTTTGATCACGGCACCACCAGCATTCGGGCCTGCATTATGGATGCCAATGGCACCATTATTGCCCGCAACCAGCAGAACTTTGAGCAGATTTATCCTCAACCCGGCTGGGTAGAACACAACCCCACTGAACTGTGGGACATTACCCTGCAAGTGGCCCGGGCCGCATTACAGGAAGCTGGGCTAAGCTGGGAAAATCTGGCAGTGGCCGGATTGACCAACCAGCGGGAAACGGTCATTTTGTGGGATTCTCAAACGGGTCAACCGATCTACAACGCCATTGTGTGGCAATGCCGTCGCACCGCAGAGTTTTGTGAGGAACTCAAGCGTCTGGGCCACGGCCCCATGATTCAGGATAAAACAGGGCTGGTCATCGACGCCTATTTTTCGGCCTCTAAAATCCGCTGGATGCTGCAAAACGTGCCAAAAGCCCAGCAGTTGCTAGCCGACCATCGGTTGCGGTTTGGCACAGTGGACACTTACATTTTATGGAAACTCAGTGGCGGAGAGTGCCATGTGACTGATTTAACCAACGCCTCCCGCACCATGGTGTTTAACATTCACCAACGGGCCTGGGACGCCGATCTGCTGGATCTGTTTGAAATTCCGGCGGCTATTTTGCCCAAGGTGGTGGGCTCTTCTGAGCCCATCGGGATGATTGACACACGCTTGACCGAGGGCGTGGCCGTGCCCTTGGCGGGCATCGTGGGCGATCAACAGGCCGCCTTGCATGGCCAGAAATGCTGGCTGCCCGGCACTGCCAAAAGCACTTACGGCACCGGAGCCTTTTTGGTCATGAACACCGGGCAAACCCCGGTTCATTCCACCCAAGGGTTGCTGACCACCTTGGCCACCGAGGCCCACGGTAAGCCCGCCTACGCATTGGAGGGGGCCATCTTCTTCGCCGGGGCTACTTTGGAATGGCTGAATAAAAAGCTGGACGCCTTTGCCCATGTGCGGGAAATCGACGTGCTGGCCCACAGGCTTGCCAGCAATGAGGGGGTGTATCTGGTACCCGCCTTTGCCGGCTTGGGCGCCCCCTACTGGGATAGTAACGCCCGGGGGGCCGTGTTTGGCATTACCCAGGACACCGGAAAAGCCCACTTTGTGCGGGCCGCCCTGGAATCCATGGCCTATCAGACCCAGGCAGTTCTGGCCGCCATGCAATCGGAGGCAGGGCTGACACTGGAGCGCTTGCGCGTCGATGGCGGGGTGACCCGATCCGACTTTTTAATGCAGTTTTTGGCCGATATTTTAAACGTACCGGTGGAGCGGACCGATGATCCGGAGTTGACCGCCAAAGGAGCCGGGTACTTGGCGGGCTTGGCCGTTGGCTTTTGGCCTAACCCGGAGGCCATTAAAACCTTGCCGGAACCCGTACAACGCTTTGAACCCCGCATGTCCGCTCAGGAGCGGGAACGCTTATTAGCGGGCTGGCAGCAATGCGTAGACCGGGTTCTCAGTAAGGGCGTTTCTTGTTAAAGTTAGCGTTCCTCTTACAAGCCAGAAGCTAGTGAGAAAGAGTTTTCGTCATGCAGTGATAATGCTGGCCTTCAAACCCGTTGCGTAAATAGACTCGCAGGGCTCGCTGGTTGTGCTGTTCCACGTATAACCGCAATTCCGGGACATGGCCCGCTGGGGCTGACTTTTCGAGTTCAACCAACAGCAACTCAAAGCCCCCCAGCCCACGATGGGCCGGTTCGATGTACAAACTCTGAATCCACCAGTAAGTGGCGTTGTTCCAGTCACTCCATTCCGGAGTAATCAGGGTGCACCCCACCGGCGCTTCCCCGGCGCACAATACCCAGTAGGTCCCCCGGCTGGGCTGTTCAAATACGGCCGCCACCCCCGCGGAAAGTGTTTCCGCATGCAGTTGGCGGTTTTCACTTTCCAGCGCCATGGCGGTAATCAGGCGGCACAGGTGGGCCTGATCGCCAACATGAGCCAGTCGCCAGCCCAAGGTGGACGGTGGTTGGGGGCGCTCAGAGGGATGGAGTGTAGTCATTGCATTACTATAACGTAAACAAAGACAGGCTATAGCCATTCGAGACTCCCCGAACGGGCGCTGGTTTATGGTATATTGGGCACACTTTCACTGCCACAAAGTGCGCTCAAACCAAGGATTTCGGCATGTCGGCTTTTTCATCTAGCTCATCTAGCGCCAATTCATCTAGCGCGAACCCGCAACCCGGTCGGGCCATTATTTTGGCCGGTGGTCAGGGAACCCGCCTGAAGCCATATACCACCCTCTTTCCCAAAGCCTTGGTGCCGCTGGAAGAAATGCCGGTGCTGGAACTGGTGTTACGGCAGCTGAAAGCACATGGCTTCACTGACATCACGCTGGCCGTTGGGCACCTTAGCGAATTGATTGAAGCCTTCTTTGGAGATGGCCGCAAACTGGGCATTTCCATAACCTACGCCCGGGAAGATCAGCCCCTAGGCACCGCGGGTCCCCTGCGGGCCCTGGACGACTTGCCGGAAAACTTTCTGGTGATGAACGCCGACATCGTCTCCGATATCAACTTCCGGGCCTTGTTTGATTTCCACTGCCAAACCCGCCCGGATCAAGCACCCAATTTGGCCACCATTGCCGTGTACCGACGCACCTCCAAAATTGATTTCGGGGTGCTGGAGTTCGACAGCCTCAGCCACCGCATTCACAACTTTATTGAAAAACCCATGCTGGAACATTCCGTGAGCATGGGCATTTACGTGTTCAACCGGGCCGTGCGGGAATTTATTCCTGAAAATACCTTTTTTGGCTTCGATCAACTGATGAAAACACTGATTCAACAGCAGCAAGCCATTCAGGCCTACCCGTTTAATAGCTATTGGCTGGACATTGGCCGGGTGGATGATTACGAAACCGCCGTCAATGACTTCAAAACCAAGCGGGAACTGCTACTCCCCACAGAACGACCAGAGGTCACCAGTTAGTCTATGGCGCAGCGGATTCTGGTTACCGGCAGCAACGGGTATATTGGCGGACACCTGGCCCGGCACTTGCTCTCGCTACCCGATACCGAGGTGTTTGGGTTTAACCAAACCTACGATAGCAAGCTGGTCCCCAATAACAGCCTGGAAGGAAACCTGCTGGAGGCCGATCTTTTGCATTGGCTGGGGCAAGTCAAACCCGATGTGATTTATCACTGTATTGGCACCAGCCCGAAGTCTCCCTTTGAGCATCAATTGCGGGTCAATGCCGAAGGCACCCGGCGCTTGTTGCAAACAGTGGTGGATACGGGCCTGCACCCCAAAGTAATCGTGGTGGGTTCCGCTGCGGAATACGGCTTGCGGGATGAGCCTGTGGAGGAAAATACCCCCTGTCAGCCCGAAGGGGAGTACGGCATTGCCAAGCTGGCCCAGACTCTAATTGCCCAAAGCTTTGCCCGGCGCTACAATTTACCGGTGATCATCGCACGGGTGTTTAACGCTTATGGCCATACCGCAAGGCACTTGGCCATTGCCGCATTGGCTGCCCAAATTGCCCAAGCCGAAGCGCTCGCCCCGTCCCCCGCCGAAGTCCATGTATTCAACCTGAGAAGTTACCGCGATTTTATTCACATTGATGACGTGGTCAAGGCGCTGACTGCTCTCAGCAACAGTCGCACCCAAAATGAACTGAGCGGGCAGGTGTATAACATCGCCTCCGGGCAGTCCACTGCCCTGAAAGACATTTTGGAACTGTTATTGTTTAATGCCAAGCTGACCCCTGATCAGCGCGAGAAGGTGCAATTAAAATTTCATGGCGTACAGCAGGAAGACCGAAGCTGGGCAAATATTAACAAAATTCAGGAACAGACCGGTTGGCATCCACAAGTGGATTTGAACACTGGATTGAAACAGGAGCTTGAATACTGGCGGGAACACATCGGAGAATCAGTGCCTTCGGTAAAATCGCACACACAATAATTTATTGAGATTTATTTGTATATATTGAGTATTAGGGGTTTGTTCTCATGGATTTAAGCAATCAAACAGTTTTGGTCACCGGGGCGGGTGGTTTTATTGGCAGTCATTTGGTAGAAGCCCTGCTGGCCAAAGGCTGTCGGGTGCGAGCGCTGGTCAAATACAACTCCCGCAACGATTGGGGCAATTTAGAGCAACTGCCCCCTGAGTTACAAGCGCAACTGGACATTATCAGCGGCGATATCACCGATCCCTTTCTGGTGCGTCAGGCGGTCAAAGGCTGTGCCGCTGTGTTTCACTTGGCCGCTTTAATCGGGATTCCATACTCTTACGTAGCCCCCCAACACTATGTGAACGTAAACGTGCAGGGCACCCTGAACGTGCTGGAAGCCTGCCGCAGTGAGGGCGTGCAAAAACTGGTGCACACTTCCACCAGCGAAACATATGGGACGGCCTTATACACGCCCATTGATGAGGCCCATCCGCTGCAAGGGCAATCCCCTTATTCTGCCAGCAAAATCGCCGCCGATAAAATGGCGGAAAGCTACTTTCTCTCCTTCGATTTGCCGGTGGCCACCATTCGGCCCTTCAACACCTTCGGCCCCCGTCAATCGGCCCGCGCCATCATTCCCACTATCATTAGCCAAGCGCTGGCCTATGACAAAACCCGACAACCCATCAAGGTCGGCTCTCTGGATCCCCAGCGGGATTTCACCTTTGTGAAAGATACCGCCCAGGGCTTTATTCGGGTGGCTGAATGTGATCAAAGCGTGGGACAGGTGATCAACGTGGGCAGCGGGCAGACCCAAACCATCGGGGATACGCTGAACCTGATTCTGGATATTCTGGGGCAACCGAATATTCCGGTAATCACGGAAGCCCAGCGGATTCGGCCTGAGAAAAGCGAAGTGGGACTTTTATTGGCCGACAACCGCAAAGCCCAGGAATTGCTGAACTGGCAGTCCCAAACAAATTTCCGCCAAGGGCTAAGCCAGACCATTGAAGCCATTGAAGCCAGCTTGGGGCTTTATAAAACGGGCATCTATAACGTCTAATCCACTGGTGGTTGTCATCCCCACGAAGGTGGGAATCCAGTTTGCGAACTACTTTTATTTAATTGAAACCGACGATTATTGGGTTCTACTCCCAACGTCTTGTGCCAGGATGGACTCCCGGGATTCTCGCCTGCGCGGGAATGATAAGCCGCCTGTCAGGGCATGATTTTGAAAAAAATTGAGAAGCGCATCATTTTGATGTGTCCAATTTTCATATGCCCAAATAAACAACTGCACTGGATACCAAACTGAGGATGACTGACTATGTTGTTTGAGTTACCAAACGACTTTTTTAAACGCCCCATTAGAAGCACCATTAGAAACACTCCAGCAACACCCGCTAACACTCCAGCAACACCCATTAAAACTCAAGAAAAACTAATTAACACGCAAGGCTATTTTTCAACCCAGCCAGAGAGTATTG
Organism: Vampirovibrio chlorellavorus; assembly: GCA_001858525.1. GTDB lineage: Bacteria > Cyanobacteriota > Vampirovibrionia > Vampirovibrionales > Vampirovibrionaceae > Vampirovibrio > Vampirovibrio chlorellavorus. Next base: position 36,651 of record LAPX01000009.1, on the reverse strand, counting down.
AAAATTGTTGGAGCCTGTTGGAGAAACTGGATAAATTCCAAAGCATTTCAACCAATGGAGACACCATTTCAAAAAATTCATTATTAGAAAAAACATTAACCGATATATACACCGCCATTGACTCGGGCGTTGCTATACCAAGCAATTTTACAGAACTCAAATCGGTATTCACAGCAAGATTTAAAAAAGTAATTGAAAACACTCCAGATGATGATTTCACCCTTATCAATGACTTTGCAAAAGGCATGCTGGCTGACTTGGAAAAATCAGCGGACAAACCGGAGGTTTTTAACGATTTAAAAAACAAGTTAAATGCGGTTTTCAAGAAAGACCCGCATTTACTGTTTGAAAAGGCTGCCAATTACCCGGAAACCGTGCGCCGGTTGGTCAAAGTTTTGGACTTGCCCACCCAAAATGACAAAGGCTGGAACCTGACCTCGCAGGCGGCCAAAGCAGGAAACCCCAAACTGGCCAACGCTTTTGAAACAGCGGGATTTGGCCCGAACTTACACCATAAAGCGATGGTGGATTTTGCCAAGGCCATGACCGATGATGCGCCCAATGCCGACAAATCGAAGGCCCTTAAAGAGTTGATGGGCGTCACCTCTCTGAGCTAAGCCCGCCAACGTTCCTGCCTGTACCTGCCCTGTAGTTTTTCCTGTTAGGCGCAGCTTTAAAACACCTGAATGCGGGGGGTACGCATGGCCTGGCGAATCGGCTCGCCGTGCAATGCCAGCGCTTCCAAGACAGCCGTGTGACCAACCAACACGGCCACATAGTCCGCCCCTTGGGTTACGGCTTGCAAGGTCAATCCAGCATATTCTTCCAGTAGCGGATCGTACGTGACCACATCCACAGTGGCTTGAGCTTGCAACAGCTCCACCACCCGCATGGCCGGGCTTTCCCGGGTGTCAGCCACATCCGGCTTGTAGGACAAACCCACCAGCACAATGCGAGGCCGCTCGATATCGGCCACCGCTTGCAGGATTTTCTGCACGGTATAGTCCGGCATGCGGTCGTTTACCAGTCGAGAAGTGGCAATCAGGCGGGTATTGATGGGAGAAGCCTCAACAAAGAACCAGGGGTCCACAGCAATACAGTGACCGCCCACCCCAATGCCCGGTTTTAGCAAGTTCACCCGAGGGTGCATGTTAATCAGTTGGCGAGCCTCGTTCATATCCACACCGTATTCATCGGCCAAAATGGACAGCTCATTGGCTAGAGCAATGTTTACATCCCGGTAGGTATTCTCGGCCAGCTTGCAGAACTCAGCAGACACATCGGTGGTAATGAACAACTCGCCCTGCATGACCTGCCCCAGCAACGTTCGCCCAATGATGGCCGCTTCCGGGGTGGTGCCTCCGATGACCCGGTGGTTGTGAATCAGCTCATACGTGGTATTGCCGGGCAAGACCCGCTCCGGAGAGAAGCACAGGTAGATATCCTGTCCCACGCGTAAGCCGGTTTTCTCTTCAATCAGTGGTTTCAAAAGCTGTCGGGTGGTGCCCGGCGGCACGGTGGATTCCAGAATCACCAGATTGCCTGGCCGCAACACTGGCAGAATCGATTCAGTAGCCGCCCGCACCATGGACAGATCACAGGTCTTATCGGCCTCGTGCACCGGGGTGGGCACGGTAATCAAAAACACATCGGCGGGCTCAGGAGCGGAAGAGGCCCTGAAGTTGCCTTCGGCTTGTACTTCCTCCCACCAGTCGGCCAGCTCTGGATACACCAGTCCCACTTTGGAATCCCGAAGATTCGACAGCACCCGCTCGCTCACATCCACGCCCTGTACCGAAAAATCGTGCAAGGCAAACAGCAGGGCGGTGGGCAAACCCACGTATCCCAAACCCACCACGCAAATATTTCGGTAGGAGAGGGCCAACGCTTCCAGGTCTTCCCGAATGGGCGCATTGAGCGGCATGGCGGCCTTTGTAGAGAGATCCAGGGAGGGGTTCATGATGCGTTGTTTTCCATCTCAAAAGGGCATTGGGGCTGCGGAAATTGCCTATCCGTGGGAGGCTATGGCGGGTCGCAGGCCATTGGATAGTTGCTGGTAAAGTTCCGTGAATTGGCGGGCCGATTGTTGCCAGTTGTAGTGCTCCATGACCGCCTGGAATCCTCGCAAGGCCATTTCCCGACGTACATCCGAACGGCTGTACAGCAGACGAATCAGCTCGGCCAGCATCTGGGCATCGCCTGACTGAAAGACCAGTCCGCCACCGGTACTCTCTATATAACGCTGTAAAGGAACGGCATTGCTCGTAATAATGGGCTTTTTGAATAAATGATACAAATACACTTTATTCGGAAAAGTGGCATTGGTGTGATCGTTCACCAAGTGCGGACACAGGCAGATATCACTGGCCTCAATGTAAGTCACAAAGTCGGTTTCATCCAGCCAGCCGGTAAAATGCACCCGATCCTGCAGGCCATACTGCTGAATCAGCGGTTCCAGCTTTTGGTAATAGGGTTCCCGCATGGCCCCGGCCCCAATAAATCGCAACTCGGGGATTTCTTCTTTCAGCAGACCCATGGCCTCAATGACCGTTTGAATCCCCCGGTGAGTGTCGTTTAAATGCCCAACATAAGTGAGCACAAAATTGGGTTTAAAGTGGCGAATAACATCCTGATTGACCGAAGCGGCCAAAAATTTCTCAGTATCCACCGTATTTTCTACGACCAGCACCTTGGAATCCGGCAAGCCTTTGGCCAGCAAACGATCTTTGGCCTCCTGAGTCACGGTAATGACGTGGGTGGCCCGTTGAATGGAATTGAGTTCAATTTCCTCCCAGCGTTGTCGCTGCTTCAGGCCATGCTCCGCATTGTGGCGACCCTTCATCATCTGCATCAGGGCCGGATAATTTTCGTGTAAATCGGCCACCAGAGGCAGACCATAGCGAGCGGACACGCTCAGCCCGGTATCCACCAGACGTAAATCGTGAATGTGCAGGATCTGGATATTGTAGTTCTTGCAAAAGCGGTGAATAAGGGTGTGCCAGGCGGTATCGATGTTTTTAAAGTGGTGGAAGTAATTTTTCAAAGCGCCCTTGTACAAAAAGCGGGAAGGCTTTTTCACCAGCGGAATCTCAATGCTCACTTCCTTGGGGTTGACCCGGTGGATATAAAACCCCTCATAGGCTTCATCCCGCAAGCGCCCCGTCGTATTCAAGTCGTCTGGATGGACCGCGCACAACAAATGCACTTCAAACCCAGCAGCCACCAAGGCCATGGCTTCCCGCTCCACTCGGGCATCCGGGGGGAAGGGTTGATCCAGCACCATACCCACCCGTATTTTTTGACGGGCAGAGGGGGTTAAAACTGATGACGCATCATCGCCGACTGATAACATGCTCGCAACATCCTGATTTGAGTTTCAATGTTAAACCGTTCATAAACCATCCGTCTAGCGTTTTGACGAATTGTTTCCAGTTTCCACAAGCTTCTGCTCAAGTCCGCCATCAATTCGGCCAGCGCTTCCACCTGGCCCGGCGGATATAACCAGCCCGTTTCATCGGCGGTGATGATTTCCGGAATCCCCCCGGCGTTGGACCCAATGCAGGGAATGCCCTGGGCCATAGCTTCAATGACCACCCGGCCAAAAGGCTCATTGGCGGACGGGATCACCAAGAGGTCAATAGCCTCATACAAAGGGGTCAAGTCCGCTTGCTGTCCCAAAAAATGAATCGAACCCTGCCAGCCGCACTCGGCCACCCGATCAAGAATTCGCTGCTGATAGGCAGCATCCACAAAACTACCGGCCACCAGCAATTCCACCGGCATATTGCGGGCCTTCAGCACAATAAAGGCCTCCAGCAGCTCATGAAACCCTTTTCCTTCCGACAGTCGCCCAATGTAACCCACCCGAAAGCAGGGACCTTCCGGCAAGGATAATGAAGCCAAAGCCAGGGCCTTCAGGATAATCCGCTGGGGATCGTTCCACAGCAAGAGTGGTGGCAAATGATTGAGGGGCAGGGCGTTGTAGATTAAGGGGTATTTGTCCGGGTCCTGGGCCAGGTAAGGGCCAAACTGCGCCCGGACTGCTTGTGAGATACAAATGACCTGATCGGAGAAACGGTCAATGATCCACCGACTGAAACGACGCCCCAGCACCATGTGGAATTTGGGGCTTTTTTCCATGAACAGTTCCCGAATGTGCCAAACGTGGGGAAGCCGGGTTACGGCAGCTGCCAAGGCCCCTTCCAAAGAAACTGTAACATTAGTATGCACCAGGTTTATTTTTTCCTGGCGGATGGTATTGATCAAATACCAGGTTCTGGGAATGACAGCAACCGCCAAAGACAGGCAGTCCCCCATTCGTTGCCACAGGTTACGGGGGTCGTGCTTGACCCATTGCAGGCGTTTGTGAGTCAGCACCCGAACATGGGGGTACTGCATCAACAACTGGGCCAACGGGCCGGTTCTGGCCAAAGACACCAGGCACTGGTACTCCGACGGCGGAAGATTAGCCACCATTAGATTCAGACTGCGTTGAGAGCCGTATAAATCGCCATCATGACAAATGAACAATACCCGGTAAGACAAAGCCTGTATTCCCAATAAGTATCAACAACGAACACCGATCATCCAGGATCTGGAATCCAAAAGATAGCCCGAAAGCGTCAATCAAAAGGAGGATCTTTACAAATTCTTTAACCTCAAACCCTTCAGGAACGTTTATTTTTGCCGATAGGTTATATATAATGAACCAGTAAGGCAATTGTTTGAGCGACTTGAGCACATTAAAGTACAAGACGGCCTAAAATCAATTTTTAACTTTTTTGTTACTGCTCGCTAATCAGATCGAATTTCGCCGCTCTAGATATTGGGATTGGTTAAATTCAAAGCCACTTTGGTTTTTGCTTAATGGTTTAAGTTAAGCACTTTTTTAAATTGACGGTAGTTAGAGTATATAAGCACACGACAGGATGGCACAGTGGCACAGACAAACTTGCTCCAACAGGTCAAACAGATCACCAAAACCCGCTCTGTTTTTCGTTTCCAGCGAGAAATCACCCGGATTCGCGGTGCTGTTTCTGATTTCTTCTACCTGTTTTTCCTCTAAACTTTAAAGGCTTGTATTTCCCGAGTTCTCTGGAAATCAACACTTGAGGGGTCTGGCATCAGCGTTCTTTATATCCCGCTGAGTTACCAGTTGGAACATTTATTCCGCTCACACGACATTGAACCTCCAATCCATACAAGGCGGATGCTGTGCTTTCAGCCTTCAGCTTATGCTGGGCGCCAGGTTTGTCTTGTAAAAATCGGGGGATCCTTCCATTATGAGCGCCAGCACTACAAAATCAAAACCTCACGGCCTATACGCCAAGATTCTAACGGTGCAAAAAGCCATCGAATCAGTTCCCAAGCGGGGATTTAATGCTTTTCACAAATACCACTACGCCACAGAAGCCGATATTTTAACGGTCAAGCAAATTCTTAACGACCACGGCCTGATGGTATTGCCAACCACCCTGGAACAATCGATAGGCACCAAAGCCGATGGGAAAAACTGGGCCTCGGTCACCCTGCTCTTTCGGGTGGTGGATGCCGAAACCGGCGAGGTCATTGATTCCCAATTTACCGGCTATGCCGAAGACGCTTTTGATAAAGCTATTTACAAGGCCACCACGGGGGCCAACAAATACTTCTACCTGAAGTTTTTTGGCATTGCCACCGAAGACGATCCGGAACGAGAGGACAGTCACCCGGTTGTCACTGGAAGCAAAGCCCAGCCATCCGCGCAAAGGGCACTTCCCGAAGGCAAAGGGCGACCGGCAGACGAACGCCAAGTGACAGCGGCCACCAAGGCCAGAGAACCCGTCAGCGAGAACATGGGTGATGATGCCGATCTCCGGGGCCAAGCGCTGAGCAAAGCCAACCAAATTCTGGCTTTGCAACGGGAACACCAGTTAAGTAACGAAGAAGTGTTGCAGTGGGCAGAAATCCCTTCTATAAAAGCGCTGGCGGAAGCAGGACGCCTAGAGGATTTGGAGAGCGCCTATCAAAAACTGAAATTTCATTTAAAAGCCCTTCCTAAGTCTTAAGCCCTAACTAATGCTTAAAATGATTTAGAAAATACAGTCCATTCCGGAACATTTCACTCCCTAGGACATCTAATAGCTTCAATATGACGGAACTGGCTTTTAAAAGATTTTTTGTGACGCATTGCAATGATGTGGTTTTATAGACCTCAGCGACTGTATCCGCCTCATTGATAACAGAACTATCCAGTTCCGAGCTTATGCCATCAAGTCATATAGCGAGACTATTTTATGGAGCGCTTACTGGAAGCCAGCACCAAACCAGAGATTATTGTGTCGGATACCTTGGGATATTCGACTCGTCGATTGGTAGAAGCGGCCCGGGACTATGAAACCATTCTGCTGATTTATGAAGATGATTTTAGTGATAATCTGCTGGGCGCCTGGGCAGAACGAGATCGGCTAAAGCTGAACACCCGTTCCATTGGCGAAATATTGGACGGCATTGAAGTACGTTCCTTTGGCATGCTGGATTTAGACCCCGGTACGATACTGGAAATCCATTTGAAAGAAACGCCGCCCAGCACCCGGGATTCCTGCGGCAATCTTCAACGGATGGCCTACCGAAGCCTGTTGAATGAAATCTGCCTGATTTCGGTGAAGGCCTACCCTCAGGAGAATGGGAAACTGCTGCTTCAGTAACGTTTGATATTTTGAGTCAATAGCGATTGGGCAGGTGGGTAGTGGACTTACTCTGTGTCGATTCTGCACCGGCCTGAGGACTGGCGCTGAGCGGTCAATCCCTGTGCCTTTGTGGTATGTTCATAACCAGTGAGTCTGACTCAAACCGCAAGCATGGAAAGCAGTAAACATGAGTGACATTTCTTTTTTTGAAGGGCAGTTTATCCCCACCGAGCAAGCCAATCTGGGCATTAAAAACCATTCCTTCCTGTATGGCACGGCTCTATTTGAAGGCATCCGCGGCTACTGGCTGCCGGAAACCGGCCAAGTCTCTATTTTTCGCATGAAAGAGCATTACGAGCGCATTTTGGCCAATAGCCGCATTTTCTACATGACCCCGGAAGCTTCCCTGGAGCAGCTGATGGCCATGACGGAGGAATTGGCCCGTAAAAATGCCCATCAACAGGATTTCTACATTCGCTTTACCATCTATAAGTCCGGCTCCAGCATTGGCCCTTTCCTGGACAAAGTGAAAACCGACTACTGTGCCTGGACCCAGCCACTGGGCGACTATGTTAACACCCGGGATGGCTTGCACGTCTGCGTATCGGCCTGGCGCCGGGTGGATGACAACGCCATTCCACCTGCGGCCAAGGCCAGCGGGGCTTACATGAACACCGCCATCATGATTACCGATGCCAAGCGCAAGGGCTTTGATGAGGTTATTTCCCTGACCAATGAAGGGCATGTCTCTGAAGGCAGCGCCATGAACGTCTTTCTGGTGCGCAAAGGCAAGCTGGTGACCCCCCCTTCCACCGAGAACATTCTGGAAGGGGTCACCCGTGACAGCATCATGACCTTGGCCCGGGAGGAACTGGGCTTGGTGGTGGAAGAACGGGTGGTGGATCGCACTGAGTTATACCGGGCCGAGGAGATCTTCTTCACGGGTACAGCTGCTCAAGTTGCCCCAGTGACCATGATCGAGCATCGCCCGGTGGGAGATGGCAAGATTGGCACCATTACCCAGCGCCTTCAGGATCTGTACTATGATGTGGTGCGCAACAAAGTGCCCAAGTACAGCCACTGGTGCAGCCTGGTGGATATCAAGAGCCCATCGCTGAAGTAGCCCTTTCTTGCCAGCGTGCCCAGGAAACTTTTCAGTCTGTGGCAAGTCTTGATGAAAAGTGCTAACCTGAAATTAGCAGCTTGAGATCGTACATGAAATCAAACCGGTTTTTGGTCATTTTCGTCGCGTTAGCCGCTTGGCTGACCTCGCTTTGCCTGTTTACCGGACCCTCTCACGCCTGTTGTCAACAAGGTCGGGGGCATGCGGTCCAAAAGGAGTTGCCGGCTTGTTGCGTGGTGCAACCCGCCACCCAAGCGCAACTGGATCAGACGGGTTTTAGTGGCCCCCTGCCGGATTTGGCCCTTTCGGGTGTAGCTTTTGATTATCAAGCACTGCTTGGCCTGCAGCCCGTTTTGGGGCAATCTCGAACTGATCTGGCGTTCATTCCAGATCAGTCCAATCGACACCTGGAACTGCGTGTACTCCTGAACTAACAAGCGGGGCTCTTTTTACGGTGGAGAAAATGAGCCCGGTGTCCGTTTTCAGTCTTAGCAGACTGTCAACGATCACCCGTTAAAAGTACAGTATTACTATTCAGGAGTATCGATTATGAAAAAATTATTCGCAACCCTCATTGTGCTGGCCACCGTCTTTGGCGGAGCGGCTGCCTTGGCAAACAGTGGCTGCTGCCCAGGACCCTGCTGTGGTTCCGGCGCTGACTGCTGCAAATAGCCAGCGCATCAGCCCATAAAAAAGCCCCCGTCAACTTCGGTTGGCGGGGGTACTTTTTAGAGGACTGGTAATAGTTATAGAATTAGGGTGAGACTACCGGTACAAGGCGTTTGTAATGGTAACCTCACCTTGAATTGTATTCATTAAGCCCCAAATTGCAGCTTGGTCAGGGTGGCGTGGCCTTCAATATTCAGGGTTTTGCCACTGACCTTCATGCTATCGGCGTAAATGACCATGCTGTTTTTTCCCAGACGCTTCAGGTCAATCAGTTCGTTGATTTTGTCCTGAAAGGTTTTAGAGACATCCATGGGCAGGTTCAAGTCATTCCCCCCCGAGGCCATTTGCAAGTTTTGCAAGCTGAGTTGCCCGTCTTGCAGGGCCAGCTTGCCGGTCATTTCCAGCGGCACAGCCAACCCTTGGGCCACTATGCCGGTTAAGTTCAGTTTGACCTTATTACCACCCAGCAAACTGAAACTGGGGTTGGAGAAGGTAATCAGCTTGAGGCCGCCGGTTTGCTTTTGCAGGGATTTTTCAATTTTCCCCAAGGTCTTGGGGTTGGCCAAAAAGCGGTTGATCCCGGCTTCTGTAATGGCCAGACTGACTTGGGCGGTAACGGGCTGGGACAAGACAAAGGCCCGATTGTTCAACAACTGCATGGTGTCAAAGGAAAAGGCCGGTGTGACCAGCGATAGTTTGTCGACCAAGAGGTTATCAAAATCCCCTTCCAGAATGTTGGCTTTTAGCCCCTGTAAGGTCCCGTTGCGAAAGTCAATGCCGGAACCGGTCAGGACAATGCGCCCCACCGAATAATCCGAAAAGCGGCCTTTAACAATGTCCAGAGAAACCGATTGAGCGCTACTGTCTGGTAAATCCAGAGCCATGATGCCACCGGCTTTGATGGCCGGGGCCACGGTGGGTTGTCCCGGTAAGTTTTGTGCCAAAGCCCAAGGCGTAGCGATTCCTGCAAGCAAACCCGCCAGCAATAAGGCCTGTACCACAAAACGTTTAGAATATCGAGAGGGGAAAATGGTCATAAAGCTGGTTCCTTTGCTGTTCCTGGGGGCTGAAAAGTATTTAATGCCTGGGGTTTGTCGGTAAGAGCACTAAGTACGGTACGAGACTTGTTTATTTTAACTGAAAGACGAGCGGGCCAATCAAAACACGGTTGGGAAAACCTGCCCTAATGCTCTGGTGGGGCCAGTCCCAGGGATTTCAGGAAGATTTTATCCTTACGCCAGTTTTCCTTCAGTTTCACGTTCAGGGCCAAATGCACTTTCTGTTCCAGCAGCGTTTCAATCTCCACACGGGCCTGGATTCCGATTTCCTTGATCATGCTGCCCGCATGTCCAATCAAAATCCCTTTTTGGGACTTTTGATCCACGTATAACGTGGCTTCAATGTGGGTAATGGTGGGATCACTCTCGTTAAAGCTCTCAATCCCAACCGCCACACTGTGAGGGATCTCCTCCCGGGTGTTCAGCAGCACTTTTTCCCGAATAATTTCAGCGGTAATTTCCCGCAGTCGCTGATCGGTCACCGCGTCTTCCGGATAATAGGCAGGACCTTCCGGCAGTTTGCGGATGATGGTTTCGATCAGTTCGCTCATATTCTTGCCGGTTTTGGCCGAAACGCTCAAGGCTTTAATCTTGGGATAGCCGGTAAACAGCTCGTTATAAGCCTTGCGATGCGCCAACAGCTTCACCGGCTTGTTTTTCAGCACATCGCTTTTGTTCAGTACCAAGAGAACGAACTTGCCGGTTTCCCGAATCTGGGTGGCCACCCACTCATCCCCTTTGCCAGGCGGCTGGGAGACATCCACCACCATCAAGAACACATCCGCTTCCGATAAAGCGGCCAGACTCTCATCGGTCAAATAGGTGCCCAGCTTATCCAGCGGCTTGGAAAAACCCGGCGTATCCAGAAACACGACCTGTCCTTTTTCAGTAGTCACAACGCCTTTGATGCGGTGACGGGTGGTTTGGGCCACCGGGCTGGTGATGGCTATTTTTTGGCCCACCAAACGGTTGAGCAGCGTGGATTTTCCCACATTGGGCCGACCCAGCAGAGCGGCAAAACCGGAACGAAACATAAGCGGATTCCTGACTTGAGAGAGGGAACTGAAAAAATGAATTAAAGTCGATTAAAAAAGTGCCGAAAAAGGAACTTAGAAAACAGCTATGATCACTTTGCCCATTATTATACCTGCAACAGAACCGCTATTCCGAAGGAGTGCTTTGCTTGTTTAGGACGTCACAATCAGCAGTCAACCAGACGGATAGAGACACTTCCAAAGGCTTTTTGGCCTCATTTTTCCAGGGACTATTCCTCTTAATCTATTTTTCCATTCTGCCAATGTTAACCCTGATTGTGGTGAACTGGGCGGTCTACTTTTTCACCCAAAACAACCTTTACACGGATAGCTGGATGGCTCCCACCCTGCTGTTACTGAGTACGTTTATTTCCGGTGTATTAATACGGCAAAAGATGGAAGATGAAAGCGGGGGACTGGGATTGTTTACCCTGGGTCTAATCTCCCTGCTGCTGTTTGGATGGTTGTCATACCAGGACATTCACACCATTGGCGGATTGTATTCCCGCTTTATGCCTCGCTTCCTGACCACCGATGTGGACAGTTACATCTACGCCCTTCCGGCCGTTGGTATTTTCGGGATGATTGCCTACAAACAGTTCACCCTGAAGTACTACGGTTAACAACACAAGTCCCATAGCGGCTTGTCTCCAGAATCCCCCATAACCCGACTGCAATGCGTATAATAATAATTGGTACTGTTTTGCGGAATATAGGTGCGGATGATGGAACGGGTCAACTACACAGACTTTGGGGGCGGTTTTGATACGGTGGTTCTGGAAGAGAGCTTTGTGCTGAACCTGAAAACCACCATGAGCTTTGTCGATTTCCAGCTGGAGTTGGCCATCAATGAGAAGTACCCGCTGTACACCCCACCGGAAGCCCCTGTGAAGCTGGAATCACACGATCAGGATGATGAGGAAGGTGAAATTCCAGAAGGCTTTGACATGAGCAAGGAAGGGGAAGAAGAAAGCCCCAAGTTCAGCTACCGTAGAGGCCGCATTTTCTTTCCCAATATGGAACAAGTCAAATGGCAGAGTCGTATTCAACCCTATATCGACCCAGCCTCAGGCACCGTGGATTACGGGGCCATTGACTACTTCTACAAGCAAGGGGACACCTACTTTTTGGCCGGATACTGGGGGGAACTGGAAGTGAACAGCGGCCCCCCTTTACTAGAAATTGACGAATTGAAGAACCAGCCCCGACAACCGCAAAATCAGACTAGCCCTGGGCAATAGGCAGGGCCGTCATGAGCACTACACAATGCCAGGTGCTGGTGGTTGGAGATGAGGTTGAAAGCATCTTGACCGCCGTTTCGGCCAGCCGGGCTGGAGCAAGAACTATTTTGGCAAGACGCAGCACCGGCCCCTTGGGTGGGCTCTCCGTTCGAGGGGGCTTATCATACATGGACATCACCCCGGATCTCCTCTGCGGGCTGTTTCAAGAGTTTTTAAACCGCTGTGGTTTTATTCGGGTGGCTTTAAACCCGGACAAGGCTGATGCCGTGCTTGAAGCCATGCTGGCTGAGGCCCATATCAAGGTGATCAGCGGGGTGGAAGTTCAACTGATCCTGAACCCGGAGGGCTTTCCAGAGCAAGCTGTGCTCACACACCCAAATGGCACCTGTGACGCCCTGAATCCTGAAGTATTACATCCCTTGGTGGTGATTGACGCCACCCCCGATGCGGATGTGGCCCGTTCGCTGGAATTACCCTTTATTGAAGGCTTGGGCGGGATTTTGGGAGCCGACCAGAACTTTTTAGGCGTTTCTCCGGTATTTCGGCTCACCGGCTTGTCGGTGGACGAATTTCAGGCCTTTGAGGCCCGGTTGCGTCAAAACCCAGAGTTGCCCCGCATTTTAGAAGAGGCCTTACCTTATCATCCCCCAGAGCTTCGGGCTGAATACATCACCCGACCCACCTTTGCCCCGCCGGATCAGGATTATTTGGATATTTTGAACCCGGTCATCGGGATTGATTACCACCTATGGCGTCACGGATCCGCGGCCAGTTACGCCAACGCCGATATATTCATTGATGGGGGGAATGTTTCTCGCCTCAGGGATGGCAGCCTGGGTTTTAATGGGCTGGTGGCCCAGGTTAATGCGCTGAATCTGGAATTGAGAGCCTTGATCGCCCTATCACAAGGCGGCCCCACCCCGGCATTGCTACAACAGGAAATGCGCCACTTTGAACGCTACCTCAAAGAGAAAGGCCCGTTTCCGCATGTCTCTGTCATCCCCCCCTCCGAGCTTTATGTGCGCCAGACCGTCAACCTGCTTTCCTTAGAGACTCTGACCGCCCGGCAAGCCATTGAAGGGGGCGTCCCACCCGAAAAGGCCATCGGCACATTCTCTTACTGGCTGGATCTGCGGGGTACCCAGTTGTGGAAGCTATACCCCGGTGAGCATTTGCCAAAGCCTATCTTCAATGTAGGTTTAGGGGTGGCTCTACCGGCCACTCAGGCCCTCCAGAATTTTGCTTTTGTCAGCCGTTCAGCCGGATATTCTCCCATTGAGCAAGGTGCAGGGCGCATCGTGCAACACAATGCCCTGCTGGGCGAAGGCGTGGGGGTGGCCGCAGCACTGGCCAGCCAATCTGGTCAATCACTACTGGATGTTGCCACCCAGCGGATTGCTGAGGTGCAAGCTTGCCTGGCCCAACGCCAAGGCGGCGCATTGCGCATTGAAGGGAAAGCCACGTGGAGCGCAGCGCAAATTGAAACCAGTTCGCTACTCAAAGCCGATGAGGCCATTGTGGAAGCGCTTCGTCAAAGCAGCAGCCCCGCTCCTTGCTAATGTGAGCCGGTGTTACCCCAAACCAGCCCTCTGGCGGTTTTTTGTTTAAATAGTTTGCTTATTATAGAAAAAGCGAGGGAAGCCTTGGACTGAGCATTCCTCTATTTCTATGAGGGAAATCGAGCCACAAAAAGCAGCCAGAGGGCTGGTTTGGGGTAACACCTTCTTGTAAATTTTTAAACCGGTAACATGGCCGGTTTATCAGCGGAGGGCTTGTTTTGCCGGTCCACAAAGACCAACTTGGGTTTCCACAAGGGGCCTTCCTCCTGAGGAATGTTGGCGTAGGAGGCAATGATAATAAGATCCCCGGTGCGGGCCTTGTGGGCCGCGGCGCCATTGACCTGAATAATGCCGGTATGCGGTTCTCCTACAATGGCGTAGGTGGTAAATCGCTCGCCATTGGTAATATTGTACACATCAATCTGTTGATACTCCACCAATCCTGCCTGTTGCATCAGATGATGATCAATGGTCAGGCTGCCTTCGTAGTGCAGCTGGGCATCAGTCACGGTGGCTCGGTGGATTTTGGAATACAGAACGGTAATCTGGGTCATGGCAGAGGACCTTTATTGCGTCAGGGCGACGGGTGGAAGGGGATTGGAATCGGATCTTGCACTTGAGAGGAATGCGTTTATTCTGGCACAGTGGTCGGCCATCATCAACCGCTGCCCCGCATGTTTATTTCCAGTGCGAGGAATCCCACTTTCAAAGCCGGTTCTGTTAGAATGGACTCAATTAATGTCGAAAGGTTCTATCCCCATGCAGTCCATTATGGAAAAAGCAACAGAGGCCCCTATGACTTCCCAAGCCAGCATTCAACTCAAACGCCAAGTGACCGTAAAAACCAAGGTCACCGACAACTTCCGTACCCGCGCCAAAAGCGAACTGGACAACGAACTCAAGTTGATTGACACCCAAATGCAGCAACTGGAAGCGCAGTACCAGTACTCCTTGCAACAGCTGGAAAAAGTGGCCCAGCAAGGCCAAAACGTGCAAGCCCAATTGCAACAGCTGAATCAGGAAGCCCAGCAAAAACGCAGCCAGATGGCTTCGGTTAAAATGCAGATTTCCTCCGAATTGGGCAATCTGGACAATATTGAGAACGGACAGTTCATTGTGACCGGCATGCTGGAAAACACCGTGGAACTGCGGGTTGGCGATAACTTGTACGATCATCTGCAAAACGCTGAAATTTTAGTGGAAGATGGCCTGATTACAGCCATCAACGGTTAAATGAGCGATCGCCTGGTTCGTGTTGGTAAAATCATCGGCTGCCACGGGGTGCGTGGCGATATAAAAGTGCGCCCCGCCTCGGACGACCCGGTGTGGGCCAAGCCTCGGCAACAACTGACCCTGAAACACCACAAAACCGGCGAGCATCTGCATTACTCCATTCAATCGGTCCGAGAACAAGGTCCTTTACTGGTAATTAGCCTGGATGGGATCGATAATCGAAATACGGTCGAACCCTTAGTCGGCAGCATGGTGTTCGCGGATCGGGATGCCTTGCCAAAACCCAATGCGGATGAGTTTTGGGCGGATGATTTGATTGGCTTGACCGTGGTGGATGCTCAAAATGGCCGTCCGCGTGGGAAAGTCAAAGATCTGCTTTCCTCCAGTGGGTCTGATTTTCTGGAAATCCAGATTGAGGATAGCGAGGAAACAGTGGTGGTTCCTTTCATTCACCGTTTTTTTCCGGAAGTGAACCTGGAAAAACAGACTGTGGCCATTGATTTGCTCAGCGATTTTCTGGCCATGTCCACCGACCCGGTGACCGCAGACCGACTGGAGCAGTAAGCGCTCAAGCCCATGAAATTCAGCATCCTGACCCTGTTCCCGGAAATCATTGAAACCTATGCCTCGGCCAGCATTATGGGCAGGGCTCGCCAAAAGGGCGTTATCGAAGTGCAGGCGGTCAATATCCGGGATTTCAGCACGGATGCTCACCGCAAGGTGGATGATTCTCCCTTTGGTGGAGGCAGTGGGATGGTCTTGACCTGTCAACCGCTGGAAAGTGCTTATGAAAGCCTGTTGCCGCTCAAGCAACCGGCCCGGGTGTTTATGACCACTCCCACGGGGCGGCGATTTGATCACCATTTCGCCCTGGAACTGACCCAAGCCCAGGAGATTGTTATTTTCTGTGGGCATTATGAGGGCTTTGATGAGCGGATCAAGCAGTTGATTCCTGAAATGGAGGAAGTTTCCATTGGGGATTACGTGCTGACCGGCGGCGAATTGCCAGCGCTCAGCATGATGGACGCCATCACCCGGTTGATTCCCGGTGCGGTGCAAAAGTTCACCTCCGTGCAGGCAGATTCTTTTTATGACGGGTTGTTAGATTATCCCCACTACACCCGTCCCGCCGAATACAAGGGCTTGAAAGTGCCGGACGTGCTGCTGAGTGGGAATCACGCCGCCATTGAGCAATGGCGGAAGGCCCAAGCCTTGGAGCGGACCCAGCGACTGCGTCCTGATTTATTAAAGTGAGTAAACAGTGATCCCCGTAACACCACTGACCAATGCGCAGGTTGAAAACACGGAGGCTTCCGTATTGGTGGATACCATCCATTCGGGGCAGCCGTTAATTATCAGCTTTGGGTTTGTGAATTGGGAGCAACGGCCTGCTTTCGACTTTTACGGTCGGGTCAAAAAGCTGGAAGCCACCACGCAAAGTGTTTTTAACCGCATTCTGGTACGAGATTGCACCAATAGCTGGTATCACCGGGAAATTCCCGGTTTGGGCAGCCATGTGGATGAAGTGGCCGATTCCCTTCAACAACTGATCACTCGGATTCAGCCCAGCTCGGTGATTACCATCGGGCAGTCCATGGGGGCTTATGCGGCCATTCTGTTTGGAATTTTACTGAACGTGAAGCGCATTGTAGCCTTTGGCCCGTTGTCCTTTCTGGATGTGGAACATGCCTTGACGTATCACGATCGGCGCTGGTTGCGGGTTATGCTGGATTTGCACGACCATCCGCCGCCGTCGCTGTATGCGGATCTACCCCAATTATCTCGAGAGCGCCAGTCCACTTGTGACTTGCGGGTGATTTTCGGCACCCAGCCGGATGGCAACGCCCCAGAGTCGGTCAATCTGGATGTGTTGCACGCTCATCGATACGGCGCTTTGCCCAATTGCACCTTATATCCGGTCCCCCGATCCGGGCACGCCGTGGTGCAGCATCTGATCGATCAGGGGCAAATGGATGCGGTGCTGGCAAAGCACTTGCTGGATAGAGACATGCCCATGGATGTCCAAGACTTACCGCACCATTGGCAGGTATGGCTGAATGAAAATTTAAAACAGGGCGGTCACCCCCTGGAATTATCCATCATTCTGAAGCAGCACGGCTTTAGTGAGTCGGCCATTCAGGCTGGATTTTCCCGAGTCATACAGTAATCCGGCAGAAAGACTCAAGTGACCGGTTGCTGAGATTTGACCTCTGGCAGTTCTGAGACAATGCGGCGCTTAAAGGCCACAAAGCGATCAATCAGCGCCTGCGGAGATTCCCGCACCATCAGTTTCTCCCCAGTGGTCAGGGTAATCACCGTATCCGGGGTGGCTTCCAGGGTCAAAATCAAATCCGGATTCAGAAAATAAATACTGCCGTTTAATCGAGACACTTCAATCATGGGCGCTGGCTCCCCGCTACGGTTTCTGTGGTTTTATGACTGGCTTGCACTGGGGCCGGTTTCAGGCTGAATAACAACTTGTCATTCACCGGATCCACCTCGGCAAAGACAAAGTCCCCGTCCTTGAAACGCCCTTCCAGCAACTGATTGGCCAAGGGGTTTTCCAGGTACTTGCGAATGACCCGCTTCAACGGGCGAGCCCCGTAAATGGGGTCGTAGCCTAGCTGGCCCAGATAATCTTTAGCCTCTTCACTCAGATCAATGGCGATATTACGGCCCGCCAGCAGCTTGTGCAAACGACTCAGCTGAATATCCACAATGCGCCGCAGGTCTTCGGGCTTCAACGCTTCAAAGAACACAATGTCATCCAGGCGATTGATGAATTCCGGGCGGAAACTGGCCCGCACTTCCTCCATGACCCGCTCGCGCATGGCCTCATCACTGCCAGCCTGCCCCCCAGCCTGACCCATGGTACCCTTCAGGCGGGCTTCCAGAATAATGGGGCTGCCAATGTTACTGGTCAGAATAATGACCGTGTTGCGGAAATCCACGGTGCGGCCCTTGCTGTCAGTCAGGCGGCCATCGTCCATCACTTGCAGTAGCACGTTAAAGACATCCGGGTGGGCTTTTTCCACTTCATCAAACAGCACCACGGAATAGGGCTTGCGGCGCACCGCTTCAGTCAGCTGGCCGCCTTCATCGTAGCCCACATAACCGGGAGGGGCCCCAATCAGCCGGGCCACGGCGTGCTTTTCCATGTACTCGCTCATATCAATGCGCACCACGGCGTTGTCATCGTTGAACAGATACTCGGCCAGCGCCTTGGTCAGCTCCGTTTTGCCCACCCCGGTAGGTCCCAGGAACAGAAAGGCCCCAATGGGACGGTTTTCATCCTTCAAGCCCGCCCGAGCTCGTCGCACCGCTTCGGAGACCACCTGCACCGCCAGATTTTGGCCCACAATGCGCTTGTGCAAAAAGTCTTCCATTTTCAGCAGCTTTTCCACTTCGCCTTCCATCAGCTTGGATACCGGAATGCCCGTCCAGCGGCTGATGACCTCGGCAATGTCCTCTTCGTCGATTTCTTCTTTCAGCAGGGGTTTGCCATCGGCTTTTACCCCAGCATTCAGTTTGCGTTCTTCGGCTTCCAGCTGGGTTTGCAGTTCCCGCAGGCGGCCATATTTCAGTTCAGCGGCCTTGGCCAAATCGGTTTCCCGCTCAGCCCGATCGATTTCTACCCGGGTCTGCTCCATGGCCTCTTTAATGCGCTGAACTGCCTGAATGTCATTTTTTTCCGCTTTCCAGGCCGCTTCAAAGCTTTCCTTTTGTTGCCGTAGCGTGGCGATTTCCTGCTCCAGCCGTTTCAAACGGTCCTGAGATGCACTGTCCTGCTCCTTCTTCAGTGCTTCGGCCTCAATTTCCAGTTGCATGAGATTCCGGGAAATCTCGTCCAGCTCCTGAGGCAGGCTGTCAATTTCCATGCGAATTTTAGAAGAAGCCTCATCGATCAAATCAATGGCCTTGTCCGGCAGGAATCGATCGCTGATGTAGCGGTGGGATAAGGTGGCCGCGGCGATAATGGCGGAATCCTTGATACGCACCCCGTGATGCACCTCATAACGCTCCTTCAGCCCTCGCAAAATGCTGATGGTGTCTTCCACGGTGGGTTCATCCACCATGACCGGCTGAAAACGACGTTCCAGAGCAGCATCTTTCTCAATGTACTTGCGGTACTCGTTGATGGTGGTGGCGCCAATGCAATGCAGTTCCCCACGGGCCAGCATGGGCTTTAACAGGTTACTGGCATCCATGGCCCCATCGGTGGCCCCAGCGCCCACTACGGTGTGCAATTCATCGATGAACAGGATGATATCGCCTTCCGCCGATTGAACCTCTTTCAAGACGGATTTCAAGCGCTCCTCAAACTCGCCCCGAAATTTGGCCCCGGCAATTAAAGCACCCATATCCAGAGAAATCAGTTTACGGTTTTTCAGGCTCTCTGGCACATCCCCGTTGATGATGCGCAGGGCCAAGCCTTCCACAATGGCGGTTTTACCCACGCCGGGTTCCCCAATCAGCACCGGGTTGTTCTTGGTGCGACGGCTGAGGACCTGAATCACCCGCCGAATCTCTTCTTGTCTGCCAATGACCGGGTCCAGCTTGCCGGTGCGGGCCACCTCAGTCAGATCTTTTCCGTATTTTTCCAAGGCCTGATAGTTGCCTTCCGCGTTTTGAGAATCCGCCTTGCGACCACCCCGAATTTGCTTGAGGACGGCGTAAATATTGTTTTTGGTGATATTCAGCTTGCGCAACAGATCGCTGACTTCCCCGCCGGTTTCCACCATAGCCAGCAAAATATGCTCGGTACTCACATAAGAATCTTTCAACCGCTCAGCTTCGCCATTGGCCTCATCCAGCAATTTTTTAAGCCGGGGAGTGATGAACACCTGCCCGGATTCCAGAGAGTGAATGGTGGCTCTGGGGCGTTTGGCCAAGGCCGCTTCCAAATCCAGCTTCAAATCACGCTTTTCTACGTTCAGTTGTTGAAAAATACGGGCCACCAGCCCTTTATCATTTTCAAGCATAGCCAACAGCAAGTGCTCGGCATCCAGCTGGTTTTGCTCAAAGCGCTTTAAAATGGTTTGGGCATCAACAAAAGCATCCTGGGCCTGAGTGGTCAGCTTATCCATATCAATCATGGGTTCTTTCCCTTATTTAAATTGCCTCAAAGCCGCTGACGGGTTTATGAAATAGGCCTTGAAAGCACCCTTACTGTTGCCATTATCACCCTGCACTCAACCAAATCGCCGAATATTTAGGATGATTTAATGATTGCCCATAGAACTGAACGCATTACAACCAGCCCTCGTTTTCCAGATGCTCTTCCCCTTTGGGCAAGGCCGGAATGGGTAAATGTTGCTCCAAAGCTTGAATCAACACTTTCATGGCGTCCCGATCCCAAACGAACAGCAGGTGCTTGAGGTTGGTATCCGGCTTTACGGACAAGGAGAAAGAAGAAATCTCCCGCAGGTCCACCACATTGCCCCGGGTGGTGCGAATCCAGATGGGTTCCCGGCAATCGGGCGGCTGGTACATGGGCTTGGAATGTACTACGGTTTCCTCAAAGCAAAATTCCATGGGCAAGCCCCGCTTCTCATAATAGGCTTTTAAAGCGGCGTACACCGGTTCCAATTCCTGCACACTGGCCCCACCGAAACCGTACTTGGCCAAATCCACAAACTTGAGCAGGTTATGACGCAGCATGCGATTGGCCAAATCGCTGAGCAATTGATCCTCGCTGTGGCTGGCCCACTGGTTAATCTTCTCCCACAGGTAGCAATCATCCATGCGCAGATACTGCTCAGTAGTCAGAGTCTTGCCATCGGTCATCAGTTGATACAGTTCATCGGCCGGAGCCCCCGTTGAAATACCCTGCTGGCGGGCCCACTGAAAGCGCATGAGTACCTTTTTCAACAAGGCCTCAGAGGCTTTATCCAATGAGTGCAAGGCCATTTTGTAAGCCTGATGCCGCCCGAACAGGTAATGCTCAATGGCCGGAACGGCCTCTTCTCGCACCGCCACCACGTCTTTGCCATTGGGCAGCTTGGCCAGTTCCAGGTTGGCGATGATGCGGGCCGCCTCAATGCGTCCATACTGAACGCCTAAAAAGTGGCTATCTCGCTGCAAATAATCCAGGCGATCCATATCCAGCTGACTGGAAATCAGTTGGGCCAGAAAGTGCTTGGGCGCCCCATCACCCATAAAATTGAGCATGGCCTGGGGCAAGTCCGGACCAAAGCGCTTCCAGATTTTTTGCAGTTCGGGGTCTTCGGTCAGAATTTTTCGGTTCCAGTGCTTATCGTGCAGCAAACCTTGCTCTTCCAGCCCCAGAATGTCTTCCAGGGTATGGGAGAGTGGGGTGTGCCCAATGTCGTGCACCAAAATACCCAGCAACAACAGCCGACTGAGCGGGATATTGGTATTTGGGTAATGGCTTTCCAGCAGTGCTCTGGTTTTGGGATGGCGGTTCAACTGATCCAGGGCCTGCATCATCAGGGAGGCCGAGCCGATACTGTGCACAAAGCGGGAGTGGGTAGCCCCGGGAAAGACAAATTCAGCCAGCCCCATTTGCTTCACACGCCGCAGGCGCTGGAAGGCCTTGCTGTTCATAACACTGAGCAGCAGATTTTGAGAGGGATCGTTACGGTCAAACTGAATCAACCCGTGGATGGGATCGGCCACGCTGGTGCGACGGTGCACGGTTTCCTCGTTCACCGCCTTGGGCGTTTTGGGCTTTTCATCCTGAATTTTTTGAGCCGTCGCCACAGGCTCCTGAAGCGATTGATTGCCCTCTGTTTCAGGCGTTACCGGATTGGTCATAAACGCTTGGGCCCCTCCCGAATCAACATCACGAATTCCCCAAGCTTATTATCCCGCTTTTTTGCGGAGTTGACCATTGGAAGTTCAACATTATTTAAGGTGATCGGATTCTCACCTTGTTTTGAGTCAATACCCACATAGGGCTAAAACGCTATGACCCGGAGCGACTGAATCCAAATTTACGGGGCTGGGTTTTGGTGGGCTGATTCTTCTTCAGCAACTGTAGTTGCTCCTGCCGCCTCCGCTCCGCCTCTTCTTCCTTCTGAATGGTCTGCATATGTTTGACTTCGACACCAGCCTTGTTTGCGGTTTCTTCGCTGCAGGTCACGCAAAACCGACCTTTTCTCTGAATTTCGCGAATGGTAGCGCCACAGCCCTGACAAGTGGTCTTCAGAAACATCACACCCGTGGTCAGTTTGCCTTCCAGATAGTAGCGCTCGATGGTTTCCACCGGTATCTCCAATTCCGTCGATAAGTCATCAATGGTCATACCCCCATCCGCCGAACTTTTTTGCAAGCGACGGTATAGTATGGTGACTTCCTCTTCCTCCAGCCGAATGCAGGCCGGACAATGTTCATTGGAAGTGACTTTCTGAAAAATTTTGTTGCAACGCTTACAATTAATCACTGATCCAACCATATCTCGTTCCTCGTTGTATCTCGCTTCCTACGAAAACAAACTCCTAATTCACTTAAATGCTAAATATATCGAATACACCATTGGTATTAATTCCTTATCGAAAAAGTGATCAAAAACTTGAGGGTATTCGTAATAATCGAAAACTTTTGTAATATTTTGTGATAATTAACGTCAACAAAGTGTATTTTCCGGTTTTATACCCACAGTCGATGCAATCGTATGAATGTCATCAAGTCCGTTGTCAGGTCAGAAGGGTCCTCGTGAAAGCCACACCCACTCGCATTCCTCCACTACCGCTGTATCAGCCGCGCAACCTGACTGGCATAGCCGTCCGGACTGGAGCGGCCAGACCAGTACCCGTTCAGTTTGGCGGAGGGAACGCCAGTGGCATCTCCTTTAAAACGGCCTGGCAAACCTTGCGCAGCCACTTTAGCAACGAAAACAACCCCCAGGTGGCCAAGGCTTTCGTCAACAAATATGGCACGGGTGTTATTTTCCCCGCCCTGTTTACCATTCCGGTGGTGGGCTGGGCCTTGGGCATTTTGGGTATACCGGTGGCTGGCTATTTAAGCAAAAAAGGCGATAAGGCTCTGGAAAACTACACCAAGGATGCCAGCCTCAAACAACATCCTGCCGTGCGGGCTGAAGAAATCGCCAACCACTGGAACAAGAAAACCGTTTCGGTCGATGAACTAGCCTCCCGTTGGAACACTTTTGTCGGCTCCCTGTTTCCCTTGAAAGAAGGGGCTCATGATTATGAAAATAACCTGAAATTGCACAACAGGTTCCAGGTCAGCGATAAGGCCAAGAACAGCAGAGGCTATAAGCTATTGCAACGGCTGGTTGATGCCAAGAACGCCCTGGAAAAAAGCTGGGTGCGTCATCTGGCCTGGCCATTCACCAAAGTCCACAACTTCTTGAAAAGAATCAGCTGCCCCAGTGCCTTGCGCAAAGTCTTTATGCTCCCCCACTTTGCCTTACTGGGCCTGTTTTTTTGCTTGAAAAGAGCGCCCAAGTAATCCTGAAAAGCAAAATCCCGGACTGACTTGCGGATATACAACGCTTCCCCTAGAATGCCACTATGTTGATAGCGATTTCCACACTGGCAGTACTGCTAATTTTGGTTGGCTGGAAGTTCAAGAAGCAGCGGGCCGTTCATATCCCGCTGATGAGTTTGGCCTTTCTCATTGATTTTGGGCTGTTGCTCTACATCGAATTAAGCCGACAGGCCATTGCCACCTTGCAAAAAAATATTAGCACTGGCGCAGATGAAGGCCTGCTTTACTTTCACGTTATGGTGTCCGCCTTCATGCTGGTTTTGTACTTTGTTCAAATCGGCACCGGCATACGCTTGGCCAAAGGGCGGGAAGTGAGCCGGGTTTTCCACAAGAACGCGGGCCTGTTATTTCTGGCCTGCCGCCTTTTAAATTACGTGACCAGCTTCTTTGTGGTCTCCAAGCTTTAGTTCATCAGCCATGCGCGCTGGAGTGGGCCGTCTGGGGGCTATTCGCCTTCCTGCATTTGACCTTTGCTGGTTTCTTCCACTTTAACCACTTCTCCAAACAAACCCAGGCCAAAGGCGTCGTTGAGCTGTCGGTTCAACTGCTCTTCCTCACTGGGTTTCTGCTTACGATTGCCGTTAAAGAAGCTCATAATCTGTCCGGCCAGCTTTTCCATATTGGCATTGACCAGTTGAGACAAATTGGCAGGCAGCAAACCCAAGGGCGTCACTTGGGTCTGGGCCGATTGCGGCAAATTGGGATTCGGGGGAGCCAGGGGTTCCTTGAAACGAAAGGTGGAAGCATCCTGCTGAAGGGGTTGATAGAATTGAAATGGATTGACGGCAGTCGTCTGCGGGGCACTCACCGCAGGGCGATTCATAAAAGGGGAGGACGCATCGGCCTTCATCATCTCTGACTTAACCGTCTCTGATTTTCTTTTCTCGGCAGTATCCGCAACCGGGTAGAGTGAAACTCCCGTAAAATCCATCATCTCAAAAAATTCCCGTTTAAAATTTAGGACCCATCAAACCAAAAATCGAAAGTGACGAACCAAACATTACCAAATTAATTCAAAATCACAGAATGTGCAATTATTTTAGGCGCAAATCCCTTTGATGCGGGTTGATGCGAGCAAAACAAAGCCGCCTGAACCAGCCATCCAGGTCGGATTAAGCGACGCTTCTACCTAGAGGGCCAGCTTGGCCGCTGGAATATCCAGTAAGCGCTCCAGAAGGGTCAGGTTTTTTCTGGATTGCTGCTGAAAGGGTTTCAAGTCTATCTTTGGATAATCATCAAAGGCCGCTTTGACCGCATCGGGGCTAATGGCTTTAAGCCCGGCAATGGTGGTTCCCTTTAGGTTAAACATGCTCAGCAGAGAGGCCACTTTGGGATCGTAGACCAGCCCATAGACGGGAACATTAAACAGCAGGCCCAAAATCAGGCTATGGAATCGCATGCCCAATACCACATCGCAGCCGGCCAGGCTTTCCAGAACCTCCTCTGGGGAAACTATGGTCACCGAAACCCGGCTGGTTGCTTTCAGCTGTTTGGCAAAGTTTTCCAATAACTCGGTATCTTCTTTTTTCTGGAAGGGCAGCAGCTTGAAGCAAACCGAATCTTCATGTTGCTGGGCCAAGGCATTTAAGCAGTCGGCCAAAGCACTCAAGCGTTCAGCGGTCAGCTCGTGCCAAGGCCGCAGAGAAATACCCACCGTCCACACCTTGGAGGACGTGGCGTCGCAGGAGCTGGCAGCATTCTGGGTTTCGGATGATTTTTTAGACTTGCCCGTTGGAGGCAAGCTAGGGAGGCTCTTGGTAAAAGCGTTTCTGAGCAACCACACCGGATCAGCGGTAATCTCCGGTTTTTCTCCGGTGAGTTCCGCCACCAGCAGGGCACTCTTTTCATCGCGCACCGCAATTTTTTCGCATTTACGCAAAGCGGAAGCGGTCATCTTTCTGGAAAGCGACTTTCGCAGGGGGCCAACGCCTTGGGCCCAAAACACCACCGGCACATCGAAAAAACGAGCCAGATGAATCAGGCCACCATAATAAAGCGTGCTCATGGGTCCGGTGGCATCCTGGAACAATCCCCCGCCACCGCTGATGAACAGGTTGGCCGAGGCCAGGGCATCCACAATATCGATAAAACTGGTGCGCTTGATGGCATCCACCCCGTATTGGGCGGCGGTTTTCTTGGGGTTCTGGGACAGAACGGTAATTTTAACGCCTCGTTCCTTTAACTCATCCACCAGCACTTTTAAAATCAGCTCATCGCCCAGGTTATCAAAGCCGTAATACCCAGAAATCAGGACTCTGGGGGTCAAATCCGAGGGTTTCTTGGGGGCCTTCCCGGATTTTCCTTTGGTAGACGCTTTAGACGACACCGCCTTCGCCGGTTTACCCGCACTTTTTTTCTTTTTGGACGAGGCACTGGCGGATTTGCTGGTGGATTTAGAAGAAGCGGAGGCGCGTTTTTTCATGGCGGGGTTCACAATACCCTTGTTTGTTGCTGATACTGGGATAAATAAGCCTGAAACCCGGTTTCCCAGGACGGAACAGCCAAGTCCGGACAGGCCAGCGGGGTGTACTGAGGACGATTAGCAGGCAATCCAAGCTCACTGCTATGGACCCGACGAATGCTATCGGTGGGCAGGCCCGCCATCCGGCAAATGTGCAAAGCTTGCTCGTACCGGGAAATGGCCCCGGCATCGGCGGCATGGTGCACGCCATATTGCCCGGAATTGATGATGGTTTCAATGGCCACGGCCAGATTTCCAGTCCAGGTGGGAGTGCCCACCCAGTCCTCGGCGGCCTTCACTTCTTTCCCCTGACGTGCCTGATCCATCACCCATTGCACAAAGTTGTTGCGATGGATGCCAAACAGCCAACTGGTGCGGATGACGTAATACGCTTCCAGTTGCTCAGAGGTCAGTAACTCGCCATAGTACTTGGACAAGCCGTAAGTGTTAATGGGGTTGGGTCGATCACCCGGTAAATAAGGCTCGGACTTCAGGCCGTCAAACACGTAATCGGTGCTAATGTAGGCGAAAATGGCGCCCAAATGCTGACTGGCCAAGCCCAGTTTGTTTGTTCCGTCCTTATTGATAGCCATCGCCATGTCTGGATCTCTTTCGCATGCGTCCACATTGGTGAAGGCGGCACATTGAATGACCACTTCCGGCTGGAAAGGCTCCAGCTTTTCCTTCATCTCCTCTTCGGTGACCAACAAATTTAGGGTCTCGCTGGTGGTGGGAAACACTTGATAGCCTTTCCCACGCAGGTGAGTGACCAATTCCTGGCCCAGCATCCCGGCAGCACCAACCACCACAATGTTCTTAAAACCCATAACGCATCAGTTCCTTCACAGAATGGTCATCGGCTACTGAGCAGCAGCGCTGGCAAAGGGACTTTGCGGTTCCCGCTGGCGCACATTGGCCACCCATTGGGGATTATCCAGGTACCATTGCACTGTTTCCGCCATACCTTGCTCAAAAGGAATTTGTGCTTTCCAGCCCAACACTCGCTCGATTTTTCCAGAATCCAGCGCATAGCGCCGATCGTGCCCCGGTCGGTCAGTGACAAAACGAATCAGGCTCTCATCTTTGCCCAATGCCTTGAGAATGAGGCCCGTGATTTGCAGGTTGTTCAGTTCATTGCCCGAACCAAGGTTGTACACTTCCCCGGGACGACCGTCCCAAATCACCCGGGCCACCCCGGCGCTGTGATCCTTGACGTGAATCCAGTCCCGCACGTTCAAGCCATCCCCGTAAACGGGCACCTGCTTGTTCTCCGAGGCGTTCAGGATAAACAGGGGAATCAACTTCTCCGGGTACTGGTTGGGGCCGTAGTTGTTGGTACAACGGGTCACGCAAACCGGCATCTGGTAGGTTTTCCAATAGCTAAGGGCGATGAGATCGGCGGCTGCCTTGCTGGAGGAGTAAGGGCTGCTGGGCTCTAGCGGCGAGGCTTCGGTAAACTTGGCCGTGCCTTCGATGCTGCCATACACCTCATCGGTGGAAACCTGCACGAACTTCTGGACGGCCCGCAGTCTGGCCGCTTCCAGGAGGACTTGTGTGCCCCACACATTGGTGCGAATAAACTCGCTGGGCCCGCTAATACTGCGGTCCACATGGGTTTGGGCCGCCACGTTCACGCAAACATCGGTCTCTGCCATCAGGCGAGACACCAACGCTTCATCGCAAATATCACCCTGCACAAATCGGTACCGCTCATCGGACGCCACTGATTTCAGGTTGTCCGGATTGCCCGCATAGGTCAGTAAATCCAGGTTGGTAATCTGGATATCGGCATGCTGTTGAAGCAAGTGACGAATCAACCAGCTGCCAATAAAGCCACAGCCGCCGGTAATCAATAACCTGGTTTTCTCGGACATTGGGAACTCTCTGCGCAACGCGTAATAATCACAATCAATAGCTCTATGCTACGGAAAAATCGGGATTTTGTTAAGCCCCGCCCTTTAAGGGCCGTTCGTAGAATGGGTGTGGAACAACCCGCCACCAACCCATTTAACGCCGAAAAGCACGTATTTAGTGCGACCTACTCATTTCCTATTAAATGTCATGCCCCTTCACCCGTTTGGCTTTGCCCAACAAGGGTAAAATAAGAGTATGGATTTGACTTTGCTGAATGCCTTGTCTTATTTGGAAAAGCCGGACGGACTGATTGCGCTGCCCGGCCCGGAGGGCTATATTCTGGCAGTCAGGCCGGATCGCCCGGCCGCCCTGGAACGCCTTTACCGCCTCAAGGGACACTCAGAACCTTTATTACTTATGGGATGGGATTTACCAGCGTTCGATCCCTTTATTGCGCCATTGCCCACTGAGGCCGAGCGGCTCATCCGGCAGCACTGGCCGGGACCGCTGATTATTTTGCTGGAAAAATGTAAACAATTGCCGGAAGAATTCAGCCCGTTGTGCTCCCTCAAAATCATGCAACCGGACAATGCCATGCTACTGGACTTGTTGTCACTCAACCCCACCGGATTGCTGTTAACTTTGGGAGCCGCTCGTGGCACAGACCCTCCGGCCAGAGAGGCCACTGCGGTTTACAACACTTTTGGGGATGATGTCGATTTTGTGGTGCATGGGGACGTGGAGATTCTGGAAAGTGTGGCCCCTACCGTGGTTTGGGTTAAGCCCAATGATGAGATACAACTTTTAAGAAGTGGGGCTATTGTGTTAGACTAACGGCGTTTCAGGTTTCCCCCACCTATTGCCATCGGTTGCACATAAAGGTCGCTAGATTTACATGAAAAAACTGGTTCTGGGTTCCGATCATGCCGGCTTTCCCCTGAAGGAAAAAATCGCTGAACATTTACGCGGCAAAGGGTTTGAGATTATTGACATCGGTTGTCACAATGGGGACTCGGTTGATTACCCGAGCATTTCCGCCCAGCTGGCCCAGGCCGTGCAATGCATCCAGCAAGAGGCTCCTGAGCAGACCCATTACGGCATTTTGTGCTGTGGCAGTGGTATTGGGGTCTGCATTGCCGCCAACCGTTACCCCTGGATTCGGGCGACTGAGGCCCACGACCATAATACGGCTATTCTGAGCCGTCGCCACAATGATAGCAACGTGCTTTGCCTGGGCGCACGGGTTCTGGCCGCTGAATTGGCTTTTACACTCATCGATGAATGGCTGGAAACGCCTTTTGACGGTGGCCGTCATCAAAAACGGGTGGATATGATGAGTGACCCCCAGATTGATATTAAAAAGTTTGATAATACGAGAATGAACGCTTCTAACAGCGTTCCAAAGGAGATGCCATCATGCTGAACCTCGACTTGCTGCAGCAGACCGACCCCGAGATTTATCAAACCGTTGTGGACGAGCTGCACCGGGAGCAAAATACCCTGGAAATGATTGCCAGCGAAAACTTTACCAGTCTGGCGGTCATGCAGGCCATGGGCAGTGTGCTGACCAACAAATACGCTGAAGGCTTGCCCGGCAAACGCTACTATGGCGGCTGTGAGCATGTGGATACCGCTGAGGAAATCGCCATTGCCCGGGCCAAGGAATTGTTTGGGGCCGATCACGCCAATGTGCAACCGCACAGTGGCGCTCAAGCCAACATGGCCGTGTTTCTGGCCGCAGGATTAAAATCTGGCGACACCATCATGGGTATGGACCTGTCTCACGGCGGGCACTTGACCCACGGTTCGCCCGTCAACTTCTCCGGGCTGTTTTTCCGGGTGGTAGCTTACGGCGTTAATCCTGATACCGGGATGATTGACTACGACAATGTTCGGGAAATTGCCTTACGGGAAAAACCCAAACTGATCATCTGCGGGGCCAGCGCTTACTCCCGCGTCATTGATTTTGCCAAATTCCGGTCCATTGCCGATGAAGTGGGCGCTCTGTTGCTGGCCGATATTGCCCACATCGCCGGTTTGGTGGTCAGTGGCTTGCATCCCAGCCCGATTCCGCACTGCCAGTTTGTCACCACCACCACTCATAAGACGCTGCGTGGCCCTCGTGGCGGCCTCATCTTGTGTCAGGCCGACTTTGCCAAGGCCGTGGACAAGGCCGTATTCCCCGGCATTCAAGGTGGTCCGCTGATGCACGTCATTGCGGCCAAGGCGGTGGCCTTTAAAGAGGCACTGTCTCCTGAATTTAAGGTCTACTCCAAGCAAGTCATCGCCAATGCCAAGGCTCTGGCCGAATCTCTGATGGGGAACGGCATTAATATTGTGAGCGGCGGTACCGACAATCACTTGATGATGCTGGATTTGCGCAACGTCAACCTGACGGGCAAAGCGGCACAAAACTTGCTGGAAGAGATTCATATCACGGCCAATAAAAACACCATTCCCAACGATCCCCAGTCGCCTTTCATCACCAGTGGTATTCGTTTGGGCACGCCTGCCCTGACCAGCCGGGGCTTTGATGAGGCAGCCATGCGCAAATTGGGACAAATTATTGCCGAAGCGCTGAAAAAGGGTGAAAATATAGAGACTCTGGTTAAGGAAGTACAGGCTTTGAGTCAACAGTTTCCCCTGTATCCGGAACTGGGAACAAACCTGAAACGGGAGGCGCTCAGCCATCATTAAGCTGGAAGATACCAACTCGCCCTTCTTAATCGATGCGATTGGTTTTATCGTGGCCTTAATGGTCAGCTTCATTCTGGTTCCGATTGTGCGGAAGCAGGCCATTTCGGCCGGTTACTACGATGCGCCCGGGGCCAGAAAGATTCACAAGTACCCAATCCCGCGACTGGGCGGCATTGCCATCTGGCTAGCTTTTATGTTGTCTCTGGGGGCCATTGTTATGCTGGGCTGGAGACCGGAGCTGCACAACGCATTGCTCGGTATTCTGGCGGGGGGTACCATCGTTTTTTTATTGGGGCTGCTGGATGATCTTTTCAATCTATCGCCTTACCTGAAGCTGGCCATTCAGTTCATTGCCGCTCTGACCGCATTCTTTTTGGGGATTCAAATCAACAATCTGGATTTACCGGGCGCGCAACTGTTGGTCCTCAATGCTCTCAGTTTGCCGGTGACCGTGATTTGGCTGGTGGGCCTGATGAACGCCATGAATTTTATTGATGGTATCGACGGGCTTGCCGCTGGAGTCACCACGTTATCAGCCTTAACGCTGACGGTGGTGGCTTTATTCACCAACCAGCCCTCCTCCGCTTTGTTGGCAGCATTGTTGGCTGGATCAAGCCTGGGCTTTCTGGTTTACAATTTTCATCCGGCCCGTATTTTTATGGGTGACAGTGGGGCCTTGTTTTGCGGATTTTTACTGGCTTGTATAGCCGTTACCGGGGTTTTAAAAACCAAAGTAGCGGTAATGTTACTGCCCATTTTCGTGTTGAGTGTCCCCATTCTGGACATTACCTATTCGGTGTTCCGGCGGCTGCTTCGGGGTAAAAATCCCTTTTTGGCGGATGCCGATCACATCCATCATCAGTTTTTAAAGGCAGGCATGGGACAGATTCGCACAGTGACCTACCTTTACAGTTTGTGCGTGGTCGGTGGGCTGATTTCCGTGTGGTATGTGAACTACCTGCCCATTTATATCGCTTCGCTGGCAGTTATGTTCCTGCTGGCTTTTTTGCTAATCACGCTGGTACGAAAGCTTTTCCCCTTGCCAAGCAACGAAGACCCGGAAGACGCAGGGTCATCTTCTGAGGCATAGAAGCATTACCGAGTTAACTATGGAGTGATAGCTGGTACTTGTCATGCGCCATCGGGCACAGCGCCCAGATCAACGCAACTAACCAACCGGCCACACTCCAGCCTGCCAGAAAATTCAAGGTGGCTAATGCTGGTAAATGCCGGTGCCGGAAACTCAGCGCCACCCAGGTTGGCAGCATGTATAAAAAAATCAACGGCAAAGCCAGCAGAATCATCACTTCCATTATGTCCCCCAAGTTTTTTTACCCATCACAACCGTTTTTATTACTATACCACACAGACAACTAGCAGATGAAAGCGCCCTATGGGGCTATTGTTAGCGCTTTTTAACGCGAAAGGCTCGGTTAGAAATCAGTTGGCCGTTCAGATGAGCAGGTCGACTTGACAGGTATCCGTCTTTAGGAGTTAATAGCCTTGTTCTCGATTGCAAGCCACCTTAGCTCAGTTGGTAGAGCAGCGGACTGAAAATCCGCGTGTCCGCAGTTCAATTCTGCGAGGTGGCACCACTTTTTTACATATTTTGTATATCGCTCAAAAATTTGGACCCGCTATCAAGGTAGCGGGTTTTTTAATGCCTGACTTTCCCCGCTATCCCCGTAGTGCGCAAGGATTTGTAAGGATTGCTTCGGGATCAGCTCCGTAAAATCCTCCGCTCCGCCACGATTCCTCATGTCAGCAAGCGGAGGAAACTCGAAAATGCATCCCACCACCTTTACGGACGCAGCGGAACAATACTTGGAGAACCTGGAGCTTGAGAACGGACGCAACATCCCGGACAAGAAAAAGAAGCTGGAGCAGCAGATTGTCCCGTATTTCGGGGATATGCCGCTTTCAGAAATCAACCGGTTTGAAATCGAACGGTTCAAGCGTCATCTGTTAGCCCAAGGGCTGAAGGAATCGACCGTTAACAGATACTTGGCCGTGATCTCGCAACTCTTCCACAAGGCAGTGGAATGGGATTGGCTGGTGAAAGTGCCTTGCCGGGTGGTGAAATACGGGGAAAACAACATCCGCACCCGCTATCTGGACGCCGGGGAAATCGAGGCTTTACTTGAAGCCGCTCAAAAAGACGAGTGCCCTGTCATTGAACCTTTCATCCGCATCGCCTTGGGAACGGCCATGCGGCGAACCGAGATTCTTTCTATCAAAATTGAAGATATTAATTGCGCCCGACAGGAAATCTTTATTCCCAAAGCCAAATGCGGCGCCCGCATGCAACCCATGACCGCCGGATTAACCACTTATCTCACCCACTATCTCCAGTATCAAACCAAGCCGGGACAGACCTATCTTTTTCCGGCCAATCGCTCTATCAGTGGACATCGAGAAGAAATTGAGAAACCCTTTTATCGAGTCGTCACCGCCGCTGGGCTGGATCGATACCAGGTCTGCCGTCATACCCTCCGCCATACCGCCATCACCCACCTGGTTCAGGCTGGGGTGGATTTACCCACCGTACAGCGCTTTTCAGGGCATCGGAGCATTCAAATGGTGTTTCGCTATTCTCACCAATCCAAAGATCACCTGCATTGGGCTTTAGAGCAAATGGAATCCAGACTCAAAACCCGAACAAAGGGACAACCTTCATGAATGAAGCGCTTAATAGCAGTCGGCAAATTGCCCAACTCAATGATTGCTTCAGACAAACCTTTCTCGGTGGACGAATCCAGATGTCAGCTGGCATCGGGGCATTGAGTGAATACCATCAAAGCGCTATCCTGGCCCAGGTTCAAGCGTTTAACAACTTCACACCCGATAATGATCCCTATGAGGAACACGACTTTGGGTGTTTTAATTATCAAAATCAGCGCATCTTTTGGAAAATCGATTATTATAACCGGAGTCTCACCGAGGGAAGTGATCATCCAGCCGATCCCCAAAAGACATCCCGAGTATTAACGATCATGTTGGCTGAAGAATATTAACCCTGCTCAGACGGATTTGATTTTTCATAACGGCGAATCCCTTCCTGCTCGAGCATATCCCAGTCCAGCGGACCAAATTTTGACTCCACCTTGGCTTTGGTACTCTCTAAAGGCGCTGTCATTTTGGGGTCCCCGATATGGCAGCAAATCAAGTATTTGATACGGGCCAAATCGTGGTGTAAATCCGCTTCCAGAGCGCCAAGAATCAACCGGTCAACCAGGGGCAGTGTCTCTTTGGCCGTAAGTTGCCATCCCCACAGGCGGGTCATAACCGATTTATAACCCTCTTCAGAACAACACTTCCACCAGTCCAGCAAGTGCCGGAATTCAGCCTTCATTTTTCGGATGGAAGCTTTTCGAGCATACCGCTCCATAATCTCTGTTTGCTTGCGCCCCAATTGCAGACAATATTTCTGAATGACCTCCTGTTCCGGGGCACTAAAATGTTTATCCATTTCTGGCTGCGTTAGATACCCCTGTAGACACAACAAAAGCATCAAGAGATCATCGGCACCGATCACGACTTCATCCGGACGCCCCCATTCTATGGAAACCCCATGTTTACTTGAATACTGAATTTTTTGGGGCGTTAGCTTCACGTCTCTTCCTCCTCGTCTCCTTCATCCCCTTCATTGAGCCGACCCAGCACCTTGAGTAAGACATCCGGGATGGGCTGTTTCTCCTGAAACCCGCCCAGTACTTTTAATAGAAAAATCAGCATGGTGGTGTCCCCCGAGAGCGCCTTTTTAAAAGCAGTATCCGCCAAGCGGGCCACCCCACGCGATCGACCTCGCTTCAGCTGGGTATGGCTATACTTGCGCAAAGTATCCACCCCCATGTCTTTAACATCGGCAATCTGCTGCTGGGTCAATCCCAGACCCGCCAATGCCTCAATTTCCTGTAAATCCTTGCTGTTCAGTTTTTTAGCGGGCCTGGGCATCTTGAAGCAATCCGAGCTACTGGCTGAGGCGGAAAAGCTTTTATCGCAACCCTTTAAGTGAGTGCTTCTGCGCCGGATGCCGTTGATTGGGCACTTAACCTTTTGAGGTAGACTTTTTGGGAAAGATAGGCACCTGCCCTAGCACTACCGCCTATGATAACCAGACAATAAATAAAAGGAGTGGACCAGGTAAACAAAATAATAAAACTGACGAATAAGGCGAGTATTGTATAAGAAATAAGCAACAGCCAACCCATTGATAATAGCCCTAATTTTCTCAGTCCGCTCTTTCGTAATGAAAATGCATGGTAAATCGGAGAAAGGAATGACGGCAGAAAATAAATAAGAGCCAATACAAGAAACGTCAAAAAGTTATCACCAATGATAATGAAGGGGCTGAGTATCTTGAGGAGTGGAGAACCGGTCGAAAAATTTTGTGGCGTATCTCGATAACTGGGATAACCCAACCGGTCGTCTCGCAGCACTTTAATAGCCCCTGATAAGTAATCCGCTAACGCTTCGGGCTGATTAGTTACATCTGAGGCATTATATTGCAGCTTCTCATAGTCCAGCAGCAAGGGCTCCACAAGCAAGTCATCATAGGGAAAGGCCCAACAAAACTGAATCGAAGGACAAAAGACCCCCACATGGGTTGCGGTTTGCGAATGAGCGATAACAGCGCCTTGCTGATTCCGAATTTGTAGGCGCACTGGATCCCCAGAGAAAATGCCGTCCCCAAAGAGCTTTTCGACAATCATGTTTTGTTTATTAGGCCCTTGAATGGTGTATTCTTTAACTGCATAAGGTCTATGCGCCTGTGCAGGCAACATGGATAGAAAGCAAAGGCTGGCTAGTAAACCGTCCGTCAAAAAGTTTCGTTTCATATATTTATATCCTAGCACAACTATTCCAGGTTAAATTACCCTGGCAACAGACAAGCTCACTACCTTAAACATGAACTTGCCCTCCACAATGCGGACAGGTCACCGTTTTATTCTCACTTAGAGATTCGGTTAATTCCGGTGCCAGTTCTGGCAGTTCAGGCAATGTCAGCAAATCTCTGATTTCAGCGGTTTCAAACCCCGTAAAAAGCAAAATCGCATCGTCTAGCTTGCTCAGGGCTGAAAACTCCTCCCTTAAGGCATCCAGATCAAAACCGCTGTTCAGGGTAATCTTGTTGTGGGCAATCCGGTAAGCCCGCTTTTGGACTTCACTCAGATGACTAAGTCGGATTGCGGGAATCGTTTCCATCCCAAGCTTACGAGCGGCAAGAACCCGGCCAGCCCCTTCGATGATCTCCCCTTTTTCATCAACCGCCACAGGGTCGTTAAAGCCAAAAGCGGTTATGCTTTCCGCAATCTGCCGAATCTGCCGTTCCGGATGTTCTTTTACCAGGCGTTTCGGGAGAACGATCTTTGATAAATCGATTTGGACTACCTCAAGCTTCATAATGGGTCTCCGTAATTTGCTTACGGCTTAACCCTAAGGCTTTTGGCTTCCGTTGTTTTCCTTGCCAACTTCCGTTATTTCCCGGAAGGCTTTAAAAGCTGGTACGCTGAACCGTTCGGCCCTTCAATACGCCGAATCCATTTTCCTTGTGGAGCTTTTCCCCATATCTCGTTCAGCTTGCCATTCAATTCACTGATCCGCTTGCTCAGCTTTTCAGCCTGATCTTTGTATGCCTTCGTGCCATAGGCATGATAAATAATCCTGGATGCCTCGTACGGTAATTCATCCCAGAGCATAGTGATAATCCGCCCCAAAAGGCTGGAAAGCTTGAGGGTTTGCCCCTGATAGTAGAGGGTGTCTTCATCCAACCTGAATTCAGGGGTCTTTTGTCCCGAGGATTGTAGCTCGGACAATAGCAGGTCACCCTGTTGCTCGTTTTTAAGCTTTAATGTCCAGACCCGGCGTTCTTCAGCTGTATTGAACGAAAGTTTCTGGGGTTTATAGGTTTCAAAAGCAAAGCGGTAGGCCTGTTCAATCGAAAAATCCGAATCTTCTATCATTTTCATGAAAATGTCCCAGCGCTCCATAGCGTGGGCTTGTTTGTCCCAGGCATCAGCAAGTGCTACCGGATCAGGATCAGGGTGGCTCCAGAGCCTTGCATGCTCAATCCCTGTGACCAGATGACGGGTTAAGGCGGTCTTTAGTAGAATATCAATGTCCGGATTCAGCTTTCCCTGCATAACAAGCTGTAAACGCAGACTGGCTACTTGGGATACGGCTGCGGGCTTTCCTGGATGCCCCACATCGCCTGAAAAGGCTTCTTCCACCAGCGTGTCAACACCAGTAGAAACCTCTTGCCTGAGTAGATCAATGTAATTCATCCGGCCCCTCGTTTCCGCTTATAGAGGCATCTTAACAATGCGAACTGCTCAACTGCATGGACTATTACGTTTTGTAAATAAATACCGAATTCTCAAGCTTTTTATAATACCGATTTATGGGGGCTTGAGGTAAGCCGAAACACTGTAATTACAGGCATTATTTGAAAAAATAATGAGGTGTACCACATGAGTCCCGCCAGCACCCTTAAAAACCACTTCTTATCAGACACTCGTAGAGCTTATCCCGTAAGTTTTTGAGATAGACTATTCCCTGTCAGAGTGGTTTAGAGGGCTG
>LAPX01000008.1 GCA_001858525.1 Vampirovibrio chlorellavorus | reverse complement strand
TAGTGCTCTGCCAAGGGTTTTATTAAAAAAAGCGTCAGTGTTCACACTGGCGCTTTTTGTTTGCCCTTTTTATAAAATCTGTTCCCGCACACCTCGGAACACGGCTCAGCTTTTGGAGTCAATAGTAAGTAGTCATTTAGTATTAGATTGATGAGGCTCCCTGATGCGTCATATTTTGATTTACTGCGCTCTGTTTTTCTTGCTGGCTTCTGTTATTGAATGCGTTCAGGCTGAATCCCTTATATTGACGGGCCCAGGGATGAAAGTTGAAAAGCGTAACGGTTGGTTCGGCCGTAATTCTGTGAGTTATCACGATGCATTGGGTAATAAAGTAGAACGATCTCAAGGCCTCTTCGGCCGTCAAACGAATCGAACCAGTGTGTTTGGTGCCCAAGCGGTCGTTTCTCCTCGGGAGACCTCTGTTATTGCCCCCAATGGGACTCCCTTGATTCGTTCCCGTAAAACCTGGTTTCATGGCAAAGAAACACAAGTCGATGGCAGTGCCATTCTGAATTCATTTAAGAGTATTCTAAATCCATAAAAAAAGGCCTTTGCGGAAATCAGGTTCAGATACATTTATTTCATTGGGAATTTCCCACAACAACAAATGTCCTGAATTTTCGCAAAGGCTTAATTTTTGGATGAGGCTGAGGTGTTAAGAAGAACCCAATTACAAAGAACAGAATAACTTTTATTTTAATGTTTGTATATTAAACAAATGGGTATAAAAAGTACTCAGCTCAAGTTCAAGGAACGTGTTTGTTCCCCTTGCTGATTGGGGAGTAGAAACTGAAATGTACTTCCTTTCCCCAGTTCACTTTCTACGCTCAGTTTACCTTGATGGGCCTCAATGATTTTTTTTGAAATATAGAGACCTAATCCTGTCCCAATATGCCGATACCGTTTTGCCATGGACGCATAAGGCTCAAATAAGGTCTTTTGAATGGTTTGTTCGATTCCCGGCCCTGTATCTGCCACTGAAATGCGGATACTATCATGGTTTAATGCGGTGCTGATTTCAATTTTTCCGCCTTTTGGGGTGTAGTTAATGGCATTTTGCACCAGGTTGTAAATGACCCGTTTGATTTCCAAGGCGTCAACTGGAATATTGGGAATGTTTGGGTCGAGTTGCAGGGTTAATTCCTGATTTTTTTCCTGAGCCAATCCGATTAAATCCAGATTTACGGTTGAGGCAATCAGCTCATTGACATCAATCAGCTCCATTCTCAACATCATATGACCACTTTCAAACTTGAATGCCGTGAGCAGATTGTCCACCATTTGGTACATAAACCGGTTGGACCGCAGCATTTCCTGAATGACCGCACTTTGCTCCTCGGTAATGGGTCCAAAGCGCTCATCCAGAAGCAGTTCAAAAATTCTGAATTCCGCCTTGATTGGCGTTTTTAAGTCATGTGTTAGTGTCGCTACAAATTTTTCCCGTTGTTTCTGGCTTTCCAGCAGTACATCTAGAACCTTCCGATGTTCCAGGGTATATCGAATAGCCCGTTCCAGAATGGGGGCATCTATGCGGTCTTTGACCAGATAGTCCCAGGCACCTGATTTCATGGCCTGTATGTCTACCTCCCGGTCTTCTTGACCGGTTAAGAGGATGATGGGCTGCATGCACCCTTGGGCAATGGCCTCCTGTAGTAAGTCCAGGCCGGTGTGTTCATCCAGACGATAATCGATTAGGTAAATATCGTGGTTGGCTTCCTCGATCATGGCCAAGCCTTGCTCATAAGAACAAGCCCAGTCCAGCAAATGTTTGCGCCCTACGATTTCTGAAATAATTCTGCGTGTGATGATGTACTCATCCTCATCATCATCGACCAGCAGAACTCGAATGGGCTGTAATTCGGACTCAGCTTTAGCTGGTTTCGGTAGGTAGCTCGACAACTTCAAACCAGTATTTCCCCAAAATTTTCATGGCACTTAATAGAGATTCGTATGTAATGGGCTTGGTAATAAACGAATTGACGCCCAAATCATACGTTCGGAAAACATCTTCCTCTTGCTGGGAGGTTGTGAGAACCACCACCGGGATGTGTTTCAGTGAGGGATCTTTTTTAATAATTTCAAGTACTTCCATGCCATTTTTTCGTGGCATGTTCAAGTCCAATAGAATTAAGTCCACGGGAGGAAAGCTTGTGTTAGCAAATCTCCCCTGATGATATAAAAAATCCAGCGTATCTTCCCCGTCTTCGGCATAAGAGTATAAACAGGGAGGCATATTAAGGCTCAACGCATCCTTGATGATTTGCCGGTCATCAGTATCATCATCGGCAATCAGGATATGCGGCCTTTTGTTGCTGTGGCTTTCAGAGTTCAATGCTAGCTTCCTGTCGGCTAATTGACTTTGAATCTATTACTTCTGATAAATCGGAAGAGAGATTATAAAAGTAGAACCTTCACCCGGTTGGCTTTTGGCCGTAATATGGCCGTGGTGGAGTTCAACAATCTTTTTACAAGTGGCCAAACCGATTCCGGTGCCTGAAAACTTCGAAGTACTGTGCAATCTCTGGAAAACCTTGAAAATACGGTCCAGGTATTTTTCGTTAAAGCCAATGCCATTGTCCTGCACGGAAATTTCCAGCATGGGTACTTCATAAGTATTCAGCTGATATTGCATTAAATTACCATAAATGTGAATTTGCGGGCATACCCCGTTCCGGCGAAACTTGAGTGCGTTCTGGATTAAATTGCGGAATAAAAGTTCCATTTGGGTTCCATCGGCTTCTATAATGGGCAGGGGATCGATACTGATAGTAGCCCCTGTTTGTTTTAATTCTGCTTCCATTTCAAAATTTATTCTTGGCAGTAACAGGTTTAAGTTAATGGGCTCAAACTGTGGGTTCTGCGGTGTAACGCGAGAGTATTCCGACAACGCCCTGATGAGATCCTGCATGCGTGAAACGCCTGCCAGGAGTCGCTGAATATCCAATCTGGACTCTTCTTGAAGCCCGTCCTCTTCCCGCTTGCTAAACCGTTCCGTATAAAAGGCAATCTTTCTCAACGGTTCCTGCAAGTCATGGGAGGCAATCACTGTAAATTCTTCCAGACTTTTTTTACTCAGTATTAAAGCTTCTCGTTCCCGCTGGAATTCTTTTCGGGCTGTAATATCCCGAATGATTGCGGTGGCCACCATGGTGCCTTCCCCGCCTTCCCAGGCGGATAAAGAAAGTTCCAGCGGGAAGGTGTCCCCGTTTTGCTTGAGTCCCTGAAGTTCCAGTAACTTACCACTCAAACGGGACTGGTGCGTTTCCTTGACCCGCTGCATCCCTTTCAAATGAGCCTCTCGATAAATGGGGGGAACCAGGATACTCAATTTTTTCCCAATCAATTCAGCGGGGGCATAACCAAAAATCCGGTGGACCTGAGTGTTGGCGGATACAATTGTATTGTCCATATCGGCCACCACAATGCCATCCATGGCCGATTCCACGATGTTACGGTACTGTCGTTCCGAGATACGAAGGGCTTCCTGAATGTTCCGGAGCGGGGTAATATCCTGGGCTTGTAGCACGATTAAACTGGGTTTATGGGTCACGTCAAACATCATGGTCACCGAAATAATGACCCACAGGGCATGTCCGTCTCGATGCCTGAGGCGCTTTTCAAGCTGGTAGGATGAAATTTCCTGGTTCAACAGGCTTTTAGATAGCTTTTTTTCATCTTCCGTAGTGTCATCGTCAAAGAGGATACTAAGGGGTTGTTGCATTAACTCGGCTTCAGTGTAGCCCAACATGTTCTGTAATGACTCATTGACCCCCTGAATTTTTCCATCCAGATCCACCAGCGTTTTGCCAACCGGACTGAGTCTGAAAATTTCCCGAAACCGCTTCTCGCTTTCCGCAAGATCGTGCAGCGTTTTTTTTTGTTGCTGGGTCATGATGACCCCAACCAAGGTGATCAGTAATACGGTGGACAATTCTAACCAGACGAGTTTTCTGGAGGTTTGATGCAGTTCCTTGACATAGAGGGTGACCAGTTCAAGGTGCGGATATTCCAGTTGGCCCAACAGGGTGTTCATTGATTTCAAAATTGCTTGATGGTCTGCGCTTTGCGTCTTGGTTTGCTGTAATTTTGCCTCGTTACTTTGTATCTTCTGATAAATTTGAATCCGTCTTTGCAGTTCTTGTTTCAGGGTGGGGTCTGTGGCTTTTTGTACGTGTATGGGTTCAGGATCCCCCGGAAGGGTAATGCTGCCACCCTTGAGCATAATGTCCAAATCGTTTTGCAGTTGCCTGAGAATTGGATTGGTCTGAGTGGGCAAGGCCTGGGTTTCTCTGTACAGGCCCAGCACATATTCTTTTCGCAGTTGTAAGTGCCAGGTGGTGAAACGAACCATATCTTCTATGTTGTGATGCAACTGCATCATGTACAAACTGTATCCCACCATAATGAGAGCCATGATCAGAAACAAATCTGGAAGATGGGAAAAGCGCTTTCCCTGGGGCGTCTTTCCGGGATTCCAGAAGGACAATGACATCACACTTTTTATGGGGGGAGGTAACGGCATGCGGTTATCGGGTCTGGTTGTCTGGCACGGATATGCGGATCAGGCTAGAGATTTGTAAGTAACAGTTCATTCAAGCATTGACCCATAAACAGCATCACTTTCAATCAGCGTTGTGCAGCAACGTCCTTTTTTTTAGACGTTTAAGGCGTTGTGTTTCTAACTGACGAAGTGATGCTGTATGGTTCTGTTTGAAAGTGGCGATTAAACCAGGTTTTCTTTCACGGCTTTTACCGCGGCCTGCACCCGATCATGTACAGAGAGTTTTTGTAAAATGCTGCACACATGGGCCTTGGCGGTGTGCACACTGACCGAGAGGCAATCGGCAATTTCAGAGTTGCTTTTGCCTTCCACCAGTAGCGTGAGCACCTGATTTTCCCGTTCGGTGAGTTGCAAGTCTGCACGAGCCGCTTGACCATTGCCTTTCGGTCGGATACTGCTACTGGAGAACATCTCCAGAGCCATCCCGGCAATGGCCGGATCTAGCCAGGCAGCCCCTTCGAATACCGACTTGACTACTTCGATCAGCCGATTGGAGGTAATCTCCTTTAGACAGTATGCGTTAGCCCCTGCCGAAAGTGCGGCCAATACCTCATCCTCCACCTCGTGGGAGGTCAGGATGATAATCTTGATGTTTTCGTCAAAGTTTTTGATGGCCTTGGTCACTTCAATCCCGTCCATGCCGGGCAAGCCTAAATCGAGCACCACCAAATCGGGCTTGAGTGATTTAATCATATCAATGCCCTGTTCGCCGGTTTCGGCTTCTCCCACCACCTCAATCCGTGGATCTTCGTTGAGGACAGAACGTAAGCCGATTCGCACCAGCTTGTAATCTTCAACCAACACCAGACGAATGACTGAACTTTCAACCTTTGTGGATGTTTGGATCATAATTAACCTGCTAATTGACCTACTACCTAACCCTGGATGTCGTCATTATAGAGGGGATATTCATGCGCCGTCTATAACTACCTTAATTATTAATATTTGAGGGAAAATTGACTTAGGGCCTTGCTTTTCCCGGTTTTTTGATTCTTTTTGCAGAGGCTTTTTGATTATTTTATAGCCAACTGGAGAAGCCCGGTTGGGCAATGGTTAAAACAGTATTTTGGCCGGATTACTTAGCCATAAATCAGGACAACGCTCGGTTTTTTATTCACCAACTCGGTAAATTGAATGAATGATAGATGGGTTTGGGAGGGTCAGATCCCTGAGATTTATTTTTATGGCTGAGTTTTGGACGATTGCTCTAATTGGTAACATCGTTTAAGATTCTTGAAGGGAAACGATGGAAAAGTGAGCTATAGAGTGAGATATATGGAGAGCCCCAACATGTATCCAAAACTGATGCCTTTGTTGAAAAGGTTTATCTTTGTGCGCCAGGGCGCCTTTAATCGCTACTATGAGGGTAAGTTGGTATCCGTGGATGCTGACGCGTTGCAAATTCAGTCCTACAAGAAAGATGGTAGCCCGGAAGAGCTATGGACCATTGCCCTGGATACCATTACCGAGTTCTCGGTGGGGGGGAGACACCTGGCCGAGTTGGAGTTAAAAGTTTCTTTTTTATCCTCAGACGATTTGAATATGGATTACGACGGCGAAGTGCTAATGCTGGAAAGCAACACCATGGATGCCGCCCTGAAGCCTGCCGCGGA
Source organism: Vampirovibrio chlorellavorus (assembly GCA_001858525.1). Taxonomy (GTDB): domain Bacteria; phylum Cyanobacteriota; class Vampirovibrionia; order Vampirovibrionales; family Vampirovibrionaceae; genus Vampirovibrio; species Vampirovibrio chlorellavorus. The sequence continues at coordinate 211,472 of LAPX01000008.1, read as the reverse complement.
TGAGGTCTCTGAGTAAGACTCATCGCCTGGGCCCGTTGCACCCAGTCTTACGGATAGTGAACATTGTGTATTCTGAAATTTAAGAAGGGCTTCGGCCCTTTTTAAATGCCAAAATCCGGGACGCCTCAGGGGGCCGTCCTCACTTTTGTCGTGGCCGATTTTCTGCTAGAGTTGACGGACTATGATTAAACAAAAACTTCTCAATCACCTGTCCTCAGCGCTTCAACAAGCGGCTCCCCAACTCAATAACCTGGCCGTGGATGACACCATGACCGCGGCCTTCCGCCTGGAGCGTCCCCGCAATCCGGAACATGGCGACTACGCCGTGAACGTCTCCTTTTTGGCCCGTCACACCAAAATGGCCCCCCCTAAAATTGCCGAAGTGCTGCAAGGGGTGCTGTCCGATGACCGGATGATCGTGACCGTGGTGGGCGGGTATCTCAACTTTCAACTCTCCACCGCGTTTTTAGCCGAAGCGCTGGTTGGCATTATTCACTCCCCGGCCCCGGGTTGCAATGACGGGCTGTCCGAGGAGCGGGTGTTGCTGGAGTACGTTTCCGCCAATCCCACCGGGCCTTTGCACATTGGACATGGCCGCTGGGCGGCCCTGGGCGATGCCATTATTCGGCTGATGCGCCACTGTGGCGCCGAGGTTACCGCTGAATTTTACATCAACGACGCTGGGGTGCAGATGGGCAATATCACCACCTCGGTATACTGGCGGTGCGTGGAATTATTGAAAGCGGACGGTCTGCTTTCGGGGCCGGTTGAATTGCCCGAAACCCTGCCCTATCCCGGCGAGTATGTACTGGACGTGGCCAAGGCTTATCTGGCCGATGCACAGCGTCAAGCGCACTTGCTCAGCGCATCTCCTAGCGAGCCTAGTGCCGAAGCCCGGCAAGCCATTCAGGATTTTTCCCGTGAGTTTTTACTGAGCGATCAGCGGGCCTTGCTGGATCGCATGCGGGTGCCCTTTGAAAGCTGGATTTCAGAAAAAGAGTATCTGTACGATCGGGGCGTTATTCCGGAAACGCTGGATGCCTTGACCCGCAAGGGCTTTACCTATGAGGCGGAAGACGCCTTGTGGTTTAAGTCCACCGAGTTTGGCGACGAGAAAGACCGGGTGTTGCGAAAGTCCGATGGCAGCTTCACCTACTTAATGCCCGATATTGCCTACCATCACGATAAATTCAGCCGCAAGGACGACCAAGGCCAAGCCCGCTATAACCGCATTCTCAATATCTGGGGCGCCGATCACCATGGCTATATTCCCCGCATGCGGGGGGCCATTCAGGCTTTGGGCCATTCCCCGGATCAGTTTGAAGTGCTGCTGGGCCAGTTGGTCAACCTGATTGTGGATGGCGAGCGCACCCGCATGGGCAAGCGTCGTAAAATGCTGACTTTGCAGGATGTGGTGGATGAAGTGGGCGTGGATGCCACCCGCTTCTGGATGGTTTCCAAGTCCGCCGATACCTCGCTGGATTTTGATGTGGATCTAGCCGCTTCCGCCACCAGTGAAAACCCCGTTTTTTATGTGCAATACGCCCATGCCCGGTGTTGCAGTATTTTGCGCAACGCCGTGGAATCCCCGGTCAATGTGGATTCCGGCGAAGTGGCCCAGCCCTTTGTCACTGCCGAAGCCTTGCAGGTCTTTGAGCAAAATTTGAATATACAGACACTGGCCCCGCTCTTTGACAGTCTGCCTGACCCCAAGGAACAGCAGGTTTTAAAGGCCCTGCTGTTGATGTTGGATGGTTTTGAGGACGTGGTTCGGGATGCCGCCCGGTTCCGTTCTCCGCATTTTGTGACCCAGTACGCTCAGGATGTCTCTGCCCAGTTCCACTCATTTTACGGGGTGTGCCGCATTTTAACGCCGGAGCCGTCTCTTACGCAGGCCCGCCTGATGCTGATTCGGGCCATCCAGAAAACGCTGGCCCAGGCATTGGACTTGCTGGGTGTGTCCGCCCCGGAACGTATGTAGGTCTGCATTAAGAGCCTGTTGCGATCGGTCGCTCCGACCCTGATTGGGTGTGTATTTTGGCGCATTTGTAAAAAAAACTTCATAAACTAGCATCAATAATACTTCACCCGCTTTTCTCCCTCAGAACAAGTAAGAACTGGGCCTATTGGGCTGGCAGTTCAAGTGGGTACTAATCGAAACGCACCGGCGTTTGCGATTAAACAAAAGTTGAAGAGATGAGAATAGCATTGAAAGCCATATCGGTGCTGGAACTTTGGGTTGAATTGCTGACTACGGGCAATTTATCCCCAATGACCGTTGCCCTGCAACTGCGACGACGCTCCGTTTTTGAGGACCGCTCGGTGAACGGCTTTGGGGTGAGACGGGATTATTGGGAGTGTTGGTGGGGAAATCAGGGAAGGGGATGAGGACACTTTTCGTGAAGGGGGGAAAAGAAAGTGCCTGGCAACAGGTACTGTGTCATACCGAGTGAGTGCCTCCTTGCTCTTTAGCCGGAGTGAGACAGCCTTACAACTAACCACCGGGAGAGCCATATCTCCCGGTTTTATTTTTTTATTTCATCTTAGTAGTTATGCCAGCGCCCTGAGCCTAAAAAAGCGGCCCGGTGATCCATTGTGGACGACCGGGCCGAGCTTTAACGGTTGTAATACTTTAAGGCAATGCGATGCGCGAGATGATATTGGCCGGATCCTGCTCGGACACAAACACGGCGTTATTCACAGTGTCCATAAACAGGTTGTAGGGCTTGTTTAGTCCGCCAATGAGCACGCTGCTTTTGCCGTTGGCGTTAATACGCGCCACGTTGTTCAGCAGGTAGTTGGCCACGTACAACTCGTTGGTTTTGGGGTTGTAGGTCAGGCCAATGGGGCCTTTAATGCCTTCCCCGGAGCTGAACACGGTTTTCTCGCCGCTGGCCCCCACCCGGTATATGATGTTTTTGGAGTAGTTGGCCACGTACATAAAGCCACCCGGCCCGATGGTAATGCCGGTGGGGCCTTCATACCCCTTGGAGAACACTTTGACCGTGGCTTTGCCACTGCTGGCGGTAGGTTTGGCAGCGGTCGTGGTGGTGGCTGGTTTGCTGGGGGTGGTGGTCACCGGTTTATTGGCGGGAGTAGTGGCGGCAGGCTTGGTGGCTGCCGCCGGGGTATTTTGCGGCTTGAGGTCAGGACGCAGTTCATTCAGCTTGACCCGCGCCTGGGCGTACTTGGGGTCGCTGGCCGGAATTTGAGAGAGGATGTTGATGGCCTCTTCACTGCGGTTCAGCTTTTCCAGGCATAGGGCCAAATTGTACTTGGCGTTGCTATCGGCAGGGGCCAGGTTCACGGATTTCTGGAACATATCGGCCGCATCCGGGAAGCGCTTAAGTTGGTAGTAGATGGAGCCCATGTTGTAGTAGGCATCCCCATAGGCCGGATCGATTTGGGTGGCCCGGGTAAATTTGCTCAGGGCGTCATTCACCCGGCCCTGGTTGTAGGCCTCAATGCCCTGATTGTAATTCTGAATGGCTTCCAGATTGTTGGATGCCTGAGCCAGGCCAATGGGCTGGAGCCACAGGCTGCCCGCCATCAAGCCACTGAGCAGGGCTAACCGTAAATTACGGGAATGAAACCGATTGCGCATGGATTTACTACCTCTTACTTTAAAACCGGTCAAAGCGGGCTTTTGGGCCAATCAAAATGTTCGCTAACAAGATGCCGCCGCCTTGCCTCTCGCTGCTTTTAAACGTCACTGTCTCTCTCTCAGGGTGTTGTCTCTATCCCTCTTGGTTTTTTTCGCTTGGTTTTTAGGGCTTGGCGATGACCGCGGGTGGTCCATTGGGACTTACCTCGGGTTCGGTTTACCACCCGTTCGGATTACCACCGATTTACGTTACCAAGGAATGACGTAATAATCGCACACTGGTTCAGTTCTTGAAAAGGTTCCATTGTAAAATCCTGAGTGGAATTTTTTGGCAGTTTTGATTTCACTTTCCAGGCTTAGACCGGTTCGCTATCCAAAAACGACCGAAAGAGTGCACTCTCGAAAAATGAGGGGGCGCGTCTCCCTTCACCACTGCTTTTGAAAACAGCTTGTTTTTGTAACCACCAATCCCGCACCGAACGATTGGCATCCTTACTGGGAGGGTGTCGGCTGCGGCTGTACTATAATACCAATCAGAAATGCGCCCGACGGGTTCCGGCTCAACCGGAGCTCCTCCAGCGGCAGTCCCCAGTGTTAGTCTCCACACTCTGGCAGAAGAGGCAAACGGCATCGTGTTATCCCTCGAGGAAGTTCAACTCAAACTGAAGGATTTGCGGCAGGCGGTGTCCATCGAGAAGGATCACCGCTATATTGACGTGCAAGGGCGCAAGAAAACTTTTTCCCGCTTTGTCTACGAAACCTTGAAAGAAATGCCCCCGCTCACGCTGGACGATGGCAGCGGGGCGGACAACCCGGTAGATACCCTGCGCCGCAAGTTTGAGAACTACCCCTTTATGGATTTAGGGGGGCGCATTCGCACCCTGGAAAGCATGGAACAGTTTTTAATCGCGCTGGCCCAGCAGGGATCTGCCGCCAATCGCAAGCTGCCCAAGCTCTCTGCGGAACCTCCCAAGGGGGGCGGTAAATCCATCCACGAGCTGGAGGTGAAGTACCTGAAAGGGGTGGGGCCCAAGCTGGCCCAATTGCTGGGGCTGGTGGGCATTCAGACCGTGGAAAACCTGTTGTATTACTTCCCCCGGCGCTACCTGGATTACAACAACCGGGTCAAAATTCTGGACCTCAATCAGGGCGATGAAGTCACTGTCATTGGCACCATCCGCTCGGTGAACGCCTACAAAACCAAAAACGGCCTGGCCATTGTCAGCCTGGTGATTACCGATGACACCGGCATGATGGCCGCCAACTGGTTTTTGGGCAAACTCAGTCAGGCTTCACTGGAAGCGCAGAAGGATCGCTACCCCAAGGGGGCCGATGTCATGCTGTCCGGTAAAGTGAAGTGGGACACCTATAAAAAAATTCCGGCCATGGACCGGCCTCAACTGGAGATTTTGAGCTATCAGGACGCCACCGGCGTTCAGGAGAATGATTCCCTGCATGCGGGCCGATTGGTGCCCATTTACGCCCTGACCGAAGGGCTGAACCTGCGCTTTTTGCGCAAAGCCATCCATCAGGCCTTGCAGGATTATCTGGACAGCATCATCGATCCCATGCCTGTAACCGTGCTGCAACAGTACAGCCTGATGCCCTTGAAAGACGCCCTGCGGCAAATTCACTTCCCGGAAACCCGCGATTTGGCCACAGCGGCCCGAGAGCGTCTGGTTTTTGATGAGCTGTTTTACGTGCAGCTTCGCCTGTCGCTGATTCGTCAGCAGTACAAGCGCACCATCAAGGGCTTGAATTTGATTTATCAGGCCGGTGGCTACGCGGAGCAACTCAAGCAGGCCTTGCCCTTTGCCTTAACCGGTGCCCAGCAACGGGTGCTGAACGAGATTTCTCAGGATATCGCTTCCGATGAGCCCATGTATCGCATGCTGCAAGGGGATGTGGGCAGCGGGAAAACCGTTGTGGCCATTTTAACCTTGCTGGCCGCTGTGGAAAATGGGTATCAGGGTGCCTTGATGGCCCCCACCGAAATTCTGGCCGAGCAGCATTACCGCAAATGTGTGGAATGGCTGACCCCGCTGGGCTTGCGGGCAGGGCTGTTCGTGGGGAAGTCCGGGGCCAAGGAGCGCCGAGAGTTGCGTCAGGCTTTGCTGAACGGACAAATTCATGTGGCTGTGGGCACCCATGCCCTGATTCAGGATGATGTGGAGTTTGCCAAACTGGGCATCGTGGTGGTGGATGAGCAGCATCGCTTCGGGGTTCGTCAGCGCACCCTGTTGAAAAGCAAGGGACAGCACCCGGAAATGCTAACCATGACCGCTACCCCCATTCCCCGCTCTTTGGCTATGACCTTGCACGGCGATTTGGACGTGTCCATTCTGGATGAATTGCCGCCGGGCCGCACCCCCATTAAAACCACGCTGTTGACTCATGCCCAAATTGGACACGGGTACCAGCTCATTCGTCAGGAAATTCTGAAGGGGCGGCAAGCCTACATTGTGTTCCCCCTGATTGAGGAATCGGAGACTTTATCAGCTAAAGCCGCCACCTCAGAGGCGGAGCGCTTGCAGCAAGAGGTGTTTCAGGATTTACGCATTGGCCTGTTACACGGTAAAATGCGCCCCGATGAAAAAGACGCCGTGATGAGCCGCTTTGCCGCTGGTGATTTGCACATTCTGGTTAGCACCACGGTGGTGGAAGTGGGCGTGGATGTGCCCAACGCCACGGTCATGATCATTGAAAACGCCGATCGCTTTGGCCTGTCCCAGTTGCACCAGTTGCGGGGCCGAGTGGGCCGTAGTGTGCACCAATCTTACTGTGTGCTGGTGTCCGATAGCAAAACGGAAACCACCCTGACCCGCCTGAGCATTTTGACCGAAAGCGAGGACGGTTTTTATATCTCCGAGCGGGATTTGGAGTTGCGTGGTCCGGGCGAATTTTTGGGCACCCGTCAAAGTGGTTTGCCTGATTTTGTGCTGGCCGATTTGATTGAGGACAAGGACACGCTGGAAAAAGCCCGAAAGGCGGCCTTTGCCATTGCCGCCGATCCGGAGTATCTCAACCAGCATCCCCAGTTACGGGATATGGTCTACCAAAAAACGGACGATACTTTTAGCACGTTGGGGTCCGGTTAGCACTTGCCCGAAGGGCAGGGGGTGCGCCTTTTTGCAATCAGGCTTTGATTTCCGGGTGTAGGTTGGCCGGGTCGAGGTGGCGATCCCGAATTTCGGAGAGTAGCCCGGCAGCGGCGGCTTCAATGTAGTCCAGTACCCGATCAAAGCCTTCCGCACCGCCGTAATAAGGGTCCGGCACTTCCTGCAGATTCAGCTGCGGGGCAAAATCCAGGAAGTAATGCACTTTTTCCTGGTGCCCGTTGGGGCACATGCGCATGACATGATCGTGGTTGAGGCTGTCCATCACCAAAATATAGTCGTACTCGTCGAAGTGATGCTTCTTAAATTGCTGGGCTCGGTGCTTACTCAGGTCAATGCCCCGGTTCAGGGCGGCGGAATGAGAGCGTCGATCGGCAGGGCCGCCCACGTGGTAATCATCTGTGCCGGAGGAGGCCACTTCAATAAAATCCCGAAAACCGCTGGTCTGCACCATATAGTGAAACACCCCTTCCGCGGAGGGAGAGCGGCAAATATTGCCCATACAAACAAACATGACTTTAATCTTTTTGGGTGGCTGGCTGCTGGCTTTCGACATGGCTTTGCTGTCTCCCCTGGCTGAGTAATGCCCTCAAAATCAATGCCCTCTATCATACGCTCAAAGCACTGGAACTGTCATCGCACGGACGGATGGGGCGTATGCACCACCTACCCTGCCCATGCGCATAGAAAATGGTACGAATGGCCGTGCTGTGTTATATGATAGAACCATATAAAGGCAATTGTTATAACGGAGAGTTTTGGCATGAAAGTTTTGGTATCGGGCGCGTCCGGCCTGGTGGGTTCGGAATTGATTCACGAACTCAAGCGCAAAGGGTATCAGCCGATTCGGCTGGTTCGTCGCAAGGGCTTAACCAGTGATCCTGAAATTACCTGGGACATCAAGGCCGGTCAACTGGACCCCAAGGCCCTGGAAGGCATTGATGCGGTCATTCACCTGGCAGGCGAAAACATTGCCGGGGGTCGTTGGACCGATGAGCGCAAGCAAAAAATTGTGCAAAGCCGGGTGCAAGGCACCAAATTGCTGGCGGAAACTCTGGCCAAGCTGGAGCACCCGCCCAAGGTGTTTATCTGTGCTTCTGCCATTGGGTTTTACGGCAACCGGGGCGATGAAGTCCTGAACGATGTCAGCGCCAAGGGGCAAGGCTTTTTGGCCGATACCTGCAAACAGTGGGAAGATGCCTGCCAGCCTGCTCGGGACAAAGGCATTCGGGTGGTGAATAGCCGCTTTGGCATTATTCTTAGTCCCAAAGGCGGTGCCCTGAAAGCCATGTACTGGCCCTTCAAGCTTGGTTTGGCCGGTGATTTGGGCAACGGTAAGCAGTACATGAGCTGGATCGCTCTGGATGACGTGGTGGGCGCCTTGGCGCACATGCTAACCCATGAGGATCTGCAAGGCCCGGTGAACGTGGTGGCCCCTCACCCGGTGACCAATCACCAGTTTACCGATGTCATGCGCAAAGTGCTGATTTGCCCCATGTTGCCCATGCACTACTGGACGCCGCCCGCGCCGGCTTTTGCCGTGAAAGCGCTGTTGGGTGAAATGGCCGATGCGTTGTTGTTGTCCAGTCAGCGGGTCCAGCCGGTGGCCTTGCTGGGCAGTGGTTACGAGTTCCGCTACCCGGATCTCAAGCCTGCTCTGGAGAACATGCTGTAAGTAGTTTCCTCACAAATACCTCCATCAAAAGAGAGAAGGCCATTGCCGTCTTCTCTCTTTTTGATTTTGGGGTTAAATCGGGTCGTCAACAAGTGATTATCTTCTTCAAAAAAGGTTTTCGGTCATTGTCCCCTGTCATACTATTTGTCGTCGTAATATTTGTCATTCCCGCGCAGGCGGGAATCCAGTTTACAGAACTACGTTTTGATCGAAAGCAGCCGTTCATCATACTCCCGCCCTGGATTCCCGCCTGCGCGGGAATGACAAAGCCACGTGATAGAAGTGAGCGTGGCTCCCCAAGAGGACGATTTCACTGGATTAGAGACGACTGCATGGGGGAGGTCTGGAGGGGGGACAGCGCTAGCGCTGGACTCTGTTCCCCCTCCAGTGGGGGTGTGCAGGGGGCAAAGCCCCTTGAAAGAGTCATGACGTAGTGGCTTTCTGCCTGCACGGGAATGACAGATTTCGCAGATGCTAAAAAGCCTGATCGCGATGATCAGGCTTTTAAATCTGAGGAGGAGGCGTTTAAGCGGCCTGTTTACTTGCTGCTTTTGCTCTCTTTGTAGGCAACGTGGCGACGCAGGGTGGGGTCGTATTTTTTGATTTCCATGCGCTCGGGGTTGCTACGCTTGTTTTTAATGGTGTGGTATTCGTGGTCGCTCTCGGTGCTTTTCAGCGTGATGTGAGCGCAACCTTCGCCTTTTTTTGCCATGAGAAAAATTTCCTTTGAATCTGAGGGAATTGCGTGGATCTTATATTAAATCAAGCAGGGGGGGAGTCAAGAGGCGGCCCCCCTTTCAAGTTGGGAGGGAGTTTCGTACAATGGAAGCAAACACAAGAAACAAGCACAATCGGTAAGGCGGGTTTAAAGCATGGGCAAAGAACAGGCCAAGCAGCAAGCGGGCGTTGTTAAAGCGAATTTTAAAAAGCTGGGCGTCATTGGGGCCGGGGTCATGGGCCAAGCCCTCATTCAAGGGCTGATGCGCAAGCAGATGGTGACCCCCAATACCCTGTGGGCCGCTGCCAAAACGGAAGCTTCCTGTCAAAAAATTCGGGAAACACTGGAAATTCCCGCCTTTTCCAACTACAGTGCCCAGTTGGCCGATACCGATGTGTTATTGCTGTGCGTTAAGCCCACTGGCATTAAAGGTGTTTTGGAAAAGCTGAAAGCCGGTGGCCTGAAGCCGGACACTCTGATTATCTCCATTGTGGCCGGGGCCACCATAGAGACTATGGAAAGCGCCTTGGGCTCTCAAAATCCGGTGATTCGGGCTATGACCAACACCCCTTGCACGGTGGGACAGGCCATGACCACCATTTGTGGGGGCACCCACGCCACGGAGGCCCATTTGGCCATTGCCCAGCAGATTTTTGAAGCGGTGGGGGTGTGTATGCCCCTGGATGAAACCCACTTCAACGCCGTGACCAGTTTGGCGGGCAGCGGCCCTGCTTATGTCTTCTTAATTATGGAAGCCCTGGCCGATGGTGGGGTGCGGGTGGGCTTGCCCCGAGATGCCGCCTTGCGTATTGTGGCCCAAACCCTATTGGGTGCGGCTACTATGGTGCAGCAATCCGGTCGGCACCCGGCGGCCCTACGAGATGACGTGACCACCCCTGCCGGTTGCACCATTGGGGCCTTGTTAACCATGGAAGACGGCAAAATCCGCTCCGTGCTGGCCCGTGCCGTGGAAGAGGCCACCAAAATCGCCGGGAATTTGGGCAAGGAAAAGAAATAAAAATAATTAAAGAAATAGCAATAATTATCAGATTTCGATTCAATTGTTTGGGAGAAATTAAAATGACCGTGAACGCCACCCCTACCAGCCCCCTCAGTACTCAAGAGTACATTCAACTGGAAGACCAGTACGGGGCGCATAACTATCACCCGCTGGATCTGGTCATTGAGCACGCCGAAGGCAGCTGGGTGTACGACGTGGAAGGCAAAAAGTATCTGGATTGCCTGAGTTCCTATTCGGCGCTGAATCAAGGGCATTGTCATCCCCGCATCCTCAACACCCTGAAGGAACAGGCCGAGAAAGTCACCCTGACTTCCCGGGCGTTTCGCAACAACCAATTGCCCCTGCTGTATCAGGCGCTGCACGAAATTTCCGGCCTGAGCCGGGCCTTGCCCATGAACTCTGGGGCGGAAGCCTGTGAAACGGCCATTAAAATGGCCCGCAAGTGGGGCTATAAGGTTAAAGGCATCCCGGAAAATCAGGCTGAAATCATTGTGTTCGAGAACAACTTCCACGGACGCACCATCAGCATCATCAGCTTCTCCACCGAAGCCCAGTACCAGGATGGTTTTGGGCCATTCACTCCCGGCTTTAAAATTGTGCCTTACGATGACGTGGAAGCGGTCAAAAAGGCCATTAACCCCAACACCTGCGCCGTGTTTATGGAGCCCATTCAGGCTGAAGCGGGGATTCTAATCCCGCATGCCGGTTACCTGAAGCAGGTAGCCGAGTTGTGCAAGCAAAACAACGTGCTGTTTATCGCCGATGAAATTCAAACTGGCTTGGGACGCACCGGCAAAATGTTCGCCTTTCAGCACGAGGGCATCCAGCCCGATGTGATCGTGGTGGGCAAGGCCTTGTCGGGCGGATTCTATCCCGTTTCCGCCGTGATGGCCAACGATGAAGTGATGGGCGTGTTTAATCCTGGCGATCATGGCAGTACGTATGGCGGAAACCCCTTGGGTTGCGCCGTGGCCCGCACCGCGCTGGATGTCATTCGGGATGAAAACTTGGTGGAGCGTTCCGCTACGCTGGGCGAAAAATTCCTGAACCAATTGAAAACCATTCACAGTCCCCACATCAAGGAAATTCGCGGTCGGGGCCTGTTGATTGGCATTGAGTTGAACACCAAAGCCCGCCCCTTCTGTGAAGCCCTGAAAGGCGAAGGCGTATTGTGCAAGGAAACCCACGATTTCGTTATCCGTTTTGCCCCGCCTTTGGTGGTCAGTGAGGCCGATCTCAACTGGGCCTTTGAGCGCATCAAGAAGGTCATTGAAAGTTTTTCCTAACCCCAAAATAATCGGACTGTACCGCCTGCATGAACCATTCCTGTCAAGGACACCATCATCACCCCGATGAGCCCCATAACGCTGAGTCCCATGTGCATGATCACTGCCACGGCGCCCCGGATCATGCGCATGACCACCATTCGCACGATCCTCATGGGCATCACGATCACGGGCATCATCATCACGGGGGGCATAGTCACCATTTGGGTGTAATCCTGTCCGAGCGGCACTTTCACGTGCTGCGCTGGGTTTTTGTACTCACCTTTTTGTACCTGATGGTGGAAGTGGCGGGCGGCATTCTGTCCGGTAGTTTGGCCCTGCTGGCCGATGGTTTCCACATGTTTGCCGACTCGGCGGCCATTGGCCTGTCCCTGTTTGCGGCCTGGTTGTCCCATCGTCCGGCGCCCAAGCATCGCACGTTTGGCTATCAGCGGGTGGAAATTCTGGCGGCCTTTGCCAATGCCCTGCTATTGGTGGGTATGGGCCTGTTTCTTTTCTGGGAAGGCTACGAGCGCTTTTACCATCCGGAGCCCATTAAGGCCAGCCTGATGCTGTGGGTTGCTTTGGGCGGCTTGATTGTGAATATTATTTCAGCCAAGTTGTTGCACGCCGATCACGATCACAACTTGAACATCAAGGGTGCTTACCTGCATGTGCTGGGCGATTTGCTGGGCTCTGTGGGGGCTATGATTGCCGGTGGGCTGATTTGGGCCTTTGACTGGCGCTGGGCCGATCCGGTCATGAGCTGCGTCATTGCCCTGCTGATCTTATATAGTGCCTGGGGCCTGCTTCGGGATTCGGTCAATGTGCTGCTGGAGAGCTGCCCCAGCCATATCGATATTGAAGAAGTGCGCACGGAGATTCTGGCTTTTGAGGGGGTCCTATCGGTGCATAATTTGCACGTGTGGAACATTAACATGCAACGCATGTTGCTGGCCGCTCACATTGAAGTCTCGCCGGACGCCTACACCGGAGACACCTTGAACCGGGTGCAAAACGCCCTGAAGGAAAAATTCGGTTTGTCTCATGTCACTTTGCAACTGGAAGTGATCACGGCTTCCGCCGCCTAGCATTTACCTATATTTTTTTCGGTGTGATCTCGTTAGTGAACGAGATCAGCCCAAGGGTATCCTTTTCTTGGTTTTCTGGTTTTTCTCGCTAAAATTTGTCATTCCCGCGCAGGCGGGAATCCAGTTTTGCAAAGACTTGTTTTGACCTCAAGAACGCTTCTTTCACAATGATGACTTGTTCTGGATTCCCGCCTGCGCGGGAATGACAAATAGCATGTCCACCTTTTTGACCGGGCGCAACTTTTTGGCTGGAGTGACTTTCTATAAACACGTTCATCTTTTTTGTAGACCCTCCAGGAAATTGATTGCCATGAATACCGTCAGCGGTGCTTCTCTTCTCAGGGTGATTTGCAATCTCGATTGGAGCGGTTGGTTCGTCGCTCCAAAACTCCAAATGGCAAAATTCGCTTGAATGAGACCAAGACCGGTGTCATTTCCGCCGCCTACGAGAAATTTTAAAATTACTGGTTTTTAATTTTAAGGAATTGCATGGATATGAATACTATTAGCAGCGGTGTTTCAGCAGCTTCAACCTCTACTCAGTTTGGGCGCAATCGCCACAGCGGTGCCGTTCAGGCGGGTGATGCTCCTCGCCGCAACAACCCGCAACGTTCTCGATTGACCGGAGCGCAAACGGACGGCATCACTCGCAATTTGTTTGAAGACACCTTTATCAACTTACCGTCTTCCAGACAGCGTCGGCTGGAGGCTTTGGTGCGTAAGGCCAGTATCCCCAATGGCAAGATTGCCCTGAATGAGGACAAAAACGGTGTGAGTTCTGCGGCGTATGAGCTGGCTTAATTCGGCTTCCGGTCACAGACAATAAAGGACAGAATTCCCAAGATGCAACCAATCACGACTTTAACAACGTCTCCCCATTCTTTACGATTTGGACGCAATGAGCGTCCCAGCCCTGCACCTGCAGAGCCAATAGAACAGCCAATGGAACGGGGTGAAAATGCGGCGAATCGTCAACCGTTGCCTCCGATTCATTTGCCCGTTGGGCCCACCCAGCTTGGGCAAGGTGGTGCATTGAACTTTTTTTACCACAATCCCGATTCGGGTCATGTGCAGCGTTCTCATGATATTGTGGCCTTGCTGGATCTCGCTATTGCGGGAGAGCGTGAATTGCAGAACGCCTCATCCTCTGAGGAGGTTTCGGAGGGTGAAGACGGGCAGTTACCTGAAGAAGGGCATTCGAGGCCTTTACTTTTCAGTGCAGAGGATACTGTAAGCCCTTTTGAACTTGCTACTCCCCCTTTTTTCTTGCCCAGTGAGGCGATTCTGGGGCTGGCTGCGCGTGCCGAAGGGCGGGGAAGCCACTCGAACCGGCACAGGCCCACCGACCAGAATGGGCAGGTGGTTTTAAATCCGCAAGGGGGTGGCTATCACTCCGCTTTTTATGAATTGGCCTGACTGTTTACGCACTGGCCGGAGCGGTAGAGAGGTTACCAAACCGATAGCGAAACTTCGCCGGAGATAAGCCCGCGGATGGCTTGGGCCACACTATGGTGCGGGTCGGGGCTATTCTGCTGCCGCCTGGTGCTGACTTTGTTCCCCGTGCAGGTAAGTGTATAATTCCTGGGCATCGGCATCGCTAATGCTCTCTGGGCCAAAGGCTGGCATCATGGGGGAAATGGGCTGCCGCAGCAGGGCTTCAAAACTGTTTGCATCAGCCAGGGATTTAGAGTTTAGAATGATGGCGTTGGGGCCGGGCGTTTGGCTCATGCTCTGGTGGCAACTGGCACAGTGGGTCATAAAAAGCTGCTGCCCTTTGGAGGCCACTTGTGTGGAGGCCGCTTCCTGAGTGGTGGCCAGTGTGTCGCTGCTGGGTGACGATGGGGCGGTTGCGGTGGGCTGACCACAGCCGCTCAACGTGAAAAGAATCACCAGCAGCCAGGGCAAAAAAGAAATGTTCATAACAACTGAGTCTCCCGTTGATGGTTTACTTTGGCCGGTTTGCAGCCCAAGCATAGTATAGCGCACCCAGGCATGCAAAGTTCCAGGCCAGCGGCGCGTTGCTCCAAAACCATGCGTTCATCACAAAGCCGGTTTCAGCGGGAGAGATCGGTGGGCCTTCAGCCGGTCCTGATGGGCTTTGAGGGAAGCGGTTTGAATTGGCTGAGCGTTGGCATATAATGATGAAAGGATGACATAGCGGAGAGAATGGGAGACGAACTGGTATGCCGATGCTGATTGGAATTTTGGTGGTTCTGGCGGTGATGTACCAGTTGTATTTTCGCTTCGATACCTGGTCCAGCGATGAAAAACCCGGTGTGCGCTATGAGCACGATAACCTGACCGGGGAAACCCGCATGTTGGAACCGGGGGCCAAGGTCAGTGTGTTTGCCCGCATTTTGGGTTCCGGCGAAGGAAAAGGGGAATCCTCCGAGCGGTTTTTGGAGCCGCTGGATGAGGACTTGCGGGATGCAGACACCTCGGCCCAGTCGGTGGAAAAAAAGGATGCCGACAGTCCCCGCATTGATTTGAAAAATCCGATTCAACTGGAAAAAGTAGCCCGCCCAGTGCCCATCCCCCGAGAGGTGGTGGTGGCCAGTTCCGCTCCCCCGGTGCCGGGTGGCAACCCTGCCGCCGAACGGGAAGATAACCCTTTTGCCGTGCGTCAGGTGGATCTGGATCAGGACGGGGTCAGCGAGGAAATCATCCAGAACGCCAAGCAGTCCGATGGCTTGCTGGATATTTCCATTGTGAAAAATGGTCGGGAAATTTTCTTTGGACGAGGGCGCCAAATTGCCTTGCTGCCCACCCGCAACCGGGGCTGGGCCGACATTGCCCTGAAGGCCGGATCTGAAACACTACAGGTGTTTCGCTACGATGTGCGCGCCTCTGCGTACAAGGCCCTGGAAAATATCTAGCGGGATAATCTTTAGGTGAGGGCAGCCTCACCAGTATAAATCGGCAGAAAAGGAGCTTGCCCATGGCCTGTCCCCCCCACCTCACCAAGGCGTTAAGTCCCACTGAAATTGAAGCCGCCTTACTCCAGCTGCCCCATTGGCACTTTCACCAGAATGCCTTGCAGCGGGTGTATGAGGGCGCCAACTATTTGCAGGCGCTGGAAACCCTGAACGCGGTGGCCCGCCATTCGGAGGCCGCCGATCATCACCCTGATCTGCAACTCAACTGGAAAACTCTGGTCATTCGCTACTGGACCCACACTGCTCAGGGCGTCACCCCGCTGGATGTGCGACTGGCCCATCAGGTGGAAGATCTGTTGCCGAAGCCGGGATCGGTTTAGCGTCGACTCTATCCAGATTTTGCCTGCGGTGCGACCGTCGCGCTCGCTTCGGCCGAGTTATCCTCATGGACAATGAGTGGAACGGCCACACTGTTATATAATAGGCTATGTCCGCTTGCTTCGGCTGGCTTGTCCTGTAAGAGAGGCTGCTTTTAATGTCCATGTTCTTTTTACGAACTCCCGCTGTGGCGATGCGAATGCTGTGTTTGGCTGTGTTGGTCGGCACTTTGGGCGCGTCCTTGCTATCCTCTCCGGATCGGGCCTACGCCCAACCGGCGGTGCCCCCGTCCTACACTCCACCGGATGACTACAGCAGCACCGGCAATCTGGATGAATACGCCCAGTTTTCCCAACAGGGCAGCGATGCCTTTAACAAGGGCCAGCTGACTCAGGCCATTGAAGCCTTTGAACGGGCCTTGACCGTGGCCCCCGAGCCTAGTCTGCCGGTGGTTTATAACAATTTGGCCGTGGTTTACATCAAGCGGGGCAACTACTTCCACGACAAGTTGCGGCAAGATCAAAACGCCCTGAATGATTTTCGCAAGGCCTATTTTTACCTGGATTCTGCTTGGCCAGAAGGCGCTGAGCGCAAGGCTTTGCATGAAAAAAACCGGCAAGTGGCCAAAGACAATCTAAACATCGCCTACCGCAACCTGGGCGTGAATGGCGCCGATAAAAGCAAGCACCTGGAAATGGCCAAGCAACTGCGTTTGCAAGGTAAGTTTCCGGAAGCCATTGTGGAATATGAGCTGACGCTGGCGTTGGACAAGAACGATCCGGTGGCGGCCAAGGCGTTGGGCGACTTGTTTACGGTGGTTAATCTGCCGGAAAAATCTAAAAAATACTATGCCGTGGTGGTGAATGATGTAGCCAGTCCTGCCGGAGCCAAGGCCGCAGCAGGCATTTCTCAGGCGGATACGCTGGTGCAATTGGGCAACGCCCAGTATAAAACCGGGGAAATTGACAAGGCCGTGGTCAACTTTGATAAGGCCCTGACCATCGACCCTACCAATGTCAGCGCCCTGAACATGCTGGAAAAAATCTGGCAGAACGAGATTAAATTCAACCCCAACAGCGTGTTGGGTCATGCCAACCTGGGCAGCGTATTCCAGAAAAAGAAGCTGTACGAGCAGGCTTACCAGCAGTACAACGCCGCTGAGCATTTCTCGGAGATGGATCGCAACACCCCGTTTGAGGTGAAAAAGATGATTCGCCTGAATATGGGGACCCTGTTCCAGCAGCAAAAGGATTATCAAAAAGCTTTAAGCGCTTACAACACCGTCTTACAGGTCGATCCCCGCAATTTACTGGCCAGCTTTTACAAGGCCACCGTCTTTCAGGAATCCGGTAACGCGGACGGGGCCATTCAGGGCTACAATCAGGTGCTGGCTATCGATCCCAACTACAAACCGGCTCAGGAAAAAATGCTGGGCCTGATTAAGCAACAAAGCGATCCGGCCCGTCTGGCCGCAGGTCTCAAGCAATACGCGGATCGCTTCTCCGGGAACGCCACCGTGCAAGCCCAGATTGGCGAAGAGTTTCACAATCGCAAGGACTTGGACAACGCCGTCTTCTTCTATCAGCGAGCCCTCAAGCTGGACCCCAAATTGGCGGGCACCTGGGCCAACTTAGGGGCCATTTACCAGACCCAGGGCAAGCCCGATGCCAGTGCGGAGGCCTTCCAAAAGGCTCAGGCCCTGGACCCGGCCAACGAGACCTTCAAGCAACTGGCCCAGTCGGCCCGGCAAGGGTTGGGGTATGAGGCCTATCAACAGGCCGTGCAGTTGCAGCAGCAAGGCAAACCCAAAGAGGCCTTGCCGCTGTTCCAAAAGGCCCTGAGCTTTGATGACACCCCGGAAATCCATGCCGCTTATGGCATCAGTTTGCAATCTGCGGGCGAGCTGGACGCGGCCATTGCCGAGTATCAGAAGGCTATGGCCCAAGATGCCAAGGAGCCCGACTACGCGTATTATTTGGGCACGGCTTACCACCAGAAGAAAGACTTACCCAAGGCGCAGGCGGCTTACCAGAAGGCCTTGAGCCTGAAGCCCGGCTACCCGGAAGCCAAGCAGGCGCTGGCCTCCATTGATCAGCAGGCCGCTTCGCAGGATTTGGAGCAGGCCATCGAGGCCTACAATCAGCAGCGCTATCCGCAGGCACTGACGCTGGTGAATCAGGCCTTGGTCAAGAACAATCAGGATGCCATGGCCCACTATTACAAGGGCCTCATTCTGGATGGGCAGAAGAAGCCGTCACTGGCGGCCCAAAGTTACCGTCAGGCCATTCAGTATAACCCCGACTTTACCGATGCCTACTACGCTTTGGGCGTGGCGCTGGATTTGGCCAAGGATATTCCCGGGGCTAAAAATGCCTTTGAACGCTTTTTGGCCTTGTCGGGCAGCAACGAGGATGACTTTGTTAAATACGCCCGTGAGCGGGTCAAGTCCCTCCCGTAAGCTTTTTCTGGACCATAGAAACGGCTCAACTTATGCTTGGGCTGGTTTGGGGACGATGCCATGGCTAAGTCCCCGAGCCGAGGGCGTTTGCTTGGCCGGATCGGGAATGCGCTGACGACCGGGTTGGGGTCATGTGCTGAGAGCCAGAAGGTCTGAATGCGTTTTGAGAGAAAATTCAGTATCGGTTCGGGTTTGTTTTCATTACAATAGTTTCAAGGGAAAACTTAAGAACCGCCGTGAAAGAGACCTATCCCCATGTTCACAGGACTGATTGAAGAAGTGGGCCGGATTGCCCAGGTGGAAGCCAACGCCGCAGGCAGCCGCATCCGGGTGCAAGCCCAGCGTATTCTGGAGAAGCTCGCTCTGGGCGACAGCATTGCCGTGGATGGGGCTTGTATGACCGTCATCGCCTTTGATGAGACCAGCTTTACCTTTGAGGCCTCCCCGGAGAGCCTGTCCAAAACGAATTTTTCCAGCTTTCAGCCCGGCAAACGGGTCAATCTGGAACGTCCCCTCACCCCCAGCAGTCGTATTGGCGGGCATTATGTGACCGGGCACGTGGATGGACTGGGCAAAGTCCTCTCCCGAGAGGAGCAGGGCAATAGCATTGTGTACACCTTTGAAGTGCCTTCGGAATCCATGGCCGCTTTGTTAGTGCCCAAGGGCTCCGTGGCCGTGCTGGGTATCAGCCTGACCGTAAACACAGTCAGCGACAATCGCTTTACGGTGGCCATCATTCCCCATACCCTGGGTCACACCAATCTGGGGGATTATCAACCCGGCGATGTGGTGAATTTAGAAACTGACTTGCTGGGCAAGTACGTGCAACGCCTGATGCGTGCCCCACAGGCCGGAGAGAATCCATACTGTGCCACCCCAGAAACCTTACAGCCTGATTTGACCTCGGTGTATCCCACCCACGCCACCGTGGAAGAGAGCATCTCCATTGATGCGCCTTCTCTGGCCCCGGCCATGAATTCCATTGGTTTAACCCGCAAGCCGCCTGCTACCGCTCAAATTCACACGGGTAGCTGGTTTAATCACGATCCGGAATAAGTTCCCCACCCCCGCCACCCGGTCCCGGTGTCGATTCAGGAGTGCCCGCATGACAGAACACCATACCGACCCGCTGCCATCTGATGACAGCCACAGCATTTTCAGCACCGTGGAAGAGGCCATTGAGGCCATTCGTAACGGGGAAGTGGTCATTGTGGCCGATGACGAGGATCGGGAAAACGAAGGCGATTTTATTTGCGCCGCTGAGAAAATTACCCCGGACATTATTAATTTAATGGCCGCTGAGGGCCGGGGCTTGATTTGCCTCACCCTGACCCCGGAGACCTGCGACAAACTGGCCTTGAGCCAAATGATTTCCCCCTCTCAGGACCCGTTGGGTACCGCCTTTACGGTCAGCATTGACGCGTCTACCAAGTATGGCGTCACCACCGGTATTTCCGCCAAAGATCGGGCCATTACCATTCAGGTGGCTGTGGCCCCGGACGCTACGCCGTCTGATTTGCGCCGACCGGGCCATGTTTTCCCCTTGCGAGCTCGCCCCGGTGGGGTGCTGGAACGGGTGGGTCAAACGGAAGCCAGCGTGGATTTGGCTCGATTGGCAGGGTTAAGCCCGGCTGGGGTCATTTGCGAGATTTTGAACCCGGACGGCACCATGGCCCGCCGCACCGAGCTGGCCGAGATTGCCCAGCGGATGAATATGAAATTCATTACGGTGGCCCAGCTGATTAATTACCGCCTGCGGAAAGAAAGCATGGTTACCCGTGAGGCGGTGGCCGATATGCCCACCCGCTTTGGCGATTTTAAAGTCTACGCTTATCGCAACCAGATTGATGGTTCCGAGCATCTGGCCCTGGTCAAGGGAGATGTCAGTCAAACCGCTGAAATTTCCGCCGATGAACCGATGGCGCTGCCGCTGGTTAGGGTGCACAGTGAATGCCTGACCGGCGATGTGCTGGGGAGTCTGCGTTGCGATTGTGGGGATCAGCTCCATGCGGCCCTAGCCGCCATTGAGGCCCACGGCAAAGGGGCGCTGGTCTACATGCGAAGCCATGAGGGCCGAGGCATTGGCTTGCTCAATAAAATCAAGGCTTACGCCCTACAGGAAAAAGGTCTGGACACCGTGGAAGCCAACCTGGAAATGGGCTTCTCCGCCGATTTGCGCCATTATGGGGTGGGCGCTCAAATTCTGCTGGATTTGGGCATTCAGTCCTTCAAACTGCTGACCAACAACCCCCGCAAAATCCGGGGACTGGATGGGTATGGGCTGGAAATCGTGGATCGGGTGCCCATTCCCAGTGTTCCGCACAGTCACAACCAGCAATATTTAAAAACCAAGCAGGAAAAAATGGGCCATTGGCTGAACCTGGATTCCGCCAATAGCGCTGTTAACCCGGAATAAAGAATTACCAGAAATAGAGAACCGCTGAACGCAAAAGGATTTACATCAATGCCAAACGTGTTTGAAGGCAAATTGATCGGCACTGGCCTGAAGGTCGGAATCGTGGTGTCCCGCTTTAACGATGTGATTACCGAAAAACTGCTCAGCGGGGCCGTCGGTGCGTTAACCGCCCACGATGTGGCCGATGCGGATATTACGGTGGCCTGGGTGCCGGGGGCATTTGAACTGCCGCTGGTGGCTTCCAAACTGGCTTTATCCGGTCAATTTGATGCCGTTATTACCCTGGGCTGTGTGATTCGGGGGGCTACCACCCACTACGATTACGTGTGCAACGAAGCGGCCAAGGGCATTGCCGCCGCTGGCCAGAAAAGCGGTATCCCGGTTATTTTTGGGGTGGTTACCACGGAAAATATTGAGCAAGCCATTGAGCGGGCCGGTTGCAAGGCTGGCAACAAGGGCGTGGATGCGGCCATGGCTGCGCTAGAGACCGTTAACCTGCTGAAACGCCTGAAGGGCGAGCAACTGGTTTTGTCTTAAAGCGGTTGAATGAGTAACTTGGCTGTTTTCAGTGCCCGGTTTTATTTGGCGCAGGTGTTTTCGTCGTTGGAGAGATCCAGACCGTAGCGACCTGCGGTACTGAGCAGAGTCAATTTCTGGATTTCATAGGCCACAGTGTCAAAAATGGGCCCTAATTCAGAAATATCATCGGCTATGAATTCTTGCCCGTTGGGTGTATCTCTGGCCATGTCGGTCATTAAATCCCGATCGGCCTCGATTAGACCCACAGTGAAAAGGGTAATGCGTTTCCCTTTGGGGGCGCCACACCCTAAGACATTTTTAGCGTAATCCCGCAGTCCACCAGAGCCGTATGGACCACTTGAGTTTTGATGAGCGTTTGGTGCAGGCTGGCCGTCCGTCATCAGTACCAAAATCCGTCGTTGAATACTGGTGTCTGCCAATAACTGACGTTTGGCTTCCTGCAAAGCACCAAAAATATTGGTTCCACCCAGCAAGTTGACTGCGTCTGGGCTTCTTCTGTGCGAAGGGTCCATTCGATTCAGCCATAGCATTTTTTCCCGAATGTGATCAAATTCAAGGTTGCCATCCTGATTTCGATCGACTGCAACCTGCAAAGGTGCTCCCTTACCTAGATCTGGTTCAGGAGCCCAGGGGAAATAGCCAATCTTGATAGCGGTTGAGACACTGGGCCGTTCCTCCAGCTTGAGCAGCAGCGACAAGGCCGCGGTTCGGGCTGCTTCATACCGGGAGAGTTTATCATTGATCACCTGTTTCAATTGCTGTGGGCTTGTTTTCTCTTCGCAAATCGGTCTAATAAAATTATTTCGAGTGTATGCAGAAGCCCCATCGTCTTCGCCTTCGCCTTTGCCTTCGCCTTCCAAAACCCAGTTTCGGTTGAAGATATAGGCCAATTTCGGGTCAAATTCAGGAGATGAGTGAATCCAGCGAGAGTTTTTGTTTTTGGGATTCTCGGTGGCACAATCAAACTGTGGGTTACTGCCCAGGTAGGATTCATTGTAAGGCGTTGCTGGATTGGGGTCCGCTCCTTTTTTCCCTTTCATATTCTGCAGGTTGACCAAATCCAGTGTTTCGTTATTCCATTTATCCAAGGGCTGGGCAACTGCATCAGAAATTACAGGAAAGTCGTAGCCCCAGCCCGTAACTACCCCTGGTTTAGGGAACGGCTTATATCGGTACCATAAAAAGGGCAGGGCAAAGCCAAGGGGTTTTCCGCTGATATCATACTTATCGTCAACATCGGGTGGCCGGTCCTTGGGGGTTTTGCCCCAGGCCATGGAACCGGAACGGTCCAGCGCGATTAAAACTCCGGTTTGCTGCTTGTCCGGCGTTTTAGGTTGGTCGTACTTGAAAAAATTGACGGGCATGGATAACAAAGGTTGATCTGAGGACGTTTCGTTTTCATAAATGTTGAGTACGCCCTTATAGTAAGAATAGCCAGTTGGTGGTTTACTGCCACTGGTAGTTTCATTCACTGGCATTACGGTCCATTCGTACTTAAAATTGTCGTTGGAAGTGGATGAGCATTGATCGTAGGTTGTTAAAGCTGTGGGCAGGGAACGGTCTGAACCCTTGCCACAGGTTAAACTGGAATAATCGCCGGCTAGAACCTGATTGGCTATGCTGGTGGCCAAAATACCCTCTTTGTTTTTAAAACCGGTCAGTTGCGAGGCCGAACCTTTACCAGTGCCACTCATTGGTCCACCAATTGTTTTAACCATGGGCACCAATGCCAAAGCCACAATGGCCATTACCAGTCCTAATTCAAGAAGACTGAGGCCAGATGTGGCATTGAAAACGAAGCTGGAATGCAAGCTTTTTGAGCGCATGGTGGATACTCTTCTTTCACTATCTTCCTACCGTTGTGATTCCTATCGACGCGTTTTAAATAAACTTGAGGATTGGATGAAGTTTTGTAAAATTCATTAAACTTTAGGGCTCTCTGTACCGATACCCATGAAATTAGGCCTCATCTATTGGATCCAGTTTGTCTTAAAGCGCCCCAACTTTTGATCCTCTAAATGAAGGTTTTTGAACCCGGTACATTTTTTTATGATGGATCTTATGATGAGCATGAATTTCGCCTCTAATGACTTACGCCCTAAACAGGGTCAGATTCCTTCGGCCAAGGCGGGCCAAGGGGGACTAATCGCCATTGCCGTGGTGCTGTTACTAACCCTGAGCATTGGGGGCGGGTTACTGGGCAGTATGACTCAGCAAAACGCCAACCAGGCCATTTTGACTGAGCAAAACGCCCAAGCCTATTATGCGGCGCAAGCGGGGGTTCAGGAGGCCATTGCCACCCGCATGCTGCCTCGCAGCAATTATCTGAATTTTGATATCAATCCGGATTCCGCAGACGGCATTAAATATTCTCAGAAGGCTTACTATCGTATTTCTGGTGAAATCTCCCAGAATTTGAAGACCAACAACAAAACCATTGCCAAGTATCGGTATATGGTTCTGGGTGGAGATAGCGCCAGGAAACCGGACGGTGAGTATTTCAACAAAAATCAACCCAGTGCTGATGACCCTTATTTATTGAGTATTAATAAAATACCCACTGAAAGCCCCTTTATTGTGGTCAGCGAGGGGGTCATCTGCCGTCCGGATTCAAAATACGGCCTGGCATTGGTTAATAAGTTTGAAACCACGGATGCAGCCAAGGTCCTTGATGCAGATTGTAAGGCCAATACAATCCGCGATCAGGTCATTGTGGTGGCTGAAGTGAACTTGCTAAACCCGGATGGCACCACACAAGATAAAATTGTGGGCCAGCGCATCTATAAAAATCCCAAAGAAATTAAGTTACCGGCAGGCACCTTTGTCCCTGGAAAAGGGTGGATAAAACCAAATACGGATATCGATTTTAACGACATGTGGAATGCCAATTACAAGGCCAATAATAGTGGTGACAAAAACCCACTCACGTTAAAGAAAATTGTGGTCTACAATTTTACCGAGAACGCTGTCCTTAAAGACTGCAATGTAACCAGTCAGGATGAAACCAGTTGCGGTAAAACCATTAGTAATATTCCCAAGCAGGCACTGGCCTTCCGTCTCTATTTTAATGGCCCCTTCGATTTCCGATCCATCTCACCCAATACCCGCTTAACTGATAGTTCATTGGAAGAGTGTAAGGGGTCTAATGCCAATGACTGTCACATTCGGATCATGCCCAAGACTGGCCCTAAGCGTGATGCTTATACCTCGAATATAATTCTCCCTTTGTATCCAGGAGGTACGCAGATCATTGTGTTACCACCTCTAAAGGCCTATGGTAAAAATGAACAATTTACCCTGGAAGTGGACACTAGAAAAATGCGCTCTTTCAATGGAGAACGTGGAAAACTGAATTACAGTATTGACTTCCAGGCCGAAAATAAGTGATGACTTTCACGCAAATAATCGCATCCAGCTAATACCGGTGCCTCATGAAAAAAAATTCTGAGCCGCAGGAAGTCGCCCGCTATTTTTTTCAGGCCCTGTTGCAAAGTCAGGTGCATGTGTGTTGGGGTTTGTTTTCCGAGCATTCCCAAAAAGAGTTTATTCAGTGGACCCTGAAGGATATTTACCAGCAAAACCCCAAGGCTGCGGAAGCCGCCAAGCTGGGGCCTCCTGAAATAAAGCTGATGTTTGAAACCAACAACCTGGATTTGGTGCTGCGGTTCTGGCGGCGCTTTGTGCGGCAGAGTCAGGCGGCTCAGTTCGCCCGATATGGGTACTTTTCCACGTTGGCGGTACAGGGTAAAAGTGCCACGGTCGAAGCGCATCTGGTCTTTCAAAATGGTCAGGAGCAGCGAGTGAATCTGATTATGATTAACGAGCGTGGCGGCTGGCGGTTGGGCTACCTGGAATCCAGCATGCCGTTTTAAAAGTCGCGGTTCATTTCCCCTCCGCTTCAAATATTACTAAATATAAAGATCCTGCCATCGCTAGCAATTCAGTGGTTTCAGGGACATTTAAAATAGAAACACGCAATGCCCCGGTGCTTGGGGTATTCTGTTCCTTAAGCCCTGTTGCCGTGGATCTCTATGATTTCATTCCCACACAGCCTGTTGCCTCAAGCAATTTCACTGAATCGGCCTGATCAAAACGCCAGGCTGCGTTTTCAGGGCGCTTCCAGCTCCCCAAAGAAGTCTTCCCAGCAGAATGACACTTTTCAGTCCAACCGGGATGACGGTCATGCGGGCTCCAGGGTTTCTTCCCCGGCCCCTGATTTGGAGATGCTGGGCAATGCGGGCTCCCATCCTGAAGAGTCTTCTTTATCCCAATTTTTGCAAACCTTGGCGCGCCTTACTCAATACTCGGACAGGGTCGACGGTTCGGCGCAGGGGCTAAATCCCAATGTTTCGGATGAGTACGGGGATACCTTGCTCATGTTTGCAGCAGGAACCGGAAATGCCCCGTTGACCAAGCTGCTGGTTACGATGGGTGGGCAGGTCAATGCCCAAAACCCGCATTACAAGAACTATACACCTCTGATTATGGCCATTTTGGCCGATGCCCCAACGTGTGTGAAGGCGTTGCTGGCATCCCCTGAGCTGGATGTGAATCTGGCGGATGCGGAGGGGAACGCACCGCTGGCTTATGCCGTGCGGGGCGATGATCTCTCTGTGGTGAAGCGTCTGCTGAAACGAGGGGCCAATCCCAACCAGCGCAATCAGGATGGCATGACCCCGTTGTCTCAGGCCTGTCTCATTGGAAATCCTCGCATGGTTCAAGCCTTGTTGGCGGCCAAGGCCGATCCCAATATGGCCGATAGCGACGGGGATACGCCGTTGCTGATTGCGGTAGCCACCGGTAATATGAAGGTGGTGAAGGCCCTGTTAAAAGCCAATGCCAACCCCACCCATTGGAATCATCATGACATTTCCCCCTTGGGGTCTGCCATTTTGCAGCACAACCAACCCCTGGCCCAGATGCTGCTTGACTACGGGGCCCAACCGGATGCGCTCAATAACCGGGGGCAGACGCTACTGACTCAATTATGCCATGTGGAGTCCTCTGACCTGGTAGATTTACTGTTATCGCTGGGGGCTGATGTCAACCAGCCTGATTTCCGTGGTATTAGTCCCTTAAAACAGGCTATTCTGTCCAGTCAGCCGCAGGTGGTCTCCAGATTGTTAGCGGAGCCTAGCTTGACAGGGCGCAGCGATCTCGAACAGGCCTGGCAGGCCATGAAGGGCGAGGATGAACTTTCAGAATCGGCCCGTTTCAAGCTGGCCCACGCCCTGACCGCTCCTTTCTTTGCCGAGCCTTTAAGGCAGAACCCAGAGATTGATTTGGTGGCCTTGTTCAGACGGTTCTCCCGCGTCAGTCAGAATTTGCAGAACAACCCCCGGCTAAGGGCTTTCAAGGAACAGTCGCCGGAGGATTACAATCAATACTGCGTCGATTACTTGATGGATTTGGTCCAGCCGCCAGAAGGTGCCACACAAGAAGGTGGCCCGCAAGGAGGTGTTCTTGGGCTTCAGGGAGCGTCCGGTCAGTTCCGAAGCCAGTTTTCCCAAAATGCTCAGGCCCAAAATGCTCAGGAAGGGCAGACTGGATCCAGTCAATTGCCTCGTCGTATTGTGACCGGCCATAATTATCTGCTAAGTCCGCTCAATGCGCAGCGTATCAACACCAATCTGGAGCGCCGCCTTACGGAACTTCGGCAGGAGCGCCCAGCGGCCTGGAGAAAAATGCGTGCCGATGAGCTGTATCGCCTGTTTGACAACCATGTGGCCATTGTTCAAGCCAAACTGGAAAATCCGGCAGACTACCTGTTGGCCTGCAAAGCCTTTTTGGGCTTAGTGGTGCATTGCTTCAAT
This sequence comes from Vampirovibrio chlorellavorus, assembly GCA_001858525.1. Lineage (GTDB taxonomy): Bacteria > Cyanobacteriota > Vampirovibrionia > Vampirovibrionales > Vampirovibrionaceae > Vampirovibrio > Vampirovibrio chlorellavorus. The sequence goes on along the minus strand of LAPX01000008.1, from coordinate 184,501 downwards.
GAAATGGATGAAAACCCTATTGTGGCCCATAGTTTAACCCCACAGAGCTATCAAAAGTTTTTCAGGGCGGAAATTACCCAGGTTTTGGATCGTAAACAATTGCATCCAGAAATGAATACTTTCGAGCTTCATAACTTGTTGACGCTGCCTTAAGTCATCTTCCAGGCCGTAAAGCGCAATTTTCTGTCTGCGGCGTTTTGTTTACACTAGCAAGCAAACCAATGGATGGCTTTGGAATGAGACTGGAACGCCATCAATGGTTTGGCGTATGATGCCATTGCTTGAAGTCCGCACAGTGGATGTTGTCCTGATGCTTGAACCCCTTTCCCCCAGCAAAACCGTCACTAACCCGACCCCACCCAAGACCCCTGAAAAGGTTGGGCCGTTGGGTGAAAAGTTACTGCAAGGTAAATCGCTGCAAAAAAGTCCCAGTTTGAAGGGGCAATTAAATTTTGATCAGTTTTTAAGCACGCCAAAGCGCATGAGGAGTCCCGATCCGGAGACCCCAAAAGCCAGCAAAGGCCTTTCAGGCAGTCATGACAAGCCCCTGGGACCTCATCAGATTGAGGAGGCCATTGGGTTTTTAGACAAAGGAAACCGCCTGCTGGGCAAAAATCCATATATCAACAGCCTTCGTCCGCCAGTGCGGGACAATAAGCTTCAGGCGTTTGCTGATAAACGCCACCGGGCTTTTAATCTGCTGGAAAAAATTGGAACCCTGCCGAACCTGGAGGCCTCGCTGGGTGAGCAGGCCAGGCAGTTGGCGCAAGCCTGTCTGAAAAATTTAACCGAACCCCAGTTTTTTGAACCGCCTGAAAATATAGCGCCGATTATCAATTTTTATATTCAGACTCATCCACAGACGACTTATGAGGCGTTCAAGGAAACGCTGGATTATTTGGAAACCTGCTATGAGGGCGGTTTGGAAGGCCACCAGAATTACCGTGAACTGAGGCAGTCGCTCCAATCCAAATTACACCCTCAGTCGCAGGCACAATAGATTAGCAGGTACTGTTCAAGGATGACTCAGGTGCATTTAAAAGCGCTTCAATGGGATGCTGCTCCCCAAGCAGCGGCCCAGCCCCAACCCCACACCCTAGCCCTCGATCCTCAGTGGCCTGAGGTGGTGAACCATACTGATGTTTTTGTACGCTGTTTTGGCAAGGAATTGGGGCGTCATCCGCAGCTTCGGGATGTGTTTTCCCGCAGCCCGGACATTGGCAACGCCTTGATGGGGCAATATCAGTCACGTTTGCATAAAGCGGCTGGACAGGGACTGACTCAGGTGGTTCAAAATATTTTGGATTGCCTGCGGGGCACTGATCAACCGGAGGCCGTTGCTGGGCCATTGGTTGCCGCCGCAGAAAACGGCCACACCGAGATTGTGAATCAGCTTTTGGGCAAATCACTTTGGGGGCAACCACTTTTGGGTCAATCAAGGCACCGACACCATCAAGTCGCCATTGCTTCCGCGTTTGAGAGCGCCGCGCTCAGAGGGCATCAGCCTGTGGTCGACGCATTGCTGAAAAACACGGACATTCAAAAGGATTCGGCTGCTGTGGCTGTGGCGCTGAGGCAAGCTGCAGGCGGGGGGCATGTGCCTGTGGTGGCAACTTTGTTGAGGAATACCAAGCTCAAAGACAATCCCGTGGCCATTGCCGCTGCTTTAAAAGAGGCTGCACAGTATGGCCGCACTGGGGTGGTTGCTGAATTGCTTAATTCGGGCAATATCGCCCGGAATCCAGAAGTGGTCAATGACGCTCTAACCACGGCGGCCAGCTATGGTCACAAGTCGGTGGTCCATATGCTACGTCCTCACAGCCAGCAGCCGGGGTTGGAGGATTTGTTGGAGCAAATTTATATCAGCAGGCGCTCTACCCGCTATTCTCAGTAATTTAGCAAGTTGGTACTGTTCGCACCTTGGGCTGTCGGAATAATCCGGGGGGAGCTGGAAAAGCATCCTGTGAAGGCATATTTTGAGCGGGTTTTGTTTTACTTTTTATGAAATGTTTTTGAATTTGTAATCAAAGTATTTCTGACAAGGCAATGCTAAAAGGCGTTTTCCAATGTTCTCAGTGGGCCATTCCAGAATGAAGTGCTTTTCCTTCAATCGCCCTTCTGCCGCCAATTCTTCTCAACAAGCCGCTCGGCCCAAAGCCGTAGGGATTTCGGGGTCACGGGCCTCCACGGGCTTTGCGGGAAAGTGGGATACCAATTCAGCTTTGCAGGCGGTGCAATTGCGTCGGGCGGCGGAAACCGGTGATTTAGAAACGTTGACCCGAATTTTAGATACGGGATTTGAGCCCGACTTTGAGGATGCCGCAGGCAATAAGGCCCTGCATTTGGCGGCTGGCAGGGGCTTTTTAGGGGCTGTACAGGCACTGATTAAGGCGGGTGCGGAGATTGACGCGCTAGACGGGAGTATTCACCAGAGAAGCCCGTTGCTGTTGGCGGCCCGTAGAGGGTATTTGCCAGTCGTCAATCGGCTGATTGAGGCCAAGGCCAATATCGAGCTTGCGGATAAGCAATATGGCTGCCGTCCGCTCCATCATGCGGCCATGGCTGGGCATGTAGAGGTGGTTAAACGGCTTTTATCGGCCGGTGCCGTGGTTAATGCGGCTGATCGCAAAGGGGCCACCCCGTTGGCATTGGCAAAGGCCAAGGGGCATACCAAAATCGTTCAATTGCTGGCGCAGGCTGAAGCGGATTTGCCCCAGGAGTTCAGTGGCTTTCCTCCTTTGGCGGGCGTTGTGGCTGAAGATATTTTCCTGCCCAAGCGCCCCTAACCTTATTGTCGTTCGGTGCTGATGGCTGTTTAGTGTTGCGGGATGGGAAGCCCAGAGCAGCCCACGCAATCCTCAGTTGTAAAATCTTACTGATTCCCAACAAAAAAGCCTTCCGGTTTAAAACTCGGAAAGCCTTCTGGTGTGTGGGGTGCCAACTTTTTATAGTTTTACTTTTAAAAGTGGCGGGGTGGACGGGACTCGAACCCGCGACATCTTGCGTGACAGGCAAGTACTCTAACCAACTGAGCTACCACCCCGCGTGGGGAGTTCGTTTGAGGGAACAGGAAATTTATAACATAGCCGTCTGGGGGACACAAGCGAAAATCTTTCAGATTGACTATAAATCACGGTTAAAATCTGGAAACTATGGCTAATTCATTTTGTGACCTAAAGGTAAAAAAAAGGCCGCATAAAGCGGCAGACTAAAAGAGGGGGGATGTAGGAGTTATTATAGGAGAACTTTCCGGAATATCGTCACGGGGACATTGGGCCTTGGAGTCCCAAACCGGCTTAAATGCACACTGAAAGCCAACTTTACAAATATTTGTTTATTTATTTTTATGTTTCAATAAATATTGAAATGTGGTGGGGAAGTCGAACACAGCCATAGCTGGGCTGAGCCTGAATGAACGCTCCCGGGAGGCAAGCCCTGCCAAGCTGAGCCGTAACGCCTTAATAGCCCGTATAGCGGTTGCTGGGCCGATACTGGGGCGAGCGTCTGAATTTGCCGGATACCGGCAGAGAACACTTCTGCATGACCGCATAGCGCAGGCAGTCCATCACATCCTCGTAAGGATGTTCCTGCAATGGGGTCTCTGACTCCGGGGAGCTGTACCGGTATCCCCCCTCAAAAGCCTCAATCAGCTTTGTGCAGCCATAGTCCACCCGCAGGGCCGGGGTACTACCCGTCATGCGGGACAATTGTACCCGCATCAGTTCCAGTCCGTCCTTGATGGGAGATCGATCGAAAAACGGAAAAATACCCAGGCTGTTCAGAATCTCGATGCTGGTGCGCACGCTCTTATCGGAGCGCTGGGCGCCTGCCGGGTCGCAAATATCCTCCACCGGCACCCCGGCATACAGGGTGTCGGTCACCGTCTTGACCTGCTGGGCGAAATCGGTCAGTAGCACCTGAGTACCGACCACTTCCCGCAGCACCAATAGCCGATCCTCGCTATCGAAAGCCAAAAACAAACACGCGGGACAATGATAGCCAAAATCCCAGCTGCGAATGAGCTTGGTGGGCTGGAATGCCTGAAAATTACCCTTGTTGGCCTCGCTGAAATTGGAAAAAACCCGGTTCTTCAGGGACAAATGGTAATTGATATCCAGTTCTCGGGCCAGCTCATCCTCGCTGAGCCGTTGTCGTTGGGTGGCGTACCAGCGTTCATCCCGATCCGGGTGTTCTCGCCAATGGACCCGTAAAACCTTCACTTGACCGGAAAAGCGCAGTTCTGCAAAGCGGTTGTGCTTGCCATAAGGGGTACCCACCACAATACGGCTGGGTGTGGACTGCCCGGCGGAGGCATAAGCGGCGTCCTGTGTGGGCCAAAACGGAAACTCATCGAACAGCACCGCCTTGTAGCGCCCCCCCCGCCCGAAGTTCTCGTTGCTGCTTTCCCCGGTAATGGTATTGCCGTTAGTGGGGTTTAGCAAGCGCAGCACATTGTCGTGCACGCTGTCCTGAAAGCCTGCCGGGCGCATCCAGTGGGGCAGCCAGCTGAGGTTATAGCGCAGTTTTTCCATCAGGGTGGATAAATCCCCCTTGCGATCCACGGCCTCCTGTTTGCGGGAGCCCAAATGGAAGTTGGCCCCCTCCCGGAACAGCCAGAAATACTGGAAGGCCAGTAGCACCAGCCAACTGAGGCCCATGTCCCGGCTTTTTTCAATCAGCAGGTCTTCTCCGGTTTCGATGGCCTGCACCAGTTCCCCCAACACTTTCTCCTGGAAGGCGTAGGGCACAAAGGGCAAGTGGGGCTGCTCCTTGCGTGGATCAAACGTCCAGCAAAAATGGCGGAACCAGAAGCGCACGTCTCGTTTGCACCAGGCCACCAGCACAGCCTGTAATTCGGGGTGGCGCTCAGCCGCCTGGTACAAGACCAGACGGCGGGCCAACCACGGGCGAGGGGCGTCTTGAGACGTGTCGGAAGGGTCTGATTGCCCTGAAGGCTCTGAGGTTTCTGAAAGGGTCACGTTTGACTTCCCCTCCCTCAAATGGCCATCAGGGCCATGGCGATTTGGCTGCTGGCCCGCAAAGCGCTTTCCCGGTTCACCCGGTTTTGCTCGGACTGGGTCAGGGCATCCTGACGGCTGGCCTGCAAAGCCAGGTTGGCTTTTTGGACCGCCAAATCAGTGGCTCGCTGGCTTTCGTTCATCAGCACCCCGCTGCCGTTGCTCTGTAATCCTCTGGCTTGGTTGTTCAGATCGGCCAGATAGTTTTGAAACAGGGCAAAGCGACGCACCCGGCTGTCTTCATCGGACTTGTACAGGTCTTCGCCCAGCAGGGCTGCTTGCTTACTGGCCTCCGCCAGTTGTCCCAGACGACTGCCTTCCATTTGGGCCAGTAAATTGGTGCCGAAGGTGGCGTTATAAGCACCGCCAAAGCGCTTAGACAAGCTGGATCGGGCCTTGGCCAGCTGAGAGTCAGTTTGGGCGTTGATATCGGATGACTGCAAGTCAAAAAAATCACGGGATCGTTGGGTGATGGCCTGTTGCCGAACGGGATCGGGCTGATTCAGTTCCTTGGCCAGTTGTTGCAGGCCTTTTAGACTCTCTGCCACGGTTTGCTTGGTGGTGGGGTTCAGGTAGCTCTGAAAGGTCTGCTGGCCATTCTGGGTGGTGGTGACATAGCGATCTCCGGTGGGGCTGTTGAATTCCACTCGGGTGATGGGCGGTGGGGCAGACACTTTAATGATCTTGGTAGTGCTCTTTTTTTTGCGTCCTAGTGACATGGTTGGGTTCCTTCTGCTTGGTTAATGGTGAGGGGTATCCCCTGAGCGGGTTTGAGCAGGCGGGGTAAAACTTGGGGTAAAACCAGCTTGCGGTAGCGCTCAGCGCTTAAGGTGTAAACGGCCACGTCTCGCAGCAGACCGCCCACGGCAATGTCTTGCCGGAATAAGGCTTCCCGCTGAAAGCCAAAGCGCCTGCAAAAGCCCATGGCCCCCCGGTTGTGGGTCTCCAGTTCGGCCTTAACCTTGATGAGCGCCAACTCCTCAAAGGCGGTTTGCAGCAAGGGGCGCAGGGTTTGGACCACGCAGCCCGCCCCCCGAAAGGCCGGATGGCTGACCCCGTGCAAAAAGGCGTGTCGTCCCGGTTGAAGATCGGATAAAGCCCCAATGGCGCTGATGACCCCATCGGGTTGCACGAACACCCACAGCCAGGGCAGGCAGGCCGCCGTGTTCTGCCAAAGGTGCTCTAAATCCTCATTCAGGCTTCCACAGCGAGTGGCGTCATCCAGCAAGGTATCCCGGTGCAGGCGCAGCAAGTGGCGAATGCCCGGTGCGTGGTGGGCCAGTGCTTCGGGTGTGGTCAACTGATAAACCGGGCTCATGGGGCTAGGGCTCCCAGTCCTGAATGTAAGTGCGCACCCGGTTCAGCAGTTCTTGCTCGCTGAGTTGTTCCAGATCGGCTGGATTTAGGGGCGCATCCGATTTTTTGCCCTTGCCGTTGGGCGTGGGGGCCGGGGTGTCGGTGGGGGTGCGTTTTAAAATCAAATCCACCGCCCAGATTTTGTCTTTCATACTTTCCGAATCCAATGCCTCATCGATTACACTTAACACGCGCTGATAGCGATCGGAGAGGGCATCCAGCAGGTTTTTGAGCTTGGGCAACAAGCCGGTTTGCGGTGGGAGTTTCTTGGGTTTCATGTGGTCTCATTCCTGTGTTTGGGCGCGGGCCAGTCGGCTTAGGTAGTCCAGTGGGGGCTCCTTGCTGCGGCTGATGCGCGCGGTGTACTCACTGACCAGAACGCTTGAGGTGCTGGGGGCTTGTCGGGTTTGCACCCGGTGGGCACTTTGCCAATCGGTGAGGGTGGCAGGCATCAGGCTTCCCTGAAGGCTGTTGCGTTGTACCAGGCACTTGAATTTGCACCGTTTGCAGCGTTTTTTATACAGCAAAGCCTTTTGGGTGCTGTGGATGCGGATTTCCAGCGTCTTGAAAAACAGGCTTTGGCAGTGGGTGCATTGGTACGGCATGGTGTTCCCCCGGTTGGTTCTGGTGCCGCCTGCGCAGAGGCGGGTGGTTTTAGTATGCCGTTGCTTGTTTTGTTTTCCCAGCGAAGCAAATTTATGAATTTAGGATGTGAATCCTAAAAACCTTTTTTATTCATTTATTCTTCCTTTGAAAGGGGGCCAGCCCCCTTTGCATCCCCCGCTGGGAGTGCCTGCACCCCCAGGCCCCGCAGAGTTAGAGTGGGGAATTTTTGAATATTTATATGAAAAACATGTTTCTTCATGGTGTTGCTTTCGAATGGGCAATGCCCATTCGCGAAAAGCCCAAGTCCCAACAACCCTCAAGCTGGAGATGAAGCGTACTAATTGGCGATTATTTTCTGGAGGGGTTTGGGGGCGCAGGCGACCCCAACTGGGGTTCATAAGGGGACAGCGTCCCCTTTGGGAAAAGAAAAAGCCTGAAAAAGAAGCATTCATGAGCAACGCCTCTGCAAGACAATCCACTTTGAAAGAAAAAAGTGTTTAGAAAGAAATTTTTTCAAAAGGAAAGCCACTATTTTTTAAAAAGTAACTATCCAAACCATCAAAAAAGAAAATAAATACCCTTTGGGGCAAGTTTACACTAAATGGTTTTTGTCAAATAAACACCAAGAAAAAATTAAGTTTTGTAAACTGGTGTATCTGAACATTCTGACAGGGCCTTCGGCGAAGCTCTTAAATTTGTTTTTATTTTTATTTCTCTAAATGAGGAAACTCAGATAGAATAATTTCATCGATTGGAAACACACTTCTCCAAACGGATTCAGTGAAAGATTTAGCAGAGGGATGGGACCCGCGCCATGATGGACGCTATGAATCAGCTTAAGCTGCCTAAATATCAGGCATTGAAAAATCAGGCGCTGGCCAAGCCTGCCGCCCAGCCAGCTTCCACCCCCATCGCTTTTGGACAGAAAACACAGCCCATCCACCGGCAAAACGGCCACCAGGGCGATGTGTTCATCAAATCTGCACCTGCGGTAAGCAACGCCAGCAAACCCGCTGCCCTGCCGCCCAAGCAAGGCAACCCCCAAGGCAATCCCATGGTTGGTGCCTTGCAAACCTTCGTGAAGCAAGCGATCACTGGGAATAATCCCTGGCTGAACGCCCTGCAAAAGTTAAGTCCCTTGATGGAAGCCATTCCTTCGGCGAGCAAAATGACCAACCCGCAACCGTTGGTGCCCGCCAATCACCCGGTGAATAACCGGAACAAAGTAACCTTGTTCGCTGGTGCCGCCTTGACTGGTGCCGGTCTGGGAGCACTCAGCGGACTGGTCCTGGGTCCTGCCGCATTGGCCGCCAACCCGGCCTTGCTGAACAAAGCCGTTGGTCTGTTGCCGACCCAGCTGCCCTAAAGTTTCTCTCTCCTACAATGTAATGTGACTGATAACTAACTGCGACTGATAAGGTGATAATTGCCTGCCCTAACCCGGAAGCCTCTGGTTTCTGGGTTTTACCCTGTCTAGGGGATTTTTTTCAAGCCAAAAGCCCACCCAAATGATTGATGAGTGGGGCTTGGCGTTGAATTGACTGAAAATCAGCCGCTATACGGACAGTAACTGGGCGCTGATGGGCTGCTGGGAGACAGGATCCACTTGCAGTTGCCGCAGTTTGGCCTTGCCGCTGACAAAGCCGGACAGCGCGAAGTTCTGGCTGCCATGCATAATCAATTGGGTTAATTCGTGGGTTTTGGCTTGAATTTGCACGGATTGCTGGTTTTTTCCGTACAGGGTGACCGGGATGTATCCGGCAGCCCGTAATTGACGGGGATTCAGGGTGGTGTCTCGCTCGGTTACCTTTAAATCGTTTTGCTGGGTCATGGGCGCTCTCCCTCTCTTTAAATACCTGTTTAATTGCAAATATCTTGTTTAATTGCGATCCATGGGCCATGACAAACCCGATGGTCTCTTCACCATAGGGGATGCCGTGATTGGGGTCAAGTAACAATAGGGCACTGACAAAGGCCATAGCGACTCATAAGGTCCAAAAGGAAGACGGCACAAGCAGAGTGGGGTGCATGTCACACGTTACGGACTCTCAACATTTGCGCCTGGCCCGTGTTCCAGCCACAATCGGTAAGACTGTCCAATTTTTTACAGAGAGTTTTCATTCATGTCCAAGCCAGAAATATCCCATCCAGACATTATCTACATCCTGTGCACCTCGGAAGCCTACCAGCAGGCCAGCCGACAGGGGCAATTCACTACCGAAAGCCTGATTTCAGAGGGCTTTATTCATGCCTCACCGGCGCATCAGCTGAACCGGGTGGCCAACGCTTATTTCCCCGAACAGGCCGAATTACTGCTGCTGAGCATTGCCGTGGACGCCCTGCAACCCGAACTGCGCTGGGAGGCCTCCACCAACGGGGAGCTGTACCCGCATCTGTACGGGCCACTTAATCTGGAGGCCGTCATTCAGACGGACGCATTCACCCGGCAATCCCATGGGGCGTTTGAGATTACCGTTCCTTGAGCGTTTCCAACTGGGGTGCGCGCTAGGGCGTAATCCGGAATGGACCCTCCAGCAAGGCTTCCTCGTAAGGGGCGCTGAGACGGGCTCCGTCAAACAGCACCACTCCGCCCAGCCCAGCTTGGCGAACCGTGTCGATTTCCTCCACCAGGCTAATGGGGCCAGTGCGGTTGTACAGCGAAAAGATGCCCACATACACCGGGATTTTTCCCTGTACTTGCTCTTTGAGTTGATTGCACTGCAAGCGCATGCGGCCCAGATCGGTGGACAGTCCAATGGGGGTGAGGGCCTGAATATCCCCCTCCTTGGCCCAGCGAGGATAATCCTGCAATTTCAGGGCGTAAGTGGGGTCATGACTGGGAAAGACCACTGCCGACACCAGTACATTGGGTTTCAGGGCACGGGCCTGCTGAGAGATGGTTTTCACAAAGCTGGACACCTGCTCCTTGCGCCAGCTGACCCACCGGTTCCATAGGGGACTGCTCGGGGTTAAGCCAATGGGGTCCGCAGACTGCAGGGTTGGATTAACCGTGCTTTTGGGAACGGGCTTGCCCGTCTGTTTCAGGGCGTCTACCCGTTGAGCCTCGGCCGTGGTGCGCTCTGCCGCAATCAGGCTCATAAAACGTTGCCGGGCCACTGCCGTGTAGCCCCAGGTGGTGCCCAGATAGTTGGGCTTGCTGACCGCCGCGCTGGCCGGATAGCGGATATAATCCAGGTTCAGCCCGTCCACGTCATATTCGCTGACCATTTCCATCAGCAGTTTGTTCAAAAACTGGCGCACTTCCGGGTTGGCTGGGTCCAGAAAGTAATGCCCGGGCTCGATATTGGAAATGACCGGGGTGGGCGTCTGCCAGTGGGGTCGCTGGATGTTGCGCCACTGGGGATAACGGCTCAGGATGGGGCCGTACTGCTCGCTGTTTTCCTTTTGATTGCCCGCGAAAAAGACCTGGGTCCATACATGTACTTTCAGCCCCTGTTTGTGGGCTTCGTCTACCCACAACTTCAGCGGATCGCCGCCGCGGTAGCGGGGATGTTGCTCGGTCAGTCCGTAAGCGGCCATTACCTTGCTGGGATAAATGGTTTTGCCCTGATAGTAGGTTTCCACAAACACCTGCTGGATGTTGGCCCGCTTCAGGGCAGCCATGGCCTGCTGGACTTGCTGGGGATCGTTGCCTTCCGGGCGAATCCAGGTGCCCCGGAAAGTGCTGGGTTCCGCGGGAATGGTGTTGTAAAAAGCTACGTTGGCCGCATGCACGCAGCGCTGGGCCGTATTGGCCAGGGCTTCCGTGACTGGGCTGTTTTGCAGGGCCAGCAATTCCGCCCGGCACTGTTGGGCCTGGGCCAGATGCTCGGGGTAGGTGGCGGACGCCCCCGGTTTGGCGGTGGCATCTGCCAAGGCCGCATCCACTTCGTATAAGTAGGTGGCAGGGGTAAATTGCAGGGTTAGGGTCGGGTTTTCGGCATTCCAGCTGGCCAGAGAGCCCACCTTGCCAAAGCGGACCAGCCATTGAGCGGCTGAACCGTGCGCGCTGATGACAAAACCGTTGGCCGGAATAGGGCTGTTCCCGGCGTTGAGCCGAACAATGACCCCATTTTCCACCACCGCTTCCAATCCGGCCTGATTGGTGCCGGTCTGTGGGCCAGAGGCCGGGGTGTAAATCATGAGCTGATTTTCGCCCCGAAAGCCGGGAATGCCTTTATTCGCTGGCTGGCTGAGGGCCGTTGGATCCACAGCGGTATAGGGAAAGCGGTAGCTGGCTTGGGCTTGTGGCCGGGCCGGGTTGAGAAAACTGGGCGCTTCGGACTGGGCCACGGCCTGATTGGCTGCTCCCCAGGGGAGGGATAGCCCGGTAATGCCTAACAGGCTGATCAGGCAAAGGGTGGCGGCCACGGGGCCTGTTCGGCGAGTGATGATGGGCATGGGCAAAGCGCTTTCCTAAACCTCTCTATCGGTGACCTGTTCCAGCAACAGACCTCCATTGTAACCAAAGGATTCCAATCCGCCAAAGCGTGGAATAATAACAATAGAAGTGTTTAAGCAAGTCCAGCCTGTTAAACCATACCTGTTAACCAAGGAGTGAGTTCGGTCGTGTCTCCCAGTGCCTTTTTCCATGATCCTGCGGGCCTGTTTGTGCCGGAGTTTCAGTCTTTTTTGGCCCAGGCGCTGCCCCAATGCCAGTACGCCAAGGATCTGGAGAGCCTGCTGTCTCCTGATAGCGATTTTTACCTGCACTGTAATGACCAGGAAGTGCGGCTGGAAAACTACTACCAGCCTACCCATCCCGAACGAGCCTACACCGGCGTGTGCTACGAGTTGACCTATCAATTGGGGACGGCCTTGCAACGTCAGTTTGGACAAAGCTATCTACTGATGGCCGCCGATGGCCATTGTGCTCCCTTTTATCAGGCGGCGCATACCAATCACACTTTTATTCTAGCCACGCCCTGGGGATACCTGAATGCGGTGATTCAGCACTTTCAGGCCGGAAACACCACCGTACCCCCCACAGCTTGTCTGATTGATCCCTCTTTTCAGCGGTGGGGCCTGCTGGAAGGTGCTTTGGCCAATCCGGCCCTGCACAGCTATCAGATTAAGTCCGTGTACGACTTTGAAGCCATCAGCCCGCAAGGGGATCGCTGTGAAGTGATGCCGTTTCAGCGGTTTGAGGATGGGCTGGTGAGCACGCATACCCTGCCCTTGGGGTTGCTGTCGTTTCTGGCGCCCACCTTAATGCCTAATGATCGGGAAAATGCCGTGGATCCGCTGGTGGTATTCGGCTTTCAGCGGCCTCCGGAGCATCCGGATCGGCCCGTGGTGTTTTTTGGAAGTCGGGATCCTGCCGAGGTTTACCCGGTCATTCGTCGGGATTGGGAGTCGCAATTGGGGCCTTCTCATCCGTTAAGCCGGTTTTTGCAACGGCTGAGAGACGCTTTGGGTTCATAACAATCTAGTAAATTGGCTCAGGGATTGGTGGATGAGCCCTGCTTTTGGAGTGGGTCCACTGGCTCAAGGGTTCACCCAAAATCGAGCCCGTCAGGCAATGGAATGACCCGAGCCCAGGGTTTATACTAATCCCTGTGAATGGCCACCAACGTGGACTTCACAGCCCCTCTTCGGATGAATCCGGGAGGGGCACTAATTTGGAGGCTTTTTTGAACGTGGGTTACGCCGAATGATGGGCGGTCCATTGGCTGGCTGGTATAGTCTTTAGTTGCAGGGCGTGCAAATGACGCTCACGGGCCTCTTGCAGTACGGCATGCACCAACCGGTGCTGATCCATAATGCCCAGCCCTTCAAATTGGGGGGACACCACCACCATGTTCAAGTGAGTGGCTTCCACGCCGGGGGTGGCCCCCGCGTGACCAGCGTGCTTCCAGCTCTCGTCCTCAATGTCAACGTGGACGGCCTCTAGCTCACGCATTAGCTTGGCTTTTAAATCATCAATCACGGCCATGGGCGGCTTCTCCTTGTTTTTTTTGGGGGGGAATTTTGTAAGGGGAATTGCTATGCTCGATATCACTACAACAAGCTCTGGGCGTCAATGTCCAGAATGAAATTCAGGTCTTCCGGCAGCCGGTTTTCCATAGCCTTGCGGTAAAACTGGGTGATCAGCTGATGACCGGCCTCCCCGGCGAAGTTTTTAACCAGCAAGTGCAGCCGGAATTTGTTCTGGATACGGGGTAGCACGCACGGGGCCGGCCCCATCAGGGTCATGTGCTTGCCCAATTCGCCATCGGCGGCCTGAATTTGCTCCCGCAAGTGCAAGGTGGCCGCCTGAATGAATTGCTGGGCCTTTTTCTCGTTCTCGCAACTCACAATAAAGCGAAAGATCTGGGAGTAGGGTGGAAAGCCACATAGCTCTCGCTGCACGATTTCTTCGGTGTAAAAGTTGGGATAGTCCTGATTTTTAGAGTGGGTCAGTACCATATGCTGGGTTTGCACCGACTGAATGATGACCCGACCCGGCTTTTGGCCTCGCCCGGCCCGGCCCGCCACCTGGGTAAGCAACTGAAAGCCCCGCTCCGCGGATTTGTAATCCGGCAGGCAAAAAGCGGAATCCGCGCTGACTACGCCCACCAGCGTTACGTTGGCCACATCCAGCCCTTTGGCCACAATCTGGGTGCCAATCAAAATATCGGCTTCCCCGGCGGCAAAAGTCTCAAAAATTTCCACATAGGCGTTCTTGCGCTGTAACACATCGCTATCCAGCCGCAGCACCCTGGCTTCCGGGAATTTCTTGATGACCTCATCCTCAATGCGTTGGGTGCCCACCCCGCTATGGCTTAGCTCCATGCTGGCGCACACCGGGCAATACGCGGGGCGCTCGCTTTCATAGCCGCAGTAGTGACAGCACACCTGATTGCGGGTGCGGTGAAACGTCACTGCCACATCGCAGTTGGGGCACTGAAACACGTGATCGCAGACGGTGCATTGAATGGTGGTGTAAAAGCCTCGCCGGTTCAGCAGGATAATGGACTGTTCCCCCGCTTCCAGATTGATTTTTAATTCCTCAATGAGTGAGCGGGACAACTGCCCTTGATGGCCCTGACCTCGCTCCTGCTTCATGTCCACCACCCGCACGTCGGCCAACTGGCTGTTACCAAAGCGTTCCGGTAAATGCAGAATTCTCTGGTCCCGCTGGGCTTGATAAAAGGTGCTGATCTCCGGGGTGGCGCTGCCCAGAACCACTTTGGCCCCGGTGCGGCGGGCCAGTTCCAGGGCCAGGGTTTTGGCGTTGTAGCGGGGGGCCGGGGAATCCTGCTTGAAGCTGCCTTCATGCTCCTCGTCAATCAGAATCAGTTCCAGATCTTTCATGGGGGCCCAAATGGCCGAGCGAGCCCCAATCAGGATCTTCAGCTCTCCGTTGCGCAGTTTTTGCCAGGTATCGGCCTTTTCCCCGTCGGACAGGTTACTGTGCCACAGGGCAATGTTTTCCGAGCCAAAGTGGTTGATAAACCGCCGGGCAATCTGGGAGGTCAGGGCTATTTCCGGCACCATCATCAGCACGGCCTTGCCCCGCTCCAGGGCGTGACGGGTCATGCTCATATACACTTCCGTTTTGCCGGAACCGGTAATGCCATACAGCAGGTAGGGCTGCTCGCTGTCGCCGTTGACCACCGTATCCATGGCCTTTTGCTGATACTGTGACAGGGTAAAGTGGGTGCGGGCGGCCAGCTTTTGAAACAGGGCCAGTGGGTCCCGGTGTTCGGCCACGTCGGTGATGGTGATGACACCAGCCGCTTCCAGCTTTTTGACCGTGGGAGGCGTGGTGCCCAGCACGTCCAGCAATTCCTTCAGGGGCAAGCCTTCCGGGCGATCTTTCAGTTGGGTCACAATTTCTTGCTGACGGGTGGACAGGGCGGCGTTTTCCAGTTTTTCTTCGTTCAGGGTAACCCGTTTGACGGTTTTGGCCCGAGTCTTGGCGCTGAGTTCGGTTTCCACCACCACAATGTCCAGCTTGCGCAGGCGAGCCAGCAACTGATTCATGGCTTTTACGGGCATTCTGAGGTGCCCGGCCAGATACTTGGGAGAATAACCCTTGGCGCTCTTGCCGCTGCAAAGCTCCTCGTAAGTGGCGGCGTTTTTATAGAGAAAATCAATCAGTTGTAGGGCCTTGCGGGCCACCTCATTGGGAATGCGGGCCACCACCAGGGGTTCTTTAAAATTGGGCCCCTGATACACCAGCTTTTTGGGGCGCTGCACCAGATTGGCGGGCAATGCGCAGGCCAGCACCTGAGGCAGCGGCGTGGCGTAGTAGTCCGCTACCCACTGGATAAAGTCATAGTACTCGGCGTCAAACAGGGGCGTCTCATCCAGAATATCCGACAATTCCTTGAGCTTGTAATGCCCCGTATAGTCAGTACTCAGGCCTACGATAAAGCCGGTTAAATCCTGCTGGGCGCCAAAGGAAACCAGCACCGGCTGGCCTACCTGAGCCACCTCCCGAAATTCTTCGGGCACCTGATAGGTGAACACCTGACTTTGCAGGCTTTTGGCGGTCATGTTGACCAACACTTCCGCATAGCGCGGCAAGACCCCCGGCATGGTGTCTTGGGCTGTTGGTTGTAAAACGGTTTCCCAAAGCGGTAGATTCATGGTTTTATTATGCGCAAGCTCTGCCCCGTTTGTCACTCTTCTGATTGCTTCGTAACGGTGCCTTTCAACCCTCGCTTTTACGCTGGTTTGGGTTTCTCTTTTCCTGTTTTGATGTAAGCCGGACTTGCAAATTGGATTAAAATGCCTTATTTTTTTAAATCAGTTCATATTGCCGTGATTTCAAAGATTTCAGATTTCAGTTTGCAAGTGGGTATCTTTTTGGGAAAGCGTTCAGGCCGAAGTCGGCACTGGGCTTGGCAGGAAAATCGGACTTGTAAGGACAGTTAGAGGGGATGAATGGTTGTGATGGTGCAAATTTCAGATGGCCCCGCCCGTGGCGTTTTTAAGAACTCGTTCAGACTTGGGGCAAAACCGTTATCAAGCGTCAGGTTTCCGGTGGCCGCCCGAGCCACAGAAGGCGTGGTTCAAGCAGCGGCTCAGCCTCTAGGGGATCGTTTTGAATTTCGGGGGCCCCACTTTGGGATGCAGTCCTCCAAGCGCATGGCTCGAACGCTTTCGGCCATTGAGGAGAACGATGAGGAAAGGGTGGATTCGGATGAGGAGATGGCCGAGGCCTCCCCTGCTCTGAACCCTGCGGCATCCTTGAGCAAACGGGTGGAAAGGGGGCTTTCCGCCCAAGACTTTCGGGCCTGGCAAATTATTGGGGATAATTCCAATGCATTGCACGAGGCCCTGAAACGCGGGGCGCCGCAACAGTCTGATCGTCCTGATCGTCAATTGTTCAATTTTTTAAGCGCCTGCATGCTGAAAGCCGGAACCAATCCGGTGAAACCCGATGACTCGGGGGTATCTCCCATTGCCCAGGCCGCCAATAGCGGCAATTTGACCGGGCTGGATCTGTTGGAGGCGCAAGGCGTTGCCTTGAATGAAACAGAAGCCCGAAAAGCCCTCTTTGAAAGTGCCAAACGGGGCCATGTGGGGATGTTGCAACGGTTTTTGTCCAGAATACCCGCTGGGCAGCTTCCTAGGGAGCCTGTTACCATGCGCACCCCATTGCATGTGGCCGCAGAATACGGCCAGAACCGCGTCATTGCATTGCTCACCCGTCGTCCAGATCTGAATGTGGGGGCTTGGGATCGCCGGGGGCGGCAAGCCCTGAGTCTGGGGGTGGAATATGGGGACGGGGAAACGGTCAGCCTGCTATTGAGGTATCCGGAATCCAATGTCGGGGCGCAAAACTGGTTGGGAGAAGGGCTATTACACGTGGCGGCTCGCTGCGGGAATATTGAAACGGCCAAAGCGCTGCTGCAACACTCGATTATTTCGGTCAATCATCCCAGTATATTGGGCATGACTCCCCTGATGATGGCTGCTGTCAGAGGGCATGAACCCTTCGTGCGAGAGCTGATTCAGCTTCCCGATGTGGATTTGAACATTCAGGACATCAGTGGGCATACCGCGCTGGCCCTGGCCCTGGATAATAAACGTCATGGGGTGGTGAAAGCCCTGTTGGCGCATCCGTCCACTGATGTGAATCTGGCCAACTATGCCAAAGAGACACCCCTTCAACGGCTCATCCAGCGCTCATCGGATCTGGGGCTGATTCAGCCGTTGTTGGCGCATCCGGACATTGATGTCAACCGGGCTGACTGGATGCAGGTGACGCCCCTCATGCACGCGGTGGGTTGGGGAAAAGAAAGCCTTGTGCGCATGTTGTTGGCCCACCCTAAAATCAAAGTGAATCTGCGTGATGATGATGGGGATACGGCCCTGCATTATGCCGCGTTTACCGGGGCTCTGGATTGCTTGAAAGCATTGCTAGAGGCTCCTGAGCTTCATGTGAACGCTGAGAATTATCATCAGCAAACGCCTTTGATGCTGGCGGCTAAAAAGAAAAATCCTTTGGTATTACAGGCCCTTCTGGCGCACCCTTCCATGGCCGTTAATGTGTCCGATCTTGGGGGAGACACTGCCTTGCACGAAGCTGTGGGCACGGATAATCCAGAGGCCGTGAAGCTGTTATTGGCTCATCCCTATATTGACGTGAACGCCCGCAATGTAATGGGTGCCACCCCATTGTCACTGGCCGCTCTGATGGGCTCGGAAGAGATGGTAAAAGCGCTGCTTCGGCATCCGCGCATTGACGCTACGATTCCCGATATGTGGGGGCAAACAGCGTTCTTTTATGCCACGGAAACCCGGAATCAGGCGACGGCGGATGCCATTCGCACCCACCTGCGCAAGCGTCGGCTAGAGTGAGCGAAAGCGTTTCCAGATAGCGTACACCGGCCAACCCAAAGCGGTTAGGGCCAAGCCTGCCACGCTGGTGAAAAACTTGGTGTGCCACAAATCGGCCTGAAAACGGGCTACATAATCTGAGGTGAAAAAATCGCCAAACAACAGAAAAAACGCGATAAACGTGGCACCGGCAATATAAGTTACCGGCAAGGCAAAATCACGCTTGCGGGTCATGCGCACCGCCTCTGGCACCCGGCCACTCAAGCGAATGAGCCCCAGCATGGTCACAATGTAAAAAATCAGGGCGGAAAACACGATGTAATCCAGCAATTGGCCGTAGGTGCCCGATAAGGCCAACCCGGACGCCCAGGCAAACTGCACCCACAGGCAAAAATTGGGGGAATGCGTTTTGGGATGCACCTGGGCAAATTGCTCAAACAGCAAACCGTCTTTGGCCATGGCGTAAAACACCCGGGCCCCGGCCAGCAGCATGCCATTCAGGCAGCCAAAGGTGGAAATCAGGATAATAACGGCCATCAGCAAGACCCCGGCACCGGGGAATACCACTTCCATGGCCGCTGTGGCCACCCGATCTTCCGGGGCGCTCTGGATGAGGGAGAGTGGCAATAGATTCAGGTAAGCCAAATTGGCCAGCAGATAGAGAACAATGACGGTCACGGTTCCTAAAATCAGCGCCTTGGGGAGGTTTTTAGAGGGCTCTTTAACCTCGCCACCTATGAAGGTGACGTAATTCCAGGCATCGGCGGAAAAGAGCGCCCCCACCGAGGCAAAGGCAAACAGGGTCAGCCAATTCCCCTTCAGCGATTGGGCGGCAGGCAGGGTCAAAGACCAGTCCACCTGGGTCAGGTTTTTGCCAAAGGCCAGCCCGACGGCAATGAGCAACATCAGGGCAATCACTTTTAGGCTGGTAAACACGTTTTGCAGCAAGGCACCGTTGCGGATGCCGGTGGTGTTGAAGGCGGTTAGCAAAAAAAGTACCAGTACAGCCAGCAGGCTTTGCGCACTAATGGGCAGGCCGGGCAGCAAGGGCACCGAGGAAACAGCGGGGATGAGGACGCCCAGGTACTTGGTGAAGGCCACGGCCACGGCGGCCAAAAATCCGGTTTGAATGACGGTGAGTAACACCCAGCCGTACAAAAAGGCCGGCAGTTCGCCCCAGGCCTCTTTCAGGAATACGTACTGTCCCCCAGCCTTGGGCATGTAAGCGGCCAGCTTGCCATAGGAGGCCGCGCCCAACAGGGTCAGCACCCCAGCGAAGATCCACACGGCCATCAGCCAGCCGCCGGTGCCCAGGGTTCGGGCAATATCGGCGGAGACAATAAAAATACCGGAGCCCACCATAGAGCCCGCTACAATACAGGCCGCTGAAAACCAGCCCAAAGCGGGCAAAAGCGCTTGCTGCTGAGAGGGTGTGTCTGTTTCCGCCTGAGCGCCTATCGCCTCACTCACCTTACAGGTCCTGGCGGGGGCCGTTGGCTTCAGTCAGTTTTTGCTGGGCCAACTTGTGTTGATCTTGGCGAATGTGTTTGACGTGCTTCCAGATGTACAAGACGCCCAGTACGACCAGTAGGCCGATGATGGCGTAATCAAACTTGTGCCAGATGGCCCGGAAGGTTTCCAGATTCTCGCCGAAGTAAACGCCCACATAGACCAGACCGTAACTCCAAATGAGAGAACCGATGAAGGTGTAGAGAATAAACGGATAAAAATGAGCCTGCAAAATACCGGCGGGCAGGGAAATAAACGTGCGCACCACGGGCAGCATCCGGCAGATAAAGAAGGCCATATCGCCGTATTTATCCACCCAGCGTTCTGCTTCATCCAGATCATGCTCGCTGAGCAGCAGCCATTTGCCGTATTTCAGCAGGAAGGAGCGCCCTCCGAACAGGCCCATAAAGTAGGAGGGAATCGAACCAATCACACAGCCCACCGCTCCGGCCAAAGCGGCCAGGTGAAAGTTGAGTTTGCCCTGCTGCACCAGAAACCCGGCGTAGGGCATAATGAATTCGCTGGGCAGCGGTACGTTGGCCGATTCAATGGCCATCAGCAAGGCCACGCCCACGTAGCCCAAGGTGGCGATGACGTTGTGAATAAAAGCCATTACCAGCTCTAACAGGGTATGAAAAAACTCCATGTGCCACTCCTCATTGAATCGTCTGGCGCCTTATCGCCCTAGGGTTTGTAGCCAGTTGATTCCGATCATCAGGGCCCCGGAAAACAGGAAGGTTAGGGGAATCGTGAGAACCCAGGCCCATAAAATATTACCAACGATGCCCCATTTTACCGCAGAAAGTCGTTTGGTTGCACCCACGCCCATAATGGATGAGGTGATAACGTGGGTAGTGCTTAGCGGAACGCCGAAGTGGCTGGCCACCAGAATAATGCTGGAAGCGGTGGTTTCCGCGGCAAACCCGTGGATGGGTTGCAGCTTGAGCATTTTGTTGCCCAGGGTATGAATGATCTTCCAGCCGCCGCTGAGTGTGCCCAGGGCAATCATGCTGGCACAGGAGACAATGACCCACAGGGGGACGTGAAAGCCCTCACCGGTGTTGAAAAACCAGTTGGGGAAATGCACGCCGGGCATTTTGCTGTAGGTCAGCAGGGCCAGGGCGATAATACCCATGGACTTCTGGGCGTCGTTGTTGCCGTGAGAGAGGGCCATAAACATGGCCGATACCACCTGCAACTTGCCGAACGTCCAGTTAATGCGGTGCAAGTGCACCCGAAAGACCAGCCAGGTTAGCCCGGCCATAATGAGTAAGCCCACCACAAAACCGGCCAGCGGGGAGGTGAACATGGGCAGAATGATCTTTTGCAGCACGGTTTCCCAGGAAATATGCTGGTAGCCACTGCGACTGGCAAAGAAGGTGGCCCCCAGTAAGGAGCCAATCAGGGCGTGAGAGGAGCTGCTGGGCAAGCCCCACCACCAGGTCAGCAGGTTCCAGGTGATGCCACCGACTAAAGCGCACAGCACAATAGGCATGGTAATCGACGGAGCGTCCACGATGCCTTTGCCAATGGTGGCGGCCACTTCGGTACTCATGAGGGCACCGGCAAAGTTAAAGATGGCCCCAAACAGCACGGCCACCCGAGGGGTCATCACCTTGGTGGCCACCAGCGTGGCGATGGCATTGGCCGCGTCGTGAAAGCCGTTGATATAGTCGAAGACCAGGGCCAGCCCAATAATGGTGACCAGCATCAGTAGTTCGGGTCCGAAATCCATGGTGCAGAAAACTCCTTACCCGTTCTAGGTGTGCTTTAGAATGATCTGCATGGCCACATTGGCCGCGTCCCGGTACTGATCGGTGACGTCTTCCAGCATTTCGTAAATGTCCTTGCGTAAAATCAGCTCGCGGACGTCCTCAATGTCATGAAAGGAGCTGGCAATCAGTTGCCCCAGCACCACGTCGCCCTGATCTTCCAGTTCGTGCAGAATGGCGGCCTTGGCATTCACGGTGCGAGAGTTCAGTTTGCCGGACAATTCCCGGATCAGCGCGGACATGGCCTCGGCCTGGCGGTCGATCAATTCCACAAACTTGTTGAAGTCCCCGTTGTAAGGGTACATGTGGTGGGTGTTCAGGCGATCGGTGATTTTGGTGACCAGCTTGGGGATGTTGTACAGGGCCACGGCGAACTCCTGAAGGTCTTCCCGGTCAAAGGGGGTAATCAGGGTTCGGCAGATTTCCTGAGTGAGGGTTTCCAGTATCTTTTTGGCTTCCCGCTTGTGCCGGTAGATTTCTTCGGCGGCTTCCTGAACCACGGCCTCATCGTGACGATTTTCCACCAGCTTTTTTAGTAGCCGGGAACAACGGTTGGAAGCCATTTCCAGGTCTTGCAGCATTTTCAGGAATTTATCTTCCCGGGGAAGGAGGTTAAACATCGAAGATCGCGCTCTTTGTCATCAATGGGTCACATTGGGGGTCACATTAGGGGTCACAGTCAGGAGCAAGGTTTACGCAAGGGGACGGTGCGTATTGCCGCATTTTATGATCAAATCCCCACGGGAAAGCAAGCTGGAATTCTTATGATCGATACTCGGGCTCGATGGACTCCAACTGGCGTTCCTGCTGGGGCATCAGTTGCTTCAGGATAATGTGCCCCAGGTACAGCAGGGGGGTAATGCCCACGGCAATGATGAACTTCCAGGTGTAATTGCCCATGGCCAGCCGGAACATGTCATTGAGGGACATTTGGCCCCAAAAGGCGATAGAGGTCACAATCAGCGAGTCAAACAGCTGGGAAATGACCGTGGAACCGGTGGCCCGCAACCAGATGAAGCGGTGTTTGGTAATGGCCCGAATGGTATGAAAGACCTGAATGTCCAGCATCTGCCCAATGAGATAGGCCAGCAAGGAGGCCACAAACATGCCCGTGTACTGCTTGTAAATGGTCAAATAAACGGGCTTGGGAATGAAGGTGCCCGCATCGACCGGCAGCCAGCTGCCCACGGTCAGGTAAGCGTAGGCCAGCAGGCACATGCCAAAGCCCACCCAGGTTACAAAACGGGCGCCTTCTTTGCCGTAAAACTCGTTCAGCAAGTCGGTCAAAATAAAGGTGACCGGAAAGGGGATAATCCCGGCGGATAACAACACCGGATCTTTCAAAAACGGCATGCGGAAGGAAAACAGCATGGCTCCCACTTCATCAGCGATAAAGAGCGAGATGACAAAGATGGCTGTTAGCCACACAAATACTTTTTGAGAACGATCGAAACGATGCCAGGTGGTCACAGACAGATCCTTCAGGGCGGTCAGGGGGTAAAATTGGGGGGCCAGCAATAAGGCTTGATTATCTCACAAGTCAGACAGTAAGCTATGAAGGGAAGCATTGAGCGCAAAGATTTTTTTGCAAGGATTTTTTTGATGGTGTGTCGAATCGCCCTCACCGGGGGTATTGCCAGCGGCAAGTCTCTGGCCGGGGACTACCTGAAAAGCCGAGGGATTCCGGTCATTGACGCGGACGATGTGGTGCATGGCCTATTGCGGGAAGATGCGGCTCTGAAGGCCAGCATTCTGGAAACCTTTGGTTCGGCGGTTTTTGATGAGAGCGGGGCGGTGAATCGTCCGGCCTTGGGCTTGCAGGTTTTTCAGCACCCGGAGCGGCGTAAGTTGCTGGAAAGCTGGATTCATCCCAAAACCCGGCAGAAGATTGAAGCGTTCTTTGTGGAACACGCCGCGGAGCCTGCCGCTGTGGCTATTATTCCCTTGCTGTTTGAGTCCGGGATGGCCGAACGCTACGATCAGGTTTGGCTACTGGATACAGATCCTGCGGTGCAACTGGACCGGTTGGTTCAAAAGCGGGGGATGACCGAGGCAGATGCCTTGGCTCGCATCCACAGCCAGTTCAGTCGTGCCGAAAGGCAGGCCCTCACCGGGCAACATGCGGGCGGGGTGATTTTGGAGAACACCAGCACCCCGGAGGTCTTGTATCAGCATCTGGCGAAGCTCATTGCTGGGACTACGCCTGCCTGAAACCACTTTTGGATGCGAGGATCCAGTGACCCGCTGCAATGTGGGTGATCAGGCAATTACTGGCCTTTGGCTGTTTTTATTTCTATAGAGGCTCACCTTTGATGGTGAGCATTTTTAAAGTTTTATTTTTAGCGCAAATAGTTTGAAACAAACGCCACGCTTGGATTTCCCAAAGCTTGCATGATGGCGTTTGAACGTACAGCCTACCCAATTAAATCGGGAACGCTTTAGGCGGACCCGGCGGAGAGTTTACCTTATGATTTTGAAGAATCAACAGGTTCAGCACTGCATGATGCGATGCCATTGGGCTTACGCTCCTTTGGATTTCCGTGCTTTGAGTTCCTTTGGTCTGGATTTTCTGGATCTGGATGGCCGGGGCCTGAGAGGGGTGCTTGCGGGCCTGTTCAGTGTGATGAAGCCAGTGTGGTCATTGGCTGCGGTGACCGAAAAATTGGGGGGAATGTCTACCTTCCCCGTCCGTTTAGAGAGAGGAGAGAGCCGTGGGGGGTGCGATTCAATCGGCGCATTCGCGCATTAGTCGCCCAATGTGAGGAAAAAAGGCCCTTGGCCTTTGTATTCCACTACTGATGAGAGCGAGGATGTCAATTCCTCGCTTTTTTATTGGGTCTGAGCTGCACGCAGTTTTACAAACGTTTGGGGAAGGGCAGCCTTACGCTTAGTGATGCCATGCCCCGTTTATTCCATGCCCCCGGCCTGCCAGCGTTTGAAGGGTCGGATGTTCGAGGTCTCTTCCGCTGAAGGCTGGGCGGATTGCTTGCGTAAAATGGGTTTCCAGGGTCCTTTTTCAAGCCAGTGTATCAGTTCTGCTTGCGGCACCGGTTTGCAGACATAAAACCCCTGGGCCAGATCGCAGCCCCAGTCGTTCAGACGCTGCAAGGTTAATTCGTCTTCCACCCCTTCGGCTACCACGGACAGGCCCAGACTTTTGTTGAGGATAATGGTGTTTTTGACAATGGCGGCGTCATCGGCACTGCGGTTCATTTCCCGAATAAAGGAGAGATCGATTTTAAGGGTGTTGATGGGCAGTTTCTTCAGATACGAGATAGAGGAGTTGCCGGTGCCAAAGTCGTCGATGGACATCTGGATGCCCAGGTTTTTGAGTTTCTCGGTGACTTGAGCGGCGTTTTTCACGTTATCAATAATCACATCTTCCGTAATTTCAAGCTCCAGACAGCTTGCGGGGAAGTCGTGGCGCTTAAGAATTTCCGCCACAGCCTCCGGGAAGTCCAGATCGCCCAGGTTCTCTTCGGTAATGTTCACCGATAACAGGATTTCCACGCCCTGATGATAGAGTTGGCTGATTTGCTGGATGGACTTTTCCAGCATCAGCATGGTTAGCCCACCAATCAGGTTGTTCTTTTTGGCGATGGGAATAAATTCCGCCGGGGAGATCATGCCCCGCTCCGGGTGAATCCAGCGGGCCAAAGCCTCTAAACCTTTTACCTGATGGGTATTGCAGTCTACCTTGGGCTGGTAATAGGCTTCCAGATCCTGATTTTTAATGGCTTCCCGCAAATCGTTCTGCAGTTGCATGTGTTTGCGGTTGTATTCATCCATTTCCTCATCGTAAAAGGTAAAGCAATCCCGACGCTCCTTGGCCCGGTACAGGGCAATATCCACATGTCGCATCAGGGTATCCAGATCTTCACCATCGTCCGGGTAAAAGACGATGCCCAGACTCATGCCCGCTTTGATGGGCATGCTGTCAATCAGGATGGGCTCATCCAGCGTTTTCTGAATGCGTTCGGCCAGTTGATTGACGAATCCCTCATGGTCCAGTGAACTCAGAACAATGGCGAATTCATCCCCGCCTAACCGAGCCACAAAGTCGGTGCTGCGCAGAATGTTTTTCAGGCGGAAGGCCACTTGTTTCAGTAAATTATCCCCGGCGTGGTGGCCCAGGGTGTCATTGACCTGTTGAAAGCGATCCAGGTCTCCTAAGAGCAGGGCAAACTTTTTTTGGCTGCCTTTGTAGGCCTGTATTTTTTCACGAACCGTTTCTTCCAGCAGGGTACGGTTGTGCAAGCCGGTCAGGGGATCAAACATGGCCATTTTGCGCAGTTCTCGCTGCATGCGCAACCATTGCTCCTTGTTCATCAGGTAAAGCAGGATGGAGCAGAAGAAGAGCAGCCAACCCAAGGCGTGGAAATCCACGAATCCATACAGGCTGGATTGAGAGAACTGCTGAGCCAATTGCTCCAGCCAGCCGGAGAAAACGGTATTATCGCTGTGCAATTGCGTCTGCATGCCCACTGGCGGAGCCGCCTGTGATTGGGGCAGCAACGGCAAGGCCGTCAGTGCGGACCATTTCAGGGCAACGGGTCCTGACCCAACTAAATTGGAAATAATGATAGAGAAACCCATGGAATTGCAACCTGTGGAAGTGCATTATTTTGTGTTTCGGTCAGGCAATTCAGATCTTTAATTTTTTATAAATATTTCTTAATGAAATGCCATATACAGAGAATATGGGTGGTGGGAAGAGCGCTGAAAGGTAAGGGGCAAGTTAACATTTCGTATCACTCGGTCATGCTGTCATCAAAATGTCACAGGACTTCCATAGGATGAGCTCATATTCAGGATATCAAATGACTAGGAAAGCCTGTTGCCACAATGGCCATCAGCCCCGTTACAACCAGCGTCGCTCGTGAAGTATTCCACACTGCTTTGGCGGCCGTGGCCACCAAAGGTGTCGGTAGTGGCTATCGGGTTTGGGATGACCGCAATGCCCCCTGGCAGGTGAAAAAGAACACCATCCAGCGCGAATCCGCGACCTTGGGCATGGTGTCCGCGCTTACCGCTGCGCTGGACTGGCTGGGTCATCAATTCAGCCTGAAGCACATTCCCTTTCAGGGGCTCAAAACCTTATTGCAAAAGGCGGCCAGTCATCACATTCTGCTGAAGTCCATCCCCATTACCCTGGGTATTTTCGCTGCGGAGGCCATTAGCCGGAAAGTGGCGCCTCGCAACATCTGGAAGCCCGGTGGAGAGCTGAATGAAAGCGTGATTGAAGGGGATGAGGATCATTCTGAGGATGATGGGGATGAGGATGCCATCAACGCTAAAGTGGCTGAAAAAAAAATGAGCGGCGACGCTCATTCTATCAAACATCAGCCCTTAACGTTCGCCCAGTCGGGCCCCGGGTCGGACAACAACCCTTCTCCTTTTACCAGCCCGGTTTTGCCACAGTTTATCCCGCAGTTTGTACCTCAATTTATTCCTCTGGGTTTGTCCAGCCAGTCGGCACACAACCCATTTCTATCCGCCCCGCTGGGGCCAGTTTTTACAACTTCCATGGCTTAGCCGCACCTGTTTCGGTTATCATGCCTTCAGCGTAAGGCTTACCCAAAGCTCAGTCACACTTGCCAGACGGATCCCACCCCATGACATCCCGCATTTTGGTTGTTGATGATGAAAAAGACCTGGTGAATCTGGTTCGTTATAACTTGGAAAAAAATGGCTTGCAGGTGGAATCGGCTTACAATGGTTCATCCGTGTTGCCCTTGGTGGAAAGCTTCCAGCCCAACCTGATTATTCTGGATTTGATGCTGCCGGATCGTTCCGGGTACGATATTTGCCGGGATCTCAAGGGCAGTGCGGAAACCCGCCATATTCCCATTATCATGCTGACCGCCCGATCTTCTGAGTATAACCGGGTGACCGGCTTTGAATGCGGGGTGGAAGATTATGTGATTAAGCCCTTTAGCCCCAAAGAGCTGGTTTTGCGAGTCAAGGCCATGTTGGCCCGAACCTCTGGGCCGCGTCCCGGTGAGGCGGAAAGCAAATGCATTGAGCTGGGTCGTCTCAAAATTTTTCCGGAGGAGTTCCGGGTACTGGTCAGCGATCAGGATATTTCGCTGACCCACACCGAGTTCAAGATTTTAATGGCCCTGGCCAGCCAGCCTAACCGGGTCAAAACCCGGGAGCAGATGCTGGAAACCGTTTGGCAGGAAGAGGCAGAATCGGTGATGGACCGCACTGTGGATGCCCAGGTCAAGCGGCTGCGGGCCAAGCTGGGTCCGGCCCGGGATATGGTCGAGACTGTGCGGGGGCTGGGGTATCGCATTACGATGGATGCACCGGCCAATACGAATGCTCCCGAATCAGTAGCGCTGGAATCACCTGCCGTTTCCGTGTCCAGCCCCATTCTTTAGATCAATGCCTGAGATAGATTGCCATACACCCCCTATGACCACCCTTCCCCCCACCCCGTCCAAAAGTTTTAGCCAGCTCAAGCACCTGTTCCGGGAGCAGCACATTTTAATGATGCTGTTGAAGGAGTTTCGGGACGGCATTCTGATTTGCGATCGCCAGGGGCAGATTTTGCAGGTCAACCGCTCTCTGAAGCAGTTTTTGCAGTTGAAAGACGATGTGGTGGGTCAGCAAGTCGATGCGGTCATTCAGAATCCGATGTTTTTAACCGCCATGCACACGGTGCTTTCCACTGCAAACACCTGCGTGGAAGAGATTACCCTGGAACAAGGCTATCCACAGCCCCTGTTTTTTGAGGCCCATATTGTGCCCATTAACATTCCGGGGTTGTTGGGCACCGGGGAGCCCGATGTCCGCACCATTACGCCCTCGGAAGATCCCAGTCCGCAGACGGTGGATGGTTGTGTGATCATTTTTCATGATATTACCGATATTCGTCAGACCGAGCGCATGCGGCGGGATTTTGTGGCCAATGTGTCTCACGAGTTACGCACCCCGCTCAGTGCCATTGAAGGTTATTCCGAAACCTTGCTGGACGGGGCCGTCGATGACCCGGCCGTGTGTCTGGATTTTATCAAGGTCATTCACCGGCATTCCTTGCGCCTAACCCAACTGGTGGAAGATTTGCTAGATCTTTCCAAGCTGGAATCGCCCGATTATAAGCCGGAGTTTCTGCCCACTTCTGTGCAAGGGTTGATTCAGCAGGTGCTGACCCTGGTTCAGGATAAGGCCGATGAAAAGAAGATTCAGGTGTCCTTGGAAATCAGCGACTCTCTGCCCAGAGCGCTGGCCGATCTCAGCAGCTTGCAGCAGGTATTAACCAATCTGCTGGATAACGCCATTAAATACACCCCCACCGAAGGGCAGGTGGTGGTCAAGGCCGGTCTGAATGATCGCCAAAAAATTCAGGTGGATGTCATCGATAACGGTATGGGCATTGATCCCAAGTACCATTCCCGTATTTTTGAGCGTTTTTACCGGGTGGACAAGGCCCGTTCCCGGGAGATGGGCGGCACTGGGCTGGGCTTATCCATTGTCAAACACATTGTGCAGCTCCATAACGGGGAAATCTGGGTGGAAAGCAACGACAGCAAAGGGTCTACCTTTAGCTTTACCCTGGACCCGGCCACTGCTGAAGTTGTCTAAGTCCTTGAACTGGCCTAAATTCTTTTTGGTTCTTCGCTGAGTGGGGTGTTATGTTACTCTTGGCAACAGGGATTTGCGCTTTGCGGGGGCTTGTTTGGTGGCATACAAAAAGACCCGCCAGATGGTAACACCGGGCGAGTCAGGGATTGCTATATGTTAGGGGGTATCTTCATCCAGATCCGCAATTGCTTGCGTCTCACTGTCTATGGGTGACATTATGCGTCAGTTGTAAGACAACTTGATGACAGTTTGGTGACGGTTTTGTAAAGCTTGAAATGGCCAAACCCATGCTGGCATGCCTTAAAACGGCTTTTCCCCGGTGTTTGTGGTAGAGTCATGGGACAATAAAATCAGGCGATAAAACCAACCCATAAAATCAAAATAGATTTATCGCCATTCATCACAGTTAAGCCCTTCCTGTAAAAATTAAGACTGGACTTCTACCATGCGTATTCAATCCTTCGGTAGCCATTATCCGGTTCAGCAAGCCAATCGCTTGCCAGCGCAGCGGGCCGCACAGCCCACTCAGGCCGCCCAAGCCTCTCCGGCTTTTGGTGCCAAAACCGTTTCTTTCGGGCAAACAGCGGCTGTCCAAGCGCCCAATAAACCCAGTCAACCCTTAAACCCAAATCTGGGCCGGAAACTGGATATCTACGCCTAACTGGGCCTAACTGGAAAAGGGGGGCTGAGGGGCGCTGGTTAAATCGGACCCCGGAAAGCTTGTCCCTGATAAGTTGGCCCACGGCGTTGTGGATAAACGCACATGCGGCAGGGGATTGGCGCAGTGCCGGGCAAAGGAAAAGGCCTGGGCAATACTTTCCGTGTGCGATAAGTCGGTTTGGGTGCGGGCATGTTGGCCTTCCCGCTGGGCGGTGGGGTCACTTTCCAGGGCGTAGCTGGTGTACATGGACACTTCTTTCAGGTTCAGATCGGGGCGGGCCATAAATTCCACCAGATACTTGGTGTACAGGCCTTCATTGCCCTTCTGGATAGCGGGCATTTTGGGCCGGGAGGCGTATTCAATCCAGGTGTTGGCCAAACCGGGGCCAGGTTCTGTTTCCCATTGTTTGAGGGCCGTTTTACCGGAGCGAAACAGGGTGCCGTTCATCAGGGGGGTGCGGCAGGCATCCAGAAAAATCATGTTGAAGTAACTGCCCGCCTGCTTTAACTCTTTTAGCAAATAATCCACGGAGACGGCGCTTTGCTCGAAATCGGGCGGCAGGGAGCCGGTAAATTCGGTGGGGATGAGGTAGTTATTGCCGTTGATCGACCCGCCGTGGCCGGAGTAGTAGACCATGGACACCGCTCCCGGGTTCTCTCGCAGCTTGTTGGTGAACTGTCGCACCTGCTCCTTCATGGCCGGACCGCTTTGGTTGTAGCAGGTCATCACGTAAAAACCCTGACTGCGCAGCACACTGGCCACCCGCTGGGCATCCCGCAGGGGGCCGCCTTGCAGGTCGTTGTCATAGCCAGCGTAGTCATCGTTGGCCAAAACCAGGGCCACCCTGGGGGGGCACACGGGTAATCGCAGGGAGGTGGGGGTCTTCATCTTCTGAAGCTGGATGACCCGGCCTTTGTCTTGCAGGGCCAGGCTGTGCATGCCCAGATCCGAGTACAGTTCGGCCCGGTTTTCGTAGGCGGCGCTGTTCATGGGGTTCAGGCGGACGGCCTGCCCGTAATCGTTCAGGGCCAGTTGGTAATCCCGCTGGGCGACTTCGGGTTGGCCCACTTTTTGGGCGAAGTCTCCCAGATAGACCCACAGGTTGCCTCGGTTCAGGTAGGCGTTGTAAAACTGGGGATTGATGGCAATGGCCATGCTGTAGTCGGCAATGGCCCCCACGTAATCTTTTTTGGCGGCCTTGGCGACCCCGCGTTTGTTTAAGACCTGGACATCGCTGGGTTTGAGGGTCAGGTACTGATCATAGGCCTGAATGGCGTGCCCAAAGCGGCTGGCCTTGTAGTAGGCCTCCCCCAGATCGTAGTAGTGAAAGGCCAGACCTTCCGGGGTCAGGGCTTGCCGCCAGGGTGTGAACTGATCGCCGGGAATGGGTGGGCCAAACAGCGGCCCGGAGACTGTGGGGCCAGAGGCCGCCTGAGTAGCGCCCATGGGCGCAACCGATTTTGACCCATTGGGTAGGGGCCATTGGGGCAGCGGGCGCCCCAGAGTGGTAGTGGCAAAGGGAGGAGAACTCAGAGCGAACCGGGCCTTTCAGAAGGAAAACGAATCGGATTTGAAACTGAGCGAACAAAACCGAAACATTCCCTTATTTTGCCCAAAACCGAGGCCGCTGTTAAGTTGATTTTTAATGCGTGCGCAGGGGGCCCTGAAGGATGGGACGGTGGGAGGCCTTGGCGATGCCCCGCAGCATGCCGTTGAACACTAAATTATGCAAGGGGGCCACCGCGTACCAGTAAAGCAGGCCACCCAGGCCACGGGGAGCAAACCAGGCGGTCTGGGCCAATTCCAGTTGCCCGTTTTCCAGCGGGGTGATTAAAAACTCCAGCACGGCCAGACCCGGTACTTTCATTTCTGCCAGCAGACGCAGGCGTTTGGGCTCGTCCACGTTCAGTACCCGCCAGAAGTCCAGGGCATCCCCCGGGCAAACCCGCTCCGGATCGCGGCGTCCCCGGTAGCTGCCCACCCCGCCGAATAGTTTGTCCAGCAGACCCCGGATGCTCCAAAGCCAGTTGCCGTAATACCAGCCATTTTCTCCGCCAATGCGCACAATGGCATGCCATAAATCCTCAATGGCCCCTTCCACCCGAATGACCCGCCGGTCCTTGAACAGGCTGCCGCCAGCCCAGTCCGGATCGCCGGGGTATCGGGTTTCCACCGGCGGCAGATAGCCTGCGTCCGTCCAGTGACTTTCCACGCTTTGGCGCACAATATTGTCCAAAGCCAGGTGAATGGCCTCTCGCACACTCAGCAGCTCCTGGGGGATGATCTCCCTGATGCGGCTTTCTCCGCACACCACCGGGTTGCGCAGGCCTTCCGCCAGGGGACGGGCAATGCTGGCCGATACCGGGGTGACCAGATGAATCCAGTAGGAGCTGAGGGTCGGCGTAAAAAAGGGAATGGGAATAATCCAGCGATGGCCCAACTTGGCCTCTTCCGAATAAATTTCCATGAGCTGCCGGTAGGTAAGAATATCCTCTCCGCCGATGTCATAGGTTTCTCCGGTGGTCTCTGGGTGCTGCAAGCAGCCCAGTAGGTAATTAAGCACATTGCGGATGGCGATGGGCTGGCAGGGGGTGGACAGCCACTTGGGGGTAATCATGACCGGCAAGCGATCCACCAGATAGCGCAAAATCTCGAAGGAGGCGCTGCCCGAGCCGATGATCATGGCCGCCCGCAAGACGGTCACTGGCACGGGGCCTTCGCTTAAAATGTGGGCCACCTCGGTGCGAGACTTTAAATGTTTGCTGAGATCCCCGTCATCGTGTCCCAGCCCGCTGAGATAAATAATGCGGCTGAGTCCGCCGTCTTGAGCGGCTTGGACCATATTGGCCGCC
The DNA here is from genome assembly GCA_001858525.1 of Vampirovibrio chlorellavorus. Classification (GTDB taxonomy): domain Bacteria; phylum Cyanobacteriota; class Vampirovibrionia; order Vampirovibrionales; family Vampirovibrionaceae; genus Vampirovibrio; species Vampirovibrio chlorellavorus. Next base: position 152,361 of record LAPX01000008.1, on the reverse strand, counting down.
GCCATGCGGTCTACTTCGGAAAAATCCTGATTGGACGGGTCCATGGAATGCACCAGATAATAGACCACCGTGCAGCCCTGAACCGCTTGGGTCAGAGAGGCCCGGTCGGTGACATCCACGGCCACCAGTTCTACCAGTGGGTGATGCCCCCAGCTGCGGCTTTCCAGTTTTCGGGTGGAGCGGCTGGCCGCCCGGACCCGGTAGCCAGCCTGTAACAGGCGAGGCACCAGACGGCCTCCCACGTAGCCCGTGGCCCCCAGGACCAGAATGGTGTGTTCGTTCGGTTGCATGGCTTTCCCCCTTGCGGGAACGGATGAGATGTGGGCGCGCCGTTCCGTACTACGCTATCTTACTTGACGATCTTAAAGGATGATTTCACAGATTGGGATTAGGGGGTGGGGCAGTTGCTCTGGAGGCTTTGGGTAATGACGGACAAGAAGGCTGCAATGACCGTGTCATGCTCGCCCACCGGGGGGAGAATCTCCACTTCCAGCCCGTCAAAGGCCATCATGACCTGTTCAGCCAGCATGGGCAGATCTTTGCTGACATGACCCCCGGCGGACATAAACAGGGGCAAAACCTTGATATGGCGAACCCCTTGCTGGTAGGCGGGTTCAGAAATATCCAGCAGGGAAGGCGCGCACATTTCCATGTAGGCCAAATCCACGGCGGATTCCCCCAGTTGCTGCCGTGCTTGGCTTAATAAGTCCACAAAGGGGGCTTGCCAACGGGGATCTCGGCTGCCATGGGCCAGTAACACCAAACGGGTGGCAGGCGGTTGAGTGGATGTCATGGGGAAGCTCCTTTTCGGGTGGATTCAGGGGGTGGCAACGGCCGTTTTGAGGGACTCTAAAATGGCTTGGGCGGCTCGGCGACCCGTGGCCATGGCCCCGTTGATCGAGGGGGTGTCCAGGTAATCGCCGCAGTGGAATAGCCCGTCGGTCAATGGGGTTTTGGCTTGGGTCAGGGGGTTCTCCGGAACCGTCAGGCGGGGCAGGGCCTTATGAATAGTGTAGGCTTTTAGGAAGCGCCAACTGTTGACCGCCTCCCCAAACCAGCCTTGAAGTTCTTGTTGCAAAGCTGCCGCCAGAGCCTCATCGCTCAATTCCGTTTGCAGAACCGATACCGAGATGAGATGCTGCCCGGCTGGGGCGTAAGCGGGCGATACCAGACTGGGCACGCACAAGTTGTTCACCAGGCTGCCGGGTTGGGCGTTGAGGGTTAAGATGGGTAAATCCAGCGGCGCGGTGGGGGCGGCAAAGTACAGACAGTGCACCCGGTTAAAGGCTCGTTGGGGCAGGGTGGGGCAAAGCTTGGCGGCATCAGCGGCATCGGTGGCCAGCAAAATGGCTTTGGCGCTCAGCGTTTCCCCGGAAGCCAGAATCACTTGACTCGCGGGCTGACCCGGCTGGATTTGCGCCACTTTGGTATTTAGGCGCAATACACCCGCAGGCAAACCGTCTGCCAATTGCCGGGGGATGGCCTGCATGCCGTGGGCGGGCAGCACCACATCGCCCAGGGCGAACATGCGGAAAACAAACTCAAAAAAGCGGCTGGAGGTGGCCAGCTGGGATTCCAGAAAAATGCCGCCCAGAAAGGGACGGAAAAAGCGTTCGATCATGCCTTCGGAAAAACCGAAGTTGCGCAAATAGGCCAGCGTGGTGGTTTCTGGCGATTGGAAGCAGGCTGAATCGGAGCCGGATAAAACCTGTTGGCGCAAGGCGGCCACTTTTAACTTGTCCATCAGGGAGCCAATGGAATTTCCCACGCTTTGCACAGCGTCCCAGGGGTGTCGCCAAGGGTCGGCCACTTTCTCAAACCCTTGCCCGGTCCAGATGAGGGAGCCATTGTAAAAGGGCTTTAGGTCAAGGCGGTCATAATCCAGCAAGGCTTGACATTCCGGGTAAGCGGAAAGCAGCACCTGAAAGCCCCGGTCCAGCAGAAACCCTTCAAATTCATCGGTTTTGACCCGCCCTCCCACCGATTCAGTGGCTTCCAGCAACTGACAGGACAAACCCTGCTCGCTCAGCAAGCGGGCTGCCGTCAATCCGGCCAGTCCGGCACCAACAATGAGCACATCAATCTGGGGTTGAGACATGCCTGTACCCTTTCCAAATCTTAACTGGTCCAAGACTTCACTAGTTCAAAACTTGATTAAAAAAGAAAAGATCACACAGTGTTGTGTGATCAAAGAGTTCTCGTCGTATTATCCAGGATTTTATATAAAGAGTCAGTTGGAAAGTTGTGTAACAACGGAAGCACCAAATGTAGAGCGGTTAAGTTTCGTTAAAGTCATATACCGAAAGGTATAAATGAATAATAGATCTAATCCTGGGAATGTCAACCCTGCTCCCTCATATAGTCTACGGGCAGGATTTTGAAGGCTGGAATCGGCACTACCGTGTGGTATAATTCCACCTAAGTTACTGATTGGTAACTATCTATATCCAAAATAGACATTCATTCCAGGCAAGCTTCATCCACTTGACTGAGAGTCTCTGAGAAACAGTTCCATTTAATTGCAATCGAGTGACAGCCCATGACGCCCCCAAAACCCAAGATTCCCGTTACCAGTGCACCCGGCAAAAGCAAGCCGGTCGATGCCCGTGCTGAGATTTTGCAGCACGCCAAGTTGTTGTTTCGTCAAAAGGGCTTCAGTGCCGTTTCAATGAACGATCTGGTCAGTTCGGTGGGGCTAACCAAGCCCACCATTTATTACCACTTTACGGACAAGGAAACCCTGTTTACGGAAGTGGTAGTGGAAATGATGCGCCACGGCAACGAGTTGCTGATGGCTGGCATCAAGCGCTGCAAGGATTTTCGGGAGAAGTTGTACCGCTTGTCTGAAGGCTATTTCCGCTTTTCTCCCACCTCGCTCAGCACCATGGTCCGAGATGCCGGTGAGCATCTGGATGAGGCCCACATGAAACAGGTCATGGAGGCCCATCGGTTTTATTTAATCAGCCCCATCATCGGTATTTTTGAAGAGGCCCGTCAGGCTGGGGAAATCGCCCAGTCTGAAAATCCGGATACCTTGGCCTTGTATTACATCAGCTGGATTGATGCTATGACCACCCTGAGAGCGGCCCATGAAAGCCGTGACTTTGACCCCAAAGAGTGCGCCAGCAAGATGGTGGATATCTTTCTGGATGGGGTTGCCGTGTCGGCCGTAACGTCTGCTTCGGATCTCACCCCATGAACGCGGCCCTTTTGTGGCTGCGGCAAGATTTACGCTTGGCGGATAACCCGGCCCTGACGGCGGCCATCAAAACGGGTCTGCCGGTTGTGCCGGTCTATGTCTGGGATGTACCGGGCGAAGGGGCTTGGCCCTTGGGAGCCGCCGATCGGGTGTGGTTACACGATTCCTTGACGGCCCTGTCCGGGGACTTGCAAACGCTCCATTCCCGTCTGATTTTGCGCCGGGGAGACAGCTTAGGTGAACTGGTGCAATTGGCCCAGCAGACCGGGGCCACACAAATTCACTGCAACGCCCGCTATGAGCCGGATGCCATGCGTCAGCAAGACGCCGTGCGATCGGCTCTGGCCACCCAAGGCATAGAGCTGGTCATTCACAAAGGAGGCACCCTGATTTGGGAGCCGGATTCTCTGCAAACCGGCAGCGGAAATCCTTATCAGGTGTATACGCCCTTTTTTAAACGCTGTCTGGATAATTTGCCCGCCATTCACCCCTTGTCAGCCCCCAGTCACCTGAGCAGTCCAGCCCAGTGGCCAGATAGCCTGACGGTGGCCGATCTGGCCCTGTTGCCCAACATTCCCTGGGATAAAGAGATGCGGGCCTTTTGGCAACCCGGAGAGCGGCAAGCGCAAGCGCTCTTGCAATCGTTTATCGCCGATAAGCAAGACGGTTACGGCACCCAGCGGGACATTCCCGCCGTGGATGGCACCTCTCGGCTGTCGGCTTATCTCAAGCACGGGGAAATTTCTCCCCGGCAAATCTGGCAGGCCGTGGCCGATACCGAACGGGCCAGCGGCAAGCACTTTCTGCGGGAAATCGCCTGGCGAGAATTTGCCTATCATGTGCTGTTTCACTTTCCCCATACCCCTCAGCAGCCCCTTAAGCCCAAGTTTAACGAACTGCCCTGGACGCTGGATGAAACCCTGTTTTCGGCCTGGTGTAAGGGAGAAACGGGCTATCCCATCGTGGATGCCGGGATGCGGCAACTGTGGCACCTGGGCTGGATGCACAACCGGGTGCGCATGATTGTGGGCTCTTTCCTGACCAAAGATTTAATGATTTCCTGGTACGATGGGGCCCGCTGGTTTTGGGACACCCTGGTGGACGCCGACTTGGCCCAGAACAGCCTGAACTGGCAGTGGGTGGGTGGCTGCGGAGCCGATGCCCAACCGTTCTTCCGCATCTTTAACCCCATTACCCAAAGTCAGAAGTTTGACCCGGATGGCACCTATATTCGTCGCTGGGTGCCGGAGCTGGCCAAGCTATCCGCCAAGTACATTCACGCCCCTTGGGATGCCCCGCCGCTGACCTTGCTGGATGCGGGCGTTCAGTTGGGCAAAACCTATCCGCACCCCATTGTGGACCATGCCGAAGCCCGCAATAAGGCCTTGGCCCTGTATAAAGGCATGGGTCAGCCAGTCAGCTAATTCGGGAAAACACACCGATTTAAATAACTTCTTGCTCCCAGTGCCAGGATTCCTCAGCCTCGTCCAGGGCGGCGGCCAGTTCCAGCTGATCGTTTGTCTCCGGGCTGACTGCCAGCAATAACTGATGAAAGACCGTCTGCACGGACAAGGGGGCGGTAGGCTGGCCCAAGGGAATCACCGCATCCACCTCATCGGCTCGATGACGCAACCACTGATCAATCAGGCGGGCTTCCTCATAGAAAATCTTGGCGATGGCCGTCCCCCCGTGGACGGGTTGATTGTGTCTGACCTTCGCCAGCAAGTCCGCAATCCAGGCTTGCAAGGGTTCCCAGTCCAGATGGTGGGCATCCAGCGTTTGCCAGTCGTGGGGCTGTCCCTGTAGCACGCTGAGCAACCGGAATTGTCCGGGCAGCCCACTGGGTAACACAAGCAGGCAATGGCGTTGCTCCACGGCCTCAATCAAGCGTTCGCTGGCTTTGCTCAGGTGGGCCAATTGCTCCAATTGCGTTTGCACCAACGCGGCCTTTTCAAAGCGCAGGGCCTCGGTGTAAGCGTCTCGTTTGGCAATTAAGCCCTCTACGGCGTTGCAGGGCTGCTGTCGCAAAAAACGCAAAAAGTCTGCCACCAAAGCCTGATAATCAGCCTCGCTGATTTTTCCGGCACAAGGGCCACTGCACAAGCCCAGCTGATATTGCATACAGGGCGCTTGCCGATGGGCTTGAAATGTCTGCTCGTTGCAATCCCGCAATCCAAAAATACGGTTCAGAATCGTCACCCGTTCCTTCAGAGCGCTAAGGGCGTAAAAGGGTCCCACATAAGCCATGGCTGGATCGAGCGCATCTTCCACGATGCGTAAGCGGGGGAAGGTCTCTTGCACGGTAATGGCCAAAAACACCATGCGCTGGTAGTTTTTTACCTTTTGGTTGAAAAAGGGTTGATGCTGCTTAATCAGCTGCGATTCCAGCAGGAGCGCTTCCAGTTCTGAACCCACCACGGTGACCTCAATATGGGTCATCTGTCGCATCATCACCGCAATTTTGGGTGTCAGCCGAGATTGTTTCTGAAAGTAGCTTTTCAGGCGCTTTTTCAGATTTTTGGCCTTGCCAATATAGAGAATTTCTCCGCTGCGATTTTTCATAAAATACACACCCGGCTGGGTGGGATAGTCTTTTAACTGTTGGCGATCAAACGCCAAATCATCGCGGGTTCGGCGGACCCGCTGGGGCAAGGGCGCACAGCGGCTCAGCAGTTGATCAAAGTGCAGCACCCCTTGTTTGTTCAGCAGGGTTAACAGCCCTGAAAAAACCTTGGCGGCAATAATGGCGGCATTGCCGGTGCGGTCCAGCCCATTGGTTTCCAGATTGAAATGGGCGGCCAGTCGTTTGAGTTGGTAGGAGGGTAAGCCGGGCAAGGTCTTTTGGGCCACCTGCCTGAGGGAAAACTGGCGGTCTCGTGGCTGGGTCAGCTTGAAGTGGCGATAGGCCTTGTTGGCCTTAAAATTGGCTTTCGTGCCGGGGTTGGCCCACAGGATCACATCCCGCCCCACAAAGTGGGCCATGGCTTGAAGAATATCCTGCGTCCAGGCGTTGTCCGGCACGCTGAGGTGCAGGGTTTCGCGGATTTCCCCGTTCCGAAGTTGCACGCAAGTGACCTCGGTCAGGGCCGGAGCGGCTTCCTTGTCTGGGTAAGGCGTGTGTGGCTGCTGGGCGGGCACGGTTTTTACGTCAATCAGGGTAAATCGAACGTCCGATAATAGGGGGTTGTTTGCCATGTCTCTCTCGTGGCCATGGCTAGAAAAACGGCGCATAGCGCTTCACGGTGGAATCTCTAGCCGAGCTTGGGGACTTGCTTTATTTTAGCATTGTAGGCTCCCCAGAGCGTCTTGTTTTCTGGCCGTGATCTGGTGCCGCTGCGGCTTATGACACTACCCTTTAAAACAATGGGAAATGCGCTTGCCCAGCCCTTGGGCCATCAACTGAACGCCCAGTCCCATCCACTTCAGCACCAATCGGGCGCCTGATTTTTTGACTTGTTGTGGCGTTTGGGCTTGCCCGAAGGATTGCATGGACTGAAAAACCGACTGGGCAGCCCGCTCCACACCGGGGCTGATGGCCTTGGGGGTGGAACCAAAACGCAAATTGACATTCATGGTGAAGGGTAACCTTTTAACTGCATGACCTGGGCATAGAAAAAACAAAAGCATGGTTTTTGTGCCTACACTGATTTTGCAAAACGCCCGGGAAAATCCCGGAAAACCCGGGTAAACTGGAGTACAATAAGGCATCCGCTCACTCTGAGTTTGAAAAATTGCAGGAGGACGCTTCCATCATGTTTGAATTCGCCACCTTTGCCGCCGGTTGTTTTTGGGGTGTGGAAGACGCCTTTATGCAGCAACCGGGGGTAAGCTCCACGCAGGTAGGGTACACCGGGGGACACACCCCAAACCCTGCCTACAAAGAAGTTTGCACCGACACCACCGGTCATGCCGAAGCGGTTCTGGTGGAATTTGATCCGGCGCAAATTGCCTATGAAGCGCTGCTGGATCTATTCTGGCGGCTGCACGATCCCACCACCCTGAATCGTCAAGGCCCGGACATCGGTAGTCAGTACCGCTCGGCGATTTACTACCATAGCCCCCAGCAGCAGGCGGCGGCGTTGGCCTCCAAGGAAGCGCTGGAGAAAAGCGGACGTTTTTCCCGGCCTGTGGCCACCGAAATTACGGCGGCCAGCCATTTTTATCCCGCTGAAGAGTATCACCAGAAGTACAATCAAAAACACGGGCGACATTGCCATATCTCCTTTTAGAGCCTTATCGAATATTTTCAGGCCACTTGGTTGAGGCTCTGGCTTTTTTGACCAGCGCACTGTTCTTCCAGCTGTTGAACCTGAGCGAGCGCTTGCAGGGCCAACTGGTTGGCAGTTTTCGCTGAAAATCCGCTGAGACCCAGACTCTGAAATTCAGCCAACTGCGCCAGACCTTTGGCCTTTTGCAGGTAGCCGCTCTGGCTGCCACTGTCGGCAAAAAATAGTTGGTTTAAGGCTTGATAGGCCATGGCGGTGGCCTGCTCAGCCATTTTGGTTTCATCAAGTTTGGCAAGTGTGGCCTGCGCGTCGCTGGTCTGTTTGGGTTGCGGCGATGTTTGAACCACGACCGGAGCCATTACCAAGACGGGGGAGGGGGTACAAGCGGAGACTTTCATGGGGATTGGGTTCCTTATCAGTTCAAATAACGGGTGGGTCTCCAGTGGAAGGGATTCCAGTGAGACTACCGGCATGAACCCATCTCGGCGATGCTTTGGACTGTTGCAAATCTCTCAAAGGGATAGGCAATTTAGCCTATATTCGCGTTTTCTCACGTTTTTATCAGCATTTAAAAACCCCTCGTTCGGCTAGGAGCGAGGGGTTTAGGAGATTTAGTGTGTCAACTGGTCTAAATTTGGTTAGAACCGCGATTCAAGAGACTAAAATCCTGCTTTTCGCTCACCCCTGTAATAAGAGATGCTTCATCACTGGTGAGCCCTGTGGGCAGTGATTTGGACTTTTTGAAAATGGCGCTTTTTAGCTTATCTACCTGATTCAGGATGGATTCACCCCAACCGGTCACTGTTTTGGCCACACCCGTTTCTGCAATGGCGTTAAAGGGGCCTTTGATAAAGCCGGGAATGTGACCAGCAATTTTTTCCACGGTGGCCGGGCTGAGGCAATAGCGCTTAATGGCCAGGGCTCCCAGCAGTATAGCGCCCCATTTTAAAGTGGTATTCAGGGCTTTCTTGAAAAAGCCAGGCTCATTCTTTTTTTTGCCCGCATAACTATCGTGGGAAGCTCCACCGGCATAGCGGGACTGATGAGCCGTCGTGCCGAATTGAGGAGTTGACGTATAGGCAGCAGAAGAATAGCCACCATTGATGGGTGAAGAACTCATACAGGGTGTACCTCAAGTGTTGTGAAAGCGAGTGAACTAAAGTTATCTGCATAAAAACAACTTTACACTTTCTTGTGCGAGTGAATTTTGTAAAATTACGGTGAGCGCTCAACCCCCATCCTCACTAATTTAACAAGGGTTTATGTGACTTGCGCTGGCCTGCCGGGAAGGTGTTAGCCAGCTTTGTTGAAGAATCCGCCAAAAAAGCCTTTGAGCGTATTAAAAATGGCTTCTGATCGGTTCAACAAGCTTTCCGCGCCTTGGATTAACCTACGACCCAGCCAATTGCCACTGAGCGCTTTAAAAGGCGCTTGGATGAATTCAGGGATTAATCCACCGATCTGTGCGGCCAACCCGGGGCAGTAGCGTTTAAAGGCCAATCCGCCCAACAGCAGGCCACCCAGTTTCAAGACGCCGCCAAACACGCGTTTCAGGAAGCTGGGTGGCTGCGGGGAAGCGCCAAAGTGGATGCTGTCTGGGATTTCCTCAAAGTGGTATAGGGCCGCTGCATCGCTGTAGCCAAAACGTTGTCCCTGATAAGGGTTGGCAGGGGTGGGAAAACCATAGGGAATGCTCATAATCAAATCCTCAAAATTGTTGGAGTGATAAACATACAGGGTGACGATTCTTTGAGTACCTGCATGAAACCAGGGGTTAGAGGGTCTGATTTAGGAACTTCTGCCTATTTGTCTAGGGAAAAAGTATTAAGCGCTCAGGGCTGCTTTTGAAGCCTCAGGAACGACTGTTTCTAGCGGTGTCGCTTTGGGTAATGTTTTGCCACCCAGCCCTATGAACTGAAATATTTTACCCACCCCTTGGGCCATTGGACCCACGATGGGAATGCCTGCCAACTGATCGGAAATGGCATCTGTCATCACTTTTTTAAGGGCGGCCTGATTTTCAGGTTGTTCTAAAGTTTTTTTGGCGATTTGTGAGCCCAGATCCGCAATGTATGCCTCCCATTGTTTTTGTTTTTCGGGGGAGATTTTGGATAAACCCTGTGATGCCTGTTCCACGAGATCTTCCAGAAACGCTTCAGGAGCTTGGGAGGTTTTTTCTTTTTTTAAGGCTTCTTGTTGGGCTTGTTTTGCCTTTTCTGCTTCGATTTGCTCGGTTGATTTAAAAAGATTCTGAAACCAGTTTTTGAGGCGATTAAAAGCGCTATTGTTCTGGTGCTCTGCGTATTCAGCTTGTCCCTTGGCAAAGGCCTTATAAGCATTTCCCAAGCGGTCCAGAATAGTTCCGGGCTTTTTCCATTCAGATAAGGCATTGGCAGCCGCCTGGGCATTTTTAGGCCCGATGGCCTTGCCCAGTTGAATAAAGCTGGGGCAGAAAAACCAGATCAATCCTATGCCAGCGCCAATGGTGGTGAACATACCCGCTACCACCGCACCGGTGGTCAGCAAAAACTTCTTGATATTTTTCTTTTTACTAGAGGGCTCTTTACCACTGGTTACGGTGTAATAATGATTCTGTATCTGGGGCTTTTGAGCAATAGACGCTGCGTTGTTTGCAAAGCCAGTTTGCGGATTGCCCCCTGGCAATGCTGTCGGGTTTAAAACCTGACTGGGGGTAGGCAAGCCGGGTTGTGGCGCTAAAAATCCATTGGGGGCCGCCGGGCCGCTGGTGGGCATATTGAAGCGAGGGGCTGTAACTCCGCCCAAGTAGGCGGGTGTAACCGGCCGACCGTACGAAGAAGCTACTGGTGCGAAGGGCTGACCGTAAGGCGCAGGCGCAGCCGGTCGACCATACGGAGACACGCTGGCAGCAGCCATGGTTTGTGGCCGCTGGTAGGGATAGTTTGGGTTGAAATTGTAAGCGTAACCCATGACCCAAAACGCCTCGCTGATTTGCCTGTATAAAGGTGACTTGAAAGGTGGGATTTGGTGAAGTTGCCTATATAAAAGAGGAACATCGTTTTTTGTGCTACTGGCGTGATAGGAAAATTTGCCTATTTAAAAACCAAACCCTTCCGTTTTAGAGTAAGCATGAATACATTACTTTCTATCATGAATTGGCAAACCCTAAAGGAAAGCGGTTTTCGCATGAGCGCCCCCTCCGTTCCTTTACCTGAGAAACATGTGATGTTGCCCGTGTTCCTGTTTTTTCTCATAGGCGGGTTACTGGCCTACATCGACAGTGAATTGGGCCTGAACACCCTGCTGCTGGAAGGCGTTCACGCGGGTGTGGTGACCACCATTTTTATTTTTTGCCTGTATTACGGCAAAAAGTATCCGCACATTCGCCACTTTGGTTGGAATAGCATTTTGTGGGGCATGGGCCTCCTGATGTTTGGCACTTGGATGGACATTCTGGATGATCCGCCGCAGGTGTGCGCCCTGGGCCAAGTTAGTTTTCCCTTTGGGCCGAGTTGGCAACGGGCTTTTATCAAAAAAACCATTGGCTACACCACGGGCATTGGCCTGTTTGCTTACGGTTTTTTCCAGTGGATTCCCTGGATGGTGAAAACGCGGGGCAGTATTCAATCGCTGAACCAGCGCCTCAGTAGTACCAATAAAAATCTGAATCAGGCCCTGATGAGTCTGGATGAGCATGTGGAATCAGAACGGGTCAATATTTCGCGGGAGCTGCACGATGACGTGGCCCAGCAATTGAGCTTTTTGAATATTCAGGTGCAACTGTGCCGCAAGGCGTTGGAAGCGAGTCATCCTGATGACCCTGCGGGCCTGCAACAGGCCCAGTCTCAATTGATCGCCATGAGCGGCAGTGTTTCTGAGGCGTTGAAAAGTGTGCGTCAAATCAGCGGCAATTTGCGCCCGGAATCGTTGTTTGCCCTGGGGCTGATTCCCGCGCTGGAACATTTTATGGAAAAGCTGCAAACCCAAACTCAGGACACCAAACTTCGATTTCAGTTTGTGTCCTTGCCCGGGTTTGAAAACAACACGCGCATGGAGAAACTACTCAGCGATCAGCAATTGCTGCACCTGTTTCGGGTCATTCAGGAGGGCACCCGGAACGCCCTCAAGCACGCTCAGGCCAGCACTATTTCGGTAACTGTAACGGAAACCGTCACGGCGATCAGCGGGGTGCAATTGCAAATTCAAATTGAGGACAACGGACAAGGGCTGCCCTGGCCGGAGATTCCTTCCGATGATCGCTTGATTCAGGAAGGGCACTTGGGTATTGTGGGCTTGAAGGAGCGGGTCAAGGTTTTGGGTGGCACGTTCAGTTTACGCAATCGGGCCAATGCCCCTGGGGCCATTCTGGAGATTCAGATTCAATCATGAGCACTACATCCATGTCATACGAAATCAACCTGCAGCGACTCGATCCGACCCCCATCCGCATTTTGCTGGTCGATGATCACCCTATTTTGCGACAAGGCATGCGCCAGTTGCTGGAATTACACGGGGGCTTGCATGTGTGCGGAGAAGCGGGAGACGGGGAAGCGGCTGTGGTTCAGGCCCTGGCCCACAAGCCTGATATTATTCTGATGGATATTAACTTACCCAAAGTGAGTGGGTACGAATCCAGCCGAGCCATTTTGACCACGTGGCCGCAAGCCAAAATCATCATCCTCAGCAATCAGGACGATCCGCATGTTATGAAAAAATGCCTGGATCTGCCGGTGAAGGGCTTTCTGCTGAAGGATATTCAGATTGAAGCGCTGGTGGAAGCCTTGCGCAAAGTGCAGGCCGGCGAGTTCCTGAGCTTGTCCGAGGAGTTGGCAGGCAAGCTGAATCAGCATCATCGCAGTCCCACCGGGCAAAGTCTGGAGGCACTGACCGAGCGGGAACAGGAAGTGTTGCGGGCCCTGAGCAAAGGGTACACCAATCAAAAACTGGCCGATTTATTGGTGGTCAGCCCCAAAACGGTGCAGAATCACCTGTACAGTATTTATCATAAAATTGGGGTGAGCAGCCGGGCGGAAGCCATTGTCTGGGCGCTGGAAGCCAATTTATAATCAGTATTATCAGCGGAAAAAGAAAAACCGACAGCCCGGATTCACAGGCGGTCGGTCGCTCATTTTCCCCTCTCGTTTCAAATTTTTAGAATCAGTCGAGCCTCTCGAACGCTACTATCTCTGGTATTAATGGGCTCGTGCTGGTTGCCCAGTGCCTTCGCCCTTACAACCCACTCATCAAAAAGCTTTGATTCCGCTCTTACTCTACGGATGTCTTCTCCTGCTTCAGCCACGGTTTCAGTTTGGCGAACTGTCTGCTCAAACCTTCATCCAGATGATTCCAGGGCACTTGTTCCAGTTGAGGCGGCGCATTTTTTCGGATGGCGGATTCGGCCCGTGGATTTTTACCGACCAGCACCGGATAATTGGGAACTCCTTGGAGTTGATGGGCCGACAGTAATTCAATATCGTTGGTGCTATCGCCCGCAGAAATGATGGCCACCGGTTTTTCCGGCATGCGGGTTTTTAGCAGATAATCCAGCAAGGCAGCTTTGTGGATGCCCTGGGGCCCCAGATGTACATTGCTCCACTTGGGGGAATTGTTGGCGTACAAGTGCAGTTGCGGCCACTGGGGTTGCAAAGCGTTTCGTAATTGTTCACTCAAGGTGCTGGCAAATTCGGCAATCTCCTCTCGGGTGGCTTGCTCATCGGATCGGCTGATTTCAAAAAAGGCCTGCTCCGGGCGCACTTGCACCACCCATTGACCGGCTTCTGGCTGACGTGGGTTGACCGGCTGGGTGAACACATAAAAATTTTGATGCTGGGCAAAAGGATTTTTTTGACCCGGTCCGCTGACTTGCTGAAAACCCAGATCTTGCAAAGTGTCTCGCACGGCTTTTAACACCTTCACCGTGGACCAGCCCTTCAGGTTCACTTTCCAGTCGGCATCCTTGTCCTTGCCGCGCAAGTTGCTCAGCCACTGCTGACTGTTTGGTGCTTGCATGGCGTTGGACTTTTTTTCATGCGGGCGGATAAACAATTGCTGACCGTCATTCAACCCCAAGGCATCCACGGGAAACTGATTGAGCAACGGGGCCAAGGCACGGATAGCCATCAGGCTGCGTCCGGTATTGAGAATGACAAAGCTATTTTGTCGCCATTCTGGATTTTGCAGGGCTTTTTGATAGCGAGCCAAGGCCAGTTCATCCAACGCGGGCTCCTTGCGCCAGGGAATCAGCGTGCCGTCAATATCCAGCGAGAGCAACACGGGTTTGGTTGAACTGTTTTTTTGAAAGCGATCTCCGCTGACAAACTCACCGCTGCCCGACTCGCTGCGGATTCCGCTTTGAAATCGATGAGGGGTTAATCGGATGGGGGGATGCGCGCTCTGGACGGGTTGTTTGCCTGTTCTCCAAACTGATTTTTTGAGCCCTGATCCCTGTAAATTCAACACGTCCATCTGCAAACCTTTCACGTACATTTTTTGGTCACTTCCAATTTTGGCCATGTCCAATTTTGAGCAATATTGACTTGCCGCGTTATGCTTCAGCCTGCCGGATTCCCGGTGGGGCTGAATCAATTAATTAAAAACCACTTGAATTGCTTGGCTTCACTATACAACGCTGAATGTGAAAAACGAATGACAGCGTGTGCTTTTACCACAATAAAATGCCCTGCCATTCCTCTGGAAAATTCCCTGTCACGCTCACAATAAAACGCCCTGTCATTCCCGCGCAGGCGGGAATCCACTTCGCCTTGGCACTACAAATCTTAAAAGTGCTGTCCAGGGATTCATACAGAAACAATGAAGGCATCAAACCATCAAACGCAGTTGTGAACATTGGATTCCCGCCTGCGCGGGAATGACAAATATCGCATTCGGGGATGATTCCGTTAAAAAATAGCAGTACTGTTTCATCCAGACAAGAATCCACGGCCTTCTCTGGTTAATCACTCCTTTTTAATTTACGTGAGAAAACGAAGGAATGAAAAAAACGCCGATCCCGGGACTGGAATCGGCGTTTTGGGAAGGGTTAAATACCGTTGACCGGCAATGAAGGAAAGCGCCTTTCCTTAAAGGGCTTTCACCAGTAAATCGGTCATCAGCTTGCTGAATTTGGCGGGCTCTGGCAGGGGGCTGCCTTCCGCCAACAGGGCTTGCCCATACAGCAAATAACTGTAGTCGGCCAAGGCGGCATCCTGTTGATTGGCGGCAAAGAGGGCCTGCAACTTCTGGTTGAAGGGGTGGTTGGGATTGATCTCCAAAATGCGCTTGCTCTCGGGCACCGGCTGATTCATCGATTTCAGCAGTTGCTCCATCTGCGGGGATAAATCCGAGGCATTGCCCACCAGACAAGACGGGGAAGAGGTCAACCGGCTGGATAGGCGTACCTCTTTCACGTACTCACCCAATTGGGATTTCATAGCGCCCAGCAAATCGCCGAAGGTTTTGCCTTTTTCTTCCAGTGCCTGCTCGGCCTGTTTTTTCTCTTCCTCTGTGCCCAGTTCCACGGTACCTTTGCCCACGGACTGCAGTTCAAACTCACCAAATTTATAAACCGATTGGGTCCAGATTTCATCCACCGGATCGGTCAGTAACAGGACCTCGTAACCCTTGTCCCGGAAGGCTTCCAGGTGTGGAGAGTTTTCGATGGTTTTGCGATCTTCACCGGCGGCAAAATAAATTTTATCCTGACCCGGTTTCATGCGGGAAACGTAATCCTTCAAGGTGGTCAGCTCAGAAGCAGACTGGGTGGAACCCAGCTTCAGCAAGCCCAATAAGGTCTCCTGATTTTCCCGATCCTCGTACAGACCTTCCTTGATTACCCGGCCAAACTCGCCCCAGAATTGCAGATATTGCTCAGTGTTGCTGGTGGCCATGTCTTCCAGGGTGCCCAGTACTTTTTTGACCAAACGGTTACGAATGGCCCGAATCTGGCGGTTTTGCTGCAAAATTTCCCGGGAAATATTCAGGCTGAGATCCTCGGAATCCACCACGCCCTTGATAAAGCGCAGATAATCGGGCATCAGCTCCTTGCAGTCATCCATGATGAAAACCCGCTTGACGTACAACTGCACGCCCCGCTTGCCTTCCCGGTAGAACAGATCTTGCGGCGCCTTTTCGGGAATGTACAGCAAAGCGCGGGCCTCAAACGTGCCTTCCATGGACATGCGGAACCAACGCAGCGGCTCATGCCAATCGTGGGAAATGTGCTTGTAGAACTCTTTGTACTCGTCCTCGCTCACTTCGCTTTCCGGGCGAATCCAGATGGCCTTCATGGAGTTCAGGGTTTCCCGCTTCACGCTGGTTTTGGCTGAACCCTCAATGACCTTGCCCTCGGCGTCCCGGTCATACTCGGTGTGGGTGACATCCATTTGAATGGGGTAGTTCACAAAATCCGAATATTTTTTGACGATGGATTTAATGGGCCATTCGCTGGTGTAGTTGTTCAGGCCGTCTTCCACGTCTTCGGCCTTCAGGTGCAGGGTAATACTGGTGCCGTGGCTGGCCCGCTCCACCGGCTCAATGGTGTAAGTGCCATCGCCGGAGGATTCCCACCGGGTGCCGTGTTCTTCACCGGCCTTGCGGGTTTCCAGAGTTACTTTATCGGCCACCATAAACGTGGAATAAAAACCCACCCCAAACTGGCCAATCAACTCCGGAGAGACTTCTCCGTGCTGTTGCTTGCGTTCCTTCAAGGCTCCCATAAATTCCCGTGTCCCAGATTTGGCGATGGTGCCAATCAGGTTCACTACATCCTCACGGGACATGCCAATGCCGTTGTCCTCAATGGTCAGGGTTTTGGCGTCCGCGTTGGGAATCAGCAAAATGCGGGGCTCATCCACCTTGGGCAAATCCGGGTTGGTCAGGGATTCAAACTTTAGCTTGTCGATGGCGTCTGACGCGTTGGAAATCAGCTCCCGCAGGAAAATATCTTTGTTGGAGTAAATGGCGTGGATCATTAAATCCAGCAGTTCCTTGGTTTCAGCCTGAAATGTGTGACGTTCCACGGAGGCAGTGGTCATGGGTGAATAAACTCCTTCAATTCAACACGGAATTTGCTGCGAGTATTATAAGATGAGTTGCCCCTCATTCTGGCTGAACTTAAGTCTTTTTTAAGAATTGCATTTTTAGATCTCAAGGGCGCTGCCCTTTTATAGCCTTCTCTTTCCTTTTAAGGGGCTCTGCCCTTTTTGCTCTTAGTACTTCAAGGGGGCTTTGCCCCCTGTAACCCCCACTGGAGGGGGCACAGAGTCCAGCGCCAGCGCTGTCCCCCTCCAGGCCTCCCCACGCCTTCGATTCAAAATGTTGAAGCGGCAAAGCCTGGGTGTCATATTTCCGCCCGTGCTGTCGCATTCTGTCATTCCCGCGCAGGCGGGAATTCAGAGAAAGATTGTAAAGATGCTCCCGCTAAAATAGTGGTGAGGCTATCTAAGGGAAATCGGATTCCAGTTTGCCTTGCAAAGCTTGGGCCAGGTAATTGAGGGCATACTGGGTGAACCAGTGCTTAATGTCCTGTCGATTATTTCGACCGTTCACCAGCACCTTTTTAATCCACACATTTTTCCCTTGGACGGATTCCCTCTGGGCGATGCCAATATAGGCCAAGCCCACCGGCTTTTCTTCGCTGCCGCCATCGGGTCCGGCAATGCCCGTGATAGACAACGCCACATCGGCCCCGCTGAACGAGAGCAGCCCCTGAGCCATGGCCTGGGCCACCTGGGGACTGACCGCCCCGTGTGCTTCCAGCGTCTCCTCAGGCACCCCCAGTAAGCGCGTCTTTTCCGCATTGCTATAGGTCACCACATTCAGATGGGTGTAGGCACTGCTGCCCGGCACATCGGTCAAGCGACTGCTAAGCAGTCCCCCGGTGCAGGATTCCGCCACGGCTACCCGGTACTGTTTTTGCAGCAGCAAACCAGCTACGTAAGTCTCCAAAGTGGTCTCGTCCGCCCCAAAGTAATAATCGGGGCAGCGTCTTACAATTTCAGCGCTCATAGCGTCAATGAGTGCCTCGGCGCCTTGGGCATTTTCGGCCTTGGCCGCCACCCGGATCTTCACCTCCGCCCGGCCCACATAGGGGGCCACCGTGGGGTTGCTCGATTGCATCAAATCGCTGAGTAATTCTCCCAGCTTGGATTCTCCAATGCCAAAAAAGTGCAGATACCGGGCCACCAACACCGGCGATGCCTCCCCGGCCTCAGCCTGCCAGCGACGAATCCAGTCCGCCCCTTGGGGCCACATGGCGTAAAGCTCCTTGGGTACGCCGGGAAAGGTCAGCAATTGGATGGGTTTGCCAGTGTGGGCAGCCACTTGCCATGCGATGCCGGGAGCGGTGCCCAGCGGGTTTTTGACTGTTTCTGCTCCCTGTGGTTTTTGAGCCTGCTTGAGATTACTGGGCGACATGGGCATGCCCCGGGCGATAAAGCGGTTGCGAATGGTCTCTGCCGATTCTGGATCGACCACCACCGGCGTCTTGAAAAAATCAGCAATGGTGCCAATGGTCAAATCATCATCGGTGGGGCCTAAACCGCCCGTAAAAATCAGCAACTCGGAGCGCTCACAGGCCTGGGCCATAATGCCCTGAATGCGGGCCGGGTTGTCTCCCACCGTGACGTGGTAATGCACATCCACCCCCAAAGCGGCCAGTTCACGGGAAATCCAGGCGGCGTTGGAGTTGATCACATCGCCCATTAACAACTCGCTGCCCACGGCGATAATTTCAGCCTTCATACTTCACATCCTCAGCAACAGTTCTTGCCGATATTATCGCCCATTCAGCATCGATCGGGTATGCGGGAAATACCATCCGGAACCGCAGTTAAGCAAATCCAATAGCAGAGCCCCGTTGTGCGTCCGTTTGTAACTAATTGTGAAAAGACTAACATCAGATCTTAAATGATTGTTTTTATGCAATTGCAAGGACAGTTTATAGGCTTTGGCCTGGCATTTATTGTGGTGAGAGATATTGGTTATTGGGCAGAGAGGCAGGACCGCTTGAAAAATTCATCCTGATTTCACGTTGTGTGAATTCCCCTTGTGTGGTTTCCCCAAGCGATGGGCTGAACCCCACGCTTATAAGCAATATCCCAAGATTCATTGAATCCGGCGTTTATTTAACGCGGTCATACCGCACGTCGCCTTCAGTGAAACGATGGATTGGCTTTGAGTAGAGTAGGGTAGACTGATGGGCTGGGGTAAGTGGAACTCTGAGAGCCGGGACCGCATGGTTCCGGTTTTCGCTATTCTTCTCTACTATGATTTTGGGACTACGATTTGGGGGTGCGCAGCCAGTTTATTACATAGCCCAATGTGGCCAGTTTGGCCAGGTTTGTCACCGGGCGAAACCACCCGCCAGACAGCCCGCTTCCCACCAAAAAGCCTGCGCCTAGGGCATAGCCAATACTGCGTAGGGGCGCGTCTTTCACCCGCTCCTGCCAGTCTCGATAAAAATCCAGGCGGTCTTCAATTTTGTGGGCAATCTCTGTAATTTCCTGTTCCTTGATATGGCGCTTTGAACGCAATTCGCCCATTGTGGTCATACCGGACTCCTTTATTAAAAACAATTTGGCCGTTAGGGCTTGGTATCCACTTGCATGCGCTCGCTATTTTTACGCAACTCCAGGACCATTCCCATAACCAGCAGGCCGGTCATGAGCAGATACAAGCCCGTGGTAATCAGGGATGCCCAGACCACATGCAGCCACTGAGACAGCAATAGCACGATGCTGATGCCACCCAGCAAGAGGCTGGTAAATCCTGCCAGGAGGGCAACCAGTCCCAAGACCACCGCAATCATTAACTTTTGACTTTCAGCCTTTAGTTCCGCTTTGGTCAGGGCAATTTGGGTCACCATGAGTTCACCCACCTTGGTGATTAAATCGCGAATCAATTGGCTGAAGGTCAGTGAGTCTGGGCGACCCGATGACCCTGATAACAATGATGCACTCATGCCTGAAATTTACCTCCGTCTGAATTTGGCCACAGGAAGCCTGTGCTGAAGTTTCTGAGCAAAGTCAGGCTGAACATTTTTCGTTAAGTGTCCGTATTTTGAAACGGCCTGAACAGTGGATAGCGATAAGCCCGCTCACCAAAGAATAATCGGCCCAGAAAGACCCCAGCCACCAGCCCGATGATTAGGCTTTTGCCGGGATTTTTGCGAACCAATTCACGGGAAGAGCGCAGCAAATCATCGGACATGCCCTTGGCATCTTTGGTTTCCACATAGGTGGCCAAATTTCCAATATGTTTGGACGTGTTGCGCAGTTGGGCCGAGGTTTTGCCACGGGCATTATCAATTTTCTGGCCCAGTTGATTGGTCAGGCTGGAGGCCTGTTCCCGCAGTTTGCCCTTGAGTTCGCTGGCCTGTTCGTTGACCCGCTCTTTAACGGCGGTTAATCCACCTTTGGCTTTTTCCGCTGTGTCACTCACATAGCTATTATCGCTGCCATACTCTTCAGAATAATCTTGATCGCTCATGATTGCTTCTCCTTTGGTTTTGTAAGATTTCCCGGTTGATACTTGGAGCGCCTTTGCCAGTAAGGCCTTGGACATTTTCTGGATACTCTCAGGTCGCTGGTAAAGGCTCTCGAATCCCATTGGATTCAAGATTTAAAATTGATTCAAAAAGATTTAAATAAATCTGTGCAAACAGATGCTTATTGTGGCAAGTCAACCGGCACACAGCAATTCACCGATCGTCTACACTCGGCTAGCTGATCCGCTAACTTTTTGAGTTTTAAGCAGCCTAAACGCACGGGCAATTGTCCGACTAATGGCAAGCCCGATACATTGACTGTAGGAAAAAAAGTGGTCGATACAAGAAGGAGCCTACTGATGAAAACCACCTTTGTTTTGTCTCTGGATGAGGATACCGCCCTGTTTATAGAACAAGTGCGGACCCAGCTTGGGTATGACGATCCCAATGCCCTGATCAACCGTCTCTTGCGTCAGGAGCGGGATCGCATGGGGGTTGCGGCTCGCCAAAATAATCAACGATCCGGCAATAATGACATGGAGCAGATGATTGAGGATCAAATTCCCAGTGCGGGGTAAGCTTGCCGGGATTTTAATGGCGCAAGGCAACTCCAAGGTAACTAAACAACCAACCCATCATTAAACCTCACCATGCTTGGCTGACCGGATCTGGAATCGGGAGGAAAAGTGGCATGAAAAAAATTCCTTATCAACATTACGAACACGCTGGCATGAGCCTACCCGATAGGGCTTTTCCCCATCGCATCACGGAAGGGGTTTGGCTGTGGTCCACCTATGTCGATGCCTTGGAAATGGACTGCAACGGCTACCTGATTCAGACTCAGGGGCAGCAGGCCTTCATTGTGGATCCGCCGTGTGCCGGGCCAGAAGTGCTGGATGCTTTTTTAGCCCTGCCCAAGCCGCATAGCGTTATTTTAACCAACGTTGATCATCAGCGGGCCAGTCGGGCCTTTCAGGAGTCCTTTGGAATTCCGGTGTTCGCCCCGGAAGTAGATACGCCCTTGCTGGACAACCCGCCGGATCATACATACCGGGCCGGCACGGTGTTTCCCAATGGCTGGCAGAGTATTGCCCTTCAGGATCAGAAAACACCCGGCGAATGTGCCCTGTATCATCCCCAAAGCCGCATGTTGATTGTGGGCGATGCCCTGATTGGTCAGCCGTTCCAGCGGGTCTCTATGTTACCTGCTGAATTCTACGCCAGTAAGCGAGATGCTTTACAGGGCTTGCAAGTGCTGCGCGGGCTGGATATTGAAATGATTCTGCCCGGCCATGGGGATCCGGTTGTACAACACGGCGCGGCCCTGATTCAGGAAGCTTTGCTGGATGGCGCCAGATCTGTGATGGAGAATGGATCAGATTCGCATTAAGGCTTTGGTTTGGGCTGCCTGGGTTTGAGTTGCAAACTTTCAAAACGACCCAGGGTTTTTAACTTGAGTTTCAAGCCTGCTTTTAAGCGGCGGGAGAAGCGCTCGTAGCGTTCTTCCAGCAATTCTCGCTGGCGGCTGGAATCCAGCCCATCCACCCAGTGTTCGCCCAGGACTTGAACCAGCAAGCCTTCCAGCGCCTCGGAATCGATCTCCCGGTTGTGATCCTCCAGCGGCAGGGTCACATTTTGATAAAACTGTTCCAGAGCATCCAAAACGCGTTCGCGCACTTTTCGACGACGAAAAACGCTGAGCTGTACCAATGTGGCAACCATGGTCGCAACCTCATTCTAACAATAGACGACTGTGTTTGTGCCCATCATTAAAAAACAGCCCAGCCTAAGCAACCATTGCTCGCTGGTCTAGAATCTCCTGAGTTTATGCTAGTTCTTTGTTGCTCATTGGTCTAATTTACAGCGTGATGAATCAAGCATGCAGGCGGATTTAAGCTTAAGCTTTTTCACCCAGCCATTCTGCCAAGCAGGGTTGAAACTTGGTGGGGGTGAATTCGTAAATGGTGTAATCGGCCACGCCTTCGGTATGAAAGGGGTCTTCTGCCAGAATTTTTTGCAAGTGTTCTTTGGTGTCGGTTTTGGCCAGAATAACCCCGCCTTGTGGGGGATTTTGCCGTCCGGACAGCAAAAAGACGCCTTGCTGATAATAGCGATCCAGAAAGGCCCGATGCGCTACCGTGTGGGCTTCCACCAAGGGCATGGGTTGTTTGTACGTCAAAATCACGGCAAACATAAAGTCAGTAGTCCTTCTTAATTGTGTTTAATTGTCACTATCCATCCAGCGTTGCAGACATTGAAACGCCTGGGTGGCTGCTTGCACCACGGTCGGCTCTTCCGCTGTATGCACGGTGGTATCGAGGTATTCTTTGAACGCTTTCCACTGGCTCATGGTCTGGGACCCGTAGCCCCGGTAATAGCTGAGTCCCTGATCTCCTAATTGGAGTTGGGCCTGAAGCCGCTTGGCGATAAATTGGGCCCCGTGGGTGGAGCCTTCCATCACGTAAATACAACCAAGGGCCTGTGGCAGGGAATCCGTGGGGGGCAAGTCCGTGCAAACCGGAAAGGCGTCCAGGGCTTGTGGGCTGACGCCTAAATCGGTTAAATCCTGAATAAGCAAAGGCAATTTAAAGCGCTGCTGGTAATTTAACGCTTCCATCAAAGCCGGGTGGCCACGAAATGCCTCTTCCAACGGTTTGTAAAATCCGTAAAACCGGCTCAGCATTTCCACGTATTCGTCTCGGCTAAAATCCTCGCTTCCCAGGCGGGTAAAGCGCTTTGCGTTTTCAATGGCATCGTGGCAGGCTGAGGTTTCTACCTTCAGGGTTTCACTAATCATGGGCAAGACGCTCTCCATCTAATATCAATACGTGGACGCCCTTACCTTACTCCCCGAAGCAAGCAGGGTCAAGGAGGACTTCAATTCAGTATCTTGTCGTCATCAGGCTGCCGCGATCAGGAATCGCAGGCCCCGGTGATATTTACCAGCCCGTGTTCTGTGACCAGCAGGGTGTCGGCCACATGGGCGGCCAAGCTGCCGTCTTCGGTCAAAAACGTCCAGCCATCATCGGCCACTTTAAACTGCTTGCTGCCCACCGAGAACATGGGCATCAGGGTAAAACAGAGGCCTGGGGTCAGTGGCACCACTGTGTCCAAATCGGCCGGATCGTTGGGCACATCGGGGGCCTCATGCAATTGCTTGCCAATGCCTGATCCGCCCAGACCGGCGATGACGCTCAGCCCAAATTCCTGGGCGGTTTGTGGAATGAGGGCGAGTAATTCGTTCAGGGTTTTCAGGGAAGGTCCTGCTTCCACCACGCGCTGAATGACCGCCGCAGTGCCGTTCACCAGATTGTGACATTCTGGCTGAGGGGGCTCCCCGATCCAAAAGCTGCGGGCCGCTTTGGCGTGAATATTACGATGCTCGGCGGCGGTGGCAATGCTGACCAAATCGCCCGGTTGTAATTCCCGATGGCGAGACGGCGGCCCGTTCACGATTTCATCATTTACCGACACACAAATGGCATGGTTAAAGCCGTTAAAACTTTTAAACGGGGCCGTGGAACGATGCTGGGCTAGAAGCTGATTCGCTAATTGCTCCAGTGCCGAAATCTGGATTCCCGGCTGGCAGCTTGCTTGCAGGGTGGCTAATACGGTCTGGGTGATTTTTCCGGCCTGTCGGAGCGCTCGTAAATCCGACTGATTTTTGACAAGCCCCATGTGCGTCCTACTTTCAGCGTTACCTGATTTTTTGATTTTTTATACCAGGGAAAATTGTAAAACAGCTTCCCACAAGACTTCAAGGTAAAGCGATTTTGAAGGACTAAATATTTATTTCTGATTTATATTGCCTGTTTCAATTTTTTTCAGTTAGAATCTAACGGTTATAAATTATAATTGCCCTCAATTCAAACCAACACCATTTCAAGCAGCCGGTCTAATTCGATTCAGGCAATTCTGTTAATTATAATCCGGTGCAAATTTAGAGAGAGCCCCGCAATCGAGTATAGGGTTACAGTATTGGGATACAGCCTCAGACTTGCTCGTTTCTCCGGCACACAGTTTCTTTGGCCCCGGCTCATGCACAAACAGGGAACCCTCTAGCCAAGGAAGCATCCAGAATTGTTGGCTATTGATAGCCTCCGCTTTTTAGAATCAAGGAAAAAAGGAGTTCAGTCGGTTATGGCCATTAAATTTGATACTTTGGAAGAGTTAAAGGCATTTTGCGTGAACTTCCAGTTAACCGGTAAATCCGATGATGCTGTCGAAGCGCCCAAAAAGCGTGGACGCAAACCCGGCAGTAAAAACAAAGCTATTTTGCTGGTAACGACTGACGATACGATTCAATCGCCTAAAAAGCGGGGGCGTAAACCCAAGCTGAAAGCAACGGTAGAAACCTTAACCCCCCACGCCCCCAAAAAACGGGGACGTAAACCGGGTACTAGCTTGTTGGCAAAAGTGTCCAGTTCCGCTAAAAAACGGGGACGCAAGCCGGGTTCCGTGAATAAGGTAAAAGCCATTGGGACGGCCAAACGAGGCCGCAAACCGGCTGCTGCCAAGGAAAGCTAAGCGCGTTTGGGCAATGCAGGCGTTCGGGTTTCGGTGAATCCGTTCACCCGGTGCGCGCGATCAAAGGCGTTGCCCTGGGTGTTTTTAAAGTTTTGAGTTTCCAGCGAACTGACCATTGGCGCTTTTTAGTCTCCCTAAAACAGGCCGGACTGTATTAAAATGGGAAGCATATACCCGTTCAGTTGGATGGTGAGCCCGTGAGTCAATTTCGTCAGAACGTGCTTTGGACAGTCGGACTCGTTTTGCTGGGTTGTTTGTTGTTTGTGGCCCGGGAAGCACTGGTGGTGGTTTTTGTGGCCTTTATTTTCGCCAGTGCCCTGTTGCCAGTGGTGGAGTTTCTGGATCAGAAGTTGCCCCGCTGGTTGTCGGTGCTCATTCCGTATGTGGTGCTGTTTGCCTTGTTTGTGGGCATTATTATTCCGGTGGCCAGTATCACCTGGAATCAGCTGAACCTGTTTCTCAGCGATTTGCCCCATTATCTGGACGCCATTAAAAACTGGGCCGGGCAGTGGAGTTTTATCAGCCGACGCTATCCCCTGCTGACCAGCTTTAGCCCGGAATTGCTAATGCGGCATTTGTCTGCGCAAAACGGGTTGGTTTTATCCGGGTTTACCGGCGTAACACTGTTGGTTTCACAGATTGGTCTGGATTTAATCAGCGCTTTGATTATCAGCATGCTGTTGCTGTTGGATCGGGAAAAAATTGAAGGGTATTTCCTGCACTTTCACTCGGCCCGTCATCACGATCGGCTGCGGGCTTTGATCGATCATCTCATTCGCAGCACCGGCGGTTTTGTTTCCGGGCAATTGCTATTTATGGCCACCTTCGGGGGGCTGATTACTATGGGGTTGTCTGCCATTGGCGGCCCATTTCCACCCTTTGCGGTTTTGCTGGGTGCCCTTAGTGGCCTGTTGACCCTCATTCCCATTTTGGGGCCAAATATCGCCATGGTGGTGGCGCTGGTCATCGCCATATTTAGTCCCATCGGCTGGTGGGGGGCTTTCTGGGTGCTGACACTGTTTGTGGTGGTGCAGGCCCTGGCCAACAATATTATTGGTCCCTTGATCATGGGTCGGGCCGTGGGGCTGCATCCCCTGGCCATTTTGGTGGCCCTGATGGTGGGCGGTCTGGTGTTTGGACTGGTGGGTCTGGTGCTGGCCATTCCGGTGGTTGCATGTCTCAATATCATTCTGGAAGAATGGTTTATGGACCCCGAGCAGCGGAGCACCAATCTGGTTTTGCCACCCGGTAGTCATCCGTCCCCGTAATCTTGGGTACTCCTGTTTCTTTTTCTTTATCCGTGTTTCCATTTTTTATGCTCTTATCCCCGATTTATCCCCAGTTTTGTGATCCCGTTTCAAACAGTCACCCTGAAATTCAGTTACGTTTAAAATTCAGCCTCTTTAAAAGCTAGTCACCCGCATCGCCTGATAGTTGAAAGGTCCTTTTCATGATTCCCCCCAATGACATTATCACGGAGTCCCTGGGGCCCGCCGTGGCCATTACCGGGATTGCCCTGTTACTCAACGGTATCAGCGCCCGCTTTTCCACCGCCTCCACCCGGGTGCGGGAATTAAACCGGGAATTGTTAAACACCAGCGATGCCCAGCGCATTGCCAACATCCAGCGGCAGATTCCCTTTTTCATGGAGCGGGTTTACCTGATTCGCAATGCCATGTTTATTCTGTTTGGGGCCTTGGGCATGCTGGTGTTTACGGCGGTTTCCATTGCTCTGGCCAAGTTGCATTTTGTGCACTGGGAGATGGTGCCGGTGTGGTCTTTTTTAAGCGGATTGGTGCTCATGCTGATCGCGGTGATTATTGAGGCCTACGAGACCACCATCAATCTACGCACCCTGGACTTGGACGTGGATCACAGCTTCAACCGCATGAGCGAGCAATCGCCCGATGCGGAGGAGCCTGAGTCGGATAACGCGGAGCGTTAGTCAGCCCTTATCGGCTGATGACCAGCTTGTCCTGCTTGAAGGAAAGATCCATACCCCGGAAAAAGCTCATGCCCAGTAGGCCGGACAGCTGTGGAGTGTCTCCCAAATCGGTAATGACCGCTTCCACGTTGTTCACCTGCATGCCACCCAGGGTAACCTGCTTGAGGGTGACCACCGGGGCATTCAGGGTGCCGTTGGCTGTGGTCACTGGTAAGGTGGGATGATCCGCCGGGATTTGAATGCCCAGTTCCTTGGCCATTTGTGGGGTAATGACGGTATAGCTGGCCCCGGTATCCACCAGGAAGGTGGCCATGTGCCGACGATTCACCAAAGCGGGCACCACAAAGGTGTTATCGCTTTGTGGCAACAGGGTCACTTCTGCCCGGTCCTTGGGCGTGCTTTGGCGGTTGGCGTTGTTGTTGTCGTCAATTTTTTTAAGGCTCTCTTCGGCCATGCTAACAATGAGGGGATTTTTGGAGGTGGAGGCCAGATGGGTAAAAAAGGCCTTGGCCTCTCGCAGTTCTTTGCCACGCACGGGGTTTACATCAATGGCGGCGCATATTTCAGGAACGGCCCAGCCCATCAGGGCAGCCATCAGAATCACCAGAAGCCGATTTCTGTTCATGCCAATTCCCTCACTTCCCTTTTTTAGTCCCCAATGTCAGGCGAATCGATGCGCAGTTGCATCTATTGTCCCGTTTCCAGTGTCTCGTTTTAAGCCGAGCGGTACATCCTACAAATTCAGGAGAGCCTGTTTATTAATTTATGAATTAATAAACAAAAATACGCTTTATTCAGTGTATCAGCTTTTTAAATTCCGGGTATGCCCAGCCAGCTAAAAACTGCAGACCATGGCAAAACCCCCGGCAACAGTGCGCCAGGGGTTCGCAAATGGATTGAAACGGCTGGAAAGCCTGACTATCGAATCCGGGGTTTCAACATATCGATGGATTCAAGCGTGGGGTCAGCAATGTCCGTCTGCAAGTCGCCAGCCTGAATATTGCCCACACTGCGGACCCGAGGGGCGTTGGCCTTGATGGGGGTCACCTTGTCGGTGCGGCTCTTGTAATCGTTGGGCAACAGTTCACTACGCACCCCGAAGTGAATCCGGGCGGTGGGCTGGTTGCGGAACGGTTCTTCGTTCTTGCGATTCAGCAAGCCAAAGGCCACATCCAGGTAGCCCTGGGCGTAATCGGTGATGTGGGCCCGCAATCCGAAACCGGCGCTGAGCATGGAGGTGGCGGCGCTGCTGCTGTAGAAGGGGCTGCTCTTGTCGCGCCAGACCTGACCGTAATCGGCAAACAGGGCGCCTTGCACACGCTCGCTCAGCCAGGGGCTGACGTTGGAGAGGAACGGTAGCGGGTAACGCCATTCCGCACCGATGTTGTAACCTTTATCGCCAATCATGGCCCCTTGGGTGTAACCACGCACGCTGTTAATGCCGCCCAGCTGGAATTGTTCGATAGCGGGCAGAGCGTCAGGACTCCACTGGGAGTATCCCCGCAGGATCAGGAGGTTGTTTTTGGGCAGACGGGTCACTCGGGTCAGGTAGTTTTCCAGCTTGAAGAAGCTGGTGTTGGCACCCAGCCACTGGGGGGCCAGGGTCACCTGCGCGCGAGAGAAGGAACGACCGTAGCGGTCATATTTGTCGAAGTTTAAACCCAGGGCCAGGGAGCGAATATCATCGGTGCTGGTCTTGTCGCCATCAAAAAAGCTGCTGACCCGGCGGGCGTTCAGGCCCAGGTCGGTGCTCCAGACCCGCTCTTTACCCAAAGGCTGGGTGACTAACAGGCCGTAGTTGTAGGCATTCCCAATCAACTCGGGCTGGTTGGGCAAGCGTAAATCCACGTTCACGTGGCTAAAGCCAAACAAACCGCTGATTTCGGTGCCTTTGCTGCCCACCGGCAAGGTGTAGGAGGTCGAGGCAATGGTGGAACCGGTGGAGCCGATGTAGCGGAGGTTAAAGCGATCGCCACGGCCACTGACGTTACGGTCGGTGAATTCGGCGCCCCAGCGATACAGCCCAATAAAGGGACGACCGGCGTTATCGGAAGTCAGAGCCAGCTGAAAGGGCTGTTGCTCTTTGACATCCAGACGGATTTTGGTTTCCCCGGTGCGTTCGCCCGGCAGCAGGGTGGCCTTGACCCGGTAGGGTTCCTGGCGGTTAATGCGCAGCAACTCCTGCTCTAATGCGGGAATGTTCAGCGGTTGGCCGGGAGTTTCGCTGATGCGTTTTTCAATGACCTTGGCCTTAAAGTACTTGTTACCGCTCACTTCCATATCGCCTACGATGCCTTCCAGCACCTTGACGGTGATGGCTCCCCGTTCCAGATTTTGCGGGGGAATGAAGGCCAGCGAGGTCAGGTAACCCCGTTTGCGGTATTCCTCGTTAATGCCTTGTACCAACTGGGCCAAATCTTCGGGGCTTAGTTTACGGCCTTCGTAACCCACCACCAAGCGGCGCATTTCCTCGTTGGAAACAATGGTGTTGCCTTCCACATCCACCCGGTCCACCTGAAACAAATCGCTGGTGACTTGCACGATGGGGGGCTGTGCTTCCACCCGAATGCCGTCTGGATCCTGCTCTTGCACCGGGGCGGTCTGAGAGGCGCCGGTTGAAGGGGTGGCCGGAAAGTAAAACGATCCGCCTTGAGGGCCGATAAGGGAGCCCGGATTGGCTTGGGAGGGATAAACCTGGGCCATGGCTGAAGCGGGCAGCAGGGTTAGCAGACTGGAAAGAATAACAACCGAGCGGTGTAAATCGGATCTCATAAGGGAAGGCATCCTTTTGGATTGGGTGTTGAATGGGGGAGTGAGCTTGGTGACTGAAGGGGCTAAATATAAAGAGGGGATTTTGAGAAAGGGAGACCCTTCTCTATATAAGGTGCGTGACTCAAGCGAGGCTGTGGATAAATGAGTGAGTCAAAAAACAAAAGACTTTTTTAGGTCTAGCGTATTATAGGAAATCAAAACTAAAAGTAAATTAAAAAAATAGCTTGACAAAGAAACATTACAAAAGTCATATCTTTCGGAATGAAAAAAGACCCCTCTCATGCGCGCCTCAAAGCCATTTGGCATGGACTGGTTGCCTTCCAAAATTTTTAATGTATGATTCACACTTGAATATTCTTATTAAAAATAATTCGAAGCTTCCATTTTGATCCTCACCCTGCTTTTGGCCACCCACTTTCAAGGAGTATGCGTTTCCATGGCTTTGTTTAACCGCCCCACTGGCCGCCTGACGGTAGCGATTTCGCTAGCTGCCAGTATGCTGCTTGCCAATCTTCCCCTTTCTACTGCCGCTCCCGGCGATACCAATAGTACCAACTACGGTGAAAACGTGGCTGGTGGAACCTATTTCAACACCCAGGGCAACAAAACCACATTCACCAACAACGGCGATATTATTGTGGGCGCCGGAACCACCGTGCGTGGTCTGGAAGTGAACAACAACGGCGATTTAACCGGAAACGGCGGCCACCTGCACTTTGACGCTCAAGGTGGCGTTATGCGGGTTGATGGCACCATTGATGCCAGTGCGGCTCTGGGAGCCAATGGCGCTTATTTGGGCAATGGTGGTAAAGTCACCATTGACGCTGGCGCTCTGGTTCAAAGCGGTAACATTTTTGCCAATGGTTTAAATGGCGGAACCATTGTTATCAACGTGGGGCAGCTGACTGTGGACCCCGGTTCTCGCATTGAGGCCTTGGCCACCGGGGTGAATGCCTTGCCCGGACAAATTAATTTGAATGCCACTGGTCAGGTGACCATTCCCAACGGGGCGGTCATTGACGCTTCCGGGAATTATGTGGGCGGTTACAACGCCAACGTGATCCAGATTTCCGGCAGTATTGTCAATCTGGATGGCGTGGTCATGGCCAACGGTCTGAGCGCCGGTAGCAATGGCGGCACGGTTGGCATTTATGGTTCTGAAATTGCTGTGGGCAGCAACGCAAAAGTCACGGCCAACGGGGCCGATGGCGACAGCGGTGTCGATGCCGGTAATGGCGGTTCTGTGGCTGTCGTGGCAACCACCAGCGTCAGCAACGCCGGTCGCATCAGTGCCGATGGTGGCAACGGATTCAACGGTTATAGCCCCAGCAACGGGGGTAACGGCGGTGTAGTGAACTTTGGTTCCGATACCAGCGCTGTGAGTAACGATGGCCAGTTGACGGCCAATGGCGGTAATGGCGGCACCAATCCCAATGTGGAAGAAGGCCCCGTGAGCGACACCGTGGATGAGCACGGGAATGTCAGCTACCAGCAAGTATCTCTCGGTCAAAATGGCGGCCGGGGTGGCAACGGTGGGGAAGTCCGGGTGGCTTTCAACACCAGTATCAGCAACAACGGCACCATTGAAGTGGTCGGTGGCAATGGCGGTAACGGCCAGGAGGCCCAGGCCAACGAGACCGACTATCAAGGTCAGCCGGTTCACCAAATTGCGGTGGCCGGTAATGGCGGCGACGCTGGCAACGGCGGCAAGGTCTTTTTCCACGGCGAGCCCGGACAAGATGTATTGAACAACGTGAACGTCAACGGTGGCAGTGGGGGTCAAGGCGGAAACGCCTCTACCAGCAGCGCCTGCGGTTGTGCTACGCCCGGTGCCGGTGGTGCTTGTGGGGCCCCCGGTGAAATTCATGTGACCCCAAAACCGCTTTGCGCCGGTGGTGGCACTTGCTCGCCTCCGCCCAAGCCGCCTGAAACTCCTTTATTCCCCTTGTACCCCAAAGAGTATGGCAGTCTGGGCGATACCCTGCCTCCCAATGCGGGCAACGTGCTGAACTACAACCGTTCCATCTTCCTGGCCCGTTCGCCGCTGCCCATCATCCAGAAAAAGACACCTCCGGCGCCTCCGCCAGCACCACCCGCTAAAATTATGCTGGTGAAGCCCAAGCCGAAGCCGCCGCAGAAAAAAGTTCCGGTGCGTGGCTACTGGTAATCAGCACAGCTGCACTGAAAACTGTTGCTCCAAAACAACACCTCCTTTCGTCTTCGGGCGGAAGGGGGTGATTTTTTATAGGGGATCATTTCCTGCCTTTGGGTTGTTTTTATTTTTAATATTGAGTTGATTAAACTGTTTGAAGCAAAGTGTGTTGAGAGGTGTTGTATGAGAGTGAGTCCAGGTGGTCCTGCACAAGGTGCTCAAGGGGCAAAGCCCAAGCCCGGTGATAAAATTCCGCCCGGTTTGGCCAAAAAGAAGTCAGAGGAGCTGCCGGATGGCAATCCGTGGAAAGCGGTGCTGAAAGCCAAAGAGGAAGAAGAAGCCAAGCAGCAACAGGGGCAACAACGAGCGTAAGGCTAACAAGGCCCTAGCAAGTAGGGTTGCGTCCAGTTAGGGTTAGTTCCAGTTAAACCAGGAAGGATCATACGGCCCGGTACCATACCGCTCGGAAAAAGCGCGGGAAGTGAGTTTGCCATTATAGTAAAGTTCAAATTGGACGGATTTCCCGGGGCTATCAGCCGTGGAACCGCTATACACCCCGTCTGGGTCATAAATGAACTCTAAAGGGGTTGTAGAATTTACAGCATCAAAAGGCAAGCCGTCACGCATTCTCAGGATTGCACCACCATGCAATATAACGCAAGGGGCTCCACTGGTGCAACTTAAGGCAGCATAAAACGGTGTCCAGTCAACAGTACGGCCATCAGTGACTAAAGCCACATAATTCATGTAAGGAAGCAGATCAGAAGGCTTAAAGCCAACCGGCACAGGGTTTTGGGTTTTATAAGCGTCATATGCCGCTGCAATCATGGCGGCTGCTTCTTTTGCCTGTGCATTTTTTTGTTGATTCTGTTGAGCCACCAGTATTTTAGGGATGGTAAAGGTGGCAATCACCCCTAGTATGGCCAGAGAAATGAGCAACTCGGCCAGGGTAAAGCCCCGGCGACGGGTTAGAACTTTGCGGGGGTGGGGGGGGGGTACCTGCGAACATTCTCCGAACTCCTGAGGATTGTTATCTACTTTATGACTCTATCGACCAGCAGCGAAAAAACTTGAGGGGCATTTTTCGGTTTTTAAAAAGGCAAGGTTAGTTCCAGCTAAACCAGGGGGGCGTTCTAGAGGGCTCTGGATTTCGAATCGCGTCCGTGGATAAGGTGCCAGGATCAAGATTGCCATAAATTGTCACTTTACCGTTGTAGTAAACGAAAATCCAGAGGTTTCCTTTTTGAGGAGAGCCGATGGGATCCAGCTTGCCATTGGGATCAAAGGAGAACTGGGCCGCACTCAAATTACTAGAGCCCGAAAATGAGGCCCAATCGGCAAAATACAAAAGTCCCCCATTGGCCAGCCGCACACATTTGCTGTTGGTCGCGTTGCAGGTTTGTGCACCGGCGCCAATGCCATCATCAATGGTGGTTGTCGTATCCAGAGAAAGATAGTTCATGTATTGTGAAAAGTCAGACGGTTTAGTGCTGGTGGTGAGTAAACCCGCCAGCTTATGCTGCTGGTAGGCCTCAGCAATGGAGGCGATTACTTCTTTACTCATTGCGTTGTACTG
The DNA here is from genome assembly GCA_001858525.1 of Vampirovibrio chlorellavorus. Taxonomy (GTDB): domain Bacteria; phylum Cyanobacteriota; class Vampirovibrionia; order Vampirovibrionales; family Vampirovibrionaceae; genus Vampirovibrio; species Vampirovibrio chlorellavorus. The sequence continues at coordinate 119,501 of LAPX01000008.1, read as the reverse complement.
GCTATTTTGTTGGGCGGAGAGAATTTTAGGGATGGTAAACGTGGCAATCACCCCCAGAATGGCTAGAGAGATTAACAGTTCGGCCAGGGTAAAGCCCCGGCGACGGGTTAGAACCTTGCGGGTGCGGGAACTTGCGAACATTCTCCGAACTCCTGAGGATTGTTATCTACTTTATGACTCTATCGACCAGCAGCGAAAAAACTTGAGGGGCATTTTTCGGATTTCCAAAACACCCTCAGTTCCAGTTAAACCAGGAAGGATCGTAGGATGGAGTGAAGAACCAGGTCGATACACAACCAGAAGGCCCTGATAAAGTTCCTGGGAGCAGGGTGCCGAAAGTGGTAATGCGCCCATCAGGATAGAGCCAGAAAACCACGCTCTTGCTGGGTCCGTCTGCGGTTCCCCCATTCCCGTAAACGCCATCCGGATCAACATAAAAAAATACAGCACCTGTGTTATCCAGGCCGCAAAATCGATCAGTGGCACCATAGGCAAACATAGCACCATCATGCAACTTCAGACAGGGAATGAAAGCACTACAGCTAAACGAGGCGAAGCCGGGAGTATAATCAATACTGGAGGTAGTGTCCTCCCTTACATAATTCATATAGGGCGTTAAAGAGCTTATATTGAAGCTTGTAGTGACCGTATTCTCCGCCTTGAACTTGATATAGGCTTCTGAAACCATGGCAACCGCTTCTTTGGCCTTGGCCACGTTCTGGCTATTTTGCTGGCTGATCAATATTTTGGGGATGGTAAAGGTGGCAATCACCCCCAGTATGGCCAGAGAAATCAGCAACTCGGCCAGGGTAAAGCCTTTGCGCAGTTGGGTTGCAGATTTTCGCAGATTTTTTGGGGAAGAGGACACAGAGAACAACACTCCCAACATTATGCTCTATTCATAACTTCGTCTGTTGTTACTGGAACTTTAGCTTATGGTACTGGATGTTTACATTTCTTAATTAGTACCGTTTTCAAGTCGTTTTTCAGGCCGTCCGTCCTAGAGTTTTCCGTCTCTGAATACTCCCGAGACTCGCTGGATTATAGATTCTTCCCTATGCGTTTCATACAAAAGAGAGCCGTACGTTAAGGCTAACTCTCTGGAGGGCTTTTTGATCAACAATAAAAAAATCTTCACAGGAAGCGTTTTTTCAAATCTGAATGGTGAGGTTGGCAGGATGGCTCTCGAAGCTAGTAGAACATTCTCTTGTGCTTACCGAGCCGTTGGGGGCACTGCTGTGCGGGTAAGCTCATACATCACTTTTCTAAAATATGCCAAACTATTTTGATGGATACGTTAGAACAAGCGGTAAGAGATGCTCTGGGTGATTGCTATGATACTTATCCTGCCCAGATTGTTGTTGCTCGTTATTTTGCAGGCATGACAGAGGTATTGGCTGCAGGACAGACTTCTGAAAACGAGAAGTCTATTCCAGGTGCAAAGTTTCTGATCTATAGCTTGACAAAATCTTTCATCGCAGCAGTAGCGCTTCGTTTAGTCACTGCTGGAGAACTGGCGCTGGATGCTCCTATTATGCGCTGGTTGCCTCGTTTTCCAAATGCAGACCGTATAACCTTACGGCAACTCCTTCAACACACCAGTGGTTTGCCTGATTATGGTCCTTTGCAAGAGTATCATGAGGCTGTTCGTCGAGGAGATACGCCCTGGACGCCTGAAGAATTTCTGTGCAAGACAAAGGTTAACCAGCTCCGTTCTGAACCCGGTCAACAGTTTTCCTACTCCAATGTCGGCTATATGCTGTTAGGCCATCTTATGGAATCTGTGAGGGCCTGCTCTCTGGCTGAGATTTTAAAAAATGAAATTTTTGAACCCCTCAGACTGGAACAGGTCTTCCTCGTCGGCAGTCGTGCAGATTTAGGGAGTGTTCTACTAGGCCCAAGCCCTTACCTGGGTAGTAAGGAACAACCATTGAATACGTATGAACATTACGATCCGCGTTGGGTTGCCACAGGTGTCATAGCGGCTTCAGCAAATGAGATTATCCGTTTCTACCAGGCCTTGTTTACAGGTATCTTGCTGCCTGAGCTACTTTTGCAGGAGATGATGAGGCCAATTATGGTTGCGCCAATGCCAAATCGCCCTTGGCGAAAGCCGGGTTATGGCTTAGGATTACAAGTCGATAGCGGTTATCCAATAGGAAATATTTATGGCCATACCGGTGGAGGCCCAGGCTCATCGGCTTGCGCTTGCACGGTCTATCGGGGCGACTTACCACTTACGGTTGTCGTTTTTTCGAATGACGAAAATGTTGCTCTGGTCGAGGAAATAGCCATTCGGGCTTTGGGAATCACCGACTAGACATATGTCCAAGAAATCAAAAGCCTTTCTATGGTTTACATAGAAAGGCTATCAAGTCTAAAGTGGAGGCGACAGGAATTGAACCCGCGACATCCTGCGTGCAAAGCAGGCGCTCTACCAACTGAGCTACGCCCCCAAGGCGTTTATAATATATAGCACACCTTTCGTTCGCCTGGCAAAGCTTTTTTACGGTAAATCATCGTTTTTACAGGCTTAAGGAATCAATCGCTTCACAGACTCCACCATCGTGGGCGTGGGCGCTTCGCTTTTCTTCCACAAAATCTGCCCCTCCTGCCCCAGCAGGATGAAGGCGAATTCTTCCTTCTGTAGACCCAGCGATTTCTTGAAAGCCTGCGAATTGGTGTACATGGGGTAAATACGACCCATCAGGCGCTTTTCATTGACCGCCTTGCGCATAAACGCTTCCACAGAAGGCTTGAAGCTCTTGTACTTGGGATCTAGAACCGCCACCTCCAGCACTTGAACATTGGCCCCAGTTGAACGCAAGCCATCAAAGAGCAGAACCCCTTTTTCCAACGTGGACTGGTGACGGGGATGAAAACCAATGGCCAACAACACCTTCTTACCCCGAAACGCGTCTGGTAGCTGCAAACGGCTGGCCCCGTTCAAACTGACTAATTCCTCCCGCGGCAAGGGCGAAGCCAAACTTGACGCTTGCGTATAAAGCCAAAAGCAAGCAATATAAAGAAGAACGAAGGCAGTGTTTCGAGGCGTACGCACAAATTTGACCATGATGATGTCGACACCTCCATTAATGCAACTTTCGCCTATTCTACACTATCCTGTATACCTGCTGTATACCAGGGGGTATAAATCTCTAAACCTTCAAAATGGAAGCAAGAGGGATACATTGAAGTTTCATTTGACAGTGAATTCGGTTCCGTTAAACTTGAGTAGTCTACCATTCGGTATATGATATGAGCACGATTTTAAAAATCCTGGACAGTGATTACAGCGTTAAAGACCCTTCTACAGTCGCTTCACCGTCCAACCCGTCCGAGTGGTCCCAGGAGTGGTCTCGCTGGATTCCCTTTGCCTTTTTACATGGGGGTATGTTGGGTGTGTTCGTCTGCGGATGGTCCCCCTTTGTGGTGGGGTTGACCTTGGCCTTGTACTGGGTGCGCATGTTTGCCATTACCGCCTTTTATCACCGCTATTTTTCCCATCGAACCTTTCAAACCGGGCGGCTTCAGCAGTTTATTTTTGCCGTGTGGGCCATGACATCAGTGCAGCGCGGCCCCCTGTGGTGGGCCTCTCACCACCGGCGTCATCACCGTTACTCCGATCAGCCCGGTGATCCCCATTCCCCGGTGCGGGAAAGCCTGCTGCAATCGCACATTGGCTGGATGACGGTGCCCGCCAATCTGCAAACGGATTACACTCTCATTAAGGACTGGACTCGCTTTCCGGAGCTGGTTTGGTTGAATCGCTTTGATTGGGTGGTGCCTGCCCTTTACGCCATTGCCTTGTATGCGCTGGGCGCTTGGCTGGAATCCGCCTTTCCCGGCCTGGGCACCAATGGCCTTCAATGCCTGATTTGGGGCTTCTTCGTCAGCACCGTGATCCTGTTTCACGGGACTTGCACCATTAATTCGTTGTCTCACAAGTTTGGTTCCCGGCGCTACAACACCCCGGATGACAGTCGCAACAACCCCTGGCTGGCCATTTTGACCTTGGGGGAAGGCTGGCACAACAACCATCATTTCTACCAGAACTCGGTGCGTCAGGGCTTCTTCTGGTGGGAGTATGATGTGACCTTTTACATCCTCAAGCTAATGTCCTGGGTGGGCCTGGTGCATAGCCTCAATCCGGTGCCAGCGGAAGCGTATGTTGTCAGTCATCAGCAGCAGGAAAGCCAAAATCGATGAAGCGCTTGGCCATTATCGGCAGTGGGATTTCCGGGCTGGGTTGCATGTATTTTTTGCACCAGCAGTATCAAATTACCCTCTACGAAAAAAACGACTATGTGGGCGGGCACACCAATACGGTGGACGTGGAAGAGGACGGCAAGCGGCTGCCTGTGGATACGGGCTTTATGGTCTTCAACAAAGTCACTTACCCTAACCTGCTGAAGCTGTTTGAAACGCTGGACATTCCCATCAAGCCCACCGATATGTCCTTTAGCGTTCGCCATGATACCCATGGGCTGGAGTGGAACGGGGCCGGGCTGAACAAGCTGTTCGGCCAGCGCAAAAATATCTTCAATCCCCGCTTTTGGCGCATGGTTCAACAAATGGATCGCTTTACCAAAGAAGCCCTGGATAATCTGGATAATCCCCGCTACAACACCCTGACCGTGGCGGAACTGATTACTGAGCGAGGCTACGGGCAGGATTTTCTGGAGTTGTTTATGGTGCCCATGAGTTCCGCCATTTGGTCCACGGCCCCGCACAAAATGCTCAAATTTCCGGCCCGCACCCTCATTCGCTTTTTTCACAACCATGGCTTTTTGGGGCTGGATACCCACTTTCAGTGGTATACCGTGGATGGCGGAGCCCGCACCTATGTGCGCAAACTTCTGGCCCTGTGTCAGCCAGAGATCTTGTTGAATCGCACGGTGCAGGCCGTGACTGCCAACGCGGGTGGAACGGTGCGCGTGCAAGCCCAAGGCCCCGATGGGCAGACTGAGACGCGCGAGTTTGATGCGGTTATTTTGGCCTGCCATGCCGATCAATCGCTGGCCACCCTGAGCCAACCTACCGAATTGCAACAGCGCTTGCTGACCCCGTTTCGCTATGAAAGCAATCTGGCCACCCTTCACACCGATGCCTCAGTGCTTCCCACCACTAAACGCTGCCGGGCCTCCTGGAATTATCAAATTAAATCTGCCAAGCCCGATCCCCAGAATCCCGATATTTTATATGACGCCGCTACCCACTACTGGATGAATAGTCTGCAAGGGGTGTCCCAAAAGCAGGATTACATTGTGTCTATCAACGGGCAAAACTGGATGCGTCCGGATAGCATTCGGCAAACCATTCCCTATGAGCATCCAATTTTCGATGAACCCGCTGTGGCCGCTCAGGATCAACTGTCTCAGCTCAATGCGGAAGGGCAGCAAACCCACATTTATTTTTGTGGCAGTTATTTTAAATACGGCTTTCATGAAGATGCCTTTACCGCTGCGCTCAACCTGAGCAGCCAACTGGTGGAGACACTGGCATGGCGGCGTTAAACTCTTGCCTGTATGAGTGCCAGGTTTATCACCGGCGCCTGGCCCCCAAGAAGCATGATTTTCAGAATCGCACTTTTTTCTTTTATCTGGATTTGGATGAGCTGCCCCAACTGATCGATCGGTTCAAGTGTTTCAAGATTGGGCGACGGGCTTTTTATGAATTTCGGGAATCGGATCATCTGCCCACATCGGTTGGCGCATCGCTAAAAGATCGGGCGATTCAGGCGTTTCAAGAGGCGTTTGAGGCACACGGGCTTCAGGACGAGCTTCAAAAATCCATTGCTAAAATTGGCTTGCTCACCAATATGCGTACCCTGGGCTATGTGTTTAATCCCATTAGCCTGTACTTTGCCTTTGATGACGCGGGGCGTTGCCTGGGCAGTCTCGCCCAGGTGGAGAATACCTTTCGGGAAATGAAAGTGTTTCCGATTCTCAATCCTACCGATAATCAAATTCATGCTTTTTCCAGTGAACTCATCAAGTATTTTTACGTCTCTCCCTATTCTCAACTGGATCAGCGGTTTCGCTTTCAGGTGAGCCCGCCGGGTGATAGCATTCATTGTCAGGTGTCCAGTTTGGCCGGTGAACAAACACTTCTGGACAGTGGCTTTCGGGGAGAAAAACACCCGTTGACCGACAGCCAATTACTGCGACTCAGTCTGCGTTACCCGTTGATGACCTGGCAGGTGATTACGCTGATTCACTGGCACGCTTTTATTCTCTGGATCAAGCGCTTGCCACTCCATTTAAAGGACGCCCAGTTGTTTAATCAGCGGCAAGTCCTGCGACCCAGACACGATTTACAACAATTTTACGCACAACAGGAGGCCCGGCCTTGAAGACCCTGGAACGCCAAAGCACCCCGCAAACTCAGGAAAACGTCCATCTGCATGCGATTCCTGGCTTGCCCAAAAACTTGTCCTGGTCGGCCAAAACGGTGATCAAACTATTATCGTCGATGCGCAAAGGGCAACTGACCCTGTATTTTGAGGACGGCAGTGTTTACCCCATCGGGCAAGAACCCGACAGTCCTTTTCAGGCAGCCATTCAGGTCACCGATGATCGTTGCTTCAGCCGCATTATTCAGTACGGCCACATTGGCTTTGCCGAAGCCTTTCTGGACGGCGAATGGGAAACCCCCGATCTGGAAGCGGTCATTGCCTGGTTCATCCTGAATATTGAAGATTCCACGGTGCTGGAAGGCTCCAAAAACAAAGTGTTTTGGGTGAACCTGCTGGGCAAGCTGAACCGGGTCTATCACCTGCTGCGCGCTAACAACGTGGATAACAGCAAGAAAAATATCCACGAGCATTATGACTTGGGGAACGAATTTTTCCAGATCTTTTTGGACCCCACCATGACCTATTCCTCGGCCCGCTTCACCCACCCGGAGCAATCGCTGGAGCAGGCTCAAATCAGCAAATACGATGCCCTATGCCAAAAACTGCAATTGAAGCCTCACGATCGAGTGCTGGAAATCGGCACCGGCTGGGGGGGCTTTGCCATGCACGCCGCCCGCAATTACGGTTGCACCATCGATACCACTACCATCTCTGAGGAGCAATTCAAACTGGCCACAGCCCGTATTGCTCAAGCCGGATTGAGTGACCAAATTACTGTCCACTTGCAGGATTACCGCAAATTGAGTGGGCAGTACGATAAAATTGTGTCCATTGAAATGCTGGAAGCAGTGGGCGATGCCTATATGGATACCTATTTCGCCCAGTGTTCAAGGCTACTCAAACCGCATGGTCTGTTGAGCATTCAGTACATTACCTGCCCGGATAGCCGCTATGAATTGCTGAAAAACAACGTGGATTTTATCCAGAAGCATATTTTTCCCGGTTCCCTGTTGCCGTCCGTGGGGCGGGTCAATCAGGCCATCAACCGCACCGGTAATCTGTTTCTCCACGATCTGGAAGATCTGGGCAACAGCTACGCCAAAACCCTGCAACTTTGGTACGACGCTTTCAACGCAAACTTGAGCGAAGTGCGCAGACAAGGCTTTGATGAGCGTTTTATTCGCAAGTGGAATTACTACCTGATGTACTGCAAAGCGGCCTTCCGCATGCGCAACATTAGTGTGGTGCAGGCCATTTATACCAATCCCAACAACCTGTCTCTTTGGCAGGCTTTGTAGGTCAACCGGAAAGGAGCCTCTCGCTATGCTAATTTGGAGTTTGCGCATCTGGTTCTTGCTGGTGTTTGTGGTGCAAACCACCCTGGTCAGCTGGGCCATGCTGAATGAGTCCCTGTTTCAGATTCCGCCGGTGGTCAGCAGTGACGTGTGGTTTATCGCCACGGTTTCCGATGCGTACCTGGCCATCATCGCCTTTGGTCTGTGGGTGTGTGCCCGTGAGCGTACCTGGGTTAGCCGCATTGTGTGGTTCCTGCTGATTGTGGCCTGGGGCAACGTGACCATGGCCCTGTACATGCTGATTCTATTATTCCGCCTGCCCACCACCGCTACCGCCGAAGATGTTTTTTTAAAACGGGTAGAGCGCCATGTTTGAGCTTTTGAGCGTATCTCAAGTCTGGCCCTTACTCAGTAGTGCGGCTCTGGTCATTCTGGGGCTGATGCTGGTGGTGACGGCCATTGCCAATCCGCTGAAAAACGCGGGTATTGTGGATGTGGCCTGGGCCTTTGGGTTTAGCCTGATTGCGGGCACTTATTTCTGGCTGGGGCAGGGAGCTTCTCTACAAAAAACAGTGATGCTGCTGATAGCCACCGCCAGCAGTTGGCGCCTGGCATGGTACTTACTGAAGCGGGTCATTGCCACCCACCCGGAAGAGGATGGCCGCTACCATGCCCTGCGGGAACTGTGGGGCCCTGAAAAATCGCCGTGGCTGTTTTTCGGAGTGTACCTGTTTCAGGGTGTGCTGATGTTGATTGTGTCCAGTCCGTTTTTGTTTGCGGCCCAAAACGCCAGCCCCACCTTCAGCCCCATTCAATGGGTGGCGATTCTGGTTTGGGCGGTGGGCCTGATTTTTGAAGCGGTGGCCGATCAGCAACTCAAGCACTTTAAAGATCAACCCGAAAACAAGGGTAAAGTCTGCCAAAGCGGCTTGTGGGCCTATTCCCGTCATCCCAATTACTTTTGTGAATGGTTGCAGTGGATGGGCTATTACCTTCTGGCCTTGGGCGCCCCCGGTGGATGGACCACCTTTTACAGCCCCTTGATTATGCTGTTGTTCCTGACCAAATTCAGCGGGGTGGCCGCCACGGAGGCCCAAGCCATCAAAACCAAGGGAGAGGCTTACCGGCAATATCAGGAAAGCACCAGCCCGTTTATTCCCTGGTTTCCCAAGCGGAAGCCCTCATAATTTCCATCTTTAAAATTTTTAAGCACTTCATAAGGATTTTGCCCGATGTGGATTTACAAACTACTGGAAACCAATCTGCTGCCCGATGCGGTCATTCGCTGGGGCATTCGCAATATGCTGGCCCAAAAAGTGAAGGAAGAAAGCAAGTCCTCCTGGGAAGCACGTCAGCAAGCTGTTATGGATTTTGTGGCTGAATTAAAAAGCAGTCCCATCGCCATTGAAACCGAAGCCGCCAACGAGCAGCATTACGAAGTCCCCAGCGAGTTTTTCGATTTGGTGCTGGGGCCGCGTAAAAAATACAGCAGCGCCTACTGGACCGAATCCACCCGTACTTTGGGAGAGGCCGAGGAAACCATGTTGGCTCTGAGCTGTCAGCGGGCCGATTTACAGGACGGGCAAACCATTCTGGAATTGGGCTGCGGCTGGGGCTCTTTGTCTCTGTGGATGGCTGAGCAATATCCCAATGCCACCATTGTGGGTGTGTCCAATTCCCGCAGCCAAAAGGCCTTCATCGATGCTCAGGCCAAAGCCCGTGGCTTGAATAATCTGGAAATTTTGACGGCCAACATTGTGCATTTTGAAACCGATCGTCAGTTTGATCGGGTGGTTTCCGTTGAAATGTTTGAGCACATGAAAAACTATGAAAAACTGCTGGCCAAAATCAACCGTTGGCTGAAGCCGGAAGGCAAGCTGTTTGTGCATATTTTTACCCATCCCATTTTTACCTACCACTACGAAGATAAAGACGGCACCGACTGGCTGACCCGCTACTTCTTCACCGGCGGTACCATGCCCTCTAACGATCTGTTGCTGTACTTCCAGAAAGATTTGGCCATTGCCAACCAATGGATTGTGAACGGCACCCATTATGAAAAAACCGCCAATGCCTGGGCAGAGAATATGTACCAACATCGCCCGGCCGTGGAAAAAATTCTGGCCCAAACCTATGGGGCGGAAAACCTGACCAAATGGTGGGTGTACTGGAAAGTATTCTTCCTGGCCTGTGCGGAATTGTGGGGGTACAAAAACGGCAACGAGTGGATGGTTTCTCACTATCTGTTTGAGAAAAAAGCCGTCCCCCAAAGTACCCATGCCGACGCTTCAGGATTTGGTACTGCCCAACTGACCCAGTAACGCCAAAATCCTGCTTGCTTGCTGCGGACGTATGTCTGATGCGGTGGAATTTGGTGCATAATAAAACCATCCCGTATCAGCGTTGAGAGGATCGTTTTGCCATGCCCATTTATACTGCGGATTCTATGTACGTTCAGGGGCAGGTACAAACGGGTTGGGCACTTTGGGTGGAAGGTGATCAGATTGCTCAGGTGCTGCCGGTGGACACCTTGACGGCTGAGCAAAAAGCGCAGGTCATTCATTTTGAGAACGGTTTTTTGATCCCCGGTTTGGTGAATTCGCACAACCACTCTTTTCAATCCCTGCTGAAAGGGTTTTGCGATGATCAGGATTTTTTCACCTGGCGAGATCAGGCCCTTTATAAGTATTCCAAAATCCTGAGTCGGGACGATATTTATACCGGGGCGCTGTTTGCCTTTGGGGAAATGCTGAAGTGTGGCATCACCACGGTGTGCGATTTTTTCTACATTAACGATCAGGCCAATGAGAACGCCCGGGCGGTGATCGAAGCGGCCTTGGCCGTGGGTATTCGCATTGTGATGGCCCGTACCCTCTACGACTGGGAGGGGGCGCCCACCCGCTTCCGGGAGACCCTACCCCAAGCCTGCGACCATACCCGGCAGTTGCACGCCGAGTTCAAGGCGCATCCGATGGTGCACGTGCTGCCCGCCCCCCATAGCCTGCACGGGGCCAGCACCGCCATGATTCTGGCCGGGGCTGAACTGGCCGAGGAGTTGGACACCCAGTTTCACATGCACATTGCCGAAGGCCAGTATGAACGGCAGATGATCGAGCAACAACACGGCAAGCCGCCGGTGGCTTTTCTGGAGTCGCTGGGCGTGTTGAACGATCGATTGGTGGGTATTCACTGCGTGTGGCTGGATGATGCCGAGATTGAATTAATGGCCCAGCGGGGCACGGGGTTGTCCTATAACCCCTCCAGCAATATGTTTCTGGGGGATGGCATCACCCGCATTCGGGAAATGCTGGCCGCCGGGGTGTGTATCTCCCTGGGCACCGATGGAGGGTGCAGCAATAATCGGGCCTCCATTATTGAGGAAATGCGCATGACCAGCCTGCTGCAAAAGGTGAAGTTCCACGATTCCACGGTGACCACGGCTGAGGACATGTTCGCCATGGGAACCCTGAACGGAGGGAAAAATCTGGGCTTGCCCATTGGGGAATTGGCTGCCGGGTACGCTGCCGACTTTACGGTCTTGGATCTCAACGACCTTTCCATGCAGCCCCGCCAAAACGCCCTGAAAAACCTGGTGTACGCCAGTCAGCCCTCGGCTATTCGGGCGGTGTTTGTGGCTGGAAAAAAAGTGCTGGAAGCGGGCCAGCTTTTGACGGTGCCTGAAGCGGAGATTGTACGTCGGGTGCAGCTAACCACTGCATCGTGGGGGTAACTGCCCATGGGAATGGCGTAATTCAGTGAAATGGCTTGATTGAAAACTAATTTTGTAGTAAGTAAATAGCAATTCAAGTTACGGTTTTCTTTTTGTGTTTGTACCTTCGGCCTTTGGCCGCATTTTTTGTTTTTGTAACTCGTTTTCCCGACCTTTGGAGTGATTTGCATGAAGCCTTTGGAGCAATATAACCCGTTTTTAAAACATGCTGGGGCTTTAAAGCCTAGCTATTGGGAAAATCGGCTTCGTGAGGAACTAACCCGCCCTGAATTTCCTGTAATGGAGCCGACCACGCCCGTTTTTCACACCGCTCAGGGAGATACCTTTTCTCTTGCGCCGTTGCCTTTGTTTGAGCCGGAATTTTCCCTGGAACCGCTGGAGGTTGGCAGCTATTTTGTGCCTAATACCACTGCGGATTTCTTACCAGCAGACTCAGACCTGGACGCAGGCCCGGAAATTGAACCAGCAGGGCCATCTATCCAACCCTTTCTGTCGGATGTTTTTGGCCTCCCAAAAGCGAAACCACAGCTTGCCGAAGAAGACACTGCCTCCTTGGCGGTCGCCTCTGGAATCGTGCCCAAAAAGTCAAAACAATCGCGCCGATCTGCCGTTCAGGATTTGAGCACTGGCCGGACTCAACCTCGCCGACAGGCCAAGGATGAGCATCTCTTGCAGGCAATCGCCTTAAGTCCTGATTTGGATTTGTCCTCTCAAGTACAGCAGCTTTGGGGATCGGTTCAGGAACCCTTATCGCCACGCGCTGCCGACACCAAGGCTGGTTACAAGACTCGGCAGCAATCCAGATTAACAATAACGCAGGAGCCGGACTTGTCGTCAGTCCGTCCGGTTTCGAGCCTGTCCTCGCTGACCAGTGATGCGATTCGTGCGGATGTGATTGCCCTGTTAGAGTCCAGCCCTCCCCCATCCGAGCAGACGCCTGCCGAATTGGGTAATAAGCGTGCCGAGCTCAAAGTCAAAAAGGCGTTGATGCTTCAGGAGTATGCCAGTGGGCAAACCGACGGGCCAACGTTGCTGACTAATTATCAGCTGACTCCCAAGCAATTGCGCACCTGGGTTTTAGCGTTTCGTCGGGAACAGGAAGCCTTGGGGCTTCATTTCCCAATGCTGGAATGGCCTCGCCAGAAACACACTGAAAGCAGCCTCAAACGAAACGCAGAGACCTCGGAAGCGACTTTGGACAGTGAGTATGTGCCGGAGTTAAAACCGGTTCCAAAAAAGTCCCGGAAGCGGTTGGCATTCCAAAATCCTCCAAACCCCAATAATCCTTTTTTTCGTAAACGGGGAGAGGGCGGTCGGTTTGCGTCCACGGAACAGTCATTGGTGCCGTCAGAGGTTAATTCGTCTTTGAAACGCCCCTAGGGGAAGGTCAGTTTTCCTTGGGTATCGATCGAAATGTCGGCCAGATCTAACAGTTGGCTCAGTGTTTTTCGGCGAGCACTGTCGGTTGATGTTCCAAGGTCGTTTTGTATTTTTTGCAGGAGCTTTTGTACAAATGCTTTGCTATCACTGCTTTCCGGTTGGCCCAGAGCTTCCAGGGTAAATCCAATCAATCGGGTATTGGGCTTGTTATTATCGTAGGTCAGGCCTGCGCCACTGAGGGCTGACAACAGGGTATCCTTGCGGGCTTCCGGGAGTTGCTTCAGGTAATCTCCCTTTAAAAAAGAAGTTGCATTCAGGTCGCCGGAATCGGTAAAGGCCTGAATGAGTTTTTTGATGGCGGGCTGGAACTTGTCCGGGCCCGCCGCCAGTTGATACATGAGGGCTTGGCCCAATTCTTCCCGAGTAAAAACACCCGCCTTGAGATCCGCTTTGACCGCATCAATATCCTTATTGGTGAATTCGATCGTGGGGGCCTCTGGATTTTGTTCGGTCGCTTTTTGGGCGAAGCGACTCTCCAGAGAAATCATGGCCGGGTTGGTCGGTTTTGTGCCCGGCAGGCCTGGTACAAAGGGTAAGGGAAGCTGGTTCAGTAAGTCTATTGGCATAGATTGCCCGGTCATTTGGCTCATCATCATCATCATGAGCATCATCATCTGATTTTGCATGGCCCCAGCGGATCCATCATTTTTAGAGGCGTTGACGCCGTCGCCTTTCTGGATGCTTTTGGCATAGCGCGCGTAATCGCCAAGCATTTTTTGGGTGTTCTGTCCAAACGCGCTGTTGTAGAAATCCATGCCGTGGCCTCAGTTGATGACTGAGGAAGGTATCGGTATTTTCAAAGACAACTTTAGGATTCGGGCGGAAGTGTAAAGTTATATGTAGATGAGACCCAGCCTTGAGGCGGGAGTCTAGGGTTGCGCGGGCGGATCAAGCCAGGCCCGCAGCGGACGACGAAGCCCTTCGCCCAGACTTTTCGGGATGAACTGGCTGACGGTATCATCCAGGTATAAAGCGTCTTCCGGTCGGGGTAGTTGTTGAAGGGCGGTCGCATCGTAGCGCTTTTCCGCTTTACGAAGGTTCCTTGCGGACTCAAAGGCATCGAAGAAGGTGTCGCCATCTGCGTCAATCATCATCTGACGATCAGATTCCAGCGCCTTTTGCCTGTGCAGATCCCGTAGTTCCTGAGCGGTGCTTTTGCCCTGATTGTGCAAGGTTTCCACTTTGACCTGGGCCTGCAACATTTTTTCGGCGTTTCCCTTGCCCAGCTCCTGGCCTACAGAATGAGAAAGCTGATATTCCGCGTTTTTGACTGTTTTCGGGCTGTACAATGCTTGGGCCCCTGGCCCCTTGGGGATGTGTTGATGGGCCACGTGACTCAGCACAATGCCAGCTTCCTTAGGCTGATTCGCCGCGCCCCGCAGGACATCGCCTACCGTGCTGGTTTGGTAAAAATCTCGCTCCCGAATGGCTTGATTTAAAGCCGACGGGTCTTGCTGGCGCAATTCGGCGTCCAGTTGGCGGAGCCGTTGATCTCTGGCTTCCAGCTGTTTGTGTGCTTTTTCCTTTGGGGACAGCTCACCTCCAAAAAGTGGTTCTTTGGTGGGCTTGGTCAGCTTGCCGGGAGCCGGTTCCGGCGTCAATCTGGCACCAGTTACATCTAGAACCTGAACGGCCTTTTTACCAATCAGGCTGCTTGGATTGGTGCCATTGAGCATTTGGGCTAACGCCTCCGGAGACTCCGCCTGAACGGAACCGGATTTGAGATGCCCTCTGCTATAGCTTCGCAGTTCACCCTGTTTTTGGGCTAAATTGGCCAGCTTGACCTCTTTGAGTTGTTCAGTTTTTTGAGTATAACGCTCTGCCTTGCGGGCCACTTTGGCCTGACGTTGGGTGAGCTTGGCTACTTGCGGGGTGGCGGATAAGACTTCGGTTCCGGTCTTGGTGTAATCGATGGGGTTCGGGTTGCTGTATTGTGAGGGGTTCAACCCTTTTTTCAGTCCCTTCTGGGCGGCGAAGCCATCCAGAAACCCTTTGCCCAGTTCGCTGCTCAATCCCAGGGGTTGAAGTTGTTGATCGACCGCTTTGGCCACGGCGGGCATTTGTAGTCCGCGTTCGGCCATGCCTACGCCCACCCGTTGGATAGAGCTTTTGCTGCCCGCATCGACCAGTTTTTCGGTGAGCGTGCCTTGGGCCTCATTGCGTTTCTGGAGGGCATCGCTGAGTTGGTTGTGAGCTTTGACCTGCTGTTTTTCGGCCTGAAATACATCCTGGCTCAGTTGGCGCTTTAATTTGCGCTCTGCGGGCAGGAAGCCGTCCGAACGCTTGAGCATTTTACCGCCCTTTTTAAAAGGCCATTTTGAAGGCCACAGTGTGCCCAGCTTGCTTTTCACAGAATAAATCTTCCACGCCCTGTCACTTGCATGCATAAACACTTCTTTTGTTTATTTTGTGCGTAGAAAGATTAATTATTGAGAAGCAGGCCTAGAAGGGGTTAATCTTGCTGGGCTTTTTTCTGGAGCGATTTTCATCAGGACCATCGCCCGGCTCCAAGCCGGAATCGGCAATACCTGAGGGGAGTTCAGCATCAATGAACGTGGTAGCCGTACTCATCTCCGGGAGTTCCTGAATATGCTCCAACGCCTCGGTCAGTGGGGTGTGGTGCATTTCCTCTTCCACACTCAGCACAGGTTCTTCCATCTGGCGCTGCATCTGGATTTCAATGCGGGTGTTGAACAGAATCATCACCGTATCCCGCTGAATTTCGTAGGTGAGGTTCTGGAACATTTCAAAGGCTTCCCGCTTGTATTCAATCAGCGGATCCTTCTGGCCGTAAGCTCGCAGGCCAATGCCGTCCCGCAGCCCATCCAGGTTGTGCAGGTAGTCAATCCAGCGGTTGTCGATGACCGAGAGCAAAATATCCCGCTCAATGCGGCGCAGTGGATGCTTGATTTCAGCCACTTTCTCGGGCGACAGTTTTTCCAGCTCACTGGCCGCTTGCTCATCATCTTCATCCAGACCGGCTAAATTCACCCCGTGAGAGGCTTCCAGTTCTTTGGAAATTCGGCTGAGTTCGCTTTCCAGCGTTTCATAGACTTTGACGCCTTCGGTTTTCACGAAGTCCAGCACCTGCGCCTGACTTTTGCCGCTCAGACTTTCCACGGTAATGACCGGCCCCAGTTGCGGGCAAATGCCGTGAATGGTGTTCAGCATTTCGGCCAGTACGTCTTCGGCCCAGTCTTCCGGGGTGGTGTTGGGAGGCAAGTGGGTGGTCACAATGCGCTCCATGGCTTGCTCCACCATGTGGCGAACGGAATCCCGCAGGTTTTCCCCGTTCAGCACTTTTTTACGTTGCTCGTAAATCAGTTGGCGCTGCTCGGTCAGTACATCGTCGTACTGCAAAATGTTCTTACGAATATCAAAATAGTAGGCTTCCACCTTGCGCTGGGCCCCTTCAATGGCCCGGCTGACCATTTTGGCGGAAATGGGCATGGTTTCATCCACGCCCAGCATGTCCATCATTCCTGCGATGCGATCGCCGCCGAATTTGCGCATCAGTCCGTCTTCCAGCGACAGGAAGAAGTGGGTGGAACCCGGATCGCCTTGACGGGCGGCCCGACCCCGCAATTGGTTGTCAATCCGCCGGGATTCGTGACGCTCAGTTCCGATGATGTGTAAACCGCCCTGGGACTGCACTTCTTCTTTTTCGATATCGGTCAGCAGTTTCTTGCGGGCAATGGCTGCGTCCAGATCCTGCGGATCCACGGTGCGCCAGTCCATCCCCATTAGTTCAAACTCGCTCTTGGCCATGGCATCGGCGTTACCACCCAGCAAAATGTCAGTCCCTCGACCAGCCATGTTGGTGGCGATGGTGATGGCCCCTTTGCGTCCGGCCTGAGCCACGATCATGGCCTCTTGCTCGTGATGTTTGGCGTTCAGCACTTGGTGAGGCAGGCCGTTTTGAATGGCAATTACTGTTTTTAGCGTTTTGGCCAGCCCTTCCAGAAAGACGGCCAGATCTTCAGACTGATCTTTGGCCAGTTCCGTGAAATCTTCCGGGCGTGCCGCTTCCGGATTGCGCAATTTGCCAGCCATCTTGTTGTACAATTCGGCGTCCTTTGTGGCATCCAGACTGTTCAGCAGGCGGGCGGCCTTTTCCCGCAGGTGCTGGGTCAGGGTGATTGGCTTGGACAGTAGGTGGGAAATCTCTTCGGACTTTTCGATGGAAACCGTTCCCACCAGCACCGGGCGACCCAGTTGGTGGTATTCCACAATCTCTTCCACCACCTTGAGCATTTTGATGCGCTCGTTCTTGTAAATGGTGTCGGGCAGGTTGTTACGTTTATCCGAACGGTTGGTGGGGATGGTGGTTACACTGAGGTTGTAAATCTTGCCGAATTCGGCTTCTTCGGTTTGGGCCGTTCCGGTCATCCCGGAGAGTTTGGGGTACAGACGAAACAGGTTCTGGAAGGTGATGCTGGCCAAGGTCTGGGTTTCATCCTGAATGGCGACACCCTCTTTGGCTTCTACGGCCTGGTGCAGGCCATCGCTCCAGCGACGTCCGTCCATTAAGCGGCCCGTGAACTCATCTACAATAACCACTTCGTTGTTTTTGACCACATAGTCCACATCCAGGCGGAACAGTTCCTTGGCTTTCAGGGCCTGTAGCATGTGGTGGGCCATGTTGTGCTGAATATCAAACAGGTCTTCCACACCCAGGATTTCCTGAGCGCGATCGATCCCCTCTTCGGTCAACACCACGTTGCGGCCCTTTTCATCCACGGTGTAATCGCGTTCGGGCTGCAATAAGGGGGCAATACGGGCCATGGTGCGGTACATGTCGGCCGATTGCTCCAGTCGTCCGCTGATGATGAGCGGGGTTCGGGCTTCATCAATCAGGATGCTGTCCACTTCGTCAATAATTGCAAAGTTGAAGGGGCGTTGGACCAATTGGCTCTTGGAGCCTGCCATATTGTCCCGCAGGTAGTCGAAACCAAACTCGTTGTTGGTGCCGTAGGTGATGTCTGCGGCATAAGCGGCTTTTTTATCAGCAAACGCATTGAAACTGCGCTGCTGAGACAGCACCATACCGGTGCTCAGGCCTAAAAAGTTGTAGACTTTGCCCATCCACTCAGCGTCTCGACGTGCCAAGTAGTCGTTTACGGTAATGACATGGACCCCTTTGCCGGTCAGGGCGTTCAGGTAGGCGGGCAGGGTGGCTACCAGTGTTTTTCCTTCCCCGGTGCGCATTTCGGCAATTCCACCGTCATGCAGCACCATGCCGCCTAGCAATTGCACGTCAAAGTGGCGCATGTTCAGCACCCGACGGCTGGCTTCCCGGACCACGGCAAAAGCTTCTGGCAACATCATGTCCAGCATTTCTTTTTCCAGTTGACGGTCCCGCTTTTCGTTTTCGCCACGTTCCCGTCCAGCCAGCATTTGCCGGAAGTAGTCTGTCTTGCCCCGCAGTTCATCGTCGCTGAGGGCTTGCATTTCCGCTTCCAGATCGTTGATGTGATCCACGATAGGCTCACGGGCTTTGATTTTACGCTCGTTGGGATCGGGCAGGATCTTGCGGATTAAGTCGAACATGAAGGGGTCTCTCTGACTTTGGGCATGCTGTGACGGGCGTTGACCGCTCAAATTCAGGCGGGCTTTGCTGAAAACTCTTTATAGTATACGCAAAATCCGGCCGGATTGTCATCGCTCTGCCAAAACCCCTTCAATATCAGCCAGGCATGGGGCTTCATAAAAATTTTCATACTGGTGTTTACAAAATTCTATTAGGGTGTTTTAATGACACTAACCTAAGTGTTTGAAAGACAAAAACCTAACTCGTCTACCAACCTTTTTCTTTAAGGAAGCTAATTCAGAAAGTGAGTGTTTTCGTATGAATGCTTTTGGAGCCGCACTTAAAACCCTGTTGACCCCAGTGGCAAACCAACCCATTCGTGCTGCGTTACCGACCTTCAAAGGGGCTACCGCCAGCGGCAGCGCCAACCTGTGCGTGGATACCTTTAATGGTACCCCCTTGTTCACGGGTTCCAGTTCTTTGGGTCAATATGAAACCCACAGTTTGGGTCACCTGGATACTTTCGCCTAGTACCAGATGCTTCAAATCACGGTGGTTTCATTGTTTTTGACTTGATTTAAAAGCCCTGAAAACACAATTTATTTTTTACCCATCAAAAAACCGGCCGAGCTTTATGCCCAGCCGGCTTTTCTTTTGAAGTTATTTATTTCAGCGCTTCGGCGCCGCCCACAATTTCCAGAATTTCCTGGGTGATGGCGGCTTGGCGAACCTTGTTGTACTGAATGGTCAGGCGGGTGATCATATCCCCAGCGTTGCTGGTGGCGTTGGACATGGCGGTCATCCGGGCGGCCAACTCACTGGCAGAACCTTCCAGTAACAAGGTGTAGAGCAGATTGCTGACAAACATGGGCACCATCTTGTCCAGAATGTTCACCGCGTTGGGCTCCAGCAGCAATTCGGGTTTTAAATCGCTGGGAGACACGCTGTAGTGGCTGTCATTCAGGGTGGGAATCAGTTCTGGCTCCCAGTCAATGAACGAACGAACCGGAATCACTGGGCTAATCTGCACCTTGTAAGAAATCATGGACACAAAGTGCGTGGATAACACATCAATGGTGTCAATCTTTCCGTCCAGGAAAGCCTGGGTCATCGTCTGGGCAATCAAATTGGCGTCTTCTACGGTGGGGGCTGCGGAGATACCAGCGCTACGGCCCAGAATCTCCGAATTGGAATATCGGGCAAACGCCTGAATGGCCTTGTTACCCACCAGGTAGAATTTGGGGGTTAATCCGCGAGCCTTGATCTCCTTCTCCAGGCGGAAAGCCTGACGAATGACCGCAGAGTTGTAGTTTCCGCACAAGCCACGGTCGGAGCTGATGACCACGATACCCACATTGTGGATTTGTCGGGATTGCAGCAGATCTGCGTAACGAGAGCCGCTGATGTCCTCGTTGTGGTTTTTAAGCGCATTGAAGACATCACTGAATATCTTGCGAAACTCGGACGCATAAGGACGCGCCGCTCTGACGCGGTTTTCAGCGCGTTTTACCTTGGCTGCGGCCACCATGCGCATGGCCTGGGTTATTTTCTGGGTACTTTTGACGCTTTTAATCCGGCGTCGGATGTCTTTCAGGTTGGGCATGGTTTGCTTCCTTCGCTGACCTTCCTACGCTTTGCCGCCGGAGAATACGGTATCCCGGAACTTTTTCAGGGCCTCAACCAATTTGGCGTCTTCCGCGTCATCCAGCTTGTCGCCTTTGTTCAGTTTGGCTTCAATATCGGATACGTTGGCGCTGAAGTAGGAGAACCATTCTGGCTTGAAAGCGGCCAGTTGGCTGGTTTCCAATTCATCCAGCAAGCCCTTGTTGGCGGCAAACAGCAGGGAAACCTGTTGGGCAACCGACAGCGGACTGTATTGAGGCTGTTTCAGCACTTCTACCATGATTTGGCCACGACGTAGTTGATCCTGAGTGGCCTTGTCCAAATCGCTGGCGAACTGGGCAAACGCTTCCAGTTCCCGGAACTGGGCCAAGGTCAAGCGCAACTGACCGGCTACGGCTTTCATCGCCTTGGTTTGGGCGGCACCACCGACTCGGGAAACCGAGATACCGGCGTTGATGGCTGGACGAATCCCGGCGTTGAACAAGTCGGATTCCAGGAAGATCTGCCCGTCGGTGATGGAAATCACGTTGGTGGGAACATAAGCGGAAACGTCACCGGCCTGGGTTTCGATGATGGGCAAAGCGGTAATGCTGCCAGCGCCCAAACTGTCGTTTAATTTGGCGGCACGCTCCAGCAAGCGGGAGTGCAAGTAGAATACATCGCCAGGGTAAGCTTCACGGCCCGGCGGGCGGCGCAGCAACAAACTCATGGCACGGTAGGCCCAAGCGTGCTTGGTCAAGTCATCATATACTACCAGAACGTGTTTCCCTTGGGCCATAAAGCCTTCAGCGATAGTAACGGCACCAAATGGTGCCAAATACTGCAAGGGCGCCGGATCGGTAGCGGAAGCGGCCACCACGATGGAGTATTCCATGGCCCCGTTGTCTTCCAAAGTCTTCACAATTTGGGCCACGGAGCTGGATTTTTGCCCGATGGCGCAGTAAATACAGATAACGTCCTGACCCTTCTGGTTCAGGATGGTATCGATGGCCACAGCGGTTTTGCCGGTCTGGCGGTCCCCGATAATCAACTCACGCTGACCACGACCGATGGGGGTCATGGCGTCAATAGCGGTAATCCCGGTTTGCAGGGGTTGATGTACCGACTTCCGGGCAATAATACCGGGAGCCTTACGGTCAACGGGCAAGTATTCCTTGGCTTCAATGCTGCCCTTGCCGTCAATAGGCAGGCCCAGCGGGTTTACTACCCGACCCAGCAAGTCTTCGCCGAATGGCACGGAGGCGATACGGCCGGTGGACTTGACCATCTGGCCTTCCTGAATGTGGGTGTACTCACCCATGATTACAACACCGACGTTGTCCTCTTCCAGGTTCAACACCATACCCATGGTGTTGTGACCATCGGAGAACTCAACCAGCTCACCGGACATGGCGGCACGCAGACCGTAAATGCGGGCGATCCCGTCGCCGACTTCCAGCACGGTGCCTACATTGCTGACAGAGACATCGCTTTCGTAGCTGGCTAATTTTTCTTTCAGTATCGAACTAATTTCTTCCGCACGTAATGCCATTGGTTCGTTCCTTTTTACTGTGTGTTCAAACTTTAAAATTGAGTGAAGTGCTTTCAGGCTGGACTACAGGGTTTCCACCTGCTTGCGTAAGGCTTCCAGGCGGCCTACATAGCTGCCGTCGATGACCTGATCCTGAATTTTGATAATGGCGCCGCCCAATAAGCCCGGATCCACGCGGTTTTGTAAATCGACCCGGGTGAACCCCATGGTGGATTCCAAGGTTTTGCGAATGCGGGTGCGCAGTTCCTCTTCCAGTTCCACGGCCGTGATGATTTCGGCCGTCGTGCTGTTTTCATACTGATTGCGAAACTCGGTAAATTGGCTGAGCAATTGCGGGATCACCCCTGCTCGCTGATTCTCCACCAGAAGCTTCAGTAACCGGTGAACCCACGGGCTGACTTTTTTGCCGAACTGCTCATCGATAAATTGCTGTTTATCGACTTGGGGAACGCCCGGATTTTCCAGGAACGGCCCCAGCTGGGGCACTTGGGTGATCAAGTCCGCGACGGTCTTGAGTTCCTCGTGGATCTTTTCAATTTCACCAGTTTCCTGCACGCTTTCAAACAAAGCCTTGGCGTAGCGGGAGGCAACCTTGTTGTTTTCCAATCGATTGCTCATCAGCGCTGGCCTCCCTTGATTTGCGACAGTTCATCCAAAAAGGTTTCCACGGAGCGTTTTTGGTCAGCGGCGCTCAATTGTGAGGCCAACTCTGTGCGGGCATCGGCCAGCGCATCGTTTAACAAACGGCGCTCCAGATCCTTGATGGCTGCCCGTTGTTCCAGTTCTACCCGCTTTTTGGCGTTTTCCACGATTTTGGTCGATTCATTGCGAGCATCACTCAAAATCTGGTTGGACATGGATTCTGCCGAGGCGCGGGCGGTGCTCAAAATTTCGTTGATTTCGTCATTCAAATTGCTGGTTTTGCGCTGGGTTTCTTCCAGTTGTTCCAGTGCCTTTTTCTTTTGCAATTCAACGGCTTCAATTTCGGCGGCCAGCTTTTGACGCTGCACATCGATGCTGCCAAAGAGATTCAATTTTTTGGCCACAAACCCTAAAATTAAGGCCACCAGCAATACGTTGAACACATTGGATTGCTCTAATTGCTGAAGAAAGCTCATGGGGTGCTCACCGCTTTCGTGGTGTGCCTGCAGCCAAAACACGGAGGCTTGCTGCAAGAAGGGAGAAATTGTGTGAAGAGGTAACATTCCTGCTGTACTCGCTCCTGTGTGGACTACTAACTACCCGTGGCGGAACCGACTTTTCCACCGGTTTTGACTTTAGCGATGACGACCTGGGTCAGTGCTGCCCGTTCGGATTCCAGCTCCCCATAAGTCTTTTCCCGCCAGACGGACAGGTCTGCTATTTGACGATCGGTTTCCCGCTGGGCGTCATTGCGGGCGGTAATGACCAGTTGCTGGGCCGATGTTTTGGCCTGTTGCCGAATTTGCTGAATCAGTTGATGGGCTTCCAGACGGGCCTTCTTGGTGCCTGCTTGGTACTCGGTATGGAGCTTCTCAAACTGCTTTAAAAAATCTTTAGCGGACTGTTCATCCTGGGTCAGTTTACGCTCACGCTCATTTTTAATGGCCATAATTGGGTCGAAGTAAATGGCCTTCATTAAGGCAACAAAAATCGCAAAACTAAGCAGGACGAAAAGAAATGTGGCGTTAAAAGTGGGCATAAGGGAAAGGGTTCCTGTGGCGCAAAGCTGAACTTGAAACTTTCGGTTAAGAGCTTGGGGTTTTCGTTGTAGCCGCCTGTCTGGCTTGATGTAACAAGCGGGTTGACAAGCGGCTACAAGTCAGAATCGCTCTATTTAGTTAGGCGCATACTTCAGGTACAGCAAGAAGAAGGTTACGAATCCGAACAGACCCAGCAATTCTACAAGACCTAGGGTAATAAAGTATTGTTTTTCAACATTGCCTTGAATTTCAGGTTGGCGAGCAACGCTGTTGAAAAACGCGGAAGTCATCAAGCTGATACCAATTGCAGGACCGATACCAGCGATCCCTACGGCCAAGGCGCCTGCTAATAATGCGACGGCAGCTGTATCCATTATGTAGAATCTCCTTTTTATCTATTTGGGGGAATAATACAGATTAATTTATCAAATGGTGGTAAGTGTGAAATCAAAAAGTAGCTTAGTGATGATCCTCCGACAAGAGGCTAATGTATACAGAACTCAAGATGGCAAAGATGTAAGCTTGTATCACAGCGACGAATAACTCAAGAAAAATGACCAGCGATGGAAGAACATAGGGGGTCACGCTCATAGCGATGCTGGAGAGGATTTCACCCACTAATATGTTGAAATAAAGCCGGATTAGCAAAGAACCGGGGCGCGTAATGTCTTCAAGCAAATTGATGGGTAAAAAGAAAATGCCAATGTACCAGGGGTCTGGAGAGATGTAGTGTTTGAAGTAACGAAAACCTTTTTTATATATGCCATAGCCAAAGTACATTAGTACTGTGCAAAAAGCCAAGGCTGCAGTGGTGTTGATATCGGCGGTTGCTGCCTTCAATTCACCGCTTGGTATGTGAATCAAGCGTAGGGGAAGTTGCCCCATGACGTTGGAGGTTAGGATAAACAGAAACAAAGAGCCCACGAAGTACAGGAAGCCATCACCTCGCTTGCCAGCAGTGGACATAGTAATGCTTCGGCAGAGGTCGTAGAAGCCTTCGCTCACAACCTGTAGCCTAGTGGGAGCAACGCTTAAATTGCGAGTGGCCAGCCAGGCCGCCGATAAAATAAGCGCCATACCCATCCACACCATGATCAGGGTGTTGAGGTTTACTGTTTGACCAGCGAGTTGAACGACCCATTCGTGTTCCATGACGATCCTTTTGTAACTTAAAAAACTGATTCAAAAACCGGTTTGAAAATTGGGTGGTTTGCGCGTCCCGGAGGCAGAGACAGGCTAGGCGTTATTGCTTGAGTGGGCACAAATCACAGTGACGAGCGTTCCGTTGCGGCAACAAAAGGTGCTTAAACAGTAGGCCGGTCTGCCTTTACCGATGCCTTGCCAAATAATGCCGATAGTGCCTGAATTGCGCAATCCACGGTAAGAATCACTTTGTAACTTAAAAATCCGCCGATGACAATAGCAAGATCGTTGGCCCTGCCTTGGGACACCTGAACCAGTGCGTAGGCAAATAAACAGGCCCGAATGCTTGAAAATGCCATTTGCACGCCTTGTTTGGGGTTTTCTGCGTTAAACATAAGGCTCCACAGGTAGCCTAGGCCCAGGAGTATGCCGGCCACGCACAGCTTGAGGAGTTGCGGGTAAAACAGGGCGAATCCACACAGCAGGAGGGCATCCAGCGCCAGAGTTCCCAGCCACAGTCTTCTTTTCATTGCCAGAAACGGTGTTATGACAGGCTCAGTCCCCTGCTTTTGGAGGTTCGGTTCTAGTGTTGTCATGGTTTAGTTCTTTGTCCAGATTAGGCGGGAAATCATTGGCTTCTTTTGGTGGGTGCTGCTCTATCTGCTGATACAGATCATGTAGGGCATCTAGGGTGGTGCTTGCCTTGGAAGGTCGGCTGGATGGCGGGTTGGGTGTGTCTGGATGATTGGTGGGTGGTTTGGTTTTGGCGTCCTTTTGAGGCGATTTGTCCTTTGGGCCTTTTTTGAGGGACGAATGTTGTTTCTTATGGAGCGTTTGTGCGGCCATGCCCCGCTTGTAAAAAGCATAAATGCCCATGACCATACCCAGGATACTTAGTAAGACCGTCCAGAGTGGTGAAATGCCGTAGGTTTTACTCAGCCAATCCCCCAGCATGAGGCCACCAATAATGGGCAGGATGAGTTGGATGGCGTATTCCATGGGGTTGCCCTGCTTTCCGACGTTTTTCCCCATCGCTGGCTTTTTCAGGGGGTGGGACGTTTTATGGCTGATGTTTTTGGTCTACAATCGCTTAATGTAATACAAACCGTTTGGCTTGTAAAAATGCTCGCCGCTTTGGCTTGTTACCGAAGTCAATGCGGATATTGGACTGATTGCAATCTGAATTGCACTCTAAAGTAGTCCAGCACCGAGCTTTGATTGATTTCTATTTTTTGTTTTGAGTGACAAAGGAGCCTGCCATTATGGCTAAGGATGCCAGTTTTGATATCGTTTCCGAGTTTGACCAGCAGGAATTGGTGAACGCTCTGGATCAAACCCGCCGGGAGATCGCCTCTCGCTTTGACCTGAAAGATTCCGGCAGTGAGCTGGAATTGGAAGAGGGCAAGAAAATTGTGGTGACCACCACCGATGAATTCCGGGCACAAAATATTTTCGATATTCTGGAAGCCAAGGTGGTCAAGCGGGGCCTGAGTCCCTTGATTCTGGATCGTCAGGATGCGGAATCCGCCTTGGGCGGTAAAGTGCGACAGGTCATTAACCTGAAGCAAGGCATTGAGACCGAGATGGCCAAGAAAATTGTGGCCCATATTAAAGATGCCAAGTTGAAAGTGCAGGCCAGCATTCAGGGTGATCAGGTGCGGGTCACTGGCAAAAGCCGGGATGACTTGCAGGATGTGATCAAGCACGTTCGTGAATTTGGCGATCGCCAGAGCATGCCCTTGCAGTTCACCAACTACCGCTAGTGCAAATCTTCGTTCTGTCTGAAGTTTCCTCTTCCAAAAAGAAAAGCCGTCCAGCCGTTTGGCTAAACTGGACAGCGGGGTAGTACGGAATTGGTAGGAAGGAATAAAGACAGGAGAGAGTGTTGTGTGTAAATTTTTTATTGAGTCACAGGGGCTTTGCGGAATTTGAGCGCTAAATAAGCTTTGCTAAATGACTTTTAAAGTAAAGCTTTAGGGCAGCGCTTTTAGGCGTAAACGCCCATAAACCATACAGTGCCGGTCACGAATAATCCGGCCAAAGAGAGTTTGCCCAAGTTCAAGGCCAAATCCTGCCAGGCATGTAGCGTACCGATGGGCTGTGTATTTGGCAGGGTTTTAAATTGCAGCATAATGAAAACTCCCCGTGGATGGTTGTGTCCCGCTAGGGTGGCATAAATAGAATTGTGTTGAACTGTGGGACTTGGCCTGTGCGGATGATCTCGTTCCGAACGGTCAGCTTGTGGCTGGGTTGGCTTTTATAGCTTGGCGCTAGAGGGGATTCTCAACAAACGCCGTACTTTTCCAGCACCCCGATTGTGACTTTCTTGTTGATTAATGACGGTCAGGTTTGTCTTTGTTCCCAAGTCCGCTAAATAATTTTGTAACTGCTCGTTTCAAATGAGTGGCTGTGTGGTGCTTCCTTATCTGTAATGTCGCGGGTCAACTCGTGTGAACCTTTTGTTTTTAGTACTCTGTTATTTATAAGTAGTGACGCGCACTGCTAAAAAATTTAATGTTCAATACACAAATATGGTGGATATTGCATGACCCCTCCTCCTTCCCTCACCACGGACGCCCCAATGACCGACACCCCTCAGGCCGATAGTTGCGGCAAGAAAAAAGTAGGCTTTGTCCATTTGGGCTGCCCCAAAAACCTGGTGGATACCGAAACCATGCTGGGCATTCTGGATAAAGAGCACCATCAGATTGTGGCCAGTGAGGAAGAGGCTGACATTGTATTGGTCAACACATGTGCCTTCATCGATTCCGCTCAGAAGGAGTCCGTAGGCGTTTTGGCCAGTTTGGCCGAGCAGGGTAAAGAGCTATTGATCACCGGCTGTCTGGCCCAAAAGTTTCAGGGTGAGCTGCTGGATTTGTTCCCGGAAGCCAAGGCCGTGGTGGGTATTAACAACGTGGCCGAAATCGGCGAGGTCATGAAGCGGGTGGAAAGTGGCGAGCGGGTGCTGGCCATGCAGCAGGACCCCACCTACATATTGGAAGAAGACACCGTGCGTCGTCATATCACGGTGGGTTCCTATACCTATCTTAAAATCGCCGAGGGCTGCGATTACAAATGCTCTTTCTGTATTATTCCCAGCATGCGGGGCACCTTCCGCAGCCGCAGTGTGGAAAATATTGTGGAAAACGCCCGGGAAATGGCTCAGCGTGGGGTCACCGAGATTATTCTAGTGGGTCAGGATACCACCAGCTACGGCAAAGACATTGGTTCCAGCCTGCCTGCCTTGCTGCGGGCCCTGAACGAGGTTGAGGAAATCGAGTGGATTCGTTTTATGTATGCGTATCCCAACCTGGTATCTGATGAACTGCTGGAAGCCATTAACGACTGCGATAAAGTGGTGAAGTATCTGGATTGCCCCTTGCAGCATAGCCATCCGGAAGTGCTGAAACGCATGCGTCGGCCGGTGACCGATTTGGTGGAATTTGCCGCGCGGGCTCGGGCCAAAATCAAGAACGTCAAGCTGCGCACCTCCTTTATTGTGGGCTTCCCCGGTGAAACGGAAGAGCATTATCAGCACCTCAAAACCATTATCGAGCAGGTGAAATGGGATCGTCTGGGTGTGTTTGAGTACTCCGATGTGGATACCGCTCACAGCAAGACCCTGGACGGTAAAGTCAAAAAAAGCGTGATCAAGCAGCGTCGCAATGAGCTGATGGCCTTGCAGCAGCAAATCGCCTTTGCCCAAAATCAGGAGATGATTGGGCAAACCGTGGACGTGTTGATCGATATGGTCAACCAGTACGGCACCCTGATTGGGCGCACCCAGTGGGATGCTCCGGAAGTGGACAACACCGTTCAGGTCAAAGGGCAGGCCGTGCCCGGGGAGATTGTGAAGGTCAAAATCACCCACGTTACCCCCTACGATTTGAAGGGCATTGTGGCTGCCGAATAGAGCCGCACGCTTTGGTCTTCCTGAAAATGGGCTGACTTTTTTTCTAGGCTGTGTAACGTTGTGCTTCAACTTTCGCGTGACGGCAGGGCCACAGGGCTAATATAATAAAGTTGGGTCTGTCAAAGGCTCGCGTGGTCTTCGTACTGATTCAGCATTAGCCAGAAGCCGCAAGGCTGAAACCAAACGCTATTTGGGGCAACATCCGCATGAGAGAGCAATCCAAGCCCATGATCATTCAGGGAAACTTTAAACCGGCCAGAAGTGGCTGGCTGCTCAGGATATCCAGCCGTGTATTGTCCCTGTTTCTGGGGGTGTTGGTGATTGGTGCCCTGGGTGCCTATGGGGTCAAGGTGCAGTTTGAAGACTCTATCAATAAGCTGGCCAAGCATACCCGGGATATGAACGAGCAGAACAAGGAATTGCAGGTCAAGCTGAACCACATTCGTTCCTATAAAAATGTAGAAGCGGCAGCGGCCAAGGTGCCCCATTTGCATATGCCGGAAACGGTCATAGACGTACCCCCTTCCGCAACCGTGATTCAGTTGCCCGCGCTGCCCCCCGTTAAACAGGAGTTTCCGAGTGTCTACGGGTACTAGGGACGGCTACCGTCAACGCCAGCGACAGCATTTACAGCAGCGACGCATGCAACCGCCGCCGCGACCTCCCCGTGAACCCAAGTCCCGGGACACCTTTTCCCCCAAGCGATTCCGCATTTTATTGCTGATTCTGGCCTGTCTTTTGACGGCCATGATCGGTAAATTGTTTTATATCCAGCTGATTGACGCCAATCACTTGAAAAAGAAAGCGCAGCTGTCCCGCAATCAGGCCCTCACTTTGTTCAACCGAGGGCGCATTGTGGATCGGGGGGGCATGGTCCTGGCTCAGGATACGGTTTTATACGACTTGTTTGTTCATCCCAAGTATTTTTTCAAGATGTCGGTGGAACAAATCGCCACGGCATTGGCCCCAGTACTGGATATGGATGAAAAAAAGCTGCTGGAAAAGCTGTCAGAGCCTTATAGCACCATTGGATTGAAAAAGAACCTGACCAAGCCACAAATGGAAGCCATTTTGGCCGTACGGACGCCCGTGGTGGCCCATGATCCCAAGACCAAGAAGTTGATTCTGGATGACAATGGCCGCCCCGTGGTGCGGCAGGTGCGCTTGCCCGGTCTGGATTTTGTGAAAAAGAACGTGCGGAACTATCCTCAGGGCAATTTGGCTGCCCATGTGCTGGGTTACGTCAACGATGAGGCCCAGGTCAGTTCCGGGGTGGAGGCTTCTGCCGCAAAAATCCTCAAGAAAAAGCCCACAGACCTGAACAATACTTATCTGGATGGTCGGGGAAATGTGGTGGATCTGGGTAAGCTGGATCCCAAGAATCTGGTGACCCTACCCAAGGCTCAGGACGTGCGATTGACCATTGATGCCCGCTTGCAATATGTGGCCGAACGGGAACTGGCCGCTGGCTTGGCCCGCAGTCACGCCAAGCGGGGCACGGTACTGATGATGGATCCCCGCACTGGGGAGATTTTGGCCTTTGCCGTGTTACCCACCTATTCCCCGGATCATTTCTATAAGGCTTCCGCCGAGGCGTTGAAAAACTGGGCCATTACCGATGTGTACCCGCCGGGCTCCACTTTCAAGATTTTGACGGTGGCTTCCGGTTTGGAGTTGGGTAAAATCAGCCGAGACAGTCGTATTCTAGATACGGGTAAGATGAAAGTGGGCGGCTGGACCATTCAGAACTACGATTACGGCAAGCATGGCGCACCCGGTATGATCGACCTGATTTACCTGTTGATGCACTCCAGCAACATTGCTAGCGCCAAAATCTCACTGATGCTGCCCATTCAACAGCACTATGAAATGCTCAAACTGATGGGCATTGGCTCCAGAACGGGCATTGATATCCCCGGCGAGTCAGCGGGAATTATTTTACCCCCCAAGTCCTGGGATGAATCCACCCATGCCTCCATCGGCTACGGTTACGGGATGGCAGCCACGCCCATGCAAATGGCCTCTGCGGTGGCGGCCATTGCCAACGGTGGCATTTGGAACTCTCCCCACGTGATGAAGGGCTCTCCGGTGACCCATCGGCGTATTTTTAGCGAAAAAACCTGCGCCGATATGCGCTACTTGCTTACCCGCAGCATTCAGGAAGCCAAAACCTCCACCGTTCGGGTGGATGGCGTGGAAGTGGCTGGGAAAACCGGAACCTCTCGTAAGCCCAGAGCCGAAGGCATTGGCTATAGCCCGGATGTTTATACGTCTTTTGTGGGCTTTTTTCCGGCAAAAAGCCCCAAAGTGCTGATTATGGTGGTGGTAGACAGCCCACAAATGGCTGAGTCCTGGGGCAGTACGGTGGCCGGTCCTATTTTCCGCAACATTGCTCAGGAAACGGTCAGCTATTTGGGCCTGAATGCTGCTAAAATAGCACGTAGAAGAGTTGCGTCCGCCACCGGGTTGGGCAGTGTTCACTCGATGGTTGGGGTTCCTGTGCCCGCATCGACGCACACCCACTAGCGTTCATTCGGCATCCGCGTTGGGATGCCACCAGAGTTACGGTTAATGCACTGAGAGACATAACGCGATGAAATTGGCCGATCTTCCCCAGTACCTGTCCGAGTCCGTCATGGTGACCCCGGATTTGTTTGCGCAACACACCCAGCAAGCGGTTGGCGGGGTGACCAGTGATTCTCGTCATGTGAAGGCGGGCACCGTGTTTGTGGCCCTCAGTGGTAGCCGCACCGATGGGCACCAGTTTTTGCAAAACGCTGCCACACAAGGCGCTGTGGCTTTGATTATCGAGCAGGAGCGTCAATCCAGCGTGTCCTTGCCTGCGAACATCCCCGTGATTGCCGTTCCCAATACCTACAAGGCCTTGGCTGAAATCAGCGCCGCTTTGTACAACTTCCCCGGACGTAAAATGCGCTTGGTGGGGGTGACGGGCACCAATGGCAAAACCACCGTAACTCACCTGATTGAACAAATGCTGGCTGATCAGGGGGAGAAAGTGGGCCTGATTGGTACCTTGGGCCAAAAAACCAGCAAACGCACAGCCTATGACTCCACCGGGCACACCACCCCCATGGCCACTGAATTGCAGGAGATTCTGCATGAGATGCAGGAAGAAGGCAACTGTTACGTGGTGATGGAGGTCAGCTCTCATGCTTTGGATCAATACCGGGTCCACGGTTGCGACTTTGAAGTGGCCGTGTTGACCAACCTGACCCAGGATCACCTGGATTACCATAAAACCATGGAGCAGTATTGGCAGGCCAAAGCCCTGTTGTTCAGTCGGTTGGATGTGTCCTCAGGCCAAAAACGCTCTGCGGTCATCAATCTGGATTCTGATTATGCCCGTGAGTTTATCGCTGCCTGCCCTCAGGGAGTGACCTTGTATACTTATGGCATTCAAAGCCCGGATGCCAACGTGCGCATTGAGAATGCCAACTACAGCATTTCCGGATCGTCCTTCACCGTGGTCACGCCGGTGGGTAAGGCTGAGGTCAAGCTCAAGCTGGGCGGTCAATTTAGCGTTTACAATGCCTTGGCCGCCCTGGCCAGTGGCTTGGCTCTGGGCATTCCGCTGGATGCCTGCGTGAAATCGCTGGAACGGGTGCCCGGCATTCGGGGCCGCTTTGAAGTGGTTTCTGAAAAGCCTTATGTTATCGTGGATTACGCACACACCCCGGATGGTTTGGAGAACGTGCTGAACGCCGCCAGAGTGGTCACCCCCAAGGATGCCCGCTTGATTACCGTGTTTGGTTGCGGCGGGGACCGGGACGCCACCAAGCGCCCCAAAATGGGTGGCATCGCCGAACGCTTGGCCGATTTGCTGGTGATTACCTCGGATAACCCCAGAACCGAAGACCCGCAGCAGATTATTACCGATGTCATTTCCGGCATTCAGCGCTTTGATTCCGCCCGCATGATTGTGGACGCCGACCGTCAGGCGGCCATTCATCAGGCCATTGATTTGGCCCAGCCCAACGACATTATTGTGGTGGCGGGCAAAGGGCACGAAGATTATCAAATACTGGGCGATCGCACCATTCACTTCGATGATCGGGAAGTGGTTCAGGACTACGTGAAACAAAAACGCGAACTGTCGTCGGTTTAAGGGGGCCTGTTGTGAGTATTGCGACCGAAACCCTTAACCAGCCGTTGACCTTGGACAAAGCTCGTCCCGTGCACTTTGTGGGCGTGGGCGGCGTGGGCATGAGTGGTCTGGCCAAGGTGCTGATTCAATCCGGCTTTCAGGTCAGTGGCTCCGATGCTGCTGAAAGCGCCTATACCAAAGCCTTGCGGGACTTGGGCGGCTCTATTTTCATTGGGCATGCCGCCCATCAGGTGCCGGACAAGGCCTTGCTGATTGTCTCTTCCTCTATCGATCGACAGAATCCGGAAATTGCCCTAGCGTTGGAGAAGGGGCTGGAAATCCACCATCGTTCCAGCCTGCTGCGAGAAGTAATGCAGGGTGCCTTGCTGGGCCATGAAACCACCATCGGGATTACGGGAACCCACGGTAAAACCACCATCACCGGGATGACCGGGTTAGCCCTCAAGCTGGCCGGGCTGGAACCGACTGTGGTGGTGGGCGGTAAAATGCCCCAGTTGGACACCAACGCCATTCTCAGCCCGGATGGCAAATACGCAGTGGCCGAGCTGGATGAGAGTGATGGCACCATTTTGCAGTATCAGCCCACGTTGTCTGTGGTGGCTAACCTGGAGTTGGATCATGCGGATCACTATACCAACGGGCTGGAAGGGGTTTTGGACACGTTTAGAACCTACTTGAACGCCTTAAAGCCTAACAGCAAAGTCTTTTTTAACGTGACTTGTCCCAATACCAAGGCCTTGATGCAGGACTGCCCGGTCGGGGTGGAGCGTATTCTACTGGCCCCAGGGGATGTGTTTACCGGTCAGGAATCAGAAACCACCTATTGGCTGAAAAATGCCCGTCCTTACGCCAAAGGCTGTTATCAGGCCTATGTGTACCGTAATTCAAAAATGCTGGGCGAGCTGAATATGTCGGTTCCCGGCAAACATAACCTGTTTAATGGCCTGTGTGCCGTGGCTGTGGGCGATCAGTTGGGGGCGGACTTTGATCAGCTGGCCCAGGCCCTGGAAGCATTTACCGGGATGGGACGGCGTTTTGAGAAAGTCGGTGACTGGAATCACGCCCTGTTGGTGGATGATTACGCCCATCACCCCAGCGAGGTTCTGGTGACTTTGAAAGCAGCCCGAGAATCTCTGCAAGGCACCAAGGGGCGGGTGATCGCCGTGTTTCAGCCGCATCGTTACTCTCGTCTGCAAGCCCTTTGGGAAGAGTTTTTAACCTGCTTTGACGATGCCGACTTGCTGTTTCTGACCGATGTTTACGCCGCTCACGAGCCGGTGATTCCCGGGATGACCGCAGATGCCTTTGCCCAGAAGGTGAAACACCCCAAGGCTCAGTATGTTCCGTTGGCCCCGGATTTTGAACCCGTGCGGGAGGCTTTGAAAGCGGTCATTCAGCCGTGTGACATCGTGCTATCTATGGGGGCTGGCAACATTACCAAACTGCTGCGAAATTGGACCTCCCCATGAGTGCCTGCCTGCCCCAAGTGCTAATGGGCGCCCAGTTTACCACCTATCGTATTGGTGGTCCGCTGGATGAAGCCTATCAACCGACCACAGAAGCGGAGATGGTGGCCATTTTGCGGCAAACTCAGGCCGCCGGAAAATCGCTGACCGTGTTGGGTTGGGGTGGCAACAGCATTATCGCCAGCGCCGGGATTCGGGGGGTGACCATTATCACCCGCAAGCTGGACTGGGTGGAGCCCATTACCGACACTCGCATTGCCTTTGGCGCCGGGGTGCATTTGGCCAAGTCGGCCAGTACGGGCCTGAAGTATGGTCTGACCGGTGGAGAGTTCATGATTGGCATTCCGGGCACCATTGGTGGGGCCGTGCGCATGAATGCCGGGGCGTTAGGCCAGGAGACCGCCGATTTGGTGCGCAGCGTCAATCTTTATAATCTGGAAACCGCTCAGGTGGAGACCTGGCTGCCGGAGCAACTGGGGTTTCAGTACCGAAAAAGCCTGATTGACCCCAATAAGCACGTGGTACTGAGTGCGGAGCTGGAATTTCAGCCCGGCAATCCCGCTGAAATTAATGCCACCATGACCAAGAGCGTACAGTTTCGCAAAAGCCATCATCCCAAGGAGCCCAACGGGGGCAGCGTTTTCAAGAACCCTTCCAAGGAAATGCCTGCTGGTAAGCTGATGGAAGAACTGGGGGCCAAGGGCCAGTGGCGAGAAGGCGGGGCCATGGTCAGTCCCTTGCACGGCAATTTTATCGTGAACGTGGATAACGCCACTTCCACCGATGTGTTGCGCCTGATGCGGCGCATGCAGCAGGCCATTAAGGACCGTTACGGGCTGGAAGCCCACCCGGAGAACTTGCTATTGGGCGATGCAACCCCTGAAGAGCTTGAATTATGGCAGGCGTTGACCGCCGGGCATTAGATCTCGAAATTTGTTTCAATCTGTATCCACAAGGACGTTTTGAATGACCAGTACCCAGCAAACCCAGATTTTGAACTATCACACCCGCATTGGGGTGTTGTACGGCGGCTTGTCCTCGGAGCGGGAAGTGTCCCTGCGTTCCGGTAAGAACTGTTACGAGGCGTTGCGGCGATTGGGCTATGAAAATGCCACGCTGATTGACGTGGATCAGCACATTGCCCGCACGTTGTCTGAGCAGAAAATTGAAGTGGCCTACATTGCCCTGCATGGTAAATACGGCGAAGATGGCTGTATTCAAGGCGTACTCGAGTTGATGGGCATTCCTTACACCGGATGTCGGGTAGCGGCCAGCGCCCTGACCATGAATAAGGCCCTGACCAAGAGTGTGCTCAAGGATGCCGGGTTGCCGGTCATCGATTCGGTGGTGTTTAAATCAGCCGCGGTCAATGGCAAGCCCATCGAGATGAATATCCCTTACCCGGTCATGGTCAAGCCCCTGAACGAGGGCTCTAGCATCGGCATGAGCAAGGTGGATGCCCCCGAGGACTTGAAACCGGCCTTGAAAACCGCCTTGAGCTACTGTGATGAAGTCATGGTAGAGCGTTATGTGTACGGAAAATCCATTACCGTGGGCGTGGTGGAAGTGAATGGTCAGCCCAAAGTGACCCCCATTTTGGAGTTACGCCCCACCCAGTCGGAATGGTACGACCTGGAAGCCAAGTACACCGAAGGCGGCACCGAGTTTATCCTGCCCGCCGAATTATCCCCGGAAGTGACCGCCGCCATTCAAGAGGTCACCTTGCAGGCCCATCGGGCCGCCGGATGCCGGGGCGTTTCCCGCATTGATTTTGTGGTGGCAGCTGATAACCAGTTTTATATTCTGGAAATCAACACCATTCCGGGCATGACCGACCTCAGCGACTTGCCCGCTCAGGTCAAAGCCATGGGAATTGAGTACGATCAGCTGGTAGAATGTATCCTGAAAACGGCCGTCAGCTAGAGAGAAGTCCAAGAGCGTTTTATGCCCTCATTCGAACAGCCGGAAGATGCAGCCAGCCGGGCCTCTGAACAGCCCGCTGGTTCCATGCGGGATTTGACCCGACAACTGGCTCGGGGCCCTGAAGCGACGCCGGACGTTGAACCGGAGCAGGCCAGTGGGCAAAGTGTTTTTTCTAACCGCAGTGGCATTCAGGATCCCCTGATTAAAACGCCGCTGACCGAAGGTGAGCCTTTGACGCCTGATGAGGAAGCGGCATATTGTCCCTTGAGCGAACAGCCTGTCAAGCGGGGCAAGAAGTCCAAGGGCAAGGGAAAAAATAAGCTTCCCAAGAGCAATCACGCCACTCGCCCGGAGACTCCTGCGGTTAAGTCCAAACGACAGCAGGATCGCGCCCGTCGTCGGCAGGAAAATTACCTGCAGAAGCGGCGTAAGGAGAAAAAACTCAGGGTTTTTTATGGTCGCATTCGTTCCATTCTCAAGCTGTGTTGTGCCTTTTTGTGGGCCTTTTTGCTATGGGAAATGTTTCAAAGTCCCTTGTGGGTGATGAATGCCCCCCGCTATCAGGTCAGTCAGCAGCAACTGTTGCAGCCCACGCAACTGGCTCCCTTGGTGCACCCCTGGGTGGGCAAGCCGTTGTACGCCATTAATACGGGCAAACTGGCCCAGCAGATTGAAAAGCGGTATGCGGTGGTGGATCGGGCGGTGGTGCGGCGGGTCTTGTTTCCGGCCAGCTTGCGCATCCAGATTATTGAGAAGCAGCCTTGGGCTGGCTTGTATTTGCCGTCCAGCTACGATAAAGCTCATCCCACTAAACCTAATGCTGTGAAGCAAAACCCGGATGCTGGAAAACCTAATGCTGTGAAGGTAGCCCAGCGCTGGTGGGAAACGCCCTTTGGCATGGCCGCCGGGGAAGAACTGATTGGGCTGTCCGGATATGCCATCAAGCCCGCTTTGTTTGCTCCGGCTGAGAAAGTTCTGGTTCAGCCGCACGCCACTTTTAAGCGCGCTTACTGGCGGCAATTGCGGGAGGTGGCCTGGCAGGCCCGGCAAATCAAGGGCTTACACCTGGAGGCGGTGGATATTCGTAATCCGGATCAGGTCATTCTGCGCTATCAGGAAATTCCGGTGATTTTGGGACAGCTCAACGGCAGTGCCTCCCAGCGTTTGGCCCGCCTGATTCCGTTGATTCCAAAACTGGCTGAGTATCGTGATGTGATTGAATCCGTGGACTTGAAGTGGGAAGAGCAAGTGACCCTCCACAAGCGACCCAACGCCCACTTTAAAGAGATTAAAGATCCTCAGGTGCAGGGCTAAGCGTTGCCCTGAAAAGATGCCCCGAAAAGAGGACATTTCGGGCGTCTTGCTTTTGCATGCCGTTCAGTGGGGAGATGGATTGCCCGAATCGCCTTGCGTGTCGGTTGTCTTTCGGTTAAAACCAAGCTATTGTCGTTGATTGGCGGGGCAGGTTCGATTATGGAATCACAGGTGCAAGCAAAGCAGATTCGGGTGGCTGTTTGCGGGGGCAAAGGCAAAATGGGCCGTGAAGTGGTCAAAACTGTGGCTCAGGACCCGGCCCTTGATTTGGCGGGTGTTGTCGATCCCAGTGCCTCTGATGAGACGGTCAACGCGTTTTTTGGGGTTGATGCGGCCCCTGAGCTACTGTTTGATTGCAGTTTACAGGACATGCTGGCTCGGGAAAAGCCGGATGTGTGCGTGGACTTCACCAACCCCGAGGTGGTGTTCGCCAATACCATGGCCATGATTGAGGCGGGCTGTCGTCCGGTCATCGGAACCACTGGCTTAACGGCTCAACAACTGGAAACCATTGATGCCGCTTTGCGAGCCAAATCTCTGGGGGGGCTGGTGGTGCCCAACTTTGCCATCGGGGCTGTGTTGATGATGAAATTTGCCCAAGAGGCGGCCAAGTACTTTGATCATGCCGAGATTATTGAGTTGCACCACAACAAAAAAGCGGATGCTCCTAGCGGGACCGCTTTAAAAACCGCTGAACTGATGCGGGAAAGCCAAGCTCGCTTTGGACGCACCAACGCTCCGGAAACTGAAATTATTGCCGGCGCTCGGGGTGCTGAAGGGCCAGCGGACATTCATATTCACAGCGTGCGTTTGCCCGGTTTTATCGCCCATCAGGAAGTGATTTTGGGTAGCCCCGGACAGATTTTAACCATTCGGCACGACAGTATGGATAGGAATTGCTTTATGCCCGGTGTAGCCCTGGCCGTGAAGAAAAGTATGGACTTAACTGGCTTGGTTTACGGGTTGGAGCACATTTTGTAGATGTCTTCTCTCAGTAACTCTGATTAATTTTGACCCAGGAAATAGATGAGTCGTAGTGCTTGACTAATTTTCCTTAATAGGACTGCTTACAGAGCTTCTTTCTCCGGTCGTCTGGTTATTTTGTGTTGATTTTTCGAAGGGCAATCATCAGCGAGGGCTGTTGTAATGGTTGGCTTTAGAACTGGTTTTGTGGTTACTTTATGAAACTAATAATCTATAATATACTATGTTTCAAAAAGAATCTGTTAAGGAGTTTTTCTTGACCCAATTGAGTTCATCGCCAACCCTGGCTGCGCCCGGTAAAGGGCTTCCTCTGGTGGAGAGTCTGGTCGCCCGTTATGTGCTTTTCCCCTATACAACCAGTCGCCTTAGTCAGACCAAAGCCATTGACATGGTGTGCGAGTATGGCCAACGTGCTTTGGCCGTGGGCAGGGCTTTACCGTTGAAACAGTTGACAACACCTGTATTGATTCAACGGTTTCCAGGCATTGAGGATAGTTCTCGCCACTGGTCCGTATTGATGACGCTTGAACATTTACGGATTACGGGTGAATCTATGGCCCGAATTGTCGAACAATTGGTTCGGCAGGAACCCATTGAAGAGGTGGTGCGAATTGAAGCGGTTAAGCCTGGGCATCATCTTTTGGCCGAACCTGTATTTTCCGCTTATGAAACGTTTCTTTCTGGCTATCGGCAGCGCATGGAATCGCTACAATTGATGAGGAAGGCAGGGAAGAGTCACCATCATCCTTGGTTCGGGGAGATTACGGATCACCAATGGCTTTGTCTCAATGCGCTTCACCATCGTATCCACTGGACGCAAATCCAGAAAATACTTCAAACAGCGGGATGGCAAATAAAGGACAAGCCGGGCGAAGGGATTTAGGGCTGCTGTCTGTTTTTAAAACGCTCAGTAAAATCTTTAGCCACTGGGGTTTGAGCCAAGCCGCCTTCTGCGGTTTCTTTCAGGCTGGGGTGCATCAGCTTGCCCACCGCTGCCATGGCTTCCACCACCTGATCCATGGGGATAAAGCTTTTCACCCCGGCCAGGGCCATAGTGGCCGAGGCGGCTGCTTGCACGCCAGACAAGCCGTTGCGAACCACACAGGGCACTTCTACCAAACCTGCCACGGGGTCACAAACCAATCCCATCAGGTTTTGCATGGAAATAGCCGCGGCATGGATGACTTGCTCGGGGCTGCCGTTCATCATCTCGACCAGTCCACCGGCGGCCATACCGGAGGCCACGCCCACTTCCGCCTGACAACCGGCAGCAGAACCGGATA
This sequence comes from Vampirovibrio chlorellavorus, assembly GCA_001858525.1. GTDB lineage: Bacteria > Cyanobacteriota > Vampirovibrionia > Vampirovibrionales > Vampirovibrionaceae > Vampirovibrio > Vampirovibrio chlorellavorus. The sequence continues at coordinate 80,160 of LAPX01000008.1, read as the reverse complement.
AAAACATTCGGCGGGCGGTGATTTCCCCAATGACCCCAGCGGTGATCAGCCCTTTCAGGGTTTGCTCGGGATCCACGTTTTTGTCTTGCTCCACGGCAATGAGGGCTGCGGGCACCGAGCCGCTGCCGCCAGCGGTGGGGCAGGCTACAATCCGTTTCATGCGGCTGTTTTCTTCCAGGGTGGCCAGCCCAAAGGCGATCATTTTCATTTCAATGGGCGATAGAAAGCATTGGGGTTGATTCATAAAATCCATAATCCGCTTGGCATCCCCGCCGGTTAGCCCGCTCATCGATTTTTCGGTGGAATCGATGCCGCTGGCCACGGTGTCTCGCATTTGTTGCAGAATGACCCGCATGCCTGCAAGGATTTCATCCCGCTGTTTGCCGGAGTAGGCCTCCTCATAATGCAACGCCGCTTCGGCTACACCGCAGTGATTGTCCTGGCAGTAGGTCAAGAGTTCTTGAAAGGAATTGAAATTGGGCATGGTGTGGGGAACCTGAACTTTCTATCGAAATGAACTATCCAGAAAGGGAAATGCTGTGCTGGCTCTAGGCGGGTAGTTTATCGATGCATCGTGCTGTGTAAATGTCGGGAATGCTCTGAATGGCCGCTACAGCCTCTGAAGGCGGCATGGAATCCAGTGTGATAATCATAAACGCTTCTACTCCCCGTTGGTTGCGGTTGCAGGTCAGGGTGGCGATGTTGATTTGCTGCTCGGCTAGTATTTTGGTCACTTGCCAAATCATGCCCGGTTGATCCTTGTAAAACAGAATGAGAGTGGGCATTTCTCCCCGGATGTTGACGTTGTGCCCATCAATTTTGGACACGTAGACTTTGCCGCCGCCAATGGAATGGCCCACCACTGTGAGGGTTTGGCCGTTTTGTAGCCGCAAGTTAAATACCACCGTGTTGGGAGAATAGTTATTGGCCCCTAAAAAGGGGGTGATTGTATACTGAAGGCCTTGGGCTTCCGCCAGTGCAAAGGCATCCCGAATGCGCTCATCGTTGACCCCGTAGCCCAGTATCCCGGCGATGAGGCCGCGATCGGTGCCGTGACCCTGATAGGTCTGGGCGAAGGAATTGTAAAGTACAAACTCTACTTCCTGAATAGGCTGATCGGCCACCAGTCTTGCCAAATTGGCCAAGCGAACCGCCCCAGCGGTATGGGAACTGGAGGGACCCACCATAATTGGGCCGACAATATCGAACAGAGAGCCACCACTCATGCCAAACGTACTTTCATCTTTGTGAAGGATATTTCAATTTTGACACAGAATTTTTGCAAAAAGGCTACTCATTTTTTAGAACGTGTGGTATTAATTATAGGAGTGACTTTTTAGTTTGAATAGTAGATTTTTTCCCCTGGCATTTTAAGTTGTTGACCAATGTTTCAGGGCAAGTCCACGGGTACGGCACAAGTATAATCATCGAAGAGATTCACTGCCGAGCGGCTTCAGGATAGTCATAGCAAATTTATTGTAGTAGTAGTTGATTCGCTAAGCTTCCAATCTAAAGCAAGCGCCGAGTGAGAAAGCCTAGGTAAGCCAGTTAAAAAGTCGTCGTTTTGGAACTTGAATAGAGTTGAAGGGTTATACGAATCCGCCCTGTCACAGTGTTCTTTGGGTATCAATACGAGTCTGGATTCGATTAAGTCAAGCGGATAGAAATTCATTATGTTCACAAACCAATGCTCTAAATGTGGAGAGGTCTTTGAGACCAAGAATCCCAAACGGGTGATTTGTCCCAACTGCCTATACCCGGAAGGTGCGGCACCCGGTGGGCGTCCCAGTGGTCCTCCCCAGTACCAGCAGCCTCAGCGTCCTTACCAACCGCAAGGTGGTGGATACGCCCCACAAGGTGGCTACGGACAACATGGTGGATATAGTCCGCAAGGCGGTGGTGGATATGGGCCCTCGCAAGGTGGCGGTTATCAGCAACGCCCGCAAGGCGGTGGCTACGGCCCTCCCCAAGGTGGTGGTTATCAACAACGCCCGCAAGGCGGTGGCTACGGCCCTCCGCAAGGTGGCGGTTATCAGCAACGTCCGCAAGGCGGCGGTTATGGTCCCCGTCCCGGTGGTCCTCGTCCCGGCGGCTTTGGCGGCCCACGTCCCGGTGGACCTCGCCCCGGTGGCTTCGGTGGCCCGCGTCCCGGTGGTCCTCGCCCCGGTGGCTTCGGTGGCCCGCGTCCCGGTGGACGTCCCGGTGGATTCGGCGGCCCGCGTGGTGGTCGTCCCGGTGGTCCTCCCAAGAAACTGCTGGTTACCAAAGAGCAGTTGATTGAAATTGAAAAGCTCTACAAAAATTGCTTGCCCTTGCCCAACCCGGATGTGCACGAGGTAATTGGCGAGCAGATTAATCTGGCGCCCAGCAAGGTGTTTTTCGGCATTAACCTGGTGCGGGAAAAAATGCGCCTGCCCAAGCTGGAGTACCCCAAGCGCAAGCTGGCGGTGACTCCAGAACAGTTAATGGCCATTGAGACCCTGTATGAGCCGTATTTGCCGTTGCCTCCCTTGGGGATTCACAAAATTATTTCCAAGCAGTTGCGCATGGACGAATGGCGAGTGCACGTGGCCATTGGTCTCGTTCGTAAAAATCGCAACCTGACCCGCTGGAACGAAGAACGGGATGACTTGCCGCCGGAGATGAAAGAAGCTCAGCAGCGCTCCCGTGAAGAGCGTGAAAAAGCGGAACTGGAGAAAGCAGCTGCCAAAGCGCTGGCCGCCAAGGAAGCTGCCGAGCGTAAAGAAGCCAATACCAACGCGGTGGACGATGCGGGTGAAGAAGAAGCCGCTGTCCCTCCGATTGTTGAAGCCGTGAGTGCTGAGCCTTCTGCCCCTGAAGTTGCCGAAGAAGCTGAGGAAGTCGTCGTTGCCAAGCCAGCGCCTAAGCCTCGGGCTACCCGTGCTAAAAAAGCAGCGGTGGCCGAAGTGGTTGAGTTGCCGGTTGATGGTGATGAATCCGCTGAGGGCGTGGTCGAAGAAGCTCCTGTGGTCAAACCCAGAGCGCGGGCCACTCGAGTGGCCAAAGAGAAATAAATTTCTCTGGCCTCATTTCTCGAAAATACTGATAATCAGGCTGTCCTCTTTGTAGGATGGCCTGATTTGTCGTTACGAGGCCCTTTCTCTGTCTGTGGGCTGGATGTCCATTAAAAAAGCCGCCTCTGACAAGAGAGACGGCTTTTAAGAGAACGTTGAGATCTACTAGAACTGGATCATGGCGTGGGTGTGCACCAGGGTGGGGAGTTGCTCCCGACCGTGCAGGAACTCCAGTTCAATCAGGAATTGAATACTGACCAATTCGGCCTTCAGTTTTTCCAGCAATTTGCAGGAAGCGGCAGCGGTGCCACCAGTGGCCAACAAATCATCGATCAAAGCCACCCGAGAGCCAGCTTCTACCGCATCGGCGTGGATTTCAATGGTATCGGTGCCGTATTCCAGATCATACTCGTGTTGCTCGACCAGTCCCGGCAATTTCCCTTTTTTGCGGATGGGAATAAAGCCAGCGCCCAGTTTATAAGCCAGGGCGGCCCCCAGAATGAATCCGCGGGATTCGATACCGGCCACGTATTGAATTTTCTTATCTTTCAGCTGGTAGTAGAAATAGTCCACCACCTGATTCAGCAAGACCGGGTCTTTGAGGACCGGGGTGATGTCCTTGAACAAGATACCGGGCTTTGGGAAGTCGGGAATTTCACGGATCGCCGCTTTAATTTTATCAACGGCGATATGCTCCTGAGTGGTTGGCATGGGTGTGGGGTTCCTGTCGCTTCTGATTAATGACTGATAATTGAAACTTGTGGATTCAGTGCGTTCACACTGGGGCTGAGACCTCTGGCTGCGAGCCTGGATCGAAAGCGATCGCCGAGGTCATAAGGGCCGTTGATGAATTTAACACAAAGTCACTCAATATGGATGCGTTGAATGTGGATTTAATGGTGGAAATGGGTGTTTTGAGAACCCAGGACCGGAATTTGCCCACCTCTTTGAGTGCTTGCTGGAAAACGGCGTACTCCAACCGACGGGTGATATCCTCCTGACTGCTGGCGTTTTGGGGCAGCAGCCTGACCTGTAGTTTCTGCAGATTTCCCGCTTCAGCCACGCTGCTTTCCAGCATGTTCAGTTTCTCCAGTAACATCAGGCCGTGGGTGACCACCGCTTCAGTGGTAGCCAGTTGCGAGGCAAAAGCTGGCACTTCCAGCACCTGACTTTCCGCGCCCCGGCGTAAAATCTGCACAATCAGTTTCAGATAATTCTGCTCGGAGGCGAAAATAGGCACGCTTTGGAACTTTCCGCCCACCAAATGAATCACTTCGGGCCGAACCTGCTTGAGCAGAGCCTGAAAGCTTTCCGCGGACGGGGGTAAATCCCACAAAATGAGTTCCTGAGCTGGAATCAGTTGAGTGCGGGTTTTTAACAGTTCCTCATTCAGGAAAGGAATATCAGGCTTTTTACCCTCGTGGTAAATCAATACGCTGCGTTGATCCTGTAAAGGCAGCATCAACTGGCCAATAAACACATCGATGGACTCGCGTCCCCGGTGATCAATCCATTGCGGCCCGGTGGGTGTGCTCTCCGCTGCTACACTGGGGGAGTCGGCTGGGTCAGCGCCTACACATTTGGGCACAACTGCCGCACTGGTGTGCTTGGCCGAGGTCTTGGGCTGCCCAATGGGCGTAACGCTGAGGGTTTCCGTACTGAGTTTGGCAGCCTGATCGGTTTTGTAATCATCAATAATCAGTTGGACTTTGGTAGTGCCGTTAAAGCTGTTCAGCCCCGGAACCACCACAAAACTATAGGGGGCTCGGGCGTCGAAGCGTTCCTTGCGGCCAAAGTTCCAGATGATGGCCTCCAGCGGGGTGTTGGCTTCCCCTTTTTGGCCGTTGGGATTGGCCAGAACCAGTTTGATATGCCGCTCGTCTTCGCCCATAAAGCGCTGGGCGGCCACATTGACATTCTCCAGCACAAACTTGGGTGAGGGGTTTTCCATGCCAAAGGGGGCCAGCTTGTCGATGAGGGTGAGCAGGTGCGGATTGACCTGACTCCAGACCAGCTTGGCATCAACGTCCAGGACGGGACGCATCTGTTCTTCCGTGATTTTGGCCTGGCAGATCTGGTGCAAGTCTCGTTTGAAGGCCTCCAGACGATCCAGCTTCAGGGCAAATCCACCGGCCCCTGCGTGTCCGCCAAAGCCCAGAAAATAGCGCTCCAGCGCCAACAGTTCATCATGCAGGTGAAACCCCGGAATCGAGCGCGCTGAACAGCGTACTTCGGCTTTGCTTTCATCGACCACCATCATGAACACCGGCACGTGGTACTTTTCAATCAGCCGGGAAGCCACAATGCCTATGATACCCGGATTCCAGTCCGGGCTGGCCAAAATAATGGCCCGTTTGTCATCCAGACCGCCGCTTTTTTGCAAATGCGCTTCGGCTTCCAGGTAGGTCTGGTCGCAGAGATCCCGGCGCTTGCGGTTTAAAAACTCCAAATGGGCGGCAATCACCCGAATACGTTCCGGGTCTTGCGAGGTGATTAGCTCCACGCCTTGATCGGCTCGCTCCAGGCGACCCAGGGCGTTCAAGCGGGGACCAATGGTAAAGCCCAGCGTTTCGCTGGTAATGGGGGCGTCCGCTTTGGCCCCGGCCTGCTCCAAAATCTCGTTAAAGCCGGGACGTTGCCTGCGGTTCAGGACTTGCAGGCCCCGATAGACCAGCCAACGGTTTTCATGCACCAGCGGCACCATATCCACCACGGTGCCTACGGCCACAATGTCCAGCAGGCTTTCGGCGGCCCGTTGGGCTTCATCGGCCGGCAGAGACTTTTCCAGTAGAATTTCGCATAATTTATAAGCCACCCCGGCGCCGCACAGGTGCCCCATGGGATGGTTCGGGTCTACTTCTGTAAACAGTCGCTGAGAGTTGATATTGGCCAGCGCAGGGGGCAGATTCTCCGGCAGGGCGTGGTGATCGGTCACGATGGTGTCGACGCCCAGCCCGTTGAGCAGGCTGACTTCTGAAAAATTGGTAATGCCGGTGTCGGTGGTGATGACCAGCTTGAGTTTGCGGGAGCTGGTTAGGCGAACCAGCGCCGCCGTGTTCAAACCGTGGCCTTCTGTGGCCCGATCCGGGATGTAAAAGCTGACGTTGGCCTTCAGGTGCTTTTTCAGCGTTTCATACAGCACAGAAGTCCCGGTAATGCCGTCTACGTCGAAATCTCCGTAGATGAGGATGGGTTCCTGGACTTCAATGGCCTTGAGAATCCGGTTGACGGCTGGTTCCATATCGGGCAGTGCCCAGCCGCTGGTGGGTTGATAATCTTGCAGATTTAAAAACGCCCGAATGTCATCAGGGGTGCTCAAACCCCGGTTGGCCAGCAATTGTGCCAGCAGCGGGGAGCCTTCCGCAGCGTCCAGTATCTCTTTGGGGAATGGGGTGCCTGATTGGTGGGTGTTGTCTCGAAACTGCCAGATAGAAGCCAAGTGGAAATCTCCTGTGGGTGAGCGTGATTTAAGAATTGCCCTATTTCTATTGTACGCCCTGCCAGTATTTGCGATGCGAGTAGCAGCTTGAAAAGCCCATAATGACGGATACAAACAGTTACAAAGTCAGACCGTTCTATGCAGGGAAAGTATACCAGAGGCATCTCCACGGTGAATACAGGACAATGCTCGGTTTTTCAATGGCATTCGCTAGTGCTTGGGGGATTTTTGCTCGGGCTTTGACACTTGGGACTCATCGGCCTGTGTTTCCAGTGGGGTGTTGATTTCACTGCTCACGGATGTTGAGGTGGCGTCCTTGGCCGATTTTCCGGCTTTGTTTGCGTTGGGTTTAACGAATTCCAGTTGGATTTCCGGCTTGAAAACCAGTTTGAGGATGACCAGTACAATGCCCCACAGTAATAAACCTTGATACAGGTTGATTTCAGGCCCTTTGGCGCCTTCAAAGACAAGGGCGTTCCACAGAACCATCATGAAAGAGGCGGGAAGGGCCAGGAACACCAGAGCGATGCCCACAATGGCCAGCAAGAACACTAAAACGCTGGAAAGCCCCCGGAAATGAAATACATGCATGAATGGTTTCTCCAATTTACCTGCCGGTCGTTGTGGGGTTGCCGGTTGTAGGCATTACCCTTTCAGATACCGGAGGAACGCTTTACGGATTGGGAAAAGAGACGTGTCGGATGAGTTTGATTTAGCTGGGATATGCTTTTGGGGATGACGTTGCCTTATTTTCAGCGTTTGTTCTGCCTGCAACCACTCAGGAAGGGTCTTCTGAAACGGCTGAGTCCAGCTTTGCCAGTAAATCAGATTCGCTTATTATTTTAACACCAAGTTGTTCCGCTTTGGCTAGCTTGGAACCCGCTTCGGTTCCGGCCAGCACGTAATCGGTTTTTTTGCTGACCGATCCGGAAATTTTCCCTCCGTGGGCCCGAATCAAATCACTGGCCTCCTGACGGGACAGCGTGGGCAGGGTGCCGGTCAGTACAAAGGTCTGATCCTGAAAGAGGGTGGAGGTGGCCTGCGATGCCGCATTGCTCTCGGTTTCTTGCAAAGCAAAGCCGGAGTCCCGAAGTTGGGCAAGCAGTTGCTGGTTGCCAGCATCGGCGAAAAAGACCACGATGCTTTCAGCCACTTTCTCCCCCACGCCGGGGATTTGAGTCAGCGTTTCCAGAGAGGCCTCGCTGATGGCTGGAATACTGCCGAAGGTTTGAGCCAGCAGAATGGCGGTTTCTTGTCCCACGTGACGAATGCCCAGCCCGTTAATGAGGCGGGCCAGCGGTTGTTGCTTGCTTTTTTGAATGGCGGTGTAGGCGTTTTCCGCAGACTTGAGGGCCATCCGCTCCAGCGTTAAAAAGTCATCCACGCTCAATTTGTACAAGTCTGCCGGGGATTCCACCAGTCTGCTTTCCACCAGTTGTTCTAGCAGGGCGGGACCCACGCCGTCGATATCCAGCGCCCCTTTGCTGACCCAGTGTTGTAGGCGCCGCAAAACTTGAGCCGGGCATCCGCTGGGGTTGCCACAACGCAGGGCCACTTCTCCGGGGATCGCAACCACGGGGGCCTCACAGACCGGGCAGTGCGCTGGCGGCAGGACCGGCTCATGCGCTGAGGCCGGACGCTTTGCCAGCACCACTTCAATCACTTCCGGAATGATTTCGGCGGCTTTTTGGACTTTGACTGTATCGCCCGGCCGCACGTCCTTTTTGGCCAATTCTTCAAAGTTATGCAGGGTGGCCCGTTGCACGGTGGAGCCGGAGATAAACACAGGCTCCATAATCGCCACCGGGGTGATGACACCGGTTCGGCCCACACTGAATTCAATCTCCACTACCCGGGTTTCCAGTACTTCGGGTACATACTTGAAGGCCACCGCCCAGCGAGGGCTTTTGGCTGTGTAGCCCAGTTCATCCTGCCATACCAAGGGATTTACCTTTACCACCACGCCATCCGTGGCAAAGGAAAGCTCCCGTCGGCGTTGGTCCCAATGGTGAACAAAGGCCATGATTTCCTGAAGGCCTTGGCAGTGCTGTTTGCCGGGGTTGGTTTTAAACCCCCACGCGCTCAGCGTTTCCAGCATGGCCCAATGATTTTTGGGGAGCGGCGCTTGGCCTGCTTCTAAAACAGTCGCCCCGTAGAAAAAGGCGTCCAGGTTACGGCTGGCCGTAATGCGTGGATCCAGTTGCCTGACCGAGCCCGCTCCAGCGTTGCGAGGGTTGGCAAATTCCGGCTCGCCCCGCAAGTTACGCTCCTGATTCAGTTGGATGAAGGCCTCCTTGGGCATGAAGACCTCTCCCCGAATCTCCACCCGATCAGGGACTTTTGCATCTCCGGTGACCGGGATTTTGAGGGGAATGCTTTTGATGGTTTTCAGGTTGCTGGTGATGTTTTCGCCTTCCGTTCCGTTGCCACGGGTGGCCCCACGGACCAGATGACCGTTTTCATACAACAGGGTGACGGCCAGACCGTCAATTTTGAGTTCCGCCACGTAGTCAATGCTACTATCGGGTCGGTCCAGCAATTTTTCGACGCGTTTTTCCCAGGCAATCAGCTCTTCTTCGGAAAAAACGTTATCCAGACTGTACAAGCGCACCGGATGTTTGACGGTTTCAAACAGCTTCAGGGGCGCATCGCCCACCCGCTGGGTGGGACTGTCCGAGGTAATCAGGGCCGGATGTTCCTGTTCCAGGCCTACCAGCTGATGGTAGAGTCGATCGTAGGTGGCATCGTCAATTTCCGGGCGATCCAGTACGTAGTACAGGTAATTGTACCGGTTTAGCTGTTCTCGCAGGCTCTCTATCTGTTGCTCTGGGGAAGACATTCGGGCAGGGGCATCAAGGTTACTCATCATGAGCGGAGTATAGCGGAAAAAACGCCCATCGAAAACGGGCAGCCTCAACCTGAACTTTCAGAATTTGGGAGTGTACATTTTAAATGCCTTTCGGTATAGTTTCTCCACAGGTTGTGAAACGTCTTTAACTTGCGTTTCCGTCCCTTCCCAGGGAAACCCTCTAGTGGAGCGGTGTCCGAGTGGTTTAAGGTGCAGTCCTGGAAAGACTGTGTTGGTCTAAAGCCAACCGGGAGTTCGAATCTCCCCCGCTCCGCCACTTTTTTCTTGTTTTGTGTATCCCTTACCTTTTTTCACTGTCACCCGTGAATTTTGGATACGCAATAAAATTGACCCAGTATTGAATGCTTCACGCTTTTGTCGTGTTTCAAGTGGAATCCATTCTCAAGCTTTTTTACTTGTTAGCTCTCGGCTCTCATTGACGGTCGTTGTTTACGATTGCTGATTGGAGGGCTCGCTTGGACGTTATTTTTTGAGTTCAGTTGGTTTCAGTTCGTTGGTTTCAGGAGATCCGGCAATGATTACATTTAATGCTCCACTTCGTAATGCCCCACTTCGGTTTGGCGGTCACGAGCCCTCTGATCAGGACACAAAACGATCCAGTCGTTCGGTCTCTCAAAATCGTTTCCCTCGAAGTACGGGGCCATTTGGCAGTAATGTCTCCATGGCTTCCAAACGGAGTACCGGTTCTGCCAAATCCAACGGTGAGACCAAGAAAAGGGAGTCTAAACCGGTTGTGGGCGAATTAAGTCAATTCGCTTATCAGCAGGCCCTTTTTGGGACTCATACGTATTTGATGGCGACGATGGAGTTGTCCAATTTTATGGCGGTTTCAGCCATGTAAGGTAATCATATCCAACAAAATTTGCTCACCCAGATTCGTTCCACCGAAATCGACAAACAGGGAGCCGCTGTTATCCTGAACAACCTGGCAAGCACCACGGATGTTTTTGATACGTTGCAGAAAAATCTGGATCAACTGAGAAATAATCATCACAAGATTGTAGAGACGGTGAGACAGGACCCTCGCTTTGATCGCAAAGCTTAAGATGTAGCCTTTCCCGGCGGTTTAATCTTGTTCTGGCGCCAATGAGTTGGCCCAGGAACGCAAGGTGGCTGCTGTTTTTTTGTTCACCGCATGCTTGGTTTGGTGAATGATGGTTTTGGTTTTGTCGATCAGGGTTCGAGACCAGGATTTTGCGTAATTTTCTGCGGAATTTAAGGCGCGACCCGGAATGGCGAAGCGGCGGCCAATGGCTTCAAACAGGGCCTTTTCCTCCAGTGCTGTCTGCCGTGCATATTCGGTTTCGGAAAGCTCGGATTTATCAATGACGTCCAGATCATTCAAGACATCGGGCTCTATGATCTCGACGCCTTGCTCCGGGGGGGCGCTGTGTGTGGAGTCTGTTGATCGGTTGTCCTCAGAGCGGGCTGGGGTGATTTCCTCGGACAGTGCCTCAGCAGGTTGCTTGGGTGGGCTTTGGGGCATTGCTTGCGGAACAACAGGGGCTGGAGGTGTTTGGGCCGGTTGGCTTTGTGTTTTGGATTTGTTTTTTTTACCGGCAAAAAACAAGGTGCCTTGGGATAGGGTGGGGCGATTATTAATGTTGGAAACCATGATGAGATGAAACCTCAGGGGACCAAATGTACCTATATATAGGTATGGAAGTGACGGGCTACAGTGTGATTCAGGACCGAGTGAAGTAAGGAGGAGTTACCAGAAGCCTTCACTGTAGCAGGCATGTGCATTGGGCTCAACATGGCGGTGGTACCGCACAAAAGGGAAAAAGACCCAAAGCCGTTGGCTTGAGCCTTTAAGGGACAAACGAGGTGGTTAATGTGGATTCTATAGGCAGTATGGCCTTGGTTGCCGCATAGGCTCATCCACTGAACAATGGAGCCAAGCGCTTCAGGCGTGGGCTCCTGTAGACGGTGGAGGGGAGAAAATGTACTCTGGAACTCAACACTTTGTTTATTGCAGTGGCTAAAGCCTTGTAAAAAGCCAACGCAGATCCATTGCCAGCAGGACTCTTTTCTGAAAAGTCGAACTAAAAATCAACCTTTGGGTCGGGGCGGAATTGATCTGCGGATCAATGCAAACGGGGGCTTCCTTTGTCATACTAAACATGTAACGAACAAATCGATGTGGATGGCACTCAGTTCGGCATACCTTTAGTCCACGCAAACCACAGGGATAAGCGAGGAAGTTATGGTTGATAGTATTTCAGGGAAATCCAATCCAATTCAGGACAATGGCCTGCTGAATGTTGATCGGCAGCAATCTGTGGAAAAAACCAACCTGGAGTCGGCTCGTGAGGGCCAGTCGGCAGGTTTAAGCAAGCTGCTGGACGAGGCCACCATTTCGGATGAGGCCAAACAGGCTTACGAGAAAGACAAGGAAGTGATGCGTTTTAGCCGCCTGGCCCAGCGTATTCAGGTTCCCTTTGATTCAGACAAGGTGGCCCAAATCAAGAATTTGCTGGATAACGGCAGAATTAATGAGTACCTGCGCTCTATTAATACGGAAGAATTGGCTCAAAGCTTGCTCGATTCTCCGTCCGCTGCCTTTTTGCGCTAGGACGACTCAATCGGTTTGAGGCCTCTTTTTTTGAGGGGTCTCAATATCCAAAAAACTCCTGTGGATTGCCAATAGGCCTCATCGGTAAAGCCGTTCGGGGCCTTTACTTTTGGGAGCCAATAAGAATTGGGGTGCTTGCAGGACACTGCTTTGGCCTCATTGTTTTAAATATCCTCCATTTGATGGAGAGAAATTGCTCTCAAGGTTTTGCTTCTCCTACCGATAACCGAGATATCTGGTCCCCAATCGGTTAAACGAAGGAGTTTGCGTGATGCCAAGTCCATCGGGTTTTAAGCACAAAAGTGCCGCCTTGTTTCTGTTGGTCTGCTTACTCTGGGGAGGGGCGCCTGATTTGACCGCTGAGGCCAAGAAAAAAGCTGCCAAAGTGGACCCGGCGGCTCAGGCGGCGGCGGATGCGGAGGCCAAAGCCAAGGCCGCCGAAGCGGAATTGCAAAAGGGGTTAACGCCCTTGGCCACTGATTTAACCAAGCTCATGATGCGTATTCAGGGGCGTGGTTTACTGTCTCCCGAGGAGGCAGGCAAGTTGGTTGAAATTAAATACAAACTGCTGGATTTGATGGAGCAGTACCCGCAAAATCCTCTGTTGGCCAAACCGGTCTATCAGGCCGGTACTTTGTTCTCCGAGCGCGAGGCTTATAACGATGCTTTTGAAATGTTTCAGTATCTGGCCCAGGGGTATATAAGCAATCCCTATGGGGCCAAGGCCAAGGGACAAATTCAGATGCTGGAACGCAAGTTTGGCGCCAATTATTTCTCGGTGGAAATGGCCGCCCCAGTAAACCCGCCAGACCCTACCGCAGGCCCCGGAGGAATCGCTGCCAGTGGGACTCCCAAAGCACCGGGCGTCCCGGTTACGCCTGCAGCAACCCCTCCTCCGGCCAAGAAGTGATGCACCAATTTGGACAAATTGTAACTGATTGTAACGAAGCAGGCCCCCAGGGCTTCAGTTTTTTCCAGCCCGATACGATACATCAAAAAAGCAACCAAGTATCCCCAAAAAACTTATAGAAAACCTGGGTTGTTGGATTGCTCGCTTTCTTATTAACCGCACTGATGGTCGGAGATTTTTAAAATAGTATGACTGTTTTTGATCAGCTTGAATCTTTGCCAATCGCTTATCTGATGGTGCTCAGCTGGGTGTTGTGCGCCACGGTGGTGGGTAAGCTCCTGGGGCAAAGCCTGGTGGGTTCTACCACCGGAGCGATTCAACGGCTATTATCCCGTGATGTTGGTATTGAGGTTTCAGCGGATAATCTGCACGTTCACGTGTTTGAGCGAGCCTTGCTGGACAGTCTGAATGTTCAGATTGTGTTTCATTATATTGGTGATTTTGCCCGACTGGTGGGCGGCTCAACCTTGCAGCCGGTGCTGGTTGTGAATCACCGAACACCCAAACGGTTGTACCCCGAAAAATATTGGAGTGGATGCCCGCCTAATTTCTGTTGCGAGTTCTAAATTGTTTGGTGGATTTTTGGGTCAAAACTGAATCCAAATTTATCCAAACCGGACGAGTAACGCTACACTATAAATTAAGTTGGGATTAGGCATTACATCTTTTACAAAATTTTTTGGAGGTATTTATCTTATGACACAATTTAAGCGCAATCAAGGTTTCACCCTGGCAGAATTATTAATCTCTCTGGCCATTTTGGGGGTTATTGCCACCTTTACCATCCCTAAAATCTTGAGTTCATCGGCAAACGGTCAGAATACCGCCATCGCCAAGGAAGTGGCATCCATGATCTCTGCCGCATATTCAACCTACACCCTGAACAATGGGGCTGCCACCACTGTGAAACCCGGCGATTTAACCCAGTATTTTAACTACGTATCCACCACCACCTCGGGTACTTTGAGTGCGGCCACTTCCGGTACTGCCTTGCAGACCTGTAGTGCCACCCTGCCTTGTATCTCCCTACACAACGGAGGGGTGGTGCAGTGGGATACTGCCCAGACCTTCAGCGGCTCCACTACCACGCACGCTGTGACCTTTAACCTGGACCCCGACGGTACCGGTGCCCAAGGTCGGATTACCTTCTGGCAGTTCTACAACGGCCGCTTCACTACCGGTGGTCAGTTGGCTGGTATCACGCCAACGTCCTCGGCTATTACCTTAACCACCACCACCACCGACCCCAGCTACCTGGCTAACTGGAACTAGTTTTAAAAACATCCAGAACGGGCTTTCTGTCTAACAGGGGGCCCGTTTTGGCATTTGTGGGGCGTCGTTCCACCCAGACAAGGCTTTAAACACGTTCTTCTGCACTCGTTGGGAGTTTGACGGTGATTTGCCACAGCGTCAGGCAAATCTCCCGGCCCGAATGCGCTGCACCAGGCCTGGAATGATATGGGCCTTGAACTGCTCAATCCGGCTGATTTCTTCGGGGGGCAGTCCGGCTCCGGCTGTTTTCGGGGGATGCAAGGAGGACTCTCTGGCTCCCATTGTGGGTGGAATGCGCTGAATAACAGGCGTGTGCGGTTCCGCAATGGACTGCTTTAGCACAAAAGCGTCCGCCGCCCGGTGAAAGGCCTCCAGCGTTTGTTCCAGTCGGGCTACCGTATGGTGCTGCCCTGTGGTTTGGGCCAGTTTTCGGGCCACTCGCACGGCCAGGTTCATGCGGCTCCAGTAGGCGATTTCCGGGTGAATGAGGGCGGCCATCATGGCTTGTCGAACATGGTGCCCTTTGTGCGGCCTGTGGGCATTTCCGCTGCTATTGTTTTTATCAGGCGTATTTTGATGGGGTGCCTGGGCGTAGATGTCTCGAAAAACATGCTCCGCACCGGGACTCATCTGCTGCATCTGCTTTAAAAACTGCTGGGCCTGCTGGGTCTGATGATCTGGGCAAGCGGTTTTTGAGGGCGGGACGTGGGACATACAGGCTCCTTGTTGAGGATGCGGTAAGCAACGTTTTCGGTGCGAAGCCAAGCCAAAGCAGGCCTGTAAACGAGGCAGTGCTTTTGGCTTTTTTTGAAATGCTGATTCAGAGCCCCTTACCCTAAAAGCGGTGTGGGGCTGATTCGGTTTTAAAAAATTCCCTCAGTACGTATATGAAAACCGTGCTGTAGATGGTTTGGGTTTAATCACTGTTTGCGTTACATCACTTTGGGCATCGATGGTGGATTGCCAAGCGGGTGCATCAACAAAGGCATCTAAGTAATTGAATCTGAAAATATCATAGCAAGGTTGAGAATAATTCTCAAGTGGTTTGAAGAAAATCTAAAGCGATTGTGGGAGGGCACAGGGCTTAAGTGCACGGGGCTGAAGGATCCACCGTTCATGGAGGCGTTTCAGGGTGCCATCGGTGCGCATCGCCTGAAGGGCTTCATTCACCTTGTTTTTCACGCTGTCAGGCTGATTTGAGTCGCTGGCCTTGCGAAAAGCCAGTCCATAGGGCTCTTCAGAAAGAGTCTCCGGAAGCAGTCGATACCCGCAATTTTCAGAAAGAAATCCATAGAGCAAGGAATCATCACTGGTCAGGGCCTCTCCCTGCTTGGCCTTAAAGGCGCTCAAGGCCTCGACCAGGGTGGGAAAGGCCTGGTATCGGGCTTGGGGAAGGCGGGCTTTAATGGCGGCTTCACTGGTGGTACCGGTTACCAGTAAAATGGTTTTCCCACTGAGATCGCTCAAGCGCTTGACCGGGCTGGCTTGGGGGACCATCACCGCCTGATGGGCGATGAAGTAGGGCTCGCTGAAGTCCATCAGCTTGGCCCGTTGCGGGGTGATGGTCAGGGTGGCGGCCACCACGTCCAGGCTACCGGTATTCAGGGCGATGAGTCGGGTGGAAGCGAACACCTGATTGAAACTGACGGCTTCGGCATTGCCCAGTAGGCGCCGAGAGATTTCTTTCAGTAATTCAATGTCATAGCCCTGTAGCTTTCCGTCGGCGCTGAGGGAGGCAAAGGGGCGGCTGTTGTAATTCACCCCGGCCAAGAGCTCCCCCCTCTTTTTGATTTGCGTGAAGGTGGGGCCAGTTTCTTCATGAGTGCATGCCGTCAGGCTAAGTATTCCCAGCAATGCAAGCAGGCTGAGTACCTTGGGGATACTGGCCCGGATTACTCTAGCGGCTGGCTTGCTGGATGCGTTGTTCTGTTTTTTCATGATGCTCAGGCAGGTTTGCCTTGATCCGCGGGATCAAAACACGTGCCCCCTCCTCCGGGTTGCTTGGCAGGATTTCTTTTGGGTGATGGTTTGTACCAGCATATCGTACCCGGCATGATCCTGAACAGCCTTTGAGAGGCCGTTTAGTGACATTGTGTTTCTAGAAATTCTGGATGCCGTTTATGGCCCGCTGCCTGGATCTGATTATCTTATGGATTAGAGACCGTTTTAAAGCGGGCTCAACTTTTGAAAGGGTTGGCCGATACAATCAGAGAACTGCCTAATTGGGCTGTGATGGATTGCAGTGTCTATAATCTGGAGTTTACTATTTTGGAGCTTACTAGGTCGTGAGTTTTATAGGTCCCAACTTCAGGCCGCCCGGACAATCCTATCAGTCTCGGGGGCCGGCGCAAGGGGATGGGCCTCAGCCCGCCAGTGATCGAGGCCCGGCGGGGGGAGCCAGCCCGGGCAGTCAAACTGTGTCCAATGGGGCCGGGCTGCCAGCGGGGACGATGCCCTTGGCGGAACTCATGGCCGGGCATCTGGCCTTGCCTGCTGAGGATTTGGCCAAGCTGCTGCGGAATTTATTTCAGTTGCCCAAGGAGATGATTCAGTTGTTGGCCCTGTTATCGGAGCAGGAACCGGCCCTGGGTCAGGCCTTGCTGGACGCGTTGATGCAGGAAGCGTCCAAAGTGCCGCTGGAAGCGTTGCAGGATTTTTTACAAGGGCGGATGGATAAGGCCCAGGAGAAATTGCTGAAATTGTTGCAAGGGAATCCGTCGGCCATGGCGGGTTTGGGGGATATCGGGACGCTGATGCAGGGGTTGGGCGAGTTGGCGGATAAAATCAAACAGGGGCCGCAAGGCGCCTTGGATGCCACGGTGACCTTGTACCTGCCCTTTTATCCTTTGCACCCGCCTCAGGCCTTTACCTTGCGCTTTGAAGCACCGGAGGAGGGGGGCGAAGGGAGTGCCGAATCGGCGGAGCCTCAACTGGTGGTGTATTTGGAGACCCTGAGCCTGGGGGCCTTTAGGGCGGTGATTTTGCCAGATGCGGACAAGCCAGCGGGCCATTGGCAGGCCGTGGTGGCGCATGAGGCCTTAGCGGTGCCTTATCTGGCCTCCATAGAAACGGGCTTACAACAAGCGACAACGGTGGTTTTGCCCGTTCGTCTGCTGTTTACCCCCAACGCCAGTGAGCGAAACGGCCATGACGCAAAGGGTGGCGCGGCGACTGCGGACGCTCAGCCTTCCGGGATTCCTACGCCCGACCCTGCGCCTGACAGTGTGGGCCCTTCAGGCCGACAATCGGTGGGATTGCACCCGGCGGGTGGGGTCTCGGTGCTGGCCATTCAGGTAGCCTATCTGCTGATCCGGGTCATTCTGGAGCTGGACAATCGCATTGCCTTACTGGGCGGGGGAACTGCTCAATCAGGGTTAAGGTGAGGCTTGCTCCCCAAGGTGTTTGTAAAGCTGCGTGCAGCTTAAACAAGCCAGAGAATGGCTCGGTGCAAAGTTTGCAAGCGGCCTTCTTTTTAACTCGCTGTACTCAAACAGTTACAAACGCCTTGGGGAGCAAGCCTCACCTATTTAACCGCTTTTAATCCTCTAGCGAGAGTGGCAGGGCCATGGCGTCTTCATCATCCGGGTAGTACTCAAATTCCAGCCCGGCCATTTGCACAATGTGCCCTTCCTGGGCCCCCAGTTTGGCCAGTTCCTTGTACACGCCCATGGCCTTGATGATGTTCATAAGGCGCTGAGAGGCTTCCCGGTTTTTCATATCGGTCACGCTGAACAGGCGATCGATTTTGCCGCTGGCCACTTCAAAGACTTTGCCTTTGCGAAGAATCTCAAAGTGGCTGTCATCGTTGTCAAATGCTCGTAAATCGGCCACCAAGGGGACCACTTCCTCATCCGGTGGCAGTTCTTCCAGCATGCGGAAGACGTGGTGCAGCAGCGGATCAATGCCCTGATGGGTGACCGAGGAAATGGCGAAGACCAGTCCTTGGGTTTTCTGGGCCAGTTCCGCCCGGTAATGATCCAGCACCTCTTCGGGCACAGCGTCAATCTTGGAAAGCACAATGATCTGGGGCTTTTTGGCCAGTTTTTGGCTGTACTTGGCCAGCTCGGTGTTGATCAAGTCGAAGTTGGGAATAATGGTGTCTTCCGGTGCGGAGAGGTCTACCAGGTGCAACAGCAGGCGGGTGCGCTCCACGTGGCGTAAAAATTCGTGACCCAGGCCAATGCCTTCGCTGGCCCCTTCCACCAAACCGGGAATATCAGCCACCACAACGCCATCGCCGTTGGGTTTTTTAACCACACCCAGATTGGGAACCAGGGTGGTAAAGGGGTAATCGGCAATTTTGGGTTTGGCTGCGCTAATTACGCTGATGAGGGTGGATTTTCCGGCGTTGGGTAGGCCAATAATACCTACCTGAGCCAGGAGTTTTAACTCCAGTTCCAGATTCCGCTCAATGGCCGATTCCCCGGGTTCTGAAAATTGGGGAGCCTGACGCTTGGAGGAGGTAAAGCGGGAGTTGCCTCGGCCCCCTCTGCCACCAGCGGCTACCAGAACACGATCGCCAGGTTCCCGAAGGTCGGCAATAGCGTCGCCGTTGTCTGCATCTCGAATAATGGTGCCGCAGGGGACTCGAATAATGATGTCTTTGCCGTTTTTACCGTGCATGTTTTTAATGCCGCCCTTTTCCCCGTCTTCGGCCTTGAAAATGGACATGTATTTAAAGTCCATCAGGGTATTCAGGTCGCTGGTGGCCTCAATAAAGACATCACCGCCGCGACCGCCGTCACCACCAGCCGGACCGCCAAAGGGCACGTATTTTTCCCGTCGCCAGGCCACCATGCCGTTACCGCCGGAGCCGGACATAATGTGAATGGTGGCCTTATCAACAAACATGGGGCAATCCTTATCAAACGGGTGGGGCTGGGTAGATGGGGGGAGAGGAAATCGAGGTGGGGGACAGATTTTGCCCAAGACTGGGCAATGGGAGTTGCGGGTACTTTATCTGAATCGGTTATGCGGGTATGGTACTACAAACCGGGGACAGGTTCACGCTTGGCTGGATGGGAGCAGCCTCGTTATAATAAATAAAAAGGTCGCTCTGGTTTGCCCTGAGTTTGATCGATTGCCGCATTAAAGTTTTGGGAGAGTGTGCTTTGGGCGTAAAACGATATGGCTTGCTGCCGATGGCTTTGATGGTGTTACTGGCCGGTTCCTGGTTGGCCCAGTCTCAGCCGGTGCCCTTGCCGGGCCCCGCCAGCGACAGCGCTGAATTGACCCCGTCCGCTTCTCAATCGCATCCCGCCGCCAAGCCCTGGGCCATGCATGCCGTGTCCAGCAATACTGGTGCCGCTAACGCTGCGCAAGGCCTTCAGCTAAAATCGGCCAGCGCGGTGAAGCAGGGTGAGGTGTTGAAAGTGACCTTGCAACATGCCACTGGCATGCAACTGGGCACCAATGATTACGCCTATGCCACACTGGCTGGCCGTAAAGCCCGTCTGTTCAGCCAGCCCGATGGCCAATTGTTGGCCCTGTTACCGGTTTCCGTGTATGAAAAGCCCGGGGTGTATCCGCTTTCCATTTACAATGCCGCAGGGGTGTCGGTAAAAACCACTAATGTGACCATTCAGGATGGCCGCTATAAAACCCAGAATGTTTCCGTGAGCAAAGGCACGGCTGGGCTTCAGCCTTTACCGGGTGAGCTGGAAGCCATTCAGGCACTCAAAGACACGGTCAGTCCGGTGCGTTATTGGCAGGAGCCCTTTGTCAGCCCCACCGTGGATTGTCAAAACTCCCCGTTTGGGGTGAAGCGTTACCACAATGGGGTGTCCATTGGTGACTATCACAAGGGCGTCGATTTGCGCTCACCGGCTGGGCGACCCATTAAGGCCACCGCTGCCGGAGTGGTGAAAATTGCCACCATGTACCGCTTGCATGGCGGCACCGTGGGCCTGGATCACGGGCAAGGCATTGGGTCGGTGTATATTCACATGTCCAAGTTGGCTGTTAAACCGGGAGAAACCGTGAAAAAAGGCCAGACCATTGGCTATGTGGGCTCTACGGGATTTGCCTCCGGACCGCACTTGCATTGGGGACTGTATGCCAGCGGGTTGCCAGTGAACCCCAATCAGTGGGTGGCCAACGTGCCCAAGTGTAACTAGGGCTTTGCCGCTTTCTTTTTGGTCTGGAAAAGGGTTTGGCATAAAATAAGGATATGTTGGTAAGTGCAGAGGCCACATTTCATGCCCTCCAAGTCCAAGTCGGCCAAACCCGAACCGAAATCTCTCACTAAAAAGACTTCTTCCTCTCAAAAAGCGCAAAAGAACGCTTCCTCAATGCCTGCATCGGCTTGTACGCTGGACACCCACACCATGTGCCAGGTGCTGGAAACCTTGACCCGCACCTATCATTATCACCCCATGGGGGAGCTGACCCAGCACGATCCTTATAAGGTATTGGTGGCTTGCGTGCTCAGCTTGCGAACCAAAGATGAAGTAACCATGCCCGCCAGCGAGCGATTGTTCGCCCAGGCCGACACGCCGGACAAAATGGTTCAACTGCCCGTTTCTCAAATCGCAGAGCTGATTTATCCGGTGGGTTTTTACAAAACCAAGGCCCAAAGCATTCTGGATTTTTCCCAAAAACTGCTGGATGAGTTTGGCGGAGCCACGCCCAAAACCATTGAAGAACTCTTGACCCTGAAAGGGGTGGGACGGAAAACGGCCAATCTGGTAGTGGGTCTTGGGCATGGGCTGCCTGCCATTTGCGTGGACATTCACGTGCATCGCATTTGCAACCGGTTGGGCTATGTGCAAACTCAAACCCCGGATGAGACTGAAATGGTGCTGCGCAAGATTTTACCCGGCCCCTATTGGAGCGTGATTAACACCATGATGGTGCTGCAAGGGCAGCAAATTTGTCGCCCCATTGGCCCCCATTGCGAGGTTTGCCCGGTGGCCGATTTTTGTTGCAAAGTGGATGTGAAGCCTCGGGTGGGTAAAGTGGCTAAAAAATCCCTTTGAACTTGGCCCCCATTGTGAAACACCTTGTTACAATCGCTTTGGGCCCACCTTGGGATTGCGGGGTGCCCGTGCTATAATCATCCTGCCAAAAGGTTTATGGCTTCATAATTGTTAGGTTTGAGTCCGCTTTTCCAGGCAGTGCCATCACGGTTCGTCTGTTTTGAGCCTTCAGTTTGGACTTCGCTTTGGAAGCGATAGCGGACCAGTAACTATGAGACTGAGCTTACTCGTCGTACTTCTGAAGTCAGCCCCAATGGCAATCAGCCGTCTTTTGCGACCCTTTTATGACCCTGGTTGCGATAAAATCACAGGATACAGTCCATGATAGAGAGCGTTTCCACTATGACCCAATCCCAGTCTTCTTATGGCGCCGATCAAATCCGTGTACTTGAGGGGCTGGAAGCGGTTCGTCTGCGGCCCGGTATGTACATCGGTTCCACCAGCCAGCGGGGCTTGCATCACCTGGTTTACGAAATTGTAGACAACTCCGTGGATGAAGCCTTGGCTGGCTACTGCTCGGAAATTCAAATTACCGTGAACGAAGATGACAGCGTGACGGTGCAGGATAACGGCCGGGGCATCCCGGTTTCGGTCAAGGCCGATAGCGGCAAATCCGCCCTGGAAATTGTGCACACCGTACTGCACGCCGGTGGCAAGTTTGGCGATGGCGGTTACAAAGTCTCTGGCGGCTTGCACGGCGTAGGCGCTTCCGTTGTAAACGCCCTTAGCGAAAAAATGGTGGTTGAAGTATACCGGGAAGGCGCCACCTGGAAGCAATCCTATGTGCGTGGCGTGCCTCAGCACGATGTTGAGCGGGTGGGTGAGTCCCACACCACGGGGACCCGCACCAGTTTTTGGCCGGATGCCGATATTTTTGAAACCACCGTCATTGATTGTGACGTCATTTCCACCCGCTTGCGGGAAATGGCCTTTTTGAACAAGGGCTTGAAGTTGGTTTTCACCGACAAAAAGAGCGACAAGACTGAGGTCTATCACTACGAAGGCGGGATTGGCAGCTATGTCTCCTACCTGAACGAAAACAAAACAGTGATTTTTGACCCACCATTTTATGTGGAAGACACTCGTGATGGCGTGCAGGTGGAAGTGGCCATTCAGTACACCGATTCCTATTCGGAAACGGTACTGAGCTTTGCCAACAACATTAATACCCACCACGGCGGCACCCACTTGACCGGTTTCCGGAACGCCCTGACCCGTATTGTAAACGAGTACGGGCGTAAAAATAACGTCATTAAAGACAACGAAGCCAACTTGAGCGGCGATGACATTCGGGAAGGCTTGAGCGCCATTGTCAGCGTGAAAGTGCCTAACCCTGAATTTGAAGGCCAGACCAAGGAGAAGTTGGGCAACAGCGAAGTACAGGGCATTGTGCAGAACGTCATGAGTGACAAGCTGGCGGATTGGCTGGAATTGAACCCCAAGCACGCCAAATTAATTGTCTCCAAAGCTGTATTGGCGTTGCAAGCCCGTGAAGCCGCCCGGAAGGCCCGTGAATTGACCCGCCGTAAGACGGTTCTGGAAAGCAGTACGCTGCCCGGCAAGCTGGCCGATTGCTCCAACCGGGAACCGGAACGTTGCGAAATCTATATTGTAGAGGGTGATTCCGCCGGTGGTAGCGCCAAGCAAGGCCGAAACCGGATGTTCCAGGCTATTTTGCCCTTGCGGGGAAAAATCCTGAACGTAGAGCGGGCCCGTCTGGATAAAATCTACAACAACACCGAGATTCAAAGTCTCATTCAGGCGCTGGGCATCAGCATTTCTCGTACTGAGGAAGATTTTGAAATGGAGCGCTTGCGCTACCACAAGATCATCATCATGACTGATGCGGACGTGGACGGGGCGCACATTCGAACGTTGTTGCTCACCTTCTTCTTTCGGTATGCCCGCCCCTTGGTGGAAAACGGCTTTGTGTATATTGCTCAGCCGCCCCTGTACAAGGTCAGCATCGGTCGGGAAGAGCGCTATTTGTACAACGATCGGGAACTGGATCGCATGATGACCGATCGCGGTGTGGCTGGTCTGGAGCTGTTTGACAAGGATCGCAAGGTGGCGGTTAAAGAAGACAGCCTGAAAGTGATGCTGTCCGATATTAACAAGTACCTGTCGGCCCGTAATTATCCACTGTTCAAGTATTTGCCCAACGAATTGCTCTACTGGCTGCTGGATAACAAGATTGAATCCTCTGAATTGGCCAGTGAAGAGGCTGCCAATACCTTACTGGGTAAAATGAAAGCCCAGTTCTCCAAATACACGTTCAGCGTGGAGTCTCACCCGGAAACGGATCGCTATGTCTTGCTGATTGATGATCCGGAAAAGGTCACCAGCGCTTCGGATGCCGATTCCTTCGTGCGGATCTCCGTGGAGTCTCTGGACTGTCTGGAGTTTGAGCGTCTGCGGGAATTGCGCCCCAAAGTTGAGCCGTTCTTGCCCACCGAGCAGCGTCCCTTGATGTTGGTCATTGGCGGCAAAGAGGAACGGGAAATCCCGGCCATCGAGGATCTGAAGTTCTTCGTGGAAGAGCGTGGTAAAAAAGGCACCCAGTTGCAGCGCTTTAAAGGCTTGGGTGAAATGATGCCCCAGCAGCTGTGGGATACCACCATGAACCCGGAAACTCGTACCTTGCTGAAGGTAGAGATTGATGAAGCGGCCACCGCCGACAAGATGTTTGACATCCTAATGGGCGAGCGGGTAGAACCCCGTCGTCACTTCATTGAGACCAACGCCTCCACGGTTAAAAACCTGGACGTTTAATTCTGGTTTCAATCGAATTGGGAAGCGTTATCCTACCCTGGATGGCGCTTTCTCTCTTCTTGAGGTGATGGCACTTTGTGTTAGGATGATGCGCAATACGTTTGATTTGCGTCTATCTGCTTTTTTAATTCGCGGTTTTTTAATTCGGAGAGAATAGAGATGAAATCCTTGCAAGTACCGGGCAAGCGCTGGTTAAGTTTGAGTGTGTTATCCCTGATGGGCTGGATGGCCGTTATGGGGTTGTTCGCCTTGGCCCAGGAGCCCTCTACAGCTCAGGAAGCCCCAGCGGTGCCTTCGCAGACCGTGGATGACTCTCAGACCTTGCGGGATCAGCGTGTGCCAATCACTAAAATCAGTCGTGAAAAGGCCATTGAAATGGTGCAGACGGCTGGGTGGATGCAAGCTGATGCCAAGGGGAATTTCCAGCCCCAGCATCCCCTTTCTCGGGCAGAATTAGCCACCGTTCTGACGAAGGCTTTTCAGTTGGATTCTCGCAAAAGTGCGGTGGATCAGGCTGTGGTGCTGAAAGATGTGTCTGCCAACCATTGGGCCGCTCCGAGCATTGAAACCGTTATTCGTCTGGGCATTATGAAGGGCTATCGGCCCGGCTACTTTTATCCCAATCAGCGCATAAATCGGGCTGAGGCGCTGTCTATCATGGCGCAGGCGTATGGGGTTCAGCAGTATGATGA
Source organism: Vampirovibrio chlorellavorus (assembly GCA_001858525.1). Classification (GTDB taxonomy): domain Bacteria; phylum Cyanobacteriota; class Vampirovibrionia; order Vampirovibrionales; family Vampirovibrionaceae; genus Vampirovibrio; species Vampirovibrio chlorellavorus. Next base: position 55,619 of record LAPX01000008.1, on the reverse strand, counting down.
TGAGACCATCACTTCCATTTTGACCCCTTATCCCGATGCCGCTCAAATACCGGTCTGGGCTAAAAAGGCCTTGGTTACTGCCTTGAAAAGTGGTTTTGTGGATGTCGCCGAAGGCGCTCGTTTGAATCCACTGAAGCCCATGACGCGTGGGGATATGGCTTATGCGCTGGGCCAATACCTGAATCGTTTGCAGGAATCTGCCCGTCCCAACCTGAATTAGCTTTTCTCAATTCACTTTTCTAATTGCCAAATCCAGAATAGTCTAGGACAATAGGCCTAGGATAGCTGATCACTGAATTAGTCCTAAAGCCTGATTAATGGAACGTTTGATGCCGACACTTGTCCTTTCACTACGTCTGTCTTCAATGATGGCGCTGGTTTGTTTGCTGTTCAACACAGTTCAAAGTTTTGCCGAAACACCTGAGCCCTTATCTCAGGTTGCACAATCCATGCCGACGCCACAAGTTGCGCCTGCAACGGGGCAGTCTGTTTATCCGGCTCAGGCACCCAATACCGCAAAGCCTGCCGAACCATTGTCCCCTCAGGAAAAAGCCGGTGACCGTAATTTGCCTTACGCGGGACCGCCGGTGACCCCGGATATTCAGGCCTTGGAGCAGCAACCCGTTCAGTTGTTTGATGAAGAGAAGCTACAAGAGGGACGTTCATTACTGAACAAGGTGCTAACGGCCTCTGTGGTAAAAGTCGAAGAGTATCCGGTCGACTTGGTCACGGTTTTAAAACTGGTGGAAAAGCAGAACCTGTTTTTACAGGATTCCACCATTAACGCCAAAGTGGAAAATAACCGCTTTTACCGTTCAATTTCTGATTTACTGCCGGATGTCAGTGGGAGTTATAACCAGTCCCGCTTTCAGGGGGCTATCCAGATTTTTGGCAGCCAGACCTTGCAGGTTTATCAAACCCGGATTGTCCCGCAAGCCACAGCCAGCTGGGTTATTAATCCCGGTGGACGCGATGTGTTTACCTCTCTGGCCTTCAAACAGCGGGCCCGAGGAGCTAAATATCTGCTGAATCAAACCCTGCAAGAGCAGCTGACCCAAGCCACCATTGAATACTATGAGTTGATTGCCGCAGGTGTTAGTTTGGCCAACGTGCGGGCAAATATCCAGGAAGTGCAGAGTCAGGTGGCCCTGAACGCCGCTCGTTTAAAGGCTGGTGTCGGCACCAAGCTGGACTTGGAACGGGCTCGGTCTCAGCTGATTGAACGGGAACAGCAGCTGATTTCCGCGGAAAATGATTTGGCCAAGGCCCAGCAAAATTTGTTGAATCGGTTGAACCTGGATCCGGACGTGGGCTTGTTGCCTCCTCAGGTGCGGGCGGAAGCACGAATTTTGATTCCGCTGAGTGTAAATACGCAGCAGTTAGTGGCTCGGGCCATGGAGAAAAACCCCACCCTGAAAGTCATTCAGCAGGAAATTCGGGCACTTGGCTACGAGGGAAAAGCGGTACTGGCTGATGCCATTCCCACGGTGACCTTGCAAGCTTACATTAACGGCACCGGCCCAGAAATTGACAAGTTGGGTCTGGGTCGCTTTGGCGGTCTGGCCATTCAATCCAATCTTTTTAACGGTCTGGGGACCTCACTGCCGCTCGATTACCGCACCCGTCGTTTGCTGGTGGCCCAGCAAAAAGTCAGGTTGCAGCAGCAGGAACGCTCGGTACAGACGGAAGTCATCAATGCTTTTCTGGACAGCCGAGCCGGTGCCAAATCGATTTTTACGGCTCAGGAACAACTAGACGTTTCAGAAGAGGCCTATCGCCTGTCTTTCGGACGCTATAAAGCCGGGTTGGGCATCAACGTGGATGTTCTGAACGCGCAAACGGCTCTGGCTCTCGCTCGGGTGCGGGTGGTGCGCGCCATTTTTGATTTCAATGAAGCCCAAGTGCGCCTGCTGAAGGCCGTTGGCGAAGTTACCTCCTCCCACATCCTGAACGGAATGAAAGCTGATGCATTTACACAAAACATTAAGTCCCCGTAAGGGTTTCCAGAACTCGCTGTTAGTCGCTAGTTTGGTTTTGTCCGTTTCTGTTTCTCTGGCTGGTTGTGCCGGGGGCGGTGGCGGCTGGCAAATGCCTCCCCCGGTTGTGGAAACCACCCGTGCGGCTCAGCTCCCCTGGACGGTGAATTATGCGGCCACTGGCACTCTGGAGGCCAACAATCGCATTGATTTAAATACGGAAACGCCAGCCATCGTCAGTCATATTCTGGTGAGAGAAGGCGATGCGGTCAGATTGGGTCAGGTTTTAATTCGTTTCAAGGCGGACAAGCAGCTGGCTCAGGTGCAGCAGGCCGCCGCAGGGATTGCCGCCTCTCAAGGCAGTGTGGAACAGCAGCAGGCTGGCATTAGTCAGTATCAGGCGATGGCCGAAAGCACCCGGGTTAAGTGGCAATTGACCAAATCCGAATTGGCCCGCTATGAGCAGTTGTATCAGGAAGATTTTGTTTCCCAGCTGGAACTGGAGCAGAAGCGCACCGCGTTTCAAACGGCTGCCTCCGAGTATCAGGCCGCTTTGCAGCAACTGAACGCGGCCAAAGCCCAGGCCTCTCAAGCCACTTCCTCATTGGCTCAGTCTCGTTCCAGTTATCATTACAATCTGGCTTTGGCCGGAGAGACCGTGGTACGGGCGCCTTTTTCCGGTATTGTGGGCACAAAATACGTGGATTTGGGGGATTATGTAGCCCCCACCGAAAAGCTAATGACGCTGGTGGACAATTCGGTATTTCGCATTGCTTTCACTGTGCCAGAGCGCTATCTCAGTCAACTTAAGCTGGGTTTGCCCGTGAGTGTTAAATTTGAGGGCCTGGGTGGCAAGACGGTGACCGGCCAGGTCAATTTTGTGGACCCGGTGGTAGATCCGGATGCCCACACCGTGAAGGTAAAGGCCTTGCTGCCTTCGGCGCCGGGCTTGAAGGACGGCTTGCTGGGTGATGTCTCACTCGCTTTGGGGGTGATTCCCGATGCGGTGGTCATTCCCGAAGAGGCCATAGTGCCTCAGGGTGAAAAGACCTTTGTTTATATCATTAGACACGAGATGTATCAGCCCCGCACCGAGGCAGGAAAAGAAAAAGCGCCTGCTAAAGCGGAGGAAAAGTCTGCAAAGCCTGCTGAACCGGTTGATGTGGCGCATTTGCAGGAAGTGTCCGTCGGTTACCGGGAAGCGGGCAAGGTACAAGTGGTCAGCGGCCTGCGTCCCGGCGATCGGGTTATTGTCAGCGGCTTGCAAAAGGTCAGCGACAATCTTCCGGTGAATCCTGATCCTGCTCCTCCCAGTGGCGCCGGTACGAAAGGAAACTAGCCATGTGGATTTCCAATATTTCCATTCGGCGTCCGGTACTGGCCACCGTTGTTTCCGTCCTGATGATTCTCTTCGGGCTGGTCAGCCTGTCGTTTCTTTCTGTCCGAGAGTATCCAGACATCGATCCGCCCATTATCTCCGTGGCCACGGTGTATCCGGGGGCCAGTGCCGAGATCATGGAAAGTACCATCACCGAGCGGCTGGAAGATGAGCTGATCGGCATTGAGGGCATTCGCAGCCTCAACTCGGTCAGTCGTGAAGGCATTAGTAACATTATTGTTGAATTTGAGCTGGAGCGGGACGTCAACGTGGCCGCTCAGGACGTTCGGGATCGGGTGTCTCGGGCCCGTGGGCAGTTGCCCGATGATATCGAGGAGCCCATTATCTCCAAGCAGGATACCGATGCCAGCGCCATTATGTGGTTCAGTTTGTACGGTAAAAATTACTCCCCGCTTCAGATTACCGATTACGCCGATCGCTTTATCACCGACCAGTTGCAAACCGTGGACGGAGTGGGTTCGGTCATTATCGGTGGCGAGCGGGAATACGCCATGCGCCTGTGGCTGGATCCCCACAAGATGTCTGCCCGTCAGATTTCGGCACTGGATGTGGAAAAAGCGTTGCGGGCCGATAACGTGGACATTCCTTCTGGCCGCATTGAAAGCACCAATCGGGAATTTACCGTGCGTACCCAGGGCGAGCTGAAAACCCCGGATCAGTTTAACCGACTCATTATCAAGCGGGTGAACGGGCTGCCGGTTTATCTCTCGGACATTGGACATGCGGCTATCGGGGCCAAGGATGAGCGCTCTCTGGTGCGTTTTAACGGGCAGCCGGCGGTGGGCTTGGGCATTGTCAAGCAATCCAAGGCCAACACCCTGGATGTGGCCCGCGCGGTCAAGGCCAAGGTACAGGAAATCCGCAAGACCTTACCGCCCGGTTTGAGTATGGAATCGGCCTTTGACAGCTCTATCTTTATTCAGCGCTCTATCGATGAGGTAGTGGAATCCCTGTTTGTGGCCTTTGGGCTGGTGGTTCTGGTTATCTTCTTCTTCCTCCGAAATCTTAAGGCCACTTTTATTCCTTCTATTTCCATTCCCATCTCGTTGATTACCACGTTTACCATCATGTACTTTTTGGGGTACACCATCAACACCATTACGCTCTTGGGGCTGACTTTGACCATCGGCTTGGTTGTGGATGACACCATCGTGGTGCTTGAGAACATTTATCGCCGGATTGAAGACGGGGAAAAGCCCATGGAGGCTGCCGTCAAAGGGACTGAGGAAATTGGGTTCGCCATTATCGCCACTACTGCCGTATTGGTGGCCGTGTTCCTGCCCATTATCTTTTTGGGTGGGGTGCTGGGCCGGATTTTGAAAGAGTTCGCCGTTGTAGTGGCTGGCTCCGTGATGATTTCCGGCTTTGTGTCTCTGTCTCTGACCCCTATGTTGTGCGCCCGTATGTTGAAAGCGGATCATGCACAGGGCAATGGTGGGTGGAATCCGCTGCAAGTGGTTCTTGATGCTTTTTATGCCTTTGTGGAAGGCTGTGCCAACCTGTTTGAAGCCACCCTGCGAGGCGTTATGAATTTGAAGTGGTTGGTTTTTTCTGCCGTGGCTATTCTGGTGGTGGTTTGCGGTGGGTTGTACAACCTGATTCCCCGCGAGTTCTTGCCCACCGAGGATCGGGGCTCTATTCTGACTTTTGTCAGCTCCCCGGAAGGTTCTACCATGGACTATACGGACAAGGCGGTGCGCAAGGCAGAACGGGTTTACATGAACACCCCCGGGGTGGAAAATCTCTTCTCGGTCATTGCTTTGGCCGCTACGGGTCCCGGTCAGGTCAACAGCGGTATTATGTTCGTGGATCTTCAATCCCAGGAAGAGCGCAAGCTCAAGCAGGACACCATTGTGAATATGGTGATGCCCCAGTTGCTGAGTATTCCTGAGGCCTTTGTGTTCCCCATTAGTCCACCATCTAGTCCGGTGCAATCCTTCGGGAAGCCCATCGAAATGGCCGTGCAAACCAATGGCGATATTAAAGAGCTGGACGGGGTGATTAACAAGATTATCGGGCGTTTGGCCAAGGAAGTTCCCTTTATGGTCAACGTGGACACCGATTTGAAGCTGAATAAACCCCAGCTGGAAGTGCAAATTAATCGTGAGAAAGCTTCGCTGCTGGGTGTTTCCGTGCGGGATACCGCCCGTACCATGCAGATTATGCTGGGTGGTCTGGACTTATCGACCTTTCAATATAACGGCAAGCGTTATGATGTGATGGTGCAGGCCCTGCCTGAGCTGCGAGCCACTCCAGATCAGCTGGCTAACATTTACGTGGCTGGGCGAGATAGCATGCTGGTGCCCTTGTCCAACGTGCTGGAGTACGCTGAGGCTGTGGCCCCCAAGGAGTTAAACCACTACAACCGGATGCGGGCTGCGACAATTAGTGCCTCGCTTATTCCCATTCCCGGGGTCAGCCTGGGTGGGGAGTTGGAAAAAATGCGCCGCATTACGCAAGAGGAAATCACCCCCGGTATGCGCATTGCCTGGAAGGGCGAAGCCAAGGAGTTTTTCGACGCTAATTCGGCCACTTTCTTTGCCTTTGGCTTGGCGGTACTGGTGGTGTTTCTGGTGCTGGCCGCCCAGTTTGAAAGCTTCAGTGATCCGTTGATCGTGATGCTGACCGTACCGTTGGCGGTAGCCGGGGCGGTACTGACCCTGTTTGTGTTGTCTTATGGGCCCATGCTGCTCAAGTCGCTTCCTATGTTTGCTGATTGGGTGCCGGTCAAGTACAACCTCAACGTTTACAGCCAGATTGGTCTGGTGTTGCTGGTGGGCTTGGTCACCAAGAACGGCATTTTGATTGTGGAATTCGCCAACCAGATTCGGGAACGTGAGCCGCAGAAATCCCCCCGGGAAGCGGTTATTGAAGCCTCTCGAATTCGCTTCCGGCCCATTGTAATGACCTCTGTTGCTACTATTTTCGGCGCCATTCCCATTGCCGTTGGTCTAGGGGCTGGTGTGGATGGTCGGAAACCCTTGGGCGCGGTGATCGTGGGCGGCATGTTGCTGGCCACCTTCCTGACCCTCTATGTGGTGCCGTTAATGTACGATTTTGTGAAGACTCGCCAGTTGCGTAAAGCCACCAGCCGCTAATTGAAAGGTGGGAGACACCTGTTTGATCCTGGCATTGGATGCTGTTGAGATTTTATTTTGTAATTTCAGTATTATTGCATTATGATCATTTTACGGAATAAATTATCTGGAAAATGATCTGAAGGAATAATCACTCATGATGCATTCAATAGTGGGATGGGGTCGGCGGACAGTGGCTTTAAGCCTGATGAGCGCCTTTTTAGCACTGCCGGTTTGTACCAGTTTGGCTGGCGCGGAATCGGTGCCGGAAGAATCGGGGACGGTTATTACCCTGAGTCCGGATGAGCGGTTGGTGGCGCATCATGAGGGATCCAGCGCCGGAGTGGGCCAGTTGCTGCATAACGATGAAGACCCCGACGCGGAAGTGACCGACAGCCTCTGGGGTAACCTGATTTTGTCCATGGCCTATCGCCGGGACGCTGAATTGAAGCATTTGGTCAAAAAAATGGGCGTGTCCAACAATCTGTTTTTGGCCAGCATTGCGGGCGTAAGTGGCTTGGGGTTGGCCCAGAGTGTCACGGGATTGGCGACTTTGAACCGGGCTGAAAGCGGTGGCGATGAGGAGCACGGCGGTGGTCATCGTGAGAGCAAGGGCGCGTCCATTATGGGCGTAGTTGGCAGCGGGGTCACATTGCTGAGCATTGGGACCCACGTGTATCTGGAACACCGCTACAAAAAGCAGATTAAAGCCCGTCAGCAGATCATCAACCATCAAGTGCTGCACGTGTTGGAAGAGCTGGAATCGGGTGTGAATCAGGAATTAGTGCAACCCAAGCTGGTGTCTCTGGTTGGAGAACGGGCCACTGGCGAGTTTTTGCAATTGTGGCGGGCTGCGCATCCATAGATTAGAAATTTGCAGAGTAAAAATCTGTAGAGTGCAGATTGGCTAAAACGCTTTAAACCCCGCTCTCGGTCTGAAAGCGGGGTTTAAATTTGGAATCAGTGCGTTATGTGGAGCGCTTGAACTCTAAATTTTCTTTGCGCAAGCGGATGTTCTGAGGGGTCACTTCCATCAGTTCATCGTTTTCGATGTAATCCAGACCAAACTCCAGGGTCACATCCACTGGGGTTTGCAAGACTTCCAGTACATCGGCCCCGGCGGAGCGCATGTTGGTCAGCTTTTTGGTTCTGCACACGTTCAGCACCAGATCTTGAGGGCGGTTGTTTTCGCCCACGATCATGCCCTTGTAAACGGTTTGACGAGGTTTGACGAAGAATATGCCCCGATCTTCCACGCCTTTCAGAGCGTAAGCAGTGGTTTCGCCCGGTTCGCTGGCGACTAGTACACCGTTCCGGGTGCTGCCAATTTCTCCTACCCAGGGACGAAATTCGCTGAAGGCGTGGGTCATCATGCCCTGACCCTTGGTCATGCGGATGAATTCGCTGCGGAAGCCCAGCAGACCGCGAGATGGGATTTTGAATTCCACCACGGTGCGGCCACCGGAGTTTTCCATGTGGCGCAATTCGCCTTTGCGCTGGCAGAGTTTTTCAATGCAGCTGCCGGTCATTTCATCGGGCACATCAAAGATCAGATCTTCAAAGGGCTCTTGCACTTGACCCTCAACGGTCTTGGTTAGTACTTCCGGCTTGGAGACCTGGAACTCGTAGCCTTCCCGGCGCATGGTCTCAATCAGAATACTCAGGTGCAATTCGCCACGGCCACTGACCACAAAGCTATCGGTGGTGGAGCCTTCTTCAACTCGCAAGCTGATATTGCTCTTTACTTCTTTCCACAGGCGGTCTTTCAACTGGCGGGAGGTGACGAATTTGCCTTCCCGTCCGGCCAAAGGGCTGTTGTTGACCGAGAAGGTCATCTTCAGGGTCGGTTCTTCAATGCTAATCAGCGGCAATGCTTCCGGATTGTTTGGGTCGGTCAGTGTTTCCCCGATTTGAACTTCCGGGATGCCTGCTACGGCCACGATATCCCCGGCTTCAGACTGTTCAATCTCAATGCGCTTCAATCCTTGGAATCCAAATAGCTTGGAAACCCGGTGCTGGCTCAACTTGCCATCCCGCTGGAACAGACTGACGGTTTGCCCAGTCTTAATTTGGCCTCGGGTGATGCGGCCAATGACGATACGGCCCAGGTAGTCGTTGTAATCCAGCGTGGACACCTGCAATTGCAAGCTGGCGTCTTTGTCGCCGGGCGGGGGCTGGATGCGGTTGATAATGGTTTCCATCAAAGGCTTCAGGTCGTGTTTCCCGACTTCCAGCGGTTCTTCCATAGTCAAGGCGGAAGTACCGGCCAAGCCGCTGGCGTATACCACCGGGAAATCCAGCTGGTGCTCGTCGGCGCCCAGTTCGATAAAGAGATCCACTACTTTATCAATGGCCCGATCCGGGTCAGAGGCGGCCCGATCCACTTTGTTGATGACCAATACGATGGTTAAACCCAGTTCCAGGGCCTTACGCAATACAAAGCGGGTCTGGGGCATGGGGCCTTCCACGGCGTCTACAATCAGCAATGCACCGTCTACCATGGTCAGTACCCGCTCTACTTCACCGGAGAAGTCCGCGTGACCCGGGGTGTCCAGGATGTTGACCTTGTAATCGCCGTAAGGGATGGCCGTGTTTTTGGCCAGAATGGTGATGCCCCGTTCTTTTTCCAGATCGTGGCTGTCCATGGCACGCTCGGCCAGTTGCTCGTTTTCCCGTAAGATGCCGCTTTGGCGGAACATGCTGTCCACTAGCGTGGTTTTGCCGTGGTCAACGTGGGCGATGATGGCAATGTTACGGATGCGATCGTTTAAAATTTGGGGTGCGGTGGCGGTTTCAGAAGTCATAGTAATCCTGTGTCGGTGACAAGTGTGGGTGGGGATGTGTGCGGTAATCCGATTTTACTTTTCTGTTAACGCTTCATTTTGACCCGACCCAGTGTGAGTGTCAATTGTCGGGCGCATGGGGACAGTTAGGGGGAGGGCTGGGCCAACAGCGCTGCGGTGAGTTCTTCCCACTCGGTGTTGGCTTTTTCCAGCGTTGTTTTTTGGCTTTCCAGCGATTCACTGAGGGCTTGCAGCTTTTGAAAATCCTGCTGGATGGCCGGATCAGAGAGTTGGGTCTCCAAGGCGGCAATGGCTTCTTCCAGACGCAGAATGTCCTTTTCTTGCCGGGTCAGCTTTTTTTCGATTTCCTTGCGGGCTTGCAGGGGGCTTGGTTGGCTGCCCTTGTTGGTGGGGCTGGGGCCAATGGCCACTGACGTTATTTTCTTGGAGTCCCGAGCGGCCTTGCTGGCTGCGGCCTCCAACGTTTTGGCCCGTAGCTCGTCCCGTTTGAACAGGTAGTAGTCGTAGTCGCCCGCATACTGGATGAGATGACCTTCGTAGATCTCCCAAATGTGGGTGGCCAGCTCCTGAATGAAAAATCGATCGTGGGAGATGCACAAGATGGTGCCTTCAAACTCTTTAAAAGCTTCGGCCAGCACTTCCTTGGCCGGAATGTCCATGTGGTTGGTGGGTTCATCCAGCAGCAGGGTGTTGGGGCCGGTCAACATGAGCTTGGCAATGGCCAGCTTGCTTTTTTCGCCCCCGCTCAGGACTTCCACGGGCTTGAACACCTCATCACCACTGAACAAAAAGCGGGCCAGCAAGCTGCGGACTTCGGTGTGCGTCATCAGGGGGGCGGTTTCGTGCAGGGTATCAAAGGGAGATTTCTTGGCGTCCAGGGTTTCCAGCTGGTTTTGGGAGAAGTAGCCCAGCTTGACGTTGTAACCCTTCTCGATGGTGCCCGTGGTGGGTTCTTCCAGGCCCAGCAGTAGCCGGAACAAGGTGGTTTTGCCGCAGCCGTTCTCCCCGAGGAGGAAAATACGCTGGTTGCGCTCAATATCGCCTTCCAGCCCTTTGAATAAATGTTTGTTCTCAAACGATTTTTTGAGATCGCGCAGGCTAATAACTTCCCGGCCACTGGGTTGGGGCGGGGGGAATTTAACGCTCATGCGGCTTTGATCGGTCTGGATGGTTTCCACCCGTTCCAGTTTGGCCAGTTGACGCTCCCGGCTTTTGGCCTGGGTGCTGCGGTTGGCGCTGGCCTTGAAGCGTTCCACAAAAGCGGTTTGCTTGGCGATTTCTTTTTGTTGGCGATCGTAAGCGGACTGGGTGCGCTCGATCAGATCTGCTTTTTGACGCTGAAAATCGCTGTAGTTGCCGGTCCAGACGGTGACGCCGCCCAGTTCCACTTCGGCAATTTCGGTACAGACTTCATTCAAAAAACGGCGATCGTGAGAGACCAGCACAATACCGCCCGGATAGCCCTTGAGGAACTGTTCCAGCCATTCGCAGGATTCTAGATCGAGGTGGTTGGTGGGCTCGTCCAGCAGCAAAATGTCGGCGCCTTCCAGCAGAACTTTGGCCAGGTTGATACGCATGCGCCAGCCACCGCTGAAATCATCGGTTTTACGCTCATAATCATTCTGATTGAAGCCCAAATCTTGCAGTAAACGACCAATGCGGCTGTCTAATGTGTCTAAATCAAATCGGTTGACTTGCTCTTGTACGTCACAAAGCCGGGTGATGGCTTCCACCTGTTCATCGCCGGATAAATGCTCCAGGCTCTCCAGAATGCGAGTTTCCTCGGCCCGCAGGGTATCCACCACCGCGTAAACCTGCTTCATTTCCTCGTATAAAGTCAGGCCGGGAGTCAGTTGAGGCTCCTGGGAGAGGTAATTGACGTGGCAACCGTAGCCATGACTAACGTTGCCGCCATCGGGCTGGTAGATGCCCATCATAAGCTTGAGCAGCGTGGATTTACCGCAGCCATTTCGGCCGACGAGCCCTAGTCGGCTATCTTGCCGGACTTGCAGGGTGATATTTTCAAATAGGGGTTCTCCGGCAAAGGTTTTGGTGACGCCTGACAGTTGTAGCATTGGGCTGGGTTTACTCAGGTTATGGGGACGAGGGACTTATTATAAATATAAAACAGCACAGAGCGGAAGCCTGCCTTTTTAGGGCCAGTAATTTACAGTTCGTCAGCAATTTTGTGTGGATGAGCTACCCATCACTGCCGGGAGACACTGTAAGGTATTGAGTTTTTGCGATTTTTTCAAGGCTTAGCTGCCCAGCAAGGCATCTTCGGGATGGGGATGAGGCTCCACAGCGGCCAGCGTTTTGCGTTCTTTGACCGTTTGCAGCATCAGGGTGGCTGCAATCATAGCGATGCCGCCAATAATCAAGGCCACGGCCACGTTGTCATTGAAGTAATCGTGCACCAGTTTACCCACCAGCAGGTTACTGACCACACCGGGGGCGGCGATAAAGATGTTGAAGGTGCCCATCATGACCCCTTCCTTGCCCTTGGGCAGGTGATCCGACAAGAGGGCAAAGGGAATGGACAACGTGGTGGCCCAGCCGATACCAATGAGGCCCATGGCGATCATGATTTCTAGCGGGGAGTGAATGAACCACATGGAGAGGAAACTTCCGGCCATACACAGTAGACCCAGCGAGTGCACCGCTTTTTTGGAGCTGAGACCGCAGAGTTTGCCAATAAACATGGAAAAGATAAAACAGACCCCATTCAAAATGGCGTATCCGATTTGCACCAGTTGCACGCCTTCCGCATAGCGGGCGCTTTGGGGATCGGTGGCCCCGAAGATATGGTGTGGCACATAGACGGAGAAGAAGGTGAACAGGCACATCAGGCCAAACCAGGTTAGGCTGTGGGCCAGACAGAGTTTGAGGCCTTCTTTGGGCATACTGGCGATGGACTTGAGCGTTCCGACCAGAAAATTATCCTGTGGCCCAGAACTGGCTTCAGCGGAGCTGTACTGGATGCCCACCGGCGGTTGTTCCGGGGTGGTCAGACTGGTCCACAGCATGGCCAGTAACATGGCCCCGGCCCCCAGGTAGAACAGCCCCTGCAAGTTGGGGAATTGGGCGGCAATGACGAAGGCGGCTACCGAGCCCAGACCAATGGTAAAACTCATCATGGAATAAGCGGTGGCTTGCTGGCTGGGATGAACTACATCCGGCACCAGGGAACGATAGGGCCCCTGGGTAATGTTGATACTGGCATCCAGAACCCACAGTAAAACAGCGGCCATCCACAGGGCGGAAACGTTGGGCATCAGCACCAGGGAGATGACAGTCAGAATGGCACCCAGCAGTAAAAAGGGACGACGGCGGCCCATGGGCAGTCCGCAACGATCACTCAGGGCGCCCACAATGGGTTGAACCAGTACGCCGGTCACCGGGCCTGCGCAATTAATCAGGCCCAGCATTTGCGGATCGGAGCCCAGACGCTCCAGCAAGGGGCCCATTTGTCCGTTCTGGATGGCCCAGGCGAATTGAATTCCCAAAAAGCCCACACTGATATTGAGTAATTGCCAGAAATTTTTCTGTTTCCAGGCATCCGGATCGATCAGTGGCTTGATGCCTGTAACATTGCGTTTTTCCTGGGCGGGGGGTGTTAGAATTCCTGGCGGCATAAAAATGATAATTCCTTCACGGCAGGTGCCATGTCTTAATGAAAACAGAAGCGAACGAGATGTGTGTCAATTTGCGCTGTAAATGAGACCCCTAATGGGCGCATTCATATTGTCCTATAGAGCTGCTGAATTGACCAGCGACACGAAATCACCTAGCCGAAATAAAACAAAGTCAGGGCATTCAAGGGCAAAATACAACTTTATATTTCTTCACCCTTTTGTGCTTTTTCATTCTTCGAGAGGCGTGGGCTTGAATTTAATCCCGCACCAAAATGCGATTGGCTTTGATTTCAAATTGGGGGATTTCGATTATTCCACGGGCGGCCAGTTTCACCAACTCTCCCCGCGCATTCAGTTTGAAGCGTTCTTGGGTTTCAAAGTCGGTGTACAGTGTGCCCGGTTTCAGGTGGTCTGATTTCAGCAACAAAGGCTCACTGAGTTTGCGGTTGGGCGTGGTCCACTGACCGTTTACATTGCTGTAGCGATTGGGACTGGTTTTGTCGTTGGTGTCTAGCGCCGGGATTTTCTTGCCATTATCGGTGTTGGGTTTGCCGGTATCCACCAGCACAATGACCTGATCTGTACCATTGTCTCGGATGATGGGCAAAACACCATGTTGATCGTTGGTTTCCACCGGCAGGACAATGCCATCGGTTAAGACGGGTAAGTGGTTGCGGCTGTTGAAAATTTGGCCCACCCGTTTCCAGTAGTTGCCAAATTCGCTGTTCTGACCTTCTTGCAAGCGATCGGCCCGGATAATACTGCGGTTTTGGCTGTAAATATTTTTGGTGAATTCACTACCGCCTTGGGCGAACAAGTCGGGCAAGTACACAGACGGGTTGCCGGGCAGGGCGTTCTGGATGGCGAAAATGCGTTCCTGCTTGGCCAGCACGGGGGACATGGCTGTGTTGTAGAGCTTCAGTTTCAAGTCTTCAATCTTGGATTGATCAAGGTTTGTGGCCGTGAGTCCTTCGTGGGCGTAATGAAACACCTGATTCAGGGCCGCATCTAGTGGCATGTAGCCAAAGTGGGCGCCCAATTTCTCAATGGCCGCATCCAGCCCTGTCCAAATGGCTTCCTGCTGCTGGTTGGTTAGCGTGTTTGGGTGGCTTTCCAGTACCGTGGCCATGGCGTTGTTAATGACCCCCCGCATGGCCTTGGCTTCGCCGGGTTCTGCCATACGATTCTTGAGAATAGCCTCAATAGTATTCAGCGCTTTTTTCTGTTGAACGGCGTCTGTGCCCTTCAATACCGGGCTTTTTTCCATCAGTTCACGCAATACGGACCGATCGTTGCTGCTCACTCCCTTATCAGGGTCTAGGCGCTTTTCTATCAGGCTTCGTAACTGGGCGGGGAACTGGGTGCGTAAATCCAGAGGAATGGGGCCCCGCAGGTAGTGTTTGTCTTGTTCTGTTTTTTCATCCCATAAAGCGGCTTTGGCATCGGCCGTGTAAATTTCCGGGGGCCAACTGGGGTCCTTTGTCGACAAGGAACCCGGAATATCGGCATTGCTAGCCGGTTGCAGCCATTTTCGGAAGGTGGTCAGCCACTGATCCAGAGCTTTGTCATCGGTGAGGCCCAGTGTTTGTTTCAGTTCCTGGCGCCGATGGGCAAAGCTGGGCATATTTTGTACTTCGTGCAGACCTTGATCCATAAACTCGAGAAGACCCGGTTCTTTGTTGCGGTCCTGGTTGAACAGTTCGGGGTTGATGAGCAGGGCATGACTGGTGGTGCTGTAGTCGTGGCTGGCGGTCAAGTTCTGGAAGTGGCGCTGGGAGAATAGCGGTACTTCCTGCGTCATTTTTTCCACATGCTCTTTTAAGAAGTGGTTGGGCGTCATCTGGGAAGCCCCGAATTCATCGGGCCGTTGGGCGTAGTTGACCATTTGGAGCAGCGGGCTGTAGGTGTGCTCCATGTTGGGGGCGCTGGTGAAGGTGTTGTTCTCAAACAGGCTTTTTTTCAGGGCCTGTCCTTCCTGACTGTCTTTATCGTCTCGGGCCAGGGTGCCAAAATCGGTCAATTCTGCGATGACCGAAGCTTTGGGGAATACGCCCCGCATGGCATCGCCCAGCTTTTGTCCCCAGAATTCGTTGAGGTACTTCACTTGCTCCCGGAAGGCCTCACGGGCTTTTTCTGTATTGGGGGCTTGACGCACCTTGTCCAAATCGGCCACGTCCTTGGCCGCGTCAATCCGCCAGTTTAAGCCAAATTCCCGTTCTTTCAGCACGTTGGAGGCCAGATTCACCAGTGAGGGATCCAGATCCTGCACGATTTTTTCAACTTCTTCCCGAATTTGCACTTGTAGCGATGGTGCGTTGTTGGGGCCGGGATAGTTGAGTTCCCGCAGTCGTTGACGAATTAAAATCGGCAAACGGCGGGCCGCTTCCTGCGGAGAAGCTTGAATCAGGCTGGGCGGTAAACTCTCGTAAAAGGCCTCTTCCAACTTCTCGGGGTTAAGGGCTAGCTCTTTGGATTTTTCAAGGCTTTGTCCCGTAATCAGGCTAATGTATAGGCGTTCACCCAGTTGATCGGCCACAATGGCTTGAATGTTTTCGTGGCGAAGTTTTTCACCGGTTTTTTGGGTGGTACTGAGTTCGTTGAAAATCTGCTGCATTTTGCGGCCCACCGCTTTTTCAATACGCGGGGAAAACAGGAATTGGCTGAGAAACTCAAAGGGTTTGCCCACATACGGAATGTCAATCAGGGTCAGAAAGCGATCTTCCAGGGCGTTCATCAGCTTGCCCTGCCGCAAGGGGATGGACTTTAAAAACTGAATCTCGTTCAGGTTGGCCTTGAACAGAATGGGAAAAGGCACCGTGTTTAAAGGGACATTTTGCAGCAGGTTTTTGGCAAAGGCCTGGCCGGTTTGTTCCGCCTCAATGTTGGGGGCGCTTTGAGCGAATTGCTTGGCTTGCTCGTCATTAATGTCATCCACTGGGTGTGTTTTGGGCGGCAGAATGGCCAGTTTTAACTGTGATTCGGTTTCCCCGCCTTTTTGGGTCACTTTGTCTAAAATGTCGGCCGCACTCGGCTCGTTGCCGCCATTGGCCGCTTTGAGTGCCTGTTTTGCTTGAGCCATGGCTTGAGCCACCTGCCGGGTGTAATGGTTCATGACCATGCGGCTCCAGTAGTTGACCGCCCCTTTCAGGTACTCTACGACTTCGGGACTTTGGGTGTTCATTAAGGCCACATCCAGCTGGCCGTCCCACTTTTTGGAGGAATGATCGTTTTCCGGGGTGGTCAGGCTCAAATTTTTCCAGTCCAGAAATTTGGCTTTGGGGTCCAGCCCCTCGCTGTTGGCTCCCAGCTTGGTTCGCACTTCTTTTGGGTCAACGGGGAAGCGGTACTTTTGGACCGAGTTCTTGCTGTTTTTCAACTGGGCGGCTAGCGCCGGGCTGACCGGTTTGGGTTTGCCATGCGCATCTTCCAGCCGTGGATCGTAGAGTTCAATGAACGTGGGTTTAACGGCCTGGTAATCGTCCTGTACCGGGTTGTTAAGGATGCGGACGGCAAAGGCGTCAAAGTCAATCTCACTTTTTCCGTTGATCGTTTTGGTGGGCAAAATACCAAACTTGTAGGGCTCCTGGGCTAGACTAGGCAGCTTTTTGCGATCGCTGGTTTCGTTTTCGCCAAAGTGGAACCAGTTACCCCAATAGGGTGAATTGGCCCGGTTACGCAGGTTGGAGAGTATCTGTACCCCATTCATTCCCTGGTTCACAAAGGCCCCATCGGCAATCACTTTCATGCCGTTTTTCAGCATGAGGTCTAGTGAGTTACGGAACGCTTTCTTGTCGCGGAAGGTGTCGTTCAGGATGTAGGGATCGGTGGTCCAGTAGCGGTGAGAAGACAGATTATCCCCGCCGATGAACGGTTTGAATAAAACCGCGCTAAAGCCTTGCTCTTTTAAGCTGGGCACCAGTTTGTTGAAGCCGTCTTCATGCCCTTGCTGTATAGCACTGGCGTTTGATTTATCTTCTTTGACCGGTCGATCCAAAGTGATTTTGTTGAACTTGTTGAAGTGATTGCGAACGGGCAATACGGGCAGGCGTTTTTGTGAGGAATCCATATTCCAGCCCCGCTGTTCCCGCTCTTGGGCATCTATCGCTTTGATCTGATCCTGAGTCAAAATGCTATCAGCGTAAATATCAGCGATGACCGAGCTTTTTTGTGGGGTTTGCAAATCGTGCAAGGCAATGCGGTTGAAGGTATCGGCTTGTTTGGTTTGGCTGTTTTGAACCTGTACTGTTTCCAGAAAATCCAGAGGCACTTCAACGGGTTTTCCCTCGGTATCTTGGGCCTCAAAGCGATAAACTGCTCCCGGTTCCAGGGGATCGTGATTTTGCAGCCGCCAGTAGCCGCTTTGCTGGTCTTTGGTTAACTCGACGCGATCGGCCTTGGCCGCATCGGCATCCGGTGAGGCTAAAATCTGGGCCTGTACCTTGGCAATTTTGTCGTGCTGAAAGCCAGGCAGGAACAGTTCAGGCTTGCCATTTTTATCGTAGCGGTATCCGGAAAAGCGAACGGTGGGTGGCTTGACACTGGTCACGGCTGAAAGTTTCCTTTTAAAGCAATCGTCAAAATCGACATTAAAAAAATTAAACCCGTTTGCAAATGACTGCTTGCCAGTGGTTCACTGAAGATGTGAACCCATGATGCGGCAAGGTTTGCAGACCCCTAAAAGTTTTACCTGCATCAGTCATACTATAAAAGTTCTGGCATGCCAAAAGTTGCGAGTAAATTTTAGGAAAGGTGCGTAATCCCCCTCCCCCCCGTTTGTGATGGTTTGCGTCCAGCGTCCAAAAAAGAGTGTCTGAATGCCTGGTCTTGGGGCTTTTCTAGCCGGCCTGTAAGGATTTTTGAGCGGAAGGCTGGTTTATAAACGGGTGGTGGCAGGATACTTGGCAAATGGAAATTTGTTTTTAACAGTGTCAGCTCTAAAAGCAATAAAAGCAATTTACTTAACAATCATGAAACCAGTTGGCTTTCGCCTATGTTTCATGACAATTATTAGCATTGAGGGCTGTTATATGATTAGCTCCAAAGACAGGGGTCTTGGTTCACCGTAAAATCACAGCCCTATAGTTTTCAAACATTTCAAACACAGTTTGCCGGGAAGCGGCATGTATTCGAAAGTCTAGGGGTCTCTTTCGGTTATTTTGCATGGGTATTACACCAATTAGCACATCCTATCCCAATCCTGCTGGAGCCAGTCTCCGCCCACCTTTGGCGCCTTGGGGCCAGTCCGTCAACACGCAAACGGGCCCAGTACCCGATGGGGTGAACCCTGCCCTGCTGTACCGTCAGGATACCCGTCCGGCCCCGGTCACCGAGTTACTGGCTGACCCCATTACCCGTAAAAAATATGGGCTGAGCACCCCCTTTGACGACACCTTGCTCCGGTTGTCCCCCTGGGGCAAATTGAAGCTATCGGCCCACGAAACTTTTGTGAAATTGCCCCAAACGCTTTACCACGGCTTGCGGGGCGATCAAAAATTCACCTTTTCCAATTTCCTGAATGTGACCAGCATCCCCTACTACATGGGAGGCGGCGTACTTGCCCTCAGTTTTCTGGCCGGTCGGGCCAATATTGATTTTGCCCGGCAAATGGTTGGGGTGGGCCTTTATTACCTGGGAACGCTGGGCGCCAACAAAGGTATCGAGAGCTTCTATAAGGCCAAAACCGGTGTGAATTTGAACCTGCGTTTTCGTAAAGCCAATGGCGATGTGGAGCGGGTTTTTGCCAGCACGGACTTCCCCCGGTTTGACCTACTGGAAAGCAATGATTACCGCCGCATGATGACCCGTCTGGGGGTGCCCGATGATGTCTCCGATCCCAAGCGGGAAGTGCAGGATCGGGTGCGCACCATCATCAGTGCCGCTCGTGCGGACAAGCTCATTCTGGGGAATATTCTGGCCGCTGTGGGTGCCGGTTACATTGCCCGAAGCGATGCCTGGGCCAGTGTGGTTCAGGGCGGCCCCGGTGGTTGGGGAAACCTCAAAAACATCTGGAATTTGCAAAATAAACGGGAAGGTGGGCTCGCCGATCGTCTGGCCAATACGGGCAGTCATGTGGCTTCCAAAATCGCTGAACCCTTCAAGGAAGCCTTTTTCGGGAAGGCCAACACCGCCGGAATGAGTGTTCAGGATATTCGTCATGCCAACCTGAAGCGTTATGGGGTGTGGGGTACCGTGGGTACATTGGGCGCCATGATTTTGGCCCACAGCTGGATTGCCAGTCGTCCCAGCCGAAAAACCTTTGAATCGCCCTTTATTACCAATCTCTCCCCGGCTCTGGCCCCGGAACAATCCGCTGTCACGGCGGCCATTCAGCAGCAGCTCCCCGGTGGCCCGGTGGATAAACTGCCCCGGAAAGGGGTATTTGAAGTGGCTCAGCGTCTGGAAGCCGGACAGGCCTCTCCCGCTCAGGAGCCTGTTTCCAGCCGGAACTTGTCGACTTTAACGTCGTTAGGCGTACCGGACAGTAATGGTTTACTCTCGCGCAGCGATTTGGCCCAGTATCCGACTCAGTACCAAGAGGGGAGCGTTCGATGATCGGAAGTGGACTGCCCTCATCCTATGGCGCCTATGGGGCTGGCTGGTTGACTGGGTATCAACGCAAGTCCTTTAACCCGCCTGCTTCCCCCAACGTGTGGGCCCGCCAACACTGGCGACCCGTGCTGAATCCCATGATGGGGCCCAGCACCTTGTTTCCGCCGGTGAAAGTGGCCAGCACCTTGCCGGTGAATCTTCCTGTGCAAGCACCGCCCCCCAACGATGATTTGCAGCAGAAGTATCCCGGTTTGTATGCCCGTTTGGCCAAAAATCAATTGGTGGAAGACTTGAAGCCGGACCTGGCGGGTGTGGCCAAAACACTGGGACAGGTCAGCCGTCAGCAGCCCATTAAAGACTCCAAAATGGCTGATCTGGACGATAATATGAAGCGCTTTGGTAGTTTGGCCATTGCCTCACTGGCCACCTTGGGTCTCAAGCAAAAGATTTTGGGCGTAGGAGAGTATGTCGGCTTCTTAAGCTGGTTTTCGGCCATGGCGGCAACCCCCACCGTGATTAACAGCATGGTTCGTCTGAAAACCGGTGTTAATCTGGGACAAAAATACGACAGCACTTACGGCGAGCGGCTCAATATTTTTAAAGATCCTAATTACCTGCCGCTGCACATTTTACCGCCCGATGAGATGGCCAAAGTGGCCAAACGGCTGAACATTCCGCCGGGGCCCAATCAGCGCCTGGAAACCGAAGAAAAAATGCGGCAGATTTCCGTGCAAACCCACACCTGGTGGATGCTGATGGCGGGTCCGGCCACCCCGGTTATTTCCGGTCTGGTCGCGGATAATCTGCAACAACCGGTCATCCGGGGCTATAACTGGCTGGGAACCCATCTGGCCAGTTGGCGGGCCAAGCAGTCCCTGTCCAATGCCAGCGACGCCGTGTTTGAGAGTCGCCTGAAAGCAGCCGTGGATCGGTTGACCGGTGGGTTGCCAGAGTCCGATTTGACCAGTTGGTGGAAGGATTTTGGGGAGGCCATTACCAAAGAAACCGGCTTGCGCAACGCCCTGACCCGCAAGGAGGTCATGGATGAGGGTGAGTTCCTGCTGAGTGATAAAATTACCCGTTACTTCACCAACGAGGCCAAGGGTAAACAGGCTTCGGTGGCAGGCTTTAGCAAGGAAAAAGCGGATCGCACCCTGGCCTATTTGGCTCGCCAATACGAAGTTGTCGATAAATTCGATGAGAACGGCAAGCCCATTCGGGAATACGGCGGCAAATTAGGCGCTTTGAGAGAGAAAGCTCGCGGTTTGCTGCAAGGGTTTGAGGACCAGCTGGATTCGGAAATGAAGGGAACCAAGGATACTCAGCAGCTGGCCAAGCTGCAAAAGCGTATCGATCTGGTTCGCCAGTACGCCACCGAGGTGGATAACAATATCATCAATGCCGGGTCTACCGTGGAACATTACCAAGCCACCATGAAGGAAGCTTTGAGAACCTTTGAGTCCCACTTGGTCAAGGACAAGCTGGATGAGGCTGCCCAGAAAACTTTGGAGCAGGTCCGCCATAACATTCGTTTGAACCTGGATAACAGCACCGTCACCCACGTGCTGGATCAAAAGCTCCAAGGTCAGTCACAAGTGGCCCGTGGGTTGGGGCGCTCTGCCTTTGCTCAACTGGAAAACGCCATTGCGGGGGGGCAAACCCACACCGCCAGTAGATTGATGGGGGCGAACCCCAAAACCCACCTCATGCGAGTGCTGCGGGATGTCAAGGCGCACAGCATGTGGCGGAACCGGATGATTTATGGTCTGGGTGGGGCTCTGTTCGCCGCCTCTGCTTTGTACACCACCGTGATGGTGGGCCGTAACCTGAAACCGCCTGTGCCTCCGCCGCCCAACCCACAGGGAGGCCAAGGATGACCACGCTTCCTCCGATTCAAATTTTCCGGTATGGACAGCCGGTTCCCATGTCCCCGCAAGGCCCAACACGGGCCTTGAGTAATCAGCCGCAAGGAGCCAACCTCCCCGGTATTCCGGCCTTGTCTCCGCTTCCTGCGCCGGATGTTTTTGTGCGACGGGCTGCGTTTAACGCCGCTCCCGCCAACGCCACTATTAGGCCCAATAATGGGATGACCCATGCCTCGTTCCCCGTCGGTGCCCTGACTCCCGGTGCTGCTGCGCAAGCTGTTTGGCAAAATCGCCTCAAGCGCATGTTTCACAACAATCAGGCCGCCATTTACGCCCTGAACATTCGTACCTTTGGGGCCAAGGATAAAAATCTGGATGGGCGAATTTCGCCATTATCGGGCGAGAACGGGACTTTTCTTTCCGCGGTGCAAAATCTCGATCAACTGGTGGCCTTAGGGGTCAACACCATTCACTTGCTGCCTATTAACCCGCTTGGTCAGGCCCGGCGTTTTGGGGCGGCAGGCAGTTTGTACGCCCCGTCCGATTATCACTCGGTCAACCCGGAGTTTGACACCCCCGGCAATCGCACAACCGCTCTGGAAGAGGCGCGCCAGTTTGTAGAAGAGTGCCATAAGCGCAACATTCATGTGATGGTGGACGTCCCCAGTTGCGCCTCTGAGGATTTGGCTCAGGCCCGCCCCGATTTGATCTTGAAGGATCGGCATGGCAATAAACTGACCCCCACCAACTGGGTGGATATCGTCATGTTCAAAAACGACGATGCCCTGCGTCAGTATTACGAAGGTTTCTTTGATTTAATGGCCAATAAGCTGGGTGTGGACGGCTTTCGGGTGGATGTGGCCCGGGCCCGGACCCCTGATTTCTGGCGCTACTTTACCAGCAAGTACGCCGATAAGGCCTGGTTGGCTGAAAGTTATTGCGAAGAGGATCAGTCACCTCTGAAAAACCTGCCCCGGGATATTCCTGAAACCCTTCTTAAATCCGGCTTTGATTCCATTTACGGCCAGTTCCATATTTTCCATGCCATGCCCAACGCCAAGGAATATTTGGATTATCTACTGTCTAATCGGGCTATGTTCCAGCGGGCCAGCCAGCAAGGCGGCAACGATAAATCCTTCATCGGTTCGTTTTTGACCCACGATGATCCCAGCCTGATGGAGCACGGGGGCGCCCCCATGTGCCTGTTGGCATCCGGCTTGATGACCACCCAGCCGTGGACCAATCCCTACATTTTGGATGGCTTTACTACGGGCTACACCGGAGATTTTGACATCTTCAACTTCGTGCCCCAGCACAAGGGAACACATCCGGAAATTGGTCTATTTTTTAAGCATATGATGAGCCTTCGCAATAGCCCGCAGTACGGGCCGCTGTTGACGCAGGGAGCCTTTATTCCCATTCCGGTCAATAGTGAGAATCCGAACAATCAGGTGATCTCCTTTGCCCGACAAGCTAACGGAAAAACCTTGCTGGTGGTGGCCAATAAAGATGTCAACGCTCGTTCCCGGGCCACCCTGTCTATTCCCGGTATGAACACGTTTCAGCCGCTGAATAATCTGGCCCCCAGCTATGGCCGTCCCAGCCAGTTTTATCCAGGAGTCAATCAGTTGGAAGTTGATTTAGGACCCGGGCGATTCCATATTTTTGAAATCAATACGCCATTTCTTTCGCGGGCATTACCCACCTACTAAGCGTTTCGGAATTGAACCACTGGCCTGCTATTGGCAGACTGAAATCCATTGGGCACTGCCTGTGCAAACGCTTTTCAACCGTGCACGGCAAGAAAAAATCCAAGATAAAATCCACGAGACGAAAATCATCAAGATAAAGTGAGCGTCCAGCGCTCAAGAGCAGCTTGAGCACTGATGCCGAACTGTATAGATTGCCTGTGATACCTGCCGTTTTAGTTCGTTTTTAATCTTTTCGCAGGGAGAATAAACGGCCCACCGCGGCCCAGAACTGCTCGTTTCGCTGCCACAGCCAATTCCAGTAGCGTTTGATATTGGCGGCGATACCGGTATTTTTTTCTATTGCTCTGGGACTGGGACGGGTTTGCACGTACTGGGGTTCTGGCGTTGTCTTTGGCGTTGATGCGGCGCGGAAGGCATTGAGTTCTTTCGCGTGCTGTTTGCGGATCTCGGCGTCCACACTGTCAGATTCCAGGGCGGGCAGGTAGTAGTTTTTGATAATTTTTTCCCAGTTATGCTCGGTGTCAACGAAGTTAATGGCGTCACGGCGGGCTTGTATATCGCGGCCACTCTTCAATAATTGAAAGCCCCGTTCAAAGGCGGCATTGAGCTTTTGAGCCGCCCGATTGTTCACGCTTTCATCCGGGCGAATTAAGTTCAGTACGGTTTTGTAATGGGTTTCCAAGTCCTTGGGATTTTCCTTCAGGAGCCGGTGGGCTTCCCGGATGGTTTCGGCATCTTTACTGAGTTTGCCAGATTGAATGATCTTTTCCAGCTCTTTGATTTTGGCCTGCCAGTCTTTTTGCGTCTCAGGCGAAGTCTCGATTCGGGCCAAGGCTTCCGTAAAGTCTTTGCGTTGAATTTCAAAGCTTTTTAGTTTGTAATCCAGGGTATTGGCCAGACCTTTCATTTTGCCCAACAGGGCCAAAAAGGCTTTTTGCTCAGCCTCTTTCAGCTTGGCTTCCGCTTCCGGGTCGGGCTTGCTTTTCAAGGCCTCAAGTGCCGACCGGTTCTTGATCAGCGCTGCTTTTAAACGCTCCAAATGCTCAAAGTCTTGCCGGCCATCGATGTACTCTTTGTATTCATCGACATCCAGCGGTTCCATAAGAATACCGTTTTGCGGCATATCCCACACCGCTTCCCATTCCTCTTTGGGGGTTTGGGCTTTTAGTTTGGCGTTCATGGCCGGATCGCTCACGGTGGTGCGCAAGCCATCCACGCCGTGTACCACTGGCAGGGAACCCATTTTCATGGCCTCCAGCTGGGTCAGTCCGTAGGGTTCGTATAAGCTGGGCAGCGCCGTAAAATCGGCCCCGGCGTTGATTTGCTTGACCTCATCCTGGGTGGCGAACACGTTGGGAATGTACACCCGATTTTCGCCAGCTTTGGTGTTGTAGGTCTTGTTAATGTCTTTGATCCACTCAATGATTTTGGCGTCAGCGGTATCTCCCACCATAACCACCTGCACCTTGGGATTGGCTTTCAGCAAGTCTTCCACGCTTTTCATGAACACGTAGACGTTCTTCTGGCGGGGATCCAGACGGGCGGCCCAGCCAATGATGATTGCTGTGGGATCTTGCTTCAGGCCCAGCTTTTTTTGCAGGGCTTTTTTATTGGCCGCCTTGAAAGTCTGCATTTGAGTGACATCAGGCAAAGTGGCGCCATCAGAAACTGCCAGCTTCTGGAATTTGTAGGGTTGATTGGCACTGGTGGTATAGCCCGCTTCCGCCGCCGCAATTTGGGTGGTAATTTTGTTCAGATTTTTTTCGGCGTCATTCCAGGCTTCTTTGGCCAGTTCGGTTTGCGCCGGGTCATTTTGCTTCTGGATGGTTTCGAATTTCTCTTTCAGCGTTTTGACTTTTTCTACCAGCTCGGCCTTTTTTTTCACAGCGCCTTTATGCCATTCGTCATACCCTTCTTCCAGACATTGGGGGGCTTGCGGGCCAGAGGCGGTGTAATCGGAACTTAAGCCGTGGTGCAGGTTGTAGGTGCGTTTGGCCTCGCTTTTTTTGCGCAAGGTATTGATAAAAGGCGCCCCGTTGGGTAGGGTGCTTTCCAGCATGGTGCGCTTAAAGTTGTTGTTTACCCAAATAGAATCAGCGGGCTCAATGCCTGCGTTCAGGGCGGAGAAAGTCCGCTCCTGCTCGAACAGGCGATTCGGGGTCAACAGACCGGCGCGGTGGGCCACATGCGGCGCCTGCTCTTTATCAAACATGTTGTGCACCACAAAGTGCTTACGGGTGTAAGGATCATCCATCAATTCGTTGTTGACCGGGCCGGTTAGCCAGTCGTGGGCAATCACAAAGTCTATGCTCTTGCGGAAGTCTTTGCCCTTGGGGGCTTCAATGTCCGCTTTGACCGGGTATTCCGCGGGTTTATGGGGGTTGTTAAAGCGCTTCAGTCGTGCGGCCCGAGGATCGGGGTTGTTGCCATCCAGCAGGGGGACCAGTTCACTGGCGGCCCGGTTGAACAGCATAACTTTGTCGAATTCCCCCGCTTCCGGGGTGTAAGTGTAATCAGAGAGCCCTTTTTCGGCCTCAAGGCCGTATTTGTTTTTACCGATAAAGTAGTTGTCATTGCGCAGGGCGTAAACCCAGTTGCCCACTCGTTTTTCTTCTGGCTGGGTTTTGTTGAACGCCTCAAAGCCGGTGGCGCTCTCAAATTTCTGGAGTACTTCCAGCTTAATGGTGCGGTGATCGTCTGTCTTGTAGGACAAATAAGTACCGGTTGGTTGGAACAGATCCGCCTCGGAAACAGTCTTATCGCCTTTGGCAATTTTGTCCCGAATTTCCTGATCCACCCTGCGGTGGGCCTTCATGTAGGGCACGATAATCCGTAAGTCTTTTTTATGGGTGAATTGGGCAAAGGCCTCCGGGATGGTTTTGGAGACCTCTCCCAGTCCGCCCACTTTGGCCGGAATGCGCTCAGTAGTGATCCAGACCCCATTTTGGGGTTGATGATCGATGTTTCCTCTTGAGGGGATGCTGGCAGAACCGAAGCGGATCTTCAGCCGATCTGAGGAGGCTGGCAGGCTTGAGGCAATGTCACCCATCCCGGTGGCTGTCGGATTGGTAACCTGGCCTGAGGCAGGCGGCACACTGGCCGCTCCGAAACGAACCTGGCGCCGTGGGTCAGGATACAAATTGGGACGGTTTTGTATGGTGTAAGACATTGGATAAAAGACCCCTGTGCCTTTCTTCCTTTGGATGAGATTGAAAAGCTAAGATAGAAAAGAACGCTGAAGCGTTGAAATTGCTTGCTCGCAATTAAAAAAATCAGACCCATCAATTGGAATTTATTAACGCATAAAGGCACGCCTGTGCCAAGCATGTCCCACGCATGACTGGCATGAGTTTGAGCGATTCTGGATGTTCTAAAAAGAACAGCCCCGAAGTTCATTCGGGGCTGCAAGGGTTGGCGAGCAAAGTCTTAATATTGGGCGGTTTTAGCCGGTGTATTCAGTTGTAAGGGCATGCCCTGACTGTTACTGTTGGCCGGTGCGCTGTAAGGCATACTGGCTCCGCCTTGTGTTTGTGGGGTACCGCTTTGCTTCAAGGCCATTTCCTGCGCTTTTTCCTGCAGTTTGGCGATTTTTTTCTGGTACCCTTCCCGCTCTTTAACCGGTAGTTCGGGAGATAAGCCCAGATAGAACTGGTAAGAGCGAGCGGCTAGGTTGTAGTCCTTGGTTTTTTCGTACAGTTTGGCTAGTTCCAGTCGGGCTTCCGGCTGACGAGGATTTTGAGACAAAGTGTCCTCATAGAAGTCAATGGAACTTTCTTTGCCGGTTCGACGCCAAGTGTTCAGGGCCTTGGCGGTCCGCAAGGTTTTCTGGGATTCCGATTCCGCTTTTTCAATGCGGTCGATACCCCGCTGGGCTTTCAGGTTGCCCGGTTCGGCAGAGAGGGCCGCCCGGTAAGCGTCTTTGGCCCGGGGCAGATCGCCGTTGACTTTCAAAGTGTCCCCGATGACCAGCAACTGATCCGGATTGCCCGCAGCACGCTGCATCAGGCCGCTAAAGACCTGATCGGCTTCCTGATAGCGTCCCAGCGACAGGTAGGCTTCCCCTTGGGCCATGGCTTCGGCATCATTCCGGGGAGACCGGCTGACCAGGTTGTTCAACTCGGCTTCGGTCATGGCCGGTTTGCCAGCCAGCTGACTAATCCGCAAGTTGGCCAGGTGCAGGCGCATGTCACCCGGGTTCATGCGCAAAGCTTCCTGAATGGATTGCTCAGCGTTCACCAAGTCGCTGTCGGCGCCCATGGTCTGGCTCCAGTTGGCTTGCTTTTGGGCAATGACCGTCAGGGCTTGGGAAATCCCGTTGATGGCGTCCGCATCTTGTGGGTTCTGCTTCAGGGATTCCTTGTAGTATTGCAGGGCCTGATCCGGCTTATCTACGGTCAGGGCCAATCGTCCCAGCCGGTTGCGGCCAGCGGAGAAGTTGGGATTGACGTTGATGGCGCTGCGCAGTTCGGACATGGCCAGCTCCCCATCGCCCCGGCCATCAAAGATATCGGAAATGGCCACATAGGCAGGCATAAAGGCGGGATTGGCCTGAATTGCCTTACGGTAGTTGGCAATGGCCGCTGAGGTATTACCCTGGGCCTGGTAAGCGTCGGCCATTTTGGACATGACAGCGGCGTTGCCCTGGTTGAGGGACAGGGCCGTGTTCAGGGATTTCAGGGCCTGATGGGTGTCTCCGCTTTGCAGGTAGGCTTCACCCAGACGGTAGTGGGCCATGTAGTTTTTGCTGTTCAGTTTGATGGCCCGTTGGAACTGTTGCTTGGCCCCATTCACATCACCGGAACTCAGGCGCATGATGCCTTCATTCAGGATGGCTTCGGCAAAGCGGGGATCCAGTTCCAGGGCTTTTTGGAATTCACTTTGGGCCTCAGTGTTGCGGCCCATAAAGCGGTAGGTGACACCCAGATGGTTGTGGGCTTCCGGGGAGCGGGGATTCCCGGCAATCGCTTTTTGTAGTTCGCTGGCGGATTTGGCCAGTAACTCATCCCGCTTGCCCCGGTAGGTCATATCCAAAGAAGCGGTCTGGTTGCGGTAGACAATCCCCAAGGCGGTATGGGCGGCTGCGTTGTTGGGCGATTTGGCCAGCACCATGTTGGCATTTTTTTCGGCGGCGCCCAGCTTGTACAACTCAGCCTGGGCATTGGATAAGGCGGCCCGGGCAGAGCTGTTATTGGGGTTGGCTTTTAGTATTCTGGTGTAACGGGCCTCAGCGGCCTGATATGCCCCCGTCTGCAAAAAGGCGTCCGCGTTTTGCAGGTTATAAGTGTAGGAGGTTCCTGCCTTGTAAACCCGGGAGGCAGCTTCCGCGCTCAGGTTGGGGCTGACTAAGGTAGTCAGGGTAAAAAGGGTGACGCCACAGGCAATTGCCCATGCTTGGCTTGATTGAATCCTCATAAAATCGGGGCTCTCCACTCAACGATGTATTTTCATTGGCATCATATCGAAAGCACGGGGGGGAATACATCCCTCTACAGTGTAATTGTCTGACTTTTGACATGCCAGTTCAGTTCAGGAGCCATTTTTTAATGGCGCCGGGATGAGAATGGTTATCCTCCAATGGATGAGCCGATTAACTACCTGGGTTAGTTGGGTCTATAGAAGGATAAGATGCTCCTCTGCCTAACTAGCTAGTTAGAAATGAATGAGGCTTTCCTTATAATTCGGCCATCCTATCTGAATTACGTTCTGATTTACGTTTGTGAAGGGTTATTGAATTGAAAAGGTTAGCGTTGAAAAGATGATATAGAGGTTAGACATATAATGACTGAGAATTTGACTCGGGAAAGCGAAGGAAAGCACCGATTGGTTATCGTGGAAGATTACAAGCTGGTTCGTATTGGTTTAAAGATGGTACTCAATGCCGATCCGGATTTACAGGTCATCGGGGAAGGGGATAGTGGGGAGCAGGCTTTGGCTTTGCTGAAAACCGTTACCCCGGATTTGATTCTACTGGATTTGGGTTTGCCGGATATGGACGGGTTTCAGTTAATCCAGGAAATACGGCGTTTTAACAACACCTCTAAAATTCTGATCCTGAGTTCTCAGGAAGCGGAAGAGCCGGTTTTAAGGGCCTTGTCCGTGGGTGTGAACGCGTATTGCCTGAAGGATATTTTGTCTCAACGGCTGGTGGAGGTGGTGAAAATGGTATGTGGCGGGGCCATTTGGCTGGACCCTCGGGTGGCATCCAGAGCCTTGCAGCGCTTTTCACACGATGCCAACCAGCATGCCCTCAGTGCTTCGGCCACCCTCAGCGAGCGGGAGCGGGAAGTCTTGCGCTTGATTGTGGAAGGGGTCAGTCATGTTCATATTTCACAAGCGCTCAATTTAAATCCTTCGACCATGAAGGGGTACTTGGGCAGTATTTTACAGAAATTGTCCGCCTTTGAGGGCATCCATGCCACACCTTGCGCCCGCAGTTACGCCACGTTGTGCTAGGTGAATCTGGGTTTTGGTGACTTTAATTTAAATTGGGAGTATTGGGTTTTCCGTCCTGCTGTCGCAAGGGCTCCGTTCATCGTGGGATGAATGGGGCTTTTGCGGAGGGAGGTTGATTGCGTTTAATTTGATGCTGGCCTTATTGAGCAAACTGGATTGAAGCATACGAGACCA
This sequence comes from Vampirovibrio chlorellavorus, assembly GCA_001858525.1. GTDB lineage: Bacteria > Cyanobacteriota > Vampirovibrionia > Vampirovibrionales > Vampirovibrionaceae > Vampirovibrio > Vampirovibrio chlorellavorus. The sequence goes on along the minus strand of LAPX01000008.1, from coordinate 25,975 downwards.
TTCAAAAAGCCTGCCTTCGGCTGAAGGCAGGCTTTAAGACTTTAGCAGAAACCGTGCTTATTTCTTGGCAACGAGTTCTTTGAATTTTTTGCCAGCGGAGAAAGCAGGTACGGTTTTAGCCGGGATTTTCAGCTCTTTACCGGTTTGAGGGTTACGGCCGGTACGAGCAGCGCGTTTGCGGGGCTCGAATGTGCCGAAGCCAATCAGGGTTACTTTTTTGCCTTTAGCAACGGTTTTTACGATGGTTTCTACGATGGAAGCCAAGGTCTCATCGACTTGCTTCTGAGACACTTTGGTCTTTTTTGCGACTTCTTGTACTAATTCTTCTTTATTCATGGGAAACACAACTCCTCAGATTTAATTACACCCTTATTATAGGGGTTGTTCAACCAAAGGCAAGTAGATCTTTTGTGACTTCATGCGTATTCTACGGATGTAGAATACTTGGATGGCACACCCACCCCCCACCTTGGGGACATAACAGGTTGATAGGCAAAGGCCACTATTCAAACCCTGTCTGTGTTTTGGCGTATAGCCCCTCTGGCTGTATTTTCACAGGATGAGCTTGGTGTGATGCCCACACCATTCAGGTTTTAGCTCAGTTTAGAATGCAAATTCCAGTTGTGATTCGTGCCTGTGCTGAATTGAAGCGCTGCTTTCCAGCTGTCTGTGGGCATCGCTCTGATTCAAGAGTCGTTATTCTTTATATGTGGCTTTGTCATGGCCTACAAAAACAAAAACACCAGAACGCGCTCTGGTGTTTTTGTGGATCTGTCCTGTTCGGGCGCTCGCTGCAGCGCTACCGATTCTATATCCAACCCAGCACAGGAAGCGGATCACTCTACCCCTATGAATGGTTTCACCAAATAGGACGGTTTGGTTTGTATGGTTCAACCGCCATTGAAGTTCCTATTATGGGATGGGTGAGCGGGATGAATAATTGCCTTTAAGAATAAAAAAACATATATAAGGTGGCTAATCGAGTTCATATCGAGTTAGACAGTGGGCGAAGTGGTGTTTTTATGATGCCAGTGCTCCGATAATCTTTCACAAGCGATTTAAAAATGACTCTTGGGTACTGGCCCGGTGAGGGTGTTGATACTTTGCGTTTGCTCATGGGCTTACCCACCTAAGCACTTTTGAGTCCTCATCAATAGATGATCTCTTCAGTGGGGTCGGGGTATGATAAACCAAGCGGCAGGATCGTTAATTAGAATTGTTGAATTGATCCGTGCCGGTGTCCCCATTCCGTGTTTGAGCGTGTCAGGCAATTGCTAGAGGTATCCCCTATGAATATTCCCGAGTATTACCGCGCTTTTTATCGCCTTTACCTTCGTTTTTCCATCGTTATGATGATTGCGGCCCTCTTGATGGGGATTCTGTTTCAGGAATCTTCCAAAAAAGCGCCGATTTCTGAAATGCTGCCGGCAGGCCCACACCTGGAATCCGTTTTCGGCCTGTCTTTGGTGCACGGGCATACCTTCCTCATCGGTGCCCTCATTCCCCTGGCCGTGACCTGGATGCTATTTTTGGGCTTGCAGATGGGTTTTGCTCCCTTGTCGGAAAAAACCTTGCGCTGGACCAGCAGACTCTACTTGCCCAGCTCGGTGGTGGCGGTCTTATTAATGCTTTATAAAGGCTATCACTTCTTGTTAGGCGTTCGTAGTGGAAATCTGGATTTGGCTGCTTTGAATACGTCCCTGTTTTTAGGCAGCCACGCCCTGCGCGCCTCAGTTTATGGTTTAACCCATACGGCCATGGCGGTTGGCTTGTCCATTGTCCTGATTGCCTTTTGGAAAAGCATGAATAAGTCCAATAACGCTTAAATATAGTCTCTGCCTAACTATGGGCGGATGGACTGGTAGCTGTTTTACTTTCATCGGAACTGAGGGTCTTGATGGCGTTATCGATCAAGGCCTCTGCTTCCGCTTGTTTGGCGGTTTTACTTTCCAGTCGGCTCAGTTGCAGGCTGGCGGTTTGCAGGGCCTGTAAAGCGGCCAAGCGGTGCGATTTCTGGGATTGTCCGGCAAAACTGGCCCCAATGCTAATTAACAGCAGTAAAGCGGTCAGCAACAGGTATACCCGTTTAGAAATCATATTGTCTTTCACTCCCCTGTTTACGGCGGTTCCTTGGATTTGGGTGCTTTGATCAGCTGTTTAATTAGGCTGATGTTTTATCGGAAAACCTCAGCAAAAGACACAAACCCCACGGGGGGTATCAATACTGTGGTTTTCCCTCAAGGTTCCCGTTATTTTATAAACCTGAAAATAGTTCAGCTTGAATACCATTATTATGCCTTAAAACGTGCCTTGCGAATAGCCCCAACCGGTTAGGTTTTGGTATTGTCTTTGAGGCATAATGGCCTGATACAGCGAAGGCGGTTTTGGAGGAGGTTACTACAATGACCCAATCAGCATTTGGCCAGCAGCAGGCGGTGACCACGGAATGGGTAACCATTCCGGTGGGAGGGCAAGCCATGCAGGCCTATTTGGCCCGTCCACAGGGAGAAGGTCCCTGGCCTGCCGTGTTGGTGCTGATGGAGATTTTTGGCGTCAACAGTCATATTCGGCAGGTGACTGAGCGTATTGCCGCCGAAGGCTATGTGGCTATGGCCATTAATTACTACCACCGCACCACGGATAACTTTGAACTGGAGTACAACGAGGCTGGTATGACCGTAGGCCGACAGCACAAGGATCAAACCACCCGGCAAGGCATTCTGGAAGATCTGCAAGCCAGTGTGGCTTATCTGGGACAGCAGCCTTTTGTGCAAAATCCAGAGCGAGTGGCCAGTATCGGTTTTTGCTTTGGAGGACACGTGGCCTGTATTGCCGCCACCTTGCCCCAGTTTGTCGCCAATATTGCCTTTTATCCCGGTGGGGTGGCCAATAGTGCTCCCGGCGGTGGAAAACCCACCATTGAATACGCCCCGGACATGCACGGCCAGATTCTGTGCCTGTTCGGCAAAGAGGACCCCCTCATTCCGCTGGCCGATACGCACCGGGTAGAAGAAGTGCTCAAGCAGTCCCAGTGCCACTATGAAGTGATTCGTTATGATGAGGCCGGGCATGGTTTTTTCTGTGATCAACGGGCCGATTACCGGGCCGAAATTGCCGATGATGCCTGGCGTCGGGTCAAGGCCTTATTGTCCAAGACCCTGAAGCACTAGCGCTATTATTTGAAGGTGGGTATCCCCTCACCACCTGTTTTTTTAACTCGCTGTACTTAAGCAGTTAGAAACATGTGGTGAAGGGATACCCGCCTAATTGAATGAGAGTGGCTATTCCAGCTCCAGACCCTCGCCACCCACATAGGGGATGGGCTTGCCCTCAATGGCGATTTTGAGCCGGTAACTGGGATTGATTCCCTGGACGACCTTCTGGAGTTCCTCCACCCGGCCAATCATACTGGTGGCTCCGCCGCCGGTGTTAAAGTTTTTCGATAAATTGACGGTGACCGTATTACCCTCTGTCCATAAGCCAAGTAACTGGGTACCTTTGGGGATTTCACTGCCTTGACCCGCTTTTTGCATTTGCGCCGAATGTCCTTGTAACAAGCGGGCGATGGCCGCCTCCAATGAGCTGGTGGTGGCGGTGGCCGTCAGTCTGGGTGCCTGCACGGGAGTGGTCATGGCAATGCGAACCCGCAATTGGGGGGTAGCGGCCAGTCCTAGATCATCGGGTGGGTCTTTAATAACCGGATCTGCATGAACCGTTTCCGCTTTGGCCACGGCCCAATCCTGTAATATAAATGGCCGATGATTGGGCGCAAACTGGTGCACCATCCAGGTGGTGACCAGAAGAACCAGCAGGCCCAACAGCAAAATGAGCCACTCCGGTTTTAAGGGCAGATACTGCTGATTTTTGATGGGGGGAAGGTAAAAGAGAGGCATGGCGAATCTCCTTTTGTTGCGGTCTGCCCTCAGTTTAATTCTTCTCGCCCGTCAAATCATGAGCCATTCAGCGAGGGAGGATCTGAGCCATTCGGCTATCAGCCACAGCGTTCCTATTGCAGCTCAAATAAGGCCGATTCATCCTGGCAAACCTCCCGGCTGCGTTCAGGCACTGAAGCGCTTTCGGATAAGCCCTTACTTGTGCACGGCAGCCACTTTGAGTTCACCGGGTAAGGGGAGTACCTGATTGGGACAGGCTTGTCCGCGTTCCACCTGACTGATGTTGTTGAGGGTGGTTTGGGCGATGTTGGCCATGGCTTCCTGGGTGAAAAAGGCCTGATGCCCGGTGATTAGCACGTTGGGGAAGGTCATCAGACGGGCGAATACATCGTCTTCCATGCACTTGTCCGAGAGATCCTCAAAGAAAATATCGGCTTCTTCCTCGTACACATCCAGTCCCAGATAGCCCACCTTACCGGCTTTCAGTCCCCGGATGATGGCTGTGGTATCGATAATGCCGCCACGGCTGGTGTTGATGATCATGACCCCGTCTTTCATCTGGGACAGGGTTTCATCGTTGATCAGGTGATAGGTCTCCGGGGTGAGGGGACAGTGCAAACTAATGATATCGGATTGTTTGAGCAGTTCTGGCAGGCTGACACAGTGGATACCGTGTTCTTCAAACAGGATGTTGGGGGCTGGATCGTAGGCCAGCACCCGGCAGCCGAAGCCTTTCATAATGTTGGCGGCTACCGTACCGATTTTTCCGGTGCCCACAATACCCACGGTCTTTCCGTGGAAATCAAAGCCCAGTAGGCAATCCAGTTTGAAGTTGCCTTCCCGGACCCGGTTGTAGGCTTTATGGAACTTACGGTTCAGGGTCAACATCATACCCACGGCGTGTTCGGCCACCGCATAGGGGGAATATGCCGGCACCCGAACCACTGTAATGCCTAACTGCTGGGCCACTTCCAGATCGATATTGTTATAGCCGGCGCAACGCAGTGCAATCACCTTGACCTGGGCCTGCGCTAAAGCCTGTAACACTTTCTCGTCCAGGGTGTCGTTGGTGAACACGCAAACCGCATCATGGCCTGCGGTCAGTTGTACGGTCGAAATGTCCAGATGGGGCTCAAAAAAAGTCAGTTCATGTCCGGCGGACTGGTTGGCTTCGGTTAAAAATTCCCGATCGTAAACTTTGGCGCTGAAAACGGCCATTTTCATGTGGGTTGCTCCTTGTAAACAGGTTGAAATGCGTTTGATGCGTTTATAGAATGGTACCCGATTTCAGCATTTGGGGCATCTTGACGGGGACTGGTTCAAAATTGCGATGGATGGTTACCGGGCGCTGGCATTTTTCCATGACTGCAATGCTGACGCTGCCCAGCAGTAATTTGGTAAAGCCACTGCGTCCGTGTGAGCCCAGCACCACCTGATCGGCCTCCATGTCTTCGGCGTACTCGCAAATCAGGCTGATGGGATCGCCTTCCAGAAAAATGGCCTTTTCCACTTGGCAGCCCAGAGAGGTTAACAGGTTCTGGGCGGTTTTCAGCGCTTCCTGAACACCGGGGATTTCATACTCCACCAGGCTGACTTCGTTGTAGTTAATGGGCACCACATACAGCAGATGATACTGGCTGTTGGTTTTACTGAAGGTTTGGGCGGCCCAATACAGGGTGCGGGTGGAACAGTCGGAGCCATCAATGGGCAATAAAATTTTCATGGCAGGGATCTCCTTCTCACTCAGGGGTTACAGTAACTTAGGCATGCTCGTTCCGCCATACCTCCAGCGGGGTATCCAGACCGGTGAACCGGTAGTCGAGGCCTTGATTGCGCAAAAAGCGAAGGGCATCATGTATTTCCATGTGAGAGCACTTGAAAAAACAGGCCCACTGGCTAAGGGAGGGCAGTAAGCAGGGCTTCCCCTGGGTGGAGAGTCGTTCGGAAATGAGTTTGTATAAAAACCGAGCCCGGTGGTTATTCCGGTTGGTATGAGTGGTCGGCGCCACGTACGGGGGGAATTGCTCCAGGGGGAGTGTTGTTAAATGCTGACTGGCTGATTCCACGGTGCTACCCCTCCAAAATCAGGAATTGGCTGAGTGACTGCTGGGCCCGATGGGTCAGTATATCCACGGGCTTTAGGAGTTCCCGCAGGAAGTGAGTGTGTGGGGGCGTTTCGGTTTTGGGGTTTTGAGTTTTGGTATGTTCTGTTTTGGTATGTTCTGGGGCCCACAGTTGAATGTCGCCATCCAATCCGTACACCCGGTACTGACAACCTTGCTTCCTGAGTTCAAACAGGGCGTCCAGTACATCCAGTACGCCACGGTCATAGATGCCGGCCAGCGTCAGGGGGCAGGGAAGTACCAGCGTTAGCGGGGTGCCGGTTCCCTGGGCCAGAAGTTGCTGTTTTAGGTGGGCGGCAATTTGTTGGGCGCTGTCAAACCGCTCATCCAGATGCACCACTTGCCAGGTTTCCAGAGGATCTTGGGGTTTGATGTTTGTGTTGCGAAAGACGGTCATCATGCACCTCCTTTTTTTACGCTTGTGCTTTCAGTGTAGCGATTTCCGGCGGGTCCCAAATTGCCCGTTCTGCGAAGGGAGGTATTAGCCGTTTAACTGATAGCCAAATGTCCGATTTTACCCCTGAGCAATTATGAGAGTTTAAAATGCGTAAACCCCAAAGGGGTTGCACACCATAAACCCTATCTAAATAAGCTCTATCTAACGGATTTCAAACTCACCCCTGATCTTTCAAACACGGAATTCTCATTGGCCGGTGTTCGGGCTACTTTCTTGGACACTGGCCATTTTTATCGCTTTTGGGTGGGGGAAACTGGTTCACTTCCAAATTTCAAAAAAAGATGAAGGAGAGAACATCATGCGTAGTGCCAAATCCATAATGAGTACCCACGTCATTACGGCTCGTCCCACCATGACATGTGATGAAGTGCAGCAGTTGTTGATGATTAATAAAATCAGCGGGGCGCCGGTTGTGGATAGTGAAGGTCATCTGGTTGGAGTCATCAGTGTGAGCGATATTTTAGCCAGCGGGTTGAACATGGGGGTGTCAGATTCCGTGGAGCAGGCTTTGCTGGATCGCATGCTGGCTCAGGAAGGCTTTCATCTGGAAGGCATTGCCGAAGGCTTTGTATCTGATTTTATGACCCGCGATGTGGTGCGGGCTTTCCCGGAAACCAGTGTGCATCGCTTGGCAGAGTTAATGCTGCATCATCGGGTGCATCGGGTTATTATTGTGGAAGCACGGACCAATCAGGTGAAAGGCATTGTGACTTCCTTCGATCTGTTAAAAGTATTGAAAGAAGCGCCCAAGGCCTGTAGCGGTCATATGCCAAATCAGTGTAAAACCCTTGTGTCTGCATGAATCAACCCGGATCGTCCTCAAAGTCTCAATCGGTTCCATCGTCTCTCGCGGATTCGTCAGGGGAGGCGGGGCTGGCTGCTGCCTTGTCGGACTCTCCCCAGTCGTTGCTGAAGCAGTTGAGTGATTTCAAATTCGCTTTGGATGAAGCGGCCATTGTAGCCATTACCGATGCGGCGGGTTCGATTACCTATGTCAACGATACTTTCTGCAAAATTTCCAGATTTTCCAGGGAGCAACTGTTGGGGCAGAACCACCGCATTATTAATTCGGGCTATCATCCCCGTTCTTTTTTTCGGGAGATGTGGCAAACCATTACCAAGGGCAAGGTGTGGAAGGGCGAGGTCAAGAACCGGGCCCAGGATGGCACCTATTACTGGGTGGATACCACCATTGTGCCGTTTATGGATGAGGCCAGCGGCAAGCCGGTTCAGTTTATTGCCATTCGTAAGGATATTACTTACCTGAAGCGGATTGAAGGTGAATTGCGCCTGTTGAACGAGGAACTGGAAAAACGGGTGGCGGTGCGCACCCGGGAGCTGGAAGCGACCATTGCCCAGCTTCAGGAAAGTGAGCGGATGCGGGAAACCTTTGTGTCGGCCTTGACCCATGACTTGCGGACGCCCCTGGTGGCGGAACGGCGGGCTCTGGAGCTGATGGACGCCCAGCGGGACAAGTTGCCCGATAAACTGGCTCCCCTGACCCAGCACCTGATTCGGAACAACGAGGATTTGCTGGCGTTGGTCAATAAGCTGCTGGAGACCTATCAGTACGAGTCCGGGCGAGTGCGCTTGCTGATGGAACCGATTGCTCTGGTGGATCTGATTCAGGCCAGTGTGGACAAGTTGCATCCTCTAGCCCAGAGCAAGGACATTGTGGTGTCTGTTGAGGTGGCCCCGACGCTGCCTGCCGTGCCGGGAGATTGGCATCAGTTGCAACGGGTACTGGTGAATTTGATGGGCAACGCCCTTGAAAATGTGCAGGCTGGCGGCTGGGTTCGTGTTTCTGCAGCTCTGGATGGCGAGACGGCCATGCGGCTGGAAGTGGCCGACAACGGTCCGGGTATTTCGCCGGAGGTATTGCCGCATTTGTTTGACCGATATTTTCTGGTACAGCAGGCCAAGAAAAAAATTGGTTCCGGTTTGGGGCTTTCTATCTGTAAAATGATTGTAGAACTCCATGGGGGCCGCATTACCGTTGAGAGCACAGTGGGTCAAGGAACCCGATTTTATATTACCCTGCCCCTGCAGATCCCTGATCCCTGAAACTAGCCGGAGACCTTATGAACGCCCCATCCCTGACCCGTCCTGCCCAGGTTTTAATTGTGGAAGATCATGAACTGGCCCGCTTTGGCTTGAGTATGGCCTTGTCTGAAAAAGAAGGTTTGGAAATTGTAGGTGAGGCTGAAAATGGTCAGCAGGGACTGGATTTGGCCGTGGCCAAAAAGCCCGATTTAATTTTGATGGATATTGGTATGCCGGTCATGGATGGCATTACGGCCACCGTCAAAATCAAGCAGATGTTACCGGATATAAAAGTGTTGATGTTGACCTCCATTCAGAATCACGAGGAAGTGTTGGCCTCCATGGCTGCCGGTGCCGATGCCTACTGCATGAAAGACATTAAAATGGATCGCCTGTATCAGGTCATTCAAATGGTTCTGGATGGGGCCATTTGGCTGGATCCGGCCATTGCTCGCATGGTCATGCAAACCCTGCCAATTGGCGCAGATGGATCGAAAGGGTCTCAGCCTGAAGTCAATCCTGTGGAGGGATCTGAGAAGAAGCATTACAGTCGGGTGCGTTATAACGCGGAGCTGACCGAGCGAGAGCTGGAAGTACTGAAATGCATTGTGGACGGTAAAAGCAACAAGGAAATTGCCTTGATTTTGCAGGTATCCGCCCACACGGCCAAAGCCCATGTGGCCAGCATTATTCAAAAATTATCGGTGGATGATCGCACCCAGGTGGCGGTAAAAGCCTTGCGGGAAGGGCTGGTTTAACGTTCTCAAGTGTCTGGCACTTGATTTGAAATGCGGCGAGGGTCTGTCCGTTATTGGGGGATGCTGGACGCTTTCAGAAACAGCAAGCTGCTGCCCAACGTGGAAAACCGCACGCCGGAGGCGGCGTGTGTGGGTTGTCTCAGTGCGGCGCTGACGATGCCGATCACGTCCCCTTGGGCGTTGAGAATGGGGCCGCCACTGTGGCCCGCTGGCAAGTTCAAGGATAAGCGCAATAGCACCAAATGGTTGGGTTGCCGCAGCACTTCTTCAATGCGGTTCTCATAAATAACTCCCTGTACGATTGGTTGGGATTGCAGGCCCAGCACCCAAACGGGGTCGTGTCGGTTTGGCAGCCTTTGGGCTAAGGGCAAGCAAGGGTAATGACCGCTGGGCAATTGCAACACGGCCACATCGGCTTGGGGGTAAAGGGCTTGCAATTGCGCCGGTAAGGCTTCTCGTCCGGAGAGGTAGATGGTGACCGGCTGGTTGGTTTGGATACTATGGGCGGCGGTGATCAGGGTTCCGGTGTGGCTGACAATCACCCCACTGCCCAGGGCCGTCCCGCTTTGGACCAGGGCCACGGGTTCGCTGAGGGCGACCAGACTGGTAATGTCCATTGAGGCAGGATTGGCACAGTCCAGATTGATCGTTGAATTGACCATCGAATTTTCCGATTTTTGGCGGGCACGATCAAGGGCCGCAGATGGGTTGCTGGTGGCGTCCAGCAGGCACAGGGTTAAGGCCATTGACAGCAGGCTGTTGCCCAGATAGGGATGTTGCTTGGCCCACAGGGTGAGGCCCGTTTTGCACCGGTTGTGGATGGCCCTATTGCGGCAGCGGTTTTTATACCGGTTGAGAAACCACAATGCCATGGGGATTCTCCAAGGCTGTCTGCTTACCATAAGCCATTCCCCGTTCTTGCGCATTGGACGGGTGGTGAGTGGAGTTCAGCCTTACCGTTATTCTATTCTTGATGGGGATTTTCGCTGCGTTTAATACTCAATGCCTTTGCGAGCTTTTACCCCAATGTCCCAATAGTGTTTGATGGGCCGGATTTCCGAGACCAGATGGGCTAGCTCGATAATATCCGGGTGGGCCCGCCGTCCGGTTAAAACCAGTTCCAGTTCCGGCGGTTTGTTGCGTAGTAAGTCTTTCATTTCCTCCAGGGGAATTAAGCCTAAATCAATGGCAATATTGGCCTCATCCATGACAATCATTTGATACTTGCCGGAGAAGGCAGCCCGTTTGACAATTTCCCAGCCGTTGGCCACTTCGGTGGCGTCTTCCGGTTTCATGTTGTGGGTAAAAACGATGCGATCCAGTCCGGCTTGTACGATGGTCAGTTGCTTGGAAATCTGTGGGCTGAGTTGGCGGGCTGCGAAGAGTTCGCCGTAGTCATCGCCCCCTTTGGTGAACAACACCAGCAGCACATTCCAGCCCCGGCCCAGGGCGCGAAAGGTCAGCCCCAGACTGGCCGTGGTTTTTCCCTTGCCATCGCCGGTGTAGACCTGAATGTATCCCCGTTCGGCAAACTTGGGATTGACCAGATCCTGAACCGGTCCAACGTCGGTTGCCGTGGGTGGTTTGGGTGGCTGAGAAGCCTGCGAGTGCTCATCTGTGCTCATGTCTCTATTCAAACAGATTATGGTGAAAATGGGTAGTTCTACTGGGTGGGGAAAACTGCCCAAGTGACTGATTTAATCCGGGTAAAACCTTGTAAAGTAGTACATTAGCAATGGGAATGGTGGCTATGAGCGAAGAATTAAGTATTTGCCCAGTTTGTCAGCAAAAAGCTGTCAAAACCACCACGGTTTATTTCCGTGAGATGAAAATTGGCCTACGGTCAAACATTCAGACGGAAACGGTGATTGAGCAGGAATGTGTGGCCTGTGGCTGGATCGCTTCCAGCCCGGTTCCAGCGTCTCAGTAATCGCCTGAAAATCCACTTGGAATTGTGCCTTGAATGGGGGGAGGTCTTTTGTGAGCCAAATTCAGCCAAATCGAACCCAAGCACGAGAGCAGAGTGGGCCTGTCACCCCTGCGTCGGATCGGGTGACTCGGGTTGCTCTGATCGTTGAGTACGGAGAAAATGCTGCTGCTGTTTTACCCCTGATTGAAAGTTTAAATACCTTGCTCAGTCCGCAATCTGTGGCTATAACACTGGTTCACGCCGAGTACGACTGGGTCAGCTTGCACACCGATTTCGCCGATGAAGCGCAAGAAATGGGCGCTCGGCTTGCCCGGCGGGAAACGGCTTTGAAAGAGGCCAATCAGGCTGTTCGGAGTGCGTTGATACAACGGGGCTATGCCGTGACTGGTGAACTGGAACTAACCATCGCCGGAGAAAGTCCTAAAGCCTTGCTGACTCAGTTGAAAGCATCCGAGCCGGAATTACTGATTCTGGTGCAGGCATCCGCTTCAGGAAACGGGACCAAAGTCAGCTCGTTTGCCGTGACTCTGGCCACGCATACAGTGGCCTCTGTGCTGATTTTGCGCAAAGCCATTACGGCAAAACCGGAGCACCTCAAACTGTGGGTGGGCGTGGATGCCTCTGAAGCGTCCTTGAATTTGGCCCGCAAACTGGGCCAATATCTCACGGTGACCGATGAAGTGCCGGTGACCCTGTTCACCGTTCAAAGTCCGGTTTATCAGGAAAATGCCCTGCTGGCCCCCTTTGTTAATCAATCGGTGTTGGATGAGGCGTTACAGAGCAATGCCAACATGATCTTTGAAATGTGTCAGGATATTTTGGAAACACAAGGGGTTACGGTGGCCGATTGTCGGCGCTTGCTGGGATCACCCGCCTCCGAGTTGGGGGCCGTGGCCGAGGCGGAAGAGCCCGATGTGATCGCGGTGGGTTCTCATAACCGCAAGGGGATGTTGGCCTGGTTGCTGGGCAGTGTCAGTTCCCAGTTATTGCATTGGGATAACCACAATTTGCTGATTGTGCGTTAATCCGCCGGAGTTGTAGATTTTTTCACCCAATTTTGATTATCGCCGGCGCTTGGTGATCACGCGCGCTAATCGTCCAGGGTTTGGGCCAGCTTTTGCATTTTGCGCAAGCGGTTTTTTTCCCGCAATTGCTGGGTGGATAAGGATTCCAGTTCCGGCAATGTTTTTTGCAGATTCTTTTGTTGATGGTGATAGTCGTCTTGCCGAAACAGCTCTTCGGTGACGTCTTTGCAGTGCTTGTCGCCCATGATACGGTCCTCAGGTGGCTGGCCTCAAATGGTGGGTGTGGTATTCACCATAGCAACTATTTTTGTTCTTCACTATTGGCCAATTGAGGAATGACAGAACACTGGGGAGGCTCAAGTCTTTCAGCTCTGGTTAAGAAGGTTTTTCAAAGGTAAGGCAGCCTTATTTTTTTTGAGTTTCTGGTTTGAGTTTCTGTTTCAAGTTTCCGTGGGTGGCGGATCGTGAAGTTTGTCCAGTTTTCGGAGTTCCGGCCACAACAGGGCGGTTCCCATTACGGTGACGATGGTGGCAATGCCGCCAAATATCACCGAGGCCACCGGCCCGAAATAATGGGCCACGGTTCCCGATTCAAAGCCGCCCAATTCGTTGGAGGTGCCAATAAACACGTAGTTAATGGCAGAAACCCGACCCCGCATTTCATCGGGCGTGCGCAACATGACCAATCCCTGGCGAATGACCACGCTGACGTTATCGCAGGCCCCGGTCAGTACCAGCATGGCAAAGGACAGCCAGAAGTTTGTGGATAAGCCGAAGATAATGGTAGCCACCCCAAACCCGGCCACCGACCATAACAACCAGCTTCCGGCCTGTCGAAACTGGCTGTTTCTGGCCAGAATAAACCCGGTGGTAATGGCACCCAGCGAGGGAGCCATTTGCAGCAGGCCCAGCCCATCCGGGCCTACCTGTAAGATATCCTTGGCGTAAATGGGTAGCAGGGCCACGGCGCCCCCAAACAGCACCGCAAACAGATCCAGGGTAATGGCTGCCAGAATCATACGAGTTTTGGCCACAAATTCCAGACCGGAGAGCATGGATTTCAGGCTGAGGGCCTGCTTGGCCCGTGCCATGGGGCGTACCGAAACGAAGGCCAGCACGGCCCAGAACAACAGGCTGGACAGGCAGTCCAGGGTGTAAACCAGTGTGGCGCTGTGTTGCCAGCCCAGCATTAAACCGCTGAGGGCTGGCCCCAGAATGGCGGACCCTTGATAGAAAATACTGTTCCAGCTGACCGCGTTGGTCAGGTTTTGGGTGCTGACAATTTGGGGCAACAAGGCCGCGTTGGCCGGACTGTGAAAGGCTCGGCCGATTCCGGCTAAAAAGAGGCAAGCGTAAATGCCCTGTACCGGGCCGTGCAGGATGGACAGGGCCACGAGCCCGACTGTGGCCACTGTGTTTAAAATTTGGGCCCCAATCAGGACTTTGCGACGATCGTGATTGTCCACCCAATGACCCACCGGCAAGGTCAGTAGCACCACCGGCAACAGTTGAACCAGTCCAATCAGGCCCAGGGCAAAGGCGGAGTGGGTGCGCTCGTAAATTTCCCAGCCCACGGCCACGGTCAACATCTGACGGCCCAGCATGGAAATGAAAGAGCCTATGGAAAACAGCAGGAAGTTTTTCTCGTGCAGGGCGTTTTCAGGATGCGTATTTTGGGTCATGGGGCGGCCGCTAAGGGGTTATGGGCGGGTAATGGGTGGCTGATTTAGAGGGGAATGGGAATAATGATGGGAATGCGGAAACCGCTTTTTTGCTGGGTTTTCTGAAAGTCACTGAAGCGGGACAAATGAAAGCCGGGCGGGTTGGTGAAATCCGGCTTGGCCGCGTAAATTTTGAGCATGGTGTTTACGTCCCGCTGGCTTAACCGGGAGCGTTCGTTGACCGCGAAGTACATAATGTCAGTGGGTTGATCGCTGTGACCCTGAATGCCCAGAGAGTGTCCGATTTCGTGCAGGGCAGTGGCGTAAAGCATACCCGCGCTGTGCGGTTGTCCGGTCTGATCGTTTATGGAGATGAATAGATCGTTTTTGGCAATGTACTTGCCCCAGGTGGACTTCATGTTAATGCCCGCCGCCCCGCGTTCTATGGCCGGGGTAGACACGGGCCACCAGTTCACCACCATATCGGCCTGACTGGTATCGGGCATAAAGACAAACATGACCCGGTTCTGCAAGACGCGTTGCCATTCGGCAAAGGCGTCCTTGATGATTTGTGGATTCCAGGGCTGCCAGCCTGCCAGATGGGCGGGGGTGCTGATGTGTACCAACACCAGTCGGGTTTGGTCGTTCCAGCGATATATTTTTTTCTGTAAATGAAAATAATCGGCAGGGGCTGGTTGGGGCGATGAGACCGAAACGGAGGCCGGAAAAGAAGGGGGCGGGCTTCCCGTTTGGGCCGGGCTTTGTTGCCAAAGGGGACTCAGACCAAGCAGGCCTGTCAGTAACAGGGCATTCAGGGCTAATTTTTTTGGGGTCAGCTTAGGCAAGGAATCCGATCCACGATTTCTGACGCTCGGTGGAACGAGGGTTATATTCAAACAGCCCTATCATAGCGTATCAAGCTCAGGTCACCAATAACCGGCTGACCTCCAGGTGGGGTCTGTGGATAGCCCGGTGTAGTCATTGTCAAGGACCAGGGCGCTCAGTATGCTGTTAAGGGGTAGATGTCTCACTGAGAGAAGGAGCAGCACCATGGCCTATGCAGAGTATCAGGTACAAGCGGCTCGGCAGTTTGTGGAGCGCCTGCGTCAGTTTGAAACGGGCATGCTGATTACCCACGGCCCCAATGGAAAACTTCACGGGCGGCCTATGGCTGTGGCTGAAGTGGAGCCCCTTGAAAGTGAGCATTTGGGTTGCTACCTTTGGTTTTTGACCGGTTTGGAAACCCCGAAAATGGATGAAATTCGTCTGAATCAGGAGGTACTGGTGGCCTTCCAAAATCGGCAGGAGGAGTTTTTGACCCTGAGCGGGCAGGCTGAAATTATTCAGGACGCCGATCGCATTAATGCCTTTTGGCTAGATGAATTTCGGGCCTGGTTTCCCCTGGGAAAAACAGATCCCAACCTGGCTTTAATTCGGGTTCGACTGGATCAGGGGCAATTGTGGGAACAGCCAAGCTGTCATCAGGAGACCATCAACTTTTAGCATTGGGAAAACCGCTCTGTTTTGGGGAGCCCTTGATTTGAGGGGCGTCTTCCAAACTGGAACAAACAGGTTGTGACGAGATACTCACTTCATTGCTGCTTAACGCTGGTCGCGCCTCACGGACTCCTTTGTGGCGTTCTCCTTGCGAGGGGACTTTGGGGGCAGTATGATGCGGCCATGACAAATTGCTGTGACTTATTAATCGCTGAACACCGCCAGACGGAAAGCGGATTATCTTGGCTTCAGGAAACGCTGGATAGTCTGAGCCGGGGCCAGATGGCTGATTCTGCGGACTGGGCAAGTTTATCCAGCTTTTATGCTGGCTGGGCCGCGGATTTATACCGGCATTTTGTGCTGGAAGAAGAGGCCTTGTTCAGTCTACTCAGCCAGTATCGCAGCATGATGCTGATGACCGTGGAGCATGACGATTTGTGTACGCTTCAGGCGACCTTTGAAGCGGCCTTGTCTCACAGTGTTACCGCCAAGACGGCTCACCCGGAGCTGATGTCTCGCTTTCAGGCCTTTCAAACGCGCTTGCAAGCGCACATCATCGAGGAGGAACGGGGTATTTTCCCCTTGGCCGAGAGTAGCCTTTTGCCAGAGGAACAGCACTTGGCCTTGCGGCGCTTTCAGGAAATGCTGGGGCAGTCGTCGCAGGGGGCCGTGTTGGGCTTATCACGCCCGGAGCCTACCTTTCAGGTGATGGAGACGGCCCTGTTTGACTCAGTGGAAAAGCCCCTGAGTTATGAGACCCTGTATGAACGGGAACATGCCAGTGTGCAGCATATTCGCATGCAGGCCGGGATGCGTCAGGCATTGCACTGGGTGGGACCCCACCAGTGTTTGTTTCTACTGTCGGGTTCTGTGACTCTGGAAACCCATCAGGCACAAATGGGCTTGTCGCCCGGGCAATGTGTGACGCTGGATTCGCAACTCTACTTTGCCTTGCACGCCCAAACGGATGCCCATTTGCTGAATTTCAAGGTGTGGCCCCATCCGCATTACACCAAAGTCAGCTCGGTGAGCAAGGCCACTGCGCTGAACGCATGATTTTTTATTGAGCTTGTAGAAAAAGGGATGCCCGATTGTGGGACTTGGGCTATGATCGATCCAGTCAATGGGAATTCAGGAATGGATAGTGTAGTTGACTTGGCCAAATCCAGACAGGCCAGGAACGAGAAAAATGAAAATGTCCGTGAGGCCTCTCAGGACCTGCTGGCCCTGCTGGATCATCACCGGCGCCAACTGCCAGAGGAGTTTATGGCTTTTCTGTTGGCCATGGCGATTTCCGATCAGGCCATTCAGCTGACGGACGCCCAAGGCGATCGTCAGGACGGGCAAGCCTTTTTGGAGGAGGTTTTTTCCACGGCCCGCCAGTTGTACGAGGCCTATTATCCTACGCAGGTGCGACCCATTCCGGCCCGGCTTCAGCCCAGTACTCGCACTGAAAAAATAGCCTCCCGGGTGGTTTCCTTCATGGCGGAACAACCCGAGCCCCCGCTTGAATCCAGTGGGACGTCCTCGGAAGATTAGGTTCTGCTTTGTAAAAGCTCTTCCTGTGGTAGTATGGGCGGATCTTCCACCAGAATTGTCCAGCCGCATTTGGGGCAATGGTATTCCACCACCGGGACGTCCTCTTCCAGAACCACGCGGGTGGTGGCTGGATCGTAGGTCCGCTTTTCCATGACTTTAAATTTCAGTTTGTCATTGCAGCAGTCAGGACAAATTTTGAACATGGGGCTGCCCTCATGGTTTGTTGGCAGGGGATTTGAGTAAGCTATGTTCCATTATCCGACTTGTCCGCCCTCGATGCTATGGCCGGTTCGGCTAAAACTGGAAGGGTCAAGTCAGTGTTTATTTGGCTGTGCTTGAGGGCGACACGATCAAGGAACGGTAGATTCCGCCTGGATTTCCATTGTGGCCGGGGCCTTTTGGTCGTGGAGCAAAGCGATAACCTCCGTTTCAGATTGAATCACCCAGGGCAGAATGTCATCATGCAGCAAAGCCCGGTTTTTCTTGTAGCCTTCCCGCATACCATCCCTGTTTTTCTGGATTTCTTCCGGGGTTTCCGCCGCTGGGTTGTAGCGCTGGCGGGTTTCAATCATGTCCAGCACCAGAAAGTGGCTAATCAGGTAGTGGTTGGCGATAAAGCGATTGAGTTCCGGATTGTTGGGCGTGTCCACCCCTTCAATGATCAACTGATCCAGCAGGGCCACGCACTCATACAGCTCTGATTTGAGCTTGCGCAGCTTGCTTTGCAGCTTCTCCAGCGTTTTCTTACGATACCCTTCCGGGAAGGAGAGCTGTTTACTCAGCCAATCCGGGGTGCGGAAGTCTGCCCACTCCCCGATGAAGGTGTCCATGCCCCGCAGTTCGTAGCCGTTGATTTTGGCACCGCCCAAGGAAGCGTTGTACAGCTTCTGGGGGCGGGTTTTCTGCTGGTTGGTGGTGGCCGTTTTTTCGAAGAATCGGATAAAGCCTTTGAAGGAGGCCAGACTTTGCAGGGTCTCTCCGTTCTGGCCTTCCACGGTGGCCATTTGGGAGGGGCCGGTAAACAGGTTTTCCCGCTTTTTGAGGGTCATAACCCCTTTGCCGTTGGTTTCCAGTTCTTCGCCACCGGCGTAGACCTGGTTGTTGGGGAAGGCCAAGTCCTGGCCGATGAGCACCACCGGGTCGCAATCCATGAGAATGGCCGTTTGCAGGGCAATGTGGGAGACGGTTCCGCAGCCATCCAGCAGGCGATAGTTCTGAATTCGGGGCTCCTGCTTGGAGAGCCAGTCGGCATAGGGCCGGTCACTTTGCAGGGTGAAGCGCACCTTGGCCGCCACGTCCTGTTCGTAGCAAATGGGCTGGGTAAAGTTGCTCATCAGGAAGGTGATTTGTTTTAAATAGCTCTCTGGCAGGCCGTGCAATTGCTCTTTCATGCCTCGGGAATCCAGAAAAGTGGCAAAATCCGGGGTGATGCCGTATTTGTACAGGTGATGCAGGGCGCCCCCCACGGCTACCAATACGGCCTGATTTTCCAATTGCTTGATGGCGGGCAGGGCCGCATCCAGCGAGGGGCCCCGGCTGATGACAAGGGCCGGTTTGCCTTTGCCCTTGCCCTGAAGGTTGGTCATATCGAAGCAATCGCCCACATGTGGTAGGTTTTCAAAGAACTGTTTGATCCATTGGTTGTGGAAGTAGCGGGCGGTGCGGTAATCCCGCTTGCGATCGTCAATCAGGTTGGCCAGTTTGCCCATTAATTCGCCCATCTGGTTTTGTAACAGCAAGGCGTAGCTTCCGCTGGAGAGAAAATCAATGGGTTCAAAGCAAACCAGCAACGGGGTAATGATTTCTAGCAGGGTGGGAATGTCAGTGACCAGGCGGACCCGGCGTTGACTGAAATAATCGGAGAGATCCACATTTTCCAGCACAAACTTCAAGAGGGGCAGGTGAGGCTCATAGACCACAATGGGGCCGGGGGACCGTTTGCAGGTTTCCTCCAGCAAATAGCCCAGGCCCAGTCCCAGAATGAGATGAGTTCTATCCAGCGCTGGACGACAGTTGGTTTTGACTTCCTGCTGGGCTTCCAGTTTGGCTCCTCTGGCAGAGTGCAAAGGTAGCCCGTTGAAAACAATGCCGATATCGCCTTCCTGGGTTTCGTAGGGATTTAAATCTTCAGGGGTAACGACGTTCCTCAGTTTTTTCAGGATGATTTCGTGATGGGGATGATGCTTGAGGAGTGCCTGGGTGTTTTTCTTCCAGAACATGCGAACGTCCTTTCCCTGATGTTGTGAGAGACTTTGGCTTCATTGTGGGCTATCTCTCGGGAAATCTCCTCCTGTGGGTGGAGGAGTTCCGTTGTTTGGGCCATTTCAGTGATGGGGAAAGGAGTGTTTAATGTTTGTTTGCGTGTCTCTTTATGATTTAGAAAAGCAGAGTGTTCCCCGCCATCCCATTTATAAAACTGCGTGCAGCGCCAAGCTCCTTTGCGTTTGTTTTTACTGTGAACACGCTGTACTCAAACCGTTATAAACGGGATGGCGGGGAATACTCTGCTTTTTAAATGTAACAGAGTAATGCGAGAGGATATCAAATCCCTTGACAAAGTGACCCCCTTATAAGCTAAACTGTAAACACTATGAAAAATACACGTTGGCAAAATAGCTTTTATTTCTTTTATTTTTACGGCTTCCCCGTGGGAGTCGTTTGTTGACGTGTAACCGCTAAAGCAAGTTTACCGATTGACAAACAGCTCCCGAACCTTCGGGGGCTGTTTTCGTTTACAGGCATCACCTAGGCAATTATCAGTTAAAGGAGCAACCATCACCATGAGTCCGACTCACCATCACCAACCGGCCCGTAATATCCTGGTCGCTGGCCCCTGTGCCGCCGAAAGCCGCGAGCAAATCATGTTTTCTCTGGAACGGGCCAAGCAGCACGGCGTGGATTACGTTCGGGTGAGTCTGTGGAAACCCCGCACCAAGCCCGGTTTCGATGGCCTGAAGGAAGATGGCATTGAATTACTGGCCGAAGCCGCCCAAATGGGTCTGAACCCCGGCACAGAAATTCTGGTACCCTCTCAGGCCCAGTCCGTCATGGATGGGGTGTTGCCCTCCTTGCAAAAAAACGGTGAACTGTTGCTGTGGATTGGGGCCCGCAATCAAAACCACTACGTGCAACAGGAAATCGCCCGGGTGGCCGCCCAGGATAGCCGGGTCAAGCTGATGCTAAAGAACCAGCCCTGGCATTCCGAATCTCACTGGGAAGGCATTGTGGATCACGCCCTGGAAGGCGGCATGAAGATGGAAAACCTCATTCTCTGCCACCGTGGCTTCACCCCGGATGTGCACCACCCCAACCCCAGCGGCCTGCGCAACGTGGCCGATTCTGAAATGGCCATGCGCATTCGGGAAAAAACCGGTCTGCCCATGTTGTTGGATATTTCCCACGTGGCGGGCGCTGTGGACAAGCTGGAAGAAGTGGCTATGGACACCGTAGAATACAACTACGATGGTATGGTCATTGAAGTGCATCCCAACCCCCGCTTTGCCTGGACGGATGCCAGCCAGCAAATCACCTGGGAAGAGTTGACCGCCCTGATGGGCAAGCTGGATGCCGCTCGTGCTGTTCAGCAAAAGGAAGCGCTGCTCGCATGACTGCCTCAACCGCCAATCGAGCCGTTCGATTGAGCCCCTTGCCTCAGCCGGTGCAAGCCACTGTCACTATTCCCGGTTCCAAAAGCTATACCATTCGGGCGCTCATTCTGGCGGCCATGGCTGAAAAGCCCAATGGGCAGCCGGTGCGAGTCTGGAATGTGTTGCGCAGCGATGACGGGCAAGCCATTCTGGATTGCCTGAAGGCCTTGGGCATCCGAACCGAATGGGGCGAGCAGGACGGGCAAGCCTATCTGGATGTCTTCGGGCAAGTGCAGCATATTGCCGATGCGGATTACACCTTGCATGCCAATTTATCGGCGGCGACCCTGCGCTTTTTGCTGGCCTTATCCTCGGTGATTCCGGGTCGGCAGACCTTGCTGGGGCATGACGGTCTGAATCGTCGGCCGGTGCGGGATTTGGTGGATGCCCTGCGGGCCTTGGGAGTGTCGATCGACTACCTGGGTCAGGACGGTTATCCGCCGGTGCGGGTTAATTCCAGTCAGTTAAGCGCTACGCGTCTGTCGGTGTCTGGGAGTACCAGCAGTCAGTATATTTCGGCCCTGTTGATGATCGCCCCTCTCATTGAGCCTGAGATCGCATCTAGTGGCCAGCCAGTGGTTATTGATTTGCCGGAAGCCCCGGTATCTAAGCCGTATCTGGATATGACCGTGGATATCATGCGGGCCTTCGGGGTGAACGCTACCCATCAAGAGGACTATCAACGCTTTGCAGTGCCCGCTGGGCAAACCTACACGGCTCGGTCTTACGTTGTGGAGCCGGACGCTTCCAGTGCCGCTTACTTTGCGGCCATTGCCACCTTGACTGGGTCGGCGATTACCATTCGCAACCTCAGCCTGCAATCGGTGCAAGCGGATATGCGCTTTATTGAAATCCTGAAGCAAATGGGCACCCAGGTGCGTGTGGTGGACGGGGATCTGGTTATTGAAGGGCACGGGGTGCGTCCCTTGGCTTTGGTGGATATGTGCGATTGCCCCGATCAGGCCCAGGCGCTGGCTGTATTGGCCGCTTTTGCCGATGGCATTACCCGCATTGAAGGCTTGCAGTCCCTGCGGGTGAAGGAAACAGACCGCATTGCCGCCGTGGAAACGGAATTGCAAAAAATGGGTATCCGCGTTGAAGCTGAGGTCGATGCATTGGTTATTCACGGCGGAAATCCCCAGGCGGCCCGCATTGCCACTTACGGGGATCATCGCATGGCAATGGCCTTTGCCGTGGCCGGTGCCGTGTTGGATGGTCTGGAAATTGAAGACCCGGCGGTGGTTAACAAAACCTACCCCGGCTTCTGGGAGGATTTAAGTGCTTTGGGCGTGGGCGGCTGCGAATCGGTCTCGCCAGTCAGCTCGGAAAAAGTGCTTGAGACTATAAGTCTTGAAAAAAGCCCTGAAAAGATTGTGTTGATTGGCTTTATGGGTGCTGGCAAAAGCGCGGTGGCCCGCATTTTAGCCGAGCGTCATCATCTGCAAGCGGTGGATATGGATGCCTTGATTGTGCAGCAGTCCGGTCGGCAGAGTGTCACTGAGATTTTTGATACGGACGGGGAGGTTCACTTTCGGGCATTGGAAGCCCAGTTGGCCGAGCAGTTGGCTCCGCAAAGTCAGGTGGTCATTGCCACCGGCGGCGGTGTGGTCATGAATGCGTCTTTGATGCAGTGCTTGGGCCAACAGGCCAGCGTGATTTGGCTCGATGCCAGTTGGGATACGGTGCAGGCTCGTTTAAAGCATGCTCTGGACCGCCCTCTGCTGAGAGATTTGGAACAAGCCAGCCAGTTGTACCAGCAGCGCTTGCCCCTGTACCGGCAAGCCGCTCACCTTCAGATTTCAACCGATGGAAAAACCCCGCAGGCTGTGGCCGATGAAATCGCCAGTCGCCTCAATCTTCATCCCGTTCCCCGTCAATGTAGTCCGGTGTAGAAAGACAGAATTATGACCGCAGGAAGTTCTTTGGGCCAGTTATTCAGAATTAGCACCTTCGGGGAATCCCACGGAGGTGGGGTGGGCGTGGTCATTGATGGCTGCCCGCCTGGTTTGCCCATCACCCTGGAGGAAATCCAGAAGGAACTGGATCGCCGCCGTCCGGGGCAAAGCAGCATAACCACTCCCCGCAATGAGCAAGACCAGATTCATCTGTTTTCCGGCATTCTGGACGGGGTGACCACGGGTACACCCATTATGCTGATGGCCTTTAATAAAGACCAGAAATCCGATGACTACAACAACCTGAAAGCCGTCTTTCGGCCCGGTCATGCCGATTATACCTTTCAGCAAAAATACGGCATTCGGGATTGGCGAGGCGGGGGGCGATCCTCAGCCCGGGAAACCATTGGCCGGGTGGCTGCCGGGGCCATTGCCAAGAAATTTCTGAAGCAAACGCTGGGGCTGGAATGCCTGTGCTATGTAGAGCAAGTGGAAACCATTCGCACGGAGATTGATCCCGATTCTGTGACCGTTGAAATGGTGGAATCAAACATCGTGCGCTGTCCCGACTCGGAGAAGGCCCAGGCCATGATCCGGTTGATTGAAACCGTGCGGGATGAGGGTGACTCTGTGGGTGGCATTCTCAAGGGGCTCATTCGCAATGTGCCAGTGGGCCTGGGCGAGCCGGTTTTTGATAAATTGCACGCTGATTTGGGCAAGGCCATGCTCAGCATCAACGCGGTGAAAGGCTTTGAAATCGGCTCCGGATTTGCCGGGGTAACCCTGCGAGGCAGTCAGCACAACGATGCCTTTTACACGGATGACAGCGGCCGGGTGCGCACTCGCACCAACCACGCCGGTGGGGTGTTGGGCGGACTTTCCAGCGGAGAGACCATTCACTTTCGGGTGGCGGTCAAGCCCACTTCTACCATTCGCAAGGCCCAGCACACCGTGACGCAGGCCCATGAAGACACTATGTTAGAGGCCACCGGCCGACACGATCCCTGTGTGCTGCCCCGGGCGGTTCCCATTGTGGAATCCATGGCCGCACTGGTGATGATGGATCACTATTTGCGGCACAAGGCCCAGAACGGTTAGGCTTACGGCAAGCTTTGGAGGAACAAATCAGCGATAATGATGACCATGACAGACGATCAAAAACCAGAAACCCATTGTCCAGAACTGCAATCAATGCGCGATCAGATTGATCGGCTGGATGAACAGCTCATGCAAGCCTTGGCTCAGCGGGCCCAGTTGGTGGATGAAGTGGGGCGTTATAAAAAGGTCCGCGGTTTGGAGCCTTTGGATATGAAGCGCTGGCAACAGGTGCTGCAGGCCAAGAAAGCCCGGGCCCAACAGTTGGGGCTTTGCCCGGAATTTGTGGACGCCCTGTACCATTTGATTCATGATTACAGTCTGCATTTAGAAAGCAAAAGCGAATAGGCGATGATGGACCTGCAAAATTCTACCCAAGATTCTAAACAAGATGCTATAAGTACTCCTCAGTCGGAGATTCTGGCCGCCGTGTCTCAAAAGCCGGTTATTTTCGGCATTCAGGGCGGGGAAGGCAGCTTTAACGAGGAGGCCATTCAGGCTTATCTCAGTCACCAGTTTGTGCCCACCGAGGCTATTGAGTACCTGTTCACCTCCGATCGGGTGATGGAAGCGGTGGTCAGTGGAAAAATCGATCGGGGCCAGTGCGCCATTTACAATTCCGTGGGCGGCTATGTGGAAGAAACCACCGATGCCTTGGAAAAATATCCGGTGGAGATTATTCAGGAATTTGAAATTAAAATTGCCCATGCCCTCATGATTCGCCCGGATCAGGATTTTTCCAAAATCGATACGGTCATGTGTCACCCTCAGGTTTTGGCCCAGTGCCAAGGCAATTTGCAGAAGAAGTACCCGCACCTCAAGCAAACTTCTGGGGAGGGCGAATGGGTGGACAATGCCAAAACGGCGGAAGCGCTGGCCACGCATCGCTTGCCTGATAACACCGCGGTGATGGGCAGCAAGGTGCTGGCAAAAATCTATCACCTGCAAGTGATTGAAGACAATTTGCAGGATGCCGAAGAGAACTACACCCGTTTTATTCACGTGGTGGCCAAATCCTCGTAGTAATTTAGGGTCTGTGTTTTAACAGACTTTATTCTTTGAAAAAGCCGGAAGTTAGCGGATGCCAACTTCCGGCTTTTTGCGCGGCTTTTTGCGTTTTGTACTTTTTGCTGACTGACTTACAGTTGCTTCTGGATGCGGGCCAGCAATTGAGGATCCTTCAGCGCGGCATCATGAATCTGATTGTATTGGGTGATGCTCATGCCTTTCTCCGTCACGGTTTTGCTCAGCGCCAGATCCGCTTCTTTTTTGATTTGATCGATGGCGGCTTGTCCGCTGGCTTTGGAGATCTGGCCTTCGTATTTCAGCTTGACCTGATCCACACTTTTGGCGGCTTCCACAAAGGTTTTAATGTCTTCATCACTATACATGGTACCGGTGGCCGGTGTGCTGACTGATGTTTTTTCAGTGCTGGCCTGTGTTTTTTCAGTACTGGCCTGTGTTTTTTCAGTACTGGCCTGTGTTTTTTCAGTACTGGCTGGTTCTGTACTGGATGGGTGGAGAGACGCTGGTGGTTTCAGCGGACTGGTAGGGGTGGTTAGGGGCGTGGTTGTGGGCTGCCCTTTGGCCACTTCACCGTAATGGGCATCTTCCGATGCGGTGGGTTGGGTGCCTGCGGCCAGTGATATCCCCGTTGATAAAGAAGTGCTGATAATGGCGCTGACTGACAACACGGCCATGCGCTGCATCATTGATTTCGTCCCGGTTTTCATCCCGAATCCTCCTCATAATAATTGGTGATTTTATGATTGGTGACGCTTGAAAGTGACTTGTTAAATGACTTGAATTCACTTGAAAAATTGGATCCATTCCCCGTGGAAAGCGTGAAAATACCTCCCTCATTTCCTCACTTTTAGAAGAGTCCGAGAATGTTAGCACACCCTTTTGGGAAGGTCAAAACGAAAGGTGGGCCTAAGGATGAGCTTTTGTGGCTAAAAATAATAGCCGTTCAGCTACTATGAATTTTGTCCTACAAATTGAATGGCGGGTGGGGTAAGCTTTGAGCGATAGAAATGCTTTTCAGTCCTGATTAGGACGTGGAAAGTTTGATTGTATGAGGGATTGCGTATGTCCGAGTCTGGATCGCTCACATCGTTGGAGCAGGCGCATTACAGCCGTCATCTCAAGTTAAAGGGCTTTGGGCTGGAGAAACAGCTTTGTTTAAAAGATGCCAAAGTTTTACTGGTGGGGGCGGGTGGATTGGGTTGCCCGGCGGGCTTGTATCTGGCCGCTGCCGGGGTGGGCACCCTTGGGGTGGTGGATTTTGATCAGGTGGAGCGCAGTAATTTACAGCGCCAAATTGCCCACGGAGTGGATGATATCGGTCAACCCAAAGTGGAAAGTTTGATTGCTGCCATGCGGGCCATTAACCCGACTGTGACCTAACAGGCG
>LAPX01000007.1 GCA_001858525.1 Vampirovibrio chlorellavorus | reverse complement strand
TGGGTCTGCGGTCTGCCTTTGGTTTGCTTTGCTGTAATAAATCCGCTCAAGTCTGAGTGTTGCCCTTTTTGTTATCCGATCTTTTCCGTTCCGTGGCAGCAGGCTTTTTGCTACTATGAGACAATACCTTGTTCATGCAGTAGCCATCAGGAGCTTTCCATGTCCGCCACCGTCCACCCCGCTGTCAATGTTTCCAACCATCCGCTGGTACAACACAATCTCAGTATCTTGCGAGACAAAAATACGTCCACTGAGCAATTCAGAGCGACCATGACCCGTTTGGGCAAACTGATTTTTATGGATGCCACGGCCAGTCTGCCTATGGCCAAAACCATCGTGGAAACGCCCATTACCAAGGCTGAATGCAAAATTCTGTCCCCCGATGTGCCCATTTTAATTGCCCCCATTCTGCGGGCGGGCCTGATTTTATCCGAGTTGGCCATTGATATTTTGCCCTCGGCCAGCGTGTATCACATCGGTCTGTACCGGGATGAAGAGACGTTCAAGCCGGTCACCTATTACAATAAGCTGCCTTCCACCATTGACTACAGTGTGGCCCAGATTTTTGTGCTGGATCCCATGCTGGCGACCGGGGGATCGGCGGTGGCTGCGGTCGATATTATCAAGAAATTGGGCACCAAGGCTTCTAACATTCGCTTTGTGAGCATCATTGCCGCCCCGGAAGGCATTCAGCATCTCACGGAACAGCATCCCGGCATCCAGATTTTTACTGGTGCGGTGGATGAGCGTTTGAACGACAAGGCCTACATTGTGCCTGGCTTGGGTGATGCTGGCGATCGGACCTTTGGTACCGTCTAACAGCGTCTTATAATTCTGGGTGAGGCTGCCTCACCTAATTTTTTATAAACTGAAAACCGAAGTCTGACTCGTGGGTGGGGCTTCGGTTTTTCTCTGGGGAAAGCCCGATCGCTCAGGGGTGCAATTGTGCGCTATGATTTTTAAAGTTTCGGCCTGATCTGCCGATGATGTGGATACGTTCATTTGAGCTCGGTGAATCGGATGTGAGTAGAGGCTGGCTGCATGTTTGACCTGAATTACTATGGAACTGAAGACGAGCTGAAGGCGGAATCGTCTGGTTTGCCGGATTTGTGCCACAAATGTGGCCGTTGCTGCCGCTCTGCCACCACGTTTAACTCGTATCCAAAGTTGCTAAAGCTGGTGGAAGCCGGTGACAAAGAGGCCATCGACTTTTTGGAAGTGTTTGAGCCTTACGATTCCATTGAGGACGCCCGTCAGGTGGAGCCTGAACAGGTGGAGCAAGTGCTCAAGGCGGTGGTCGATCGGGAGGACATGGACGTCAATGAAGTGACCTTCTACCATTGCCGCTACGTTAGCCCGGAAGGCTTATGCACCATTTATGAGCGCCGTCCCCGCTGTTGCCGGGAGGCCCCTGGCCATGGCTGGTCGGTGATGCCGCCGGGGTGTGGCTTTGAGGGTTGGCAATTTGAACAACGGGAAAAGCAAAAGCGCATGATTCGGGATTTAAAAACCAGCGCCTACATTATGGAGCAGCTCTCCCCGGATGGCGTGCATCATCCCGTGCGCCCCGAGACCACCTTGGCCGATCTCAACGCGCTGGTCCTGGAGAAAATCAAGCCCTGGAAAATGTTTGGCTCCCATTATTGGTAAATGGATATGAGTGAAGAGATTCCACCCCCCTCATCCTCCGAATTGCCTTCTCCGTTGGGGTTGGCCCATCAGGTGGAGCGATTGATGAAACTGCCCCAGCACTTGTGCAAGCAGCGTGGGCAATGTTGTCGGGTGGCCACGTTTAAAGGCTCTTTGTCCTATGAGGATATTCTGGCCCTGGCCGCCGATCCGGAGGCCGAAGGGCATGAATCGGCCCGGGACTTTGCCTCGGTCTTTTTGCCGTATGAGAGTCAGGCTCAGGTGAGCGAGATTGCGGCCGAATTTGTGGACAGGGTGCGAACAATCGCTGAGTCCAAGGGGCAGGACCCGGATCAGGTGTCTTTTTTCAAGTGTAAATATGTCTTGGCAGATGGGCGCTGCGGGGTGCATGAGGATCGGCCGGTGGGTTGCCGCATGTATCCGTTTCCGCACAAAAACACCATTTATCACCCCGGCTGTGGGTTTGAGCAACAGGGCCAGGAAAACTGGGCCAAAATAGATGCGATTTTAACCCAGTTGGGGATATCACTATAACTGATTGGGGATGAGCACGGTTTTATCGCGGCAGGTCGCTATGTACGCTCAGACATATCCTCCCATCTGGAGAATTTCAGGGAGGGTCAGCTTAAAAGGTTAGCCAGGGTGGATCATTCCCGGATGTAGGAGTCAATGGGCAAGCCAAACTGTTGCAGCGATTAAACTTCGATGAGTCTCGGGTCGTAAGGAGGCCGTTATAAAAAAGATGCCATTCCGCTGTTTTTCCAGGGCCTGTGGCCGTTGGGGTACTTTCTGTCACTTTCCCATCGGGATCAAAATAAAAAATGAGAATGTTTGTCGTCGTGCTCCCGGCAAAGCTATTATTATTGGGAATCAGCAGTTTACCGCCGTTATGGAGCGTTAAACATTGTGATCCACCAAAGAGCGTGCCACAAGGCGTGGTACAAGTGGCGCCGTACCCACAGTCAATCGAGCTGGTGGTGTCCACATTCAGATAGTTCATATAAGTCGTGAGCGCACTGGCCTGCATGCTGGCACTGACTTGGCCGTTCATCTGGGCTAGCTGAAATGCCGCCGAGATCATGGCCATGGTTTCCTTGCCAGTGGCGTTAAATTGCTGGTTCTGCTGGCTGACCAGAATCTTGGGGATGGTAAAGGTGGCAATGACGCCCAGAATAGCCAAGCTAATCAGCAATTCAGCCAGGGTAAAGCCGATATGCATTTTTTGGAGGGGCTTTTTTAACAAAAACATGCCGTCACCGTGAATTCCTTGCGTTTTTGAGCGTTTCAATACGAATCGGATCTTTTAAAGAGATCAGGTTCTTCTCATTCCATTATCGAATGGTTACTGAAAAACTTTAGAGGTTTTTTGCTTTGTAATATTTCTTTGTTTTGGGTTTAGGATTCATGACTTCTGCCTTAAATGGGGTATCAGCTACTTTCTGGCCTTTGGGGTAAAAGTTTTGCTTTCTTTCTTGGGGAAGCGTTTTAGGGGAGCGGCTGTATTGGTTGGTTGCGCTGTATTACTGAAGAAAATCCAATAAGGCGCATTCAACATGCACCGGAGGTATGGCCATATTAGCGAGTGGTCGCTAATGCAATAAATTTCCAGGGGCTATCCGCCTTAAAAAAGGTTGAAGACGCTAGCGTGATGCGACAGGCGTTAGCCCATTAATTTAAAGCTGCTATCGATGTTTTTGGAGATGACTTTTTGTACAGAATCCATCTCGGTTTGAACGGCCTGGTGTTGGGTATCCAACCGTTTGGATTCCAGCTCCAGGGATTTATCCCGCTCCTGAATAGCAGAAATGGTAGATTGCAGACGTTTGGAATCTGCGCTATCGGGCTCCAGGTTTGCCTGGCGGCCAAATAAGGCGGATACCATGTTGGAAATTTGCATTCTGGCCTGATTGACCATTTGCAACTGCAATTCTGTATCAGATTTTCGCGCGGTCAGCATTAACAGCCGCGCCTGGCTTGCCCCAAGTCCCATAACTAATAATCCCCCTGCGTGTGTCCCATTCGTTAAATGATTAGACTATGAACTTCCCTATTGTCCGTTGATTGGCAATATATCCCTTACTGAGTCCCTAAAATACATCCCGTACAAGCATAAAAACAAGGGCGATGCTTTTTGTGCTATATCAGTCACAATGAATCGGGAAAAGAGGCCCTGCCTGCTATTTATCCCTTTTTTTGCAGCTGATAGTTCAGTGTTTCCAGATCTTTAATGCGCTGCATGGCCTGGGTCAATTGACCCTGAAGCTTGGCCACGGCCTCGTTACCGCCACCGGGTAGCACGTTGGGCAGGCCGGTAAAGGGTTTTTTACTCTCTTCTTTTAGGAACAGAATGGCTTCGCTATCTTCTTTTCTAATGTAGCCCAGATTGATTAGTACGTTGGCGATGCCTGTGCGTTCCCCCATGGCCTCTGCAATGGCATTTTGGGTGCGTAGAGCCTGATCCAGTTGTTGAATGTTGAGGCGGTTGATTTTGACCAGGTATTCTCCCAGTCGAATGCGACCGGCCAGGTAATCAATGGTGCCAGAAATGACCATGGAACGGGGCGGAGAAAGCAATTCTTTGGCCATGGCCTCCAGCAATAAGATGGCGGTTTGCTCCAGCGTCCAGTTGTTGAGGATGGTGATGCTCAGGACATTTTTTTTGAACCGGGCCAGGTGTAGGATACGCAGGATGTTTTGGGGGAACTGGCCGCTGGGTTTTTCCAGCTCTCCTAAGCCTTGCCGGGTGATTTCAGGCACCCACAGTTGCAAGGTATGCTCTGGGCCAAAGGCTTCCAGGGTTGGTTTGGAAAGGGTTGCTTCCAGCTCATGACGGAGTTGGGTGTAAATGACCTGCTTGACCCAGAGAGGCAGCCCGCTAAGCTGTTGCATCAGGTTGTCAAACGCGGTGGGTGGCAGTGCACTCATTGATCAATCGATCCCGTCGTTTTGTAAAATACTCAAGATGCTCTTTATTAGCATTATGCCAAAATTATTGCCGATGTGCCTACTTTAGGAGTTGTATAATTGGAACATTCTTGTACTGCTCTTAGTCATGAATGAAATAGTTTGGGCTTGCTTGCGTCAGAGTCATTCCCCATCTGTGTTAAGTGTGAAAAGGAGATTATTCGGTGAAAGCATCTTGTCAGATTGCGGCTTCCATAGCATTGGGTTTGATGATGCCCGGCTTTGCAATGGCCGCATCACCAATGGATTACGCTCCAGCTTCCGCTCAGCCGGTGGCTCAAATCAGTCAAAGTTTACCGCCCATGCAAGGCGGGGGGTACCAGTCTGGCGGTTATCCTTCCTACAACAATACTTATAGCAACCCCAGCCCGGGATACCAGACCTATGGGCAAAATCAGTCCCAATATTCCCCAGCGCCCTACGGTGGGCAGTCTTATCAGCAACAACAGGCCCCCTTGCAAGGATATGTGGTTACTGCCCCTCCGGGCACCGTGGTTTCTGCTACACTGAGCAGCCCTGTTTCCAGTGATTTCGCCCGTGTAGGCGATCGCTTTAACGCCACATTAGGCTCCCCCATTGCTTCAGGCTCCAATGTCATCCTGCCCGCAGGTAGCCAGATGGAAGGGCAAGTGGTTATGGTTAAGCCAGCTGGTCGGGCCGGTAAAAACGGGGAGTTGGACATTCGGTTTACCTCAGCCATTCTGCCAAACGGGCAGCGGGTTCCCTTGTCTGCCCGTATTCAAACGGAAGATGGGACAGGGGTGATTAAAGGCGGTTCTACCGCAGGCCGCTTCGGCCGGGCTGCGGTGACCACGGGTGTAGGCGCCGGTTTGGGTGCCGCTTTGGGAACGGCCATGGGGCCACTGTCTGGTGGCGGTGTGGGCCGGGGTGCTATTTACGGGACCGCTTTGGGTGCCGGGATGGGTGCTTTGGGTTCCGCGGTGCAAAAGGGAAAACCGGCCGTGCTGGAATCCGGTCAACCCCTCAACATTGTGCTGGATCAGCCTTTGACCACCTCGCCTGGCAGTATGGGTGCTCCCAGCTATGCTCAGCCTCAGTCTCAGCCGGATTCCGGTTTTCAGTACTACGGGCCCAACAACAGTGCCCCTCAAAATCCCCAGCCCTACCAGAATTATGGGTATTAAATTTAATGGATGATCGGGAACCTGCCAGCCGCAATTTTGGCCATGGTCTGGTTTCTTAAGATCTATTGAATTGAACGCCAAGTTCATGGGTGTCCGTATCCCTCAGCTCAAGCGCCATCAAGAGGCCGGGTAAACTATGTCTCAATCTGAAAAACCAGTCTCCAAGCCGTTCTCTCAAAAGGCCACCTCTGAGGGCGCCGGTGAAAAAGTGGGACGAGCAAAACGACCCAGCCCGGCCATGACGGTAGAGGCCTTGCAGGCCCGCTACCAAAAGGGCGTCAGCCGGGTGGGGACTCAGGCTCAGTTGGAGAGTTTGCCCCTAGGCCGAGCCACCAGCCTGTCTGCTTTGCTGCACGTGTTTGGGCCAGTGGTCTTAACGGTGGTGACCTTGGCCTTGCTGTGGCTACTCTCCTGGATTTTGCATTTTAACTTTTGGGATTTATTCCAGTCTCATCAAAAGCCGGATCTGGAATTTACCCTGGTGCAGGACACTAAGGCGACCCGTCCGGACAATCCCAAGTTCAAGGGGAATTTCAACCAGCGAGCCGGTGGCGCCCCCAAGAAAAGCCAGCCTTTGAAAGCCATTGAGGAGCCCCCACAGGCGGCAGCCAAAAAGTCGGAGCCGCCCAAGCCCCAGCAGCCAGCAGTTAAGCCTCAGCCAACTCAGCCAGCGGTACAGCCCAAGCCCGTGGCCCAGAAGACCCCTACACCTCAGAAGACGGCTGAAAAGCCCGCCATTACCCCCACCATTAAAATGCCCTCCAAGGAGAAGCCTGCCCAAGCGGCGACGGCCAGCGCCAACAATGCCACGGCTACGCCGGCTCAGTCCGCTGCAACGGGGACCAATTCCCAGGCGGCCTCTCAGGGTACTCAATTTACCGGTAGCAGTTCAAATAGTTCATCCATGGGCAACCCCCAGGCGGGTAATTCTGCCAATCCGGGTGTGGATGTGGCTCAGGATATCGACTTTGGCCCTTTTATGGCCGACCTGGAGCGTCGCATTAAGCGCAACTGGGTACCCCCCCGTGGATCGGAAAGTCGGAAGGTCGTCCTAATGCTTTTTATCGCTCGGGATGGTAATGTGATTAGGATCGATGTGAAAAAATCATCCGGGGATACTGAGGCGGATGAGTCGGCCAAGCAGGCAGTGGTTGCTTCCCTGCCGTTTCTAGCCCTTCCGCCGCAGTTCAAAGAGGACATACTACCGGTAGAATTCGCGTTTGATTATAATGTTCTTAATCCTAAGAACCCGAAGCAGGCTTTGAAATGGTAAGAGGAGATACCGATTAATGGATTTCAGTTTATTGTGGTTCGCCGTTGTTAACGACTGGATGGTATTGCTGCCAATCCTGGTTTGCTCCGTTCTGACCGTGGCCGTGACCATTGAGCGTCATTACTTCTACAAAAAGAACTCTCGGGACGTGGTGCAGTTTATCCATCGCCTACAACGGGAGTTACAGCGGGGCAGCCTGGAAAATTCCCAGTTGCTTAGCGCCCAGTTGGGCGGCATCATCGGGGAAGTGTCCGAAGAGGGCATCCGGGTCCTGGCCGAGCAACCGGAAAGCTTTGAGCGTTCTTACGACATTACCGCTTCTTTGGCCACCCGTAAGCTGGAGAAAAACCTGCCCATTATGGGAACCATTGCCACCATCTGCCCTTACCTCGGTTTGTTTGGCACCGTTGTGCGGATTCTGCTGACCTTTGGCGATTTGGCCAAAGCCGGGGGGCAAAGTGGCGCTCCGGAAATCATGTTCGGGATTGGTTCAGCGCTGATCGCTACCGCTTTTGGTTTGGGCGTGGCTATTTTGGCGGTGGCCCTGAACAACTACTTCCAAAGCATTGTGAACCGCTACGAAGATGACTTCCAGCTGTTGAAGTTGTTGTTCCTGAGCTTTGCCGATGAGCGTGACCCAATGGCTGTGGCTGGTGCCCAAGAGCGTCGTCCGGCTCAACCCGGTTACTAATAAGCCAAGTTAGGATTCTGAACGAATGAAAGCCGGTTCTAAACAGGTTTTTAATGAAATCAATATTACGCCGTTGACGGACATCTTTTTGGTGCTGCTGATTATCATGATGGTGGTAGCACCGATGATGCAGCAGAACCGGAAGGATATTAAGCCGCCCACCTTGCAAAGTGGCGCCCCTGTGGAGCAAAACAAGCTGACTGTAGAGATTGCCAGCGATGGTCAGATTTACATACAGGGGCAGCAGGCCAATCCGGATCAGTTGGTGGAAACCTTGAAAACGGAAGAGGCCAAATTGATCAGCAGCGCCGAGAGTGCCACGGCGGAGACTACACCGGCCAATCCTGAGCAACCGGCGGAGAAAAATATCATTATTCGGGCTGACAAAGCCACCAAAAGCGGTCAGGTCCTCAAGATTTTTGAAGCGGCCCGGGATGCTGGTTTCACCAAGGTAACTGTGGCCGGGGAACCGTTGCAGGAAGCCCGCCAGGAGGAGTTGCGTCAAACGTCTATGGGTCGGCAGTCCCAAACCCAGGGAGGAGCCTAGATTATGCGCTCTGGTGGACGAAAACAGGTTTTTAATGAAATCAACATTACCCCGCTGACGGACATCTTTTTGGTGTTGCTGATCATCATGATGGTAGTGGCGCCCATGCTGGATACCAAGGGGTTGAAAGTGGCGGTTCCTTCTGTGGGCCCTTCTCAGGACACCACGGAAGAGCCCAAGACCATTCAGTTGTCGATTGATGCCTCAGGGCAATACTCGATTGACGGGGCTGGGGTTTCTCCCATGGCCCTGATTACCAAGTTCAAGGAACTGAAAGGCGATAAGCCTGACGGTCTGATTATTAAAACCAACACCGAAGCCACGCACGAATCCTTGACCCGTGTGATGGATGCGGCCCAAACGGCAGGTATTACCAAAGTGGCTGTAACCGCCGATGAGGCACCCCAGGGCGGCTAATCTTCCACGGCTGGGTAGTAGCTCGTTGGATGTGTTTGGCATATAACGAGCTTGTTAGTGTTCATTCAGGGGTATCCCACCATGAAAATTGCATTCTGTTCCGCGGAAGTGGCGCCGTTTTCTCAAGCGGGCGGCCTGGGCGATGTCATTGGTAGTTTGCCCAGAGCCATTGCCGAGCAGCAAGACACCCAGGTGGTGATTATTACCCCGTTGTACGGTTTGGTGGATACGGCGGCCCATCGGCTGGAAAAAACGGATATTGCTTTTGGCGTGCATTTCCACGGCAAAACCTACCCCATCAGCATTTGGCAGGGCGTGTTACCCCGCAGCGAAGTGCCGGTTTATTTTGTAGATAACTACGATCTGTTCGGTTCCCGCAAACAGGTGTATCCCTATGGGCAGCCGGAATGGGAGCTGGAAGGCTTCCTGGTGTTCAACCAGGCGGTGTTTGAGTTGCTGCGGCGGGTGCACTATCGCCCGGATGTGTTGCACGTTCACGACTGGCACACAGGCTCTATCGCCACCACTTTGGCCGAAATTCGGCCGTACGATCAGTATTTCTCTCGCACCAAATCAGTGCTGACCATTCACAACCTGCACTATCAGGGTTTGTATGGCGATATCAACTGGCTGAAGGAAGGGATTCTCAAGGCGGATGCCATTACCACGGTTTCTCCCACTTACGCCCAGGAGATTCAAACCCCGGAATTCGGGGCCGGCATGGATGCCATCATTCGGGACGTGTCCGGCAAGGTTTCTGGCATCCTGAACGGTATTGATACCACGTTGTACAACCCGGAAACCGATGCTTTTATTACGGCGCATTACAACCGCAGCAACTTCGCCGAAGGCAAGCACAGGAACAAGGAAGCCCTGCAAGTGGAAATGGGCCTGCCGGTCGATTCTGAAGCGCCTTTGTTGGGCTTTATTGGCCGACTGGCCGATCAAAAAGGGCTGGATCTGATTTTGCCCACCATGAAAGCCCTGGAGGCCGATGGCCACAAGTGCCAGTGGGTGCTGTTGGGAACCGGCGATCCGAAAATGGAAGAGGCCCTGAAGGCCTTAAACGCCAAATCCCAGAATATTCGTAGTTTTATTGGCTTTAACACGGCCATGGCGCAGAAGATTTACGCGGCCAGTGATATGTTTGTGATGCCCAGTGCTTTTGAGCCCTGTGGTCTGGGTCAGCTTATTTCTCTGCGATACGGCGCGGTGCCCATTGTGCGCGGCGTGGGCGGCTTAGTGGATACCATTACCGATGTTCGCAACCAGCCCCACCGGGGGAACGGCTTTAAGTTTGCCGAATACAGCGCCGCCAAGCTGAAAGAAAACGTGCTGGCCGCTGTGGAGTATTACCACAACAAGTCTCTGTGGGCGGAATTGGTGACCCGTGGCATGGAAGAGGATCACAGCTGGAAGCCCAGTGCCGAAGCCTACAAGGTGTTGTATCAGCGCTTGGCTCATCCTGCGCCGGTTTCTGCCTAGAAGCGTCTGAACGTTCACTGGCTTTGACAAGGGCTAGGGCTGGGTTAGAATAATGCCATGGCAAATTTGGTTTCCCTCATTCGTACCCTGCTGGGCCTGCTGGTTGTTGGCTTGCTGTTTATTCACACCCAGTCCATGTACTGGATCTGCTTTGTGCTGACTATTGTGGTCATCGCCATGGACGCTCTGGATGGTTATCTGGCCCGTAAATTCAATGAGTCCTCCAAGATGGGGGCGGTCATTGATATTCTGGGGGATCGCATTGTGGAGCAGGTGTATTGGGTCACCTTTTTGGCTTTGGGCTGGTTGCCCCTGTGGGTGCCGTTGGTGGTCATTGTACGGGGCATTGTGGTGGATGGCTTGCGCTCTATGGCCTTGGAGCAGGGCTTTACCGCCTTTGGACAGTCCAGCATGCAGCAGTCCAAGTTGGGTTGGCTGTTGGTCAGCTCCAACTTTAGCCGGACCACTTATGCCGTGGCCAAAGCGGCTGCTTTTGCCTTTATGATTTTGGGCCACACCCCCGGCTTTGCGCCTGCGGTGGCGACGCCTATCACCTGGTTGGGCTTAAGTTGCACTTATATTTCGGTGGCCTTTTGCGTGGTGCGTGGATTGCCCGTATTGATTGAAGGGCGTCGTTTTCTGGCGGACGACTCCAAAAACGCCGCCCCGATGGCGTAAGGAACAGGATTTTTGTGATGGCCCAGTCAACGTCTGAAAATAACACGCCTGCACTCAAGCTGTTCAATACCTTGACCGGTCAGCTAGAGCCATTTCTACCTTTGGATTCAGCGGGTAAACCAGAAGGTCAGCCAGAATGTCAAAAAGTGAAGATGTACGTGTGCGGCCCGACCGTTTACGATGACGCCCACCTGGGCCACGCTCGCTGCTATATTACCTGGGATGTGCTCTATCGCTTCCTGAAGTTTTTGGGTTACAAGGTTGAGTACGTGCGCAACGTGACCGATGTGGACGACAAAATCCTGAATCGGGCCAAAGAGCGGGGCGAAACACCAGCGGAGCTGGCTGAACGCAATTACCACAGTTTTACCGCCGATATGAAAGCTCTGAATGTCCTGCCACCTGATAAAGAGCCTCGGGCCACCGAGTATATTGGAGAAATGCTTCAGGGCATTCAAGCTATTATGGACAAAGGGGCGGCTTACCGCACCACCGATGGCAGCGTGTACTTTCGGGTGTCTGCCAAGGCCGATTACGGCAAGCTGAAATTTGGCACCAATGACCCGGAAGCCCTCAAAAAGCATCTGGAGGATTTGAAGTCTGGCGCCCGGGTGGAAGTGGATGAAGAGAAAGAATCGCCGCTGGATTTTGCCCTGTGGAAAGCGGTGCCCTTGAGCGATGCTAATGGCTGGGAATCCCCGTGGCCTGCGGCGGGCGCGGACAAAGGCTGGGGTCGTCCCGGCTGGCATATGGAATGTTCCGCCATGAACCATGCCGTGTTTGGGGAGCAGATTGATATCCATGCCGGTGGAGCGGATTTGATTTTTCCGCATCACGAGAATGAAATCGCTCAAAGTGAGGCCTGGACGGGGCATCAGCCTTTTGCCAAATACTGGCTGCACAACGGTTTTGTGAATGTCAGTGGGGAGAAAATGTCCAAAAGTTTGGGCAATTTTTCCACCATTAAAAAGCTCTTAGAGCGCTATGACGCTAATACCATCCGTTATTTTTTGCTGACTAACCACTACCGTATGCCGGTTGATTTCAATGATGAATCTCTGCAAGCTGCTGAAAATAGAGTGAAAAAAATGCATCGTACGATTCAAGCAGCTGTGAAATTTTTAAATCTAGACAATACCCAACTTGGGTCTTTGGTAATTAAAGACTCGTCTGATCTTATGCAAATGACGCAGTTAAAAAAATTAATCGCCGCATTAAATGAAGATATGAATACCGCCCAAGGTTTAAAACATCTCAACTACGCTCAAGGACAACTAAATCTTGCCTTACAAGACCAAGTTCCGTTGGATGAAGAATTAAAAATTTATAGTATTGGAGTCGCCTATCCTGAAGATACGGATAAAGTCAGAATAATTAAAAATTGCTTAATCGATTTGATTTCTGTCTTTTATCATCTAGGTTTTTCTTTTGAATTGATTTTTAAAACATCGATTTCAAATCTGGAAAATTTAAAGCTACAGGATGCAGTCTCGCAGCGTAAAACAGCGAAAGCTGAGAAAAACTGGGTGGAGGCGGATCGAATCCGCAACGAGATATTAGCCCAAGGCTACCAAATCCTCGACAACAAGGACGGCACCACCACGGTGGAAAAAGACGGCGTGGAAATCCTCCGTGTCTGAAGCGGCGGATTCCGCATTCCAAAACCTGCCCCATCCTCGGGCCTTGGCTTTTTTGGGCGATGCCGTATTTGAGATCTTCCTGCGGGAATTGGCCGTGGCCCAAGGACTGTCTCAGTCCAAGGATTTGCACGATTTTACCACCCGCCACGCCAAGGCCAGTGCCCAGGTGGCCTTGTTTCATCAGCTCAAGCCGCATTTGACCGAAGCTGAATTGGAGATTGTGCGTCAGGGGCGCAATGTGGGCGTGGGTGTGGGCCGCCGATCGGATCAAGCCTCGCACCGCCAGGCCACCGGCTTTGAAGCCCTTTTGGGCGCGCTGCATCAAGTTGATCCAAAACGCCTGGATGAATTGTGGGCTTTGGCCCGCCCTGTCTTGCTGGACACCCATTTGGCAGCAGACTGACCTTTACACGTGTTTACAAACTGTTCCAAGGTGAGAATTAATTGTTTTTATATAATCACAAGGACAAGGCTGGATTCAATTTAAATCAACTTTCTTTCTTTCAAATTGCGCTTTAACGCCCACCGACTCGGTTGTGGCGTTTTTTATTTTTCTTCCTTTTTATTTTGCTGGTGGGATGCAGGTATGGAGAAGGCGCTGGCAAACTAAGGACAAGCGAGTCTGAAATGGCTGGTTTTAGTGGGGTTTTGGTTTTGTTGTAACGAAATTGTCGCAAGCTGTTCCAAAGCCAAGCGTGACTGTTTTTATGCATATACAAGGACAAGGCTGGAACAATTTTAATTTCACTCTCAAATTTTTAATTTGCGCTTTAACGCCCACCGAATCGGTTGTGGCGTTTTTTATTGTTCTTCCCTTTTGTTTTGCTGGATGCAGGTATGGAGAAGGCGCTGGCAAACTAAGGACAAGCGAGTCTGAAATGGCCGGTTTCAGTGGTTTTTTGGCTTTTTGTAACGAAATTGTAGCAAGCTGTTCCAAAGCCAAGCGTGACTGTTTTTATGCATATACAAGGACAAGGCTGGAACAATTTTAATTTCACTCTCAAATTTTTAATTTGCGCTTTAACGCCCACCGACTCGGTTGTGGCGTTTTTTATTGTTCTTCCCTTTTGTTTTGCTGTTGGGATGCAGGTATGGAGAAGGCGCTGGCAAACTAAGGACAAGCGAGTCTGAAATGGCTGGTTTAGTGGGGTTTTGATTTTATTGTAACGAAATTGTTGCAATCTGTTCCAAGGGGAGAATTAATTGTTTTTATGCAATCACAAGGACAAGGCTGGAACAATTTTAATTTCACTCTCAAATTTTTAATTTGCGCTTTAACGCCCACCGAACCGGTTGTGGCGTTTTTTATTGCCCCCAGAAAAGATAAGATAAAAAAAGAAGCCCTACGAAAAAAAGAAGGTAATGAGCTCCCATACTGGCTGCCAAAAAGTGGCATCCAGGGCCGTGGTGGGCACTGTCTCCGGTTTGGGAGGCGTTGCCATACTGTGACGCACCGGGGGAATTAACTGACTGGAACCGCCCTGCCCTTGGGAGGCATCGGGTTTTAAAATGCCTTTTTGCATCAGGTAATCAGCGGTTTTTTGCCACCGGATTAAGGTCTGGTTGATCCGTTGTACTTTGAGTCGGGCGGGTTGCAGGTTCCAGGTTTTTCCGGGGGGGAAGGTCCGCTCCAGTCCATCCAGTACCCCGTCTATGGTTTGCTGGCCCCGCTCAATATCACTCAGCCACTGGGGCAATGGCTTGCGCAGAATGCTCTGTCCAAAGTGAGTCATGCGGGTGTTGAACTGGGTCACTCGCTGATTGAACCGGTGCAGGCGATGGGTCATTTGATGTGCCAATTTGCCTTCGCTGACAAACGCCTGATGAAAATGGTCGAGATCGTGGTTGATCGATGACAGCAATGGTCTCAGTTGGCTGGGTCGGGTAACTGCATTGACCTTGTTGGCGCCTTCGTTAAAGGTCTGAAAAGTTTGAATACCTTCTTGTGTGTAAGTATTCACGTCTTTTTGCAAGCTGCCCAAGGCCTGATTCAGGCTGGTTGTGTTTCGGGTTGCCACTGTGGACATCTCCAGCGCTTCCTGAATATTAAATTGCAGTTCTTCCACGGGCTTTCGTTTGCCAAAAAAGTCTGAAATATTTTCAGACCCTTTTTGTAAGGCCTGCACGCTGTCCAGGCTGGCATTCAGGGTATCTCGCATACTGATGGGTTCTTTGATTCGGTAAACCGGTTTGCCATCCTCGTCGGACACGGGGCTGTTGGGCAGGGTGACCTCAATACTTTTGGCGCCGCCCAGCCCGGTAAACAGCACCGTAAAAACTGAGCCAGAGGGGATTCGGATGGCGTCTGGGTCGGTTTGGATGGTCACATCCACGTGATCTTGCTCAATACGAATGTTATCCACAAAGCCAATGTCTGTGCCCATTAAGCGAACCGGGGCGCCCCGGCTGATTTCGTTGGCGTTTAAAAATTCCAGATGAATGGTTTGCCCACGTTTGGCGGGCACGACAATGGCCACTATATACAGGCCGTAAATCAGCAACGCGGCCATCAGGGTCCATAGCAGCAGGTCTGATATAATAGCCCTATCCAGGGGCACTTTTTGGTTGATGGATTTTAGGAAACGATTGATCTTCATGACACTAGGATACAACACCATACCTGAGCAGAGAAAAGTCAGCGCCCATGTCCCCCATTAAGTCGGTGGCTCCTGCCACCACGGAAGTCTCTGTGCTGTCCAAGGGGCCTTCTAATGACTTGCCCCCCTGGGATTTATATACGGTGTGCGTGTGTCTTTTGTCTGGGTATATTTTGGTCCCCCTGCTACTGTCCAATGTGTTGCTGCTGATTGATCCTTTTATGGGGCCGGTGCGTCAAATGGTGCTGGAGCAAGTGGTGACCTTGCTCACCTGGCTGATGATTTTTGGGGTGCTGCACTGGAAGTATGGGCGTTTGCATCATTACCTGGGGCTTTCCCTGACCCGACCCCGGCAGTATTACCAATGGGAAACCATGTTGCTGATTTTACTGAGTAGCGGCTTGACGCTGGCATTAAGCCTCTTTTGGGTGGCTGTGGGAACCTGGTGGCCGGGGCTGAATCTGGGGGCCGATCCCTATGCCCATTTTTCCGGTTCCCAGATCTGGGCTATGTCGCTTTTTGCTGTTTTTACGGCCCCTTTTCTGGAAGAGTTGATTTTCAGGGGGCTGGTGCAATCCACCTTGCATCAACGTTGGGGCCGGGTGGGATCGATCTTTTACACCAGCCTGATTTTTATGCTGTTTCATGGCAGTTATCTCAACAGCGTAAAAGCCTTGACCCATGTGGTGGTGTTGGGCCTCTGCTTTGCCCTTTGGCGGGAGCGCACCCGATCCCTCATTCCGGGCATGGCGGCCCATTGGTTTAATAATATGCTGGCCACTGTTTTAATGCTGTCCGGTTCGCATTAATTCAGGTAAGGCTGCCTTATCTGAATGCCAGTGGGCCTTGAGCTGGCCCAAAAGAAAACCGCAAGTTGTATAACTTGCGGGATTGGTTCAAGGAAGAGTGGATTTAACTGAAAAATTAGATGATCTGGATAATGGTCTGCATCACTTCGCTTTGGGTACGCACTACTTTACTGGCGGCCTCCAAACCACGTTGCGAGATGATCATGTTGGTGAACTCACCGGCCAGATCCACGTTGGAGGATTCCAGGGCGCCTGCGTTGATGTTTCCGCGTGAACCGCTACCCGCCACGCCAAACTGAGTTTGACCGCTGTTGGCGCTTTGCAGGAAGTTATTATTTCCATCGTACAGAAGACCGGCGGGGTTAATGACACTGGCCGTTTGTAACTGCAGCTGCATCCCTTCCATTGGGTTTACACCGGCAGGGGTGGGGCTCACGCCGCTGGTAAATACCTCTTGACCGGTCGCCTGTGCTACCTGTCCACCGTAAGCGTTATCGCTGGCAGAGTAGGTAGTGGCCGGGTATGTACCACCCTCATAGGGGCGGTGCACGATTTCCCGACGAACCAGGGTTGGATCACCGGCCGCGTTTGCTGTAACCACACTGGCAGAGTCTGTTCTGACACTGATTTGGTCGCCGTTGGAGTAGGTGGCGGTAATGGAACCATCGGTGCCCACGCTGAAGCTACGCAACTGAACGGTCACCGTGCTTAAAGAGTTCCCGGCGGGGGGAGCACCAAAGGCAGAAGCTGCATAATCAGTGGCAATGTCAGCCGCACTTCTGCCGGTGGGCGAGTAGAAGACGTTTTGAATGCTACCGTTGACATCGACTTCTTTGGTGATCTGAAATTCGGTAGGCACCTGGATACGGCCCAGTGTGGCAGTGCCGCTACCGGAAATTTGTGAGCTGCCGCGGAGGCGGTTACCGGAGGCGGTGACCAGGTTTCCGGTAGAATCCAGGGTAAAGTTACCGGCCCGGGTCAGGTAATAATC
This sequence comes from Vampirovibrio chlorellavorus, assembly GCA_001858525.1. Lineage (GTDB taxonomy): Bacteria > Cyanobacteriota > Vampirovibrionia > Vampirovibrionales > Vampirovibrionaceae > Vampirovibrio > Vampirovibrio chlorellavorus. Next base: position 499,150 of record LAPX01000007.1, on the reverse strand, counting down.
GGTGGAGTTGTTACCGTTGTTGGTGTCAACTCGCTCAACGGCGAAGAAGCCATCGCCATTGATGCTTAAATCGGTGTTTCTTCCGGTAAATTGGGTACCGCCCTGGCTAAAGTTGGAGGCGATCTCAGAAACCAGTGCGCCGTTCCCGATTTGTCGGGGGTTGGTACCACCCAATACGCCATTGGGGGCTGTACCGCCGCTCAGGGTGCTGACAAATACTATGGCAAAGTTGGCGGAGCTGGATTTGAACCCCAGTGTGTTGACGTTGGCCACGTTGTTGGAAATCACGTTCAATCGGGTTTGGTTGGCCCGAATCCCGGATACAGCGGTAAACATACCTTGACTCATAAGGTTTCCTCCACGTTATCTCTCTTTAATCTCTTTCAAACTCTTAAAAAACTGGATCGGTCAGGACTGATGAACACGGATGACTGGGAATGAGCGGATCAACGCTCCTTTTTGGGTAGGAAATGGCCTGTTTTTAGCCTGGGTTGGTCGTGGCAGGTTGGGGCACTGACAGTTGCTGTATGGCATCCGCGTCGTAGTAATTGCCATTAATGCGAACCAGGGCTTTGCCCAGCTGAGCGTCGAATTGTACGGCTTCGATTACCCCGGTGACGGTTTTGGGTTGATTGGTCTGGTAATCCCACTCCGGGGTGCCCGTGGTTTTATTGGTAAAGTCCCACCGAGCGTCCATCAGGGTGGCTTGCTTGCCCACCATGCTGCCTGCCTGGGAGAACTTGGTGGCGCTGACAATTTCCTTCATCTGATCAGCCTGTTCCAGTTGGAGTTGTTGGCTGAGCATTTCTGCGTTGCCCTTGGGCTCCGTGGGATCTTGATACTGCAATTGGGCCATAATGAGCCGGATAAACCCTTCCCGATCCAGTTTGCCGCTGCCCAGGTTTTTACGACTGGCTTGGTATTGCACCTGGTTGGTATTGTTTTGCATCTGGATGAGGGTATCGTAATTACTCATCGGTTCTCTCCTTTGGGGCTTCCCGGATGGATTTGAGGGTTAGGCCAAGACACTCACATGGCCGTCGTCATTCCGCCGACTCACGGGCTCAGCCGATCGGCTGCTGCTCTCTTCAGTGCCGTGACCGGTTCCGTTGTTCATGCTGCCGGGGCTTTGGGCAAATCCCTGTTTATTTTGGTATGCCCCGTTATTGGCTTGGAAAAACGGGTTAAATGACTGATTTGATTGCTGGAATGCTTGTTGCTGGGTCTGAGATTGATTGGATGATTGTTGCTGGAAATCGGAGGCCTGATCTTGTTTATTGGGATTGGCCCCGTTGTCGGTCTGTCCGGCCAGCATCACGCTGAGTTTATCAATGCGTATTCCCTGGGCCTCCAGTGAGGCTTTGAGGGTTTCGGCCTGTGTTTTCAGCAGTTCGTGGCCTTCATTGGTGCTGGCAATCAGCCGGGCACTCATTTCGTTGTTGCCATGGCTGGTCAACCGAATGCGCACTTCGCCCAAATTATCCGGGTTGATTTTTAAAATCAGTTCTTTGTGCCCGTTTTTAACGCTGTAAACGGTGCCATCCACCACTTGATCCACCGGGTTTTGGGTCAGTGAGGCAAATTGCGGCAGTTTGCCAGAGGCGTTGGCTGCCGTGTTTTCGGCAATGCCAGCGGGGGCTGCTAGATTGGCTGAAAAAGGCATGGGTGCCAATGGATCGCTGCTGCTGCCAGCCTGCTCTGAACGGTCTGGCAAAGATTCTTCTGAAAACGCTTCCGAGCTTTCCAGATCCGGGTCCGGACCTTGGGTCATGCTTTCAATCTCTCCGTTCAGGGCGCTGAGGGATTGTTGCAAGTCGGTGATCGGTTTGAGCAGTTCGTCCATTGGGGGCTTGGTGCTGGCGGCGTTTTCCTTGGGGCGGCTGCCCAGGGGAGTAGAGACGGCCAGCGCTTCTTCTGCCATTTCCGGGGAAGACAGGCTGAATGGGTCTGGCAACCCTTGCCCTGCTGGCGCTATTTCCTGAGTCGGCAAGCTGAAGGCGGTGGCCAGTTCCGGTGTGTTTTGTGCCATTTCCGGTAACGATGTGGTGAGGGGTGAGGTAGTGGTTTCGATAATTTGTGTTGTGGTGTTTTGAGGCGTGTTCGGGGTGAGGAAGTTATTGGGCAGGTTGGTTTGGTTTAACATGGGGTTGAATTCATTGGGGTCTGGCCCATTGGGGAGTTCCAGAGCCTCTAACGGGATTTCGGTGGTGGCGTTCGATGGTGCCAAGTTCTCAACCTGGGTTTGGGTCAAATCCGGCAGGGCGGATTGCAAGGCTTCTTCAAAGCCGGGGCCTTGGTTATTTCCAGGGATAGGCAGCGGTTGAGGCAGCCCGAAGTTGGTTTGAATGAGGTTCATTGCATTATTCAGCGGAGCGCTGAGGTCTGTGGGCAGGTTGCTGGCTTCAATGTCCATGATGCTTTGCGGGGAACCGTCTGGGTCTGCGTTAGTAGTCGGTGTGAAACTGTTCTGGGTGTTTTGTACCTGAAATTCCGCGGGCAGGCCCATCATGATGAGGGCTTCTGAGGACAGGGTGCTGAAACTGACGGACTGCGCCAGTGGTGTGGTGGCTTCGGTAAGTTCCGTCTTTTCCTCCAGTTTTGTTTTTCCTTCGGGTTCACCGACGGTGGAGGATTCTTCGGTTTGAATGCTTGAGAACCCGGCGTCTTCTGAAGACGGCTCTGGTTCGTTGGACAGGGGCTGTTGGGTGGTCAATCCCTCGGCCATGGCGATTTCAACCGTGGTTTCTTCTTCAGCCTTTTTGTTGGTCTTGTCCGTTTTTGGGTCGATGTTGTCTTTTTGATCGGGTTTATTGGCCGTGGTTTTTTCGATGGTCCGTTCGACGGTCGGTTTGTTGGCAGCGTCTGCCGCTTTCTCAGTGCGGTTGGGACTGGATTTTTCTGCTTTGTTCAGTTTGGTGCGCAGGGCCTGATTAAAGGCGCTGGAAAATGCGTCGGCCTTGGGGCTGTTGCTTTCATCAATGCTGGATTTGGCGCCCAATTCATTTTTGGAGCCAGCTAGAACTTTTTGAGACAGGGTTTGGATGAAATCAAGTGGGCTGGGCATAGAAACGCTTTACCTTGGCTTATGGCTAATAGGGGGCTTATGGCTAAGGGTCTTACGGCTATTAGGGGCTTACTGGCTATTTGGGGTGGTAATGGCGACTCTTTTGGTGATTAGGAGAAGGCGGGGTTCTTTCGACAGGCCCGAGTGAGGGCGATTTCTGCCAGGAACTCTTCTTCGGCTTTTTCGATACTTTTTTGGTACCTGACAAAATCCTTTTCGCGCAACGTGTCCAGAGATTTCTTTTTAATCAGGGCTTGTTGCAGAAGGCCTCGCAGTTGGGTCAGTTTTTGTTCTTGACCTTGTAGGATCTGGGTCTCTTGAAAGCGACTTTGTTTAAGGCTCCAGATATAGTTGGGGAATTGTTGCAACTGGAGTGGATTCAGGGAGCCGCTGGCCATTTGTTGCTGCTGGTCGCTGAAGGCTTGAGCGATAACGTCATCAAAGGCTTGAATTCGCTTTTGAATCAGGAGCTTTTGATGCTCCGCCTCGGCCACCTGTTGCTGGATCATGTTGAGCTGTTCAGCCCGGTAATCCAGAACGGCCTGCAACTTGAAACGGTATTGCTTGAGGGCGATGACCGTATCTCCTATCCGATATTTTTGAATGGATGTTTATAAAAGTGGATTTCTCTTTCTGCTTGCGGACGTGGTACAAAGCCGTAATCCGTCACGCACCCTTCGAACCGTTTCCCCGGGGAGGGGACTCGTTCTTTACACAAGATAGGGCATGCCAGATGTTGATTTCCTCGTTCATGTGGTTTATTTCGGCCAAACTCATCCGGGTGTAGGAATTTTAAATTCGGGGAGTTTTAGGCCTGTTTGTCAGGTGGGGCGGGGCGAACGGGGCAAAAGTCCACTTCGCATTAGCATCCATTTTTCCTGTGGTCTTGCAGAAGGTTTCAATGGTTCGGGTGGCTTAACGTAGGCCGGAAAGCCTTGTCGAAAGCGTTCCTGACGCAGCAGGCTGTTGATAAACTGGCTTACGGAAGTGTCGCCGTGGGTGCCTTTGGCCCTGTCCAGAAACTGGGCGGTATCCTCATCCAGAAGCACTCGAATTTCCCGTGGCTGACCCATCCTGTTCCCCCTTCCCCATGGCGGTTGCTTTCATGGCGGCTGCTTTATTGATGTTAAAGCCGTTCGTTCCTGTTGCCTATTGGATAGCCTGGCAGGGTACTGGTAGCCCAGGTTGGGTTATAGAGTGGGTTGGGAATGGCATTGGCCCCTTTCGGGCCTTGTGCTAGGATTTTGTTTGCTGCCTCCGTAGTTCAGTTGGATAGAACACTTCCGTCCTAAGGAAGGTGTCGGGCGTTCGAGTCGCTCCGGGGGCACCAAAAGTCCGTGCTGGGTCGCGGACTTTTTTATAGGGGCTTAATTATTGGATACAGATATTTGCAAAACCGAAAATTTATTCGGTTCAATTGAATGCGAAGTTGGGAAGATAGGTTTCACGGAGAGTAAAGGAAGTCAAATAATGAAAAGATATTTTTTACTGCTGAGTGGGTTTATATTTTTACAAGGGTGCGCTAACTTTTGGGACGATGAAAACCCTGAGAATTACACCAAAGACAAAGCAGCGGGTGTGGCTATGGAAAAACTGGTACGCTATGCGGATCTGCATCACGTACCAGTGTATCAGTTTCGGGGGCCGTATTTTATGGAAAGCTTGGGAGGCGATTTCCCAACTTACCGAGTGTGCTTTAAAATACCAAATTCATATTACTATTGTCATGATCATTTGACTGGTATTGAAGATTCAGGTAGCTATTTGAAAACTAAACCTTATACAGAACGAATGAATTGGCTGAAAAGTCAGCCGGATTAATTCTGCAAAACAAATGGGATAAGCTGCATGAAAAGATATTTATTACTATTGAGTGGGTTTATTTTTTTACAAGGCTGCGCTCACCTGTGGGATAGTGAAGATCCTGCCGATTACACCAAAGAGAAGGCGGCGGGAAGAGCTATGACTAGACTGGTACGCTATGCGGATTTGCATCACGTACCAGTGTATCGGTTTCGGGGGCCGTATTTTACAGAGGGTCTGGGGCTGGATTTCCCAATCTATATAGTATGTTACAAGCATCCGGCTCATTATTTTTGTTACGATGATTGGACAGGGAATACGACTTCAGGGCCTTATATTCCTGGCAATACCAGAACAGAGGCAATGAAATGGCTTCACAAAATGCCTGATTGAACTATTAAAAAAAGTCTTTAAAAGAGTAACTTTTTTTAAAAAAGGAAACTCCTTTCCCATAAATTATGTAGCTGGTACTGCCAGGTGGTGCTCCTCGATGGACTATTTCAGTGGCAAGATTCCATTCTTGACCTCTTGTCGGATCATAATCAAAATTAAAAATATCGAAAAGGCCAGAACTTTCGGTGGGGTATAGTTCAGCTTGAATAGTAATTAATTTGTCAGCATTATTGATGTGGATTTCTAAGTTCTTAATATCAACTTTAACTCTGCCAAATGCGGCAAATTTACTTGGCAGTGTAGTTTTATCCAACTTGGGTTCAACATCGGTAAAATCATCCTTGAAAGCGAGATAAGCTACTTTTCCATTGCTCACCGGAAAACCGTCCTCAAGTTTTTTGCCGGATAAGTGTTTGAGTCTTTCTGAAGGATATTTTTATAAAATAAATTTTTTGGCCTTGTTTGATTAAAAATGCTGATCATTCGTAGGATAATGGTTGGGCTATGGATATTACGAATGCAGAGTTTGACCTTGAAACGGGTGCACCTATAGTCCCTGGGAAGATAGCTCTTACTGCAAAGGCTGACCCGTCTTTTGAGATTGATCCACACGAGCACCTGCTGCTCAGGTTTGACCCCATCGGGACGGATAAACCAAAGTTGGCCATTTGGCCGATCACTTCATCTGAACGCACTGAAACTGGGTTTCGTAAGACCAGTTTGGGGTGTCCCATCCTTTTCATTTCCCTCAGCAAGTACGACCTTTACAAGCTCAACCTATATGGAAAGAACGGCAAAACCTCTTTTTCCCGTTCGGGCTTTCATAGTGGTGAGATTGCTACCAGCAATTCCCCGGAATTAGGCAATCGCTATGGAACTATCACCCATTACCTATCAGGCTTTCATATCGAAGTCTTGCAAACTCCGGATGGTCTGCATGTTCGGATCGCCGGATCTGTTGTCTCAGAGAAAGTTCTGAATGTCATGCTTTCCGGTGAGGGTCAGAAATCGGGAGTTACCATAGATATGACCATTCCTTGGGAGCAAATGTCGCTAATGGGCTTTGGTACACCCTATTACATGCGGCCTGATGCTGAGCGGCTGCAGGTAAAAGTTTTGGATAAACCCCAAATTTCTACAAACCTGCACGACCTGATGGTTTCGGATGGTTTAGCTTGGCCAACGGTACCGGGGTATATAAAAATGGACCCTCCGGATCGTCATCCCCTATGGCGCCTGAGGGATTCTCAATATCTAACGCTTCAGGAATTTTCTCCAGAGTCGCAACGTTTCACAATGCGAGATGATGCCAGTGTTGAAGTTCAGACCAACGGTTTTGTACACGCCACAAGGTCAAGCTATTCGCTACATTTTTCAATCATCGGTGGGCCAGAGTTGGAGAAGTTAAGTGGGCCTGATTCATTTCATCTGTCGCTGTTGGGTGATGGCATCGGTTCAATCATTTATCGTGCTGGTTATGGATGGAAAGACAGTGACCGTGAGGCTAGAATCGTTCAGCAAATAAAATCGCTGACTTTTCATGCCGAGCTTTCCGCTTTAGGGCTTAAAATTCATGCCAAGGGTGAATTGCGAGGCTTTGAGGCGGATGTTCTGGAGAAACATGAACAAGAAGGTAAACGTGAATGGATACCAGGAAAAGAGTTTACGTTTAAGGCTACTATTCCTTGGCCTCTGTTGATCCTTAGAGGCTTTTCTTTTGCTCGTAAGAAAGCAGGGCGATTTATAGGTGATGATCAGGAATTGGTTTAACCCTGAATTAACATTCTGAAGCCTGCCGTTATTTCAAGCAAAGTAGTTCAAAATTTGTTTAGCAGGTGCACTCTTGAAGGCTTAAACGGCTTGGTTTATTAATTTTATCTAGAAAGAGCGCTTGCGTAGTTCTCAATACCTTCACGACTTCCTTTCAATACACCCATGAGCCCCAAATTTACAAGCCCATCTTCATAGGGCATAATGAAAACACTTTCCCTCTCACGCAAAAAGGATTGCACATGAGCAGCGCATTCTTCCCCGGCGATCTGGAGCAACCGGCGCCCAACACCTCTCTCAAACCCATTTCCTACACCCTGGATGACAACAATCAACCGGTGGTGGGTGGGGTTAATCTGGTAGAACTGGCCCGCACCTATGGTACCCCCCTGTTCGTACTGGATGAAACTACCATTCGGGCCGCCGCCAAAGCCTACACCGACACCCTGAGCACGGCCTACCCCGGCCCCAGCTTGCCCCTGTACGCCTGCAAGGCCAACATGAACATGGGCCTGGTCAAACTGATGGAGCAGTGCGGCATGGGTCTGGACGTGGTGTCCGGCGGGGAGCTGTACACAGCCATTCAGGCCGGTTTCCCTATGGAGCGGGTGCTGTTTAACGGCAACAACAAAACCACTCAAGAGCTGGAGCTGGCCATTCATCATGGCGTCGGTCGCATTTCCGCCGATAATTTCCAGGATCTGGAGTTTATTCATAAAATTGCCGCCACCAAGGGTAAAAAAGTGGATGTGCTGCTGCGCATTACCCCCGGTATCGAGTGCCACACCCACGACTACATCAAAACCGGCCACGTGGATAGCAAATTCGGTTTCGATTTAAGCCAGTTGCCAGTGGCCATTGATCGCATTCTTGAAGAATTCCGGGAAACCATTACCCTCAAGGGGCTTCATGCCCATATCGGCTCTCAAATCTTTGAGATCAAGCCTTTCGAAGATCTCATCGAAGTGATGATGAACATTTACTACAACATCCGGGAACAGTACAGTGGCCTGGTACTGGAAGACATTGATGTGGGCGGTGGCTTGGGCATTATGTACACCGGGCAGGACGATCCCCCGGCCGTGCCTGAAGCGGTGGCCCGTATTGCCGAGAAATTGGCCGCTTATGCCAAGCGTTTGAATTACCCCATGCCCCGATTACTAATGGAGCCGGGTCGCAGTATGATTGCCACTGCCGGGCTGACCCTGTATTCCGTGGGCAGCATGAAGGATGTGCCCGGTGTGCGTAAATACGTGGCCGTGGATGGGGGCATGGGTGATAACATTCGTCCAGCCCTGTATCAGGCCCAATATTCCGCCGTGGTGGCCAATAAAGTGGGCGTTCCCGTGGAAGAGACGGTCAGCATTGTGGGTAAGTACTGCGAATCCGGCGATGTACTGATCAAAGGCCTGCCGGTGCCTCGTCTGGAAAACGGCGATGTGTTGGTGGTGTTTGGAACCGGCGCCTACAACTACAGTATGGCCTCTAACTACAACCGCTTCCCCCGTCCTGCGGTGGTGTTGGTGGGTGGCGGTAAGGCGCACGTGCTGGTTCAGCGAGAAACCTACGACACCATTATTCAGCAGGACCTGATTCCCGCCCATTTGCGGCGGGTGGCTGAATCGTCTGCCACGCCAGCCCGATAAGCGCAGTAATTTTCTCGGTTTTTTGCCGGTTAACCGGTTTATAGGGTTCAACCCAGTGTTTTGATGCAGAAGCGCTGGGTTGAATGCTGGAAAAATGCTGAGCTGGATCGCAACCCGATGCGATATGCGTTAAAATAAAAAAAGTTTGTTCTTGGTACGTCAATCAAGGGCTCTCTTTTTTGAAACGGTGTGTCTCCTGTGAATGAATGGTGCGATTCGACAGCTTTTGCTGGGCTCGCACAGGTTCTGAAACTTTATTGCAAGCAGGTCGTATTCCAAGTGAGTCGGGTTTATCAAAGCCTTTTGCAAGCAACGGTTTCCGATACTCTTTACTGTAGCAACGTTGGTAAGTTGAGATGATGGAATGGATAATCCAGCAGTGGGACCCTGACCAACAGGCCGTTATGCCTGTGGTGAAGGTGTTGGCTCAAATTGCCATCCTCACGGGCATTATCTATTACGTTTACGTTCGCTTTATCCGCAAAAGCCAGGCTGAGCAGCTCCTGAAAGGGCTGTTTATTATGCTGATGCTGTTTGTGGGCATGTGGTGGCTGGCCAATATTTTCCACATGCCGATGCTGGAAAATATTTTTGCCGCCACAATTCAAATTCTCTTTATCGGACTGATTGTTATTTTTCAGCCGGAATTGCGCCGGATGCTGTTGTTTTTAGGGCAAGGCGAATTGTTTGGCGGCAGTCCGGTGACCCAGTCTCCGGAAGAGTCCAAGGCGGAATACCTGATTAACGAATTGACCGAGACGGTTCGTTTTTTAAGCAAGGCCAAGCGTGGAGCTTTAATCGTGCTGGAATCGCCCAACAGCCACGGTGGCGATTATCTGGAGATGGGCACGGCCCTGGACGCCAAGTTGAGCACCGAGTTGATGCTGACCATTTTTCATCACAACACCCCCTTGCATGATGGGGCGGTCTTGATTGGGGCCAATAACCGGGTGGTGGCCGCAGGCGTATTGCTGCCTTTAACGGAAGATCCCAAGCTGAGCTGGCAGTACGGCACTCGGCACCGGGCGGCCATTGGCCTGACTGAAATTTCTGACAGTCGTTGCATTGTCATTTCCGAGGAAACGGGTTCTATCTCTCTGGTGCAGGATGGCAAGCTGGAAAAAATGGCCAACGGTGAGGAATTGCGAAAAGCGCTGGCCCGTTTGTACGCGGTCTCGGTGGAACGCCCGGACGCCAAGAAGGTGCCCTTGGGGGAAAAGTTATCCGGCCTGTTTGGGGGAGAAGCTTCCCCTGGACCTTTGCAGAAAATTTTTCAGGGGAAAACTGCCCCGCCCTCGGGCAGTAAGCCTAAATCGGGCACTGGGCATTAAGATCTCGCGCAGCAAGCGTTGATCCTGTTGCCGCTAGCCCCGTTGCTGAAGGGGTAGGCTGTTGGGCGCCAGATTCGTTGATACAGGGGGAGCCGATACAATGGGCTGAAATCTGGGCAAGGCCGGTGGACGTGGGAAGGGCGGCTTCAGAAGGGCGATTTCCCGCTCCTTCACGTTTTTCTGGGTGAGGTAGAAGTTGAGGTAGTTAATGCCGATGCCCAACAACCCGATGGTGGAGAGCAGTCCCATGCCGGTGGCGATATTGCGATGGTGTAGCAAGCGTTTGTAATACTTTTCCACGCGTTGGAAATTTTCGCTGCTTTTTTCGATTTCGGCAGTTTTAAGACGCGCTATGGCCTGGGTTTTCATGTCCCGAACCTGTTCACTGGTTGGGATGGCGTACCCGGAAATGGGATTCCACTTTTTAAGGGTGGCCCAAGCTCCGGTTTCATTGTTTCGGGTGGGTTGAATCAGGGCTTTTTCCATTTCCTTGGACGGAAAAACTTTCAGGTAAAGGCGCTGAAGCGTTGGTGTGCCAAAAAACCAGAAGGCGTAACCCACGGAATCCCGCAAGGCGCTTTCCCGGATCTCGTTCCAGCTTTGGGAGGGGCTGGCTTTACGCCGCTCGTTGGCCGCAATGAGTCGCCACAAAATGCAACCGGCGTATACCAACTGGATTTGCCCCACGTGGGAAAAACCCAAATCCCGGAAGTCAAAGTACTGCAAGGCCTTGCTGATTTTGGGTGGCACTTGCTTCAGACCCGTTGGTGCGGCACTGCCAAATTGAACCGCAGAATGGGCTGCTTTTCGGGTGCCCGTTGGGTGCTGGCTGATTAAAGTGGCGGGAGCATTATTATGAATGCGAGGGCTAGGCTGCTGGATCATGCCAAAATCCCTCCACTGACGGGAGTCTGCTGAAATCCGGCAGTTGGGCGGAAGTTGTGATGAGGCGGCGCCGGGGGCGGCAACACGGCGGATTTCTGTTGGCTGGCCAAGCCCTGTAAATTGCCTTCGCCCGGGAAGAACATGCGGCCACCGTGTTTTTGAGCCGTTATGTACTGGTTGTAGAACGTGAACAGCCCCGCCGCGCTTAAGGATAAGGTCAAGGGGATCCAGGTGAGGGCATGTTTGTGTTTCAGGGCCGCGGTCACCAAGCCGTCTTCCGCTTTGGGCAATAGTTGATGTAAAAAGCCGGATTTGGCCCGTCCAAACAGTTTGTTTTCCAGTTCCGTCAGGTTACCCTTCGATTCGTGGGCAGCCCGGTCCACATAGTGCTCCAGATAATACTTTAGTTCCCGCAGGACATTTTTACGGTTCTGGAAGCCGGACAGGCGCTCTTTGCCATCGGTAATATGAACCGTGCCAGTGACCCCATAATCCAGCGCTTTTTTGTCCACCAGTTCCACAAAGGTTTCCGTATTCTGTTTAGAGTCCTGATAGAGCTTGAGCCGGGTCCGCTGAAGCATTTTTTGCTTGAAGGTCTCGTCTTTCAATTTTTGGGCCAGGTCGCTGTATGCGGGGTCGGTTTCAAATTGCCGAAGTCGCTGTTTAGCGGCCTCATCCAGTTTCAGGGTTCCCCAATCAGGCTTATCAGGGACAGCTCCCTTGGGTTCAAAGAAACGGGCTAGATCCTTGCAGGCATCCGGGGAGAGTTTTCCGTTGCGGGCTTCCAGCGTTTTGCCCAACGCGTCGAGCTTGCTGTCGGTGAGCGTTTCACCCAGCTTCTCGATTTCTTCCTCGGCCGCCTGTGGACCCAATATTTTGGTTAAATTTGCTTTCAAAAAGCGGATTTGTTGCTCAGGGTCTTCAATTTTTTGCAGGCTTTCTCGCTGGGCGCCCCACATGAACTGCGGGTTGTCTGAAACCAGCGATTCCAGAACCTTTTTCACAAAGGTCGTCCGAGCTTCGCCCGGGTTCAGCTTGTCTGCCAGTGCGGACTGGTACAAGTGGTTAAAAGCGTTCAGGTTGGCAGCGTTAATATGGGCATCCAGTGGGAGGCCATGCGGGTTATAGGCATTGACCCGGTTGCCCAGCACCTTCAGCATGCCCCAGCCAAACCAGCCAGTGATGAGTACATTTCCCACGAGTCCGGAAAATTCCCGTAGGAAGGTTTCCCGCCCGTCATCGGCACCACGTTTGTGGTAAGCCAGGACTGTGCGAGGCACAATCATGCCAATCCCGTCGGAGGCCATCAGCTCTAGTAGCCGATTGCTGTCAACAACACCGATCAGATTGGAAAAGCCATCAACCAGACCCGAGAATTTGGGAGAGGACGGTTGGCTGGGTTTTCGGTACTGGCGGCTGGAATAGGAATGTGGCTTAAGTGGGCTTGCTTCCATTACCATCAGTCTTACGTACATTTAGGGGAAAGGTATCCGCTTGTATTAAAACCAAGCAGGAGAGCGAGTGTTAGTTTGTTAATAAGTGTTACGTTTATAGGGTTTGCATCCCTTGAATGATTAAGATTAAACCAGTTCATCCACCGAAAAAACCTCGTTCATATTTCTTAACAAGCTAGCATCAGATCATGTTGACTCTCTTTTATAGACTCACCTCGGATTTCTAAGTCAGTATTTTCCCAAGTGGATGTGTAATTCTCAACGATGACCCAACCGGTTGGACATGGAGGCTGTAAACCTCCCCATCACCTGCCCCCTGCTGCGCGCCCAAAAGCCGCTGACAGGAAAATGGCTCCTGCAACCCAAAGCGGGTCCGCTTCGGGCGTGAAGTTTGGCGGTGCCATCCTGAACGGGTCAGTGAACACCTTTCAAAATATTACCGAGGTCTTTCTGTGGGGCTTTTTGGCCCAGGACATGATTGCCATGTGGATGCCCCGGGTGTGGACCTCCTTGCAAGAGGGCAAGGTTTCCTACGATCCCAGTCAGGATCCGGCGGTGAAAAACAAGCCTTTCCGGGAGCAGGTGGGGGCCTGGCTGTCCGGGAACTGGAAGGGTTTGAACTGGGTGAATTTTTACGAGGGGACCAAGCGAGAAATTGCCACTGGGCCTGGTTTATTGGCAGTGCCCGCTGTGGCTTACATGTTGAACCGGGTCACCTTGAATCCGGCTGTAGAGTTGCCCGCAGAGAGTATTAAGGGCTTGGGTGAGGGGTTGCAGGCTCGTTTGGGGAAAAAGACGTTTAATAAGAAATCCGATTTGATTGATGAGGCGAAAAGGTATCTGCGTGAGGGATTTGCGGATATTGAGCAAGTCGCTAACAATGGTCTAATAAATCTAATAAAAGGTAGTGAGGTTGATGCTAAAACCTCTAATAAGGCTAAGGCCAGGGCACAAGAAATTCGGGGACTGATTGAAACCTGGGTGAATGCTGAGGTGGATGAGTCTGTGGACTTTGCCAAGGAAAATGGCTTCAAGCGTATGTCTAATGGTTTTAAACGCTTGGGCAAAGAGAAGGCGTCCTCTGAAGCGGAAAACGCCTTTAAGGCTTTGAAAGATAAGCTGTGGGAATTCAACCGCGAATATCGAATTAACGCCTATGCCCAGTTGGACAAAGTCATTCAGGATGAGGCGCCTTTGAACAACACCGGTAAAGCCTGGTTCACCTATCGCCCGGATACGCTGAAAGCAGAGTTTGTGAAGCAACGCAATTTTGCGGACATTCGCAACGATGTCTCCCGGGTTGGTGGATTCGTGAACAAACTGTGGGCCAATCTGGAGAAAGAAGGCCAAACCGCGGTGGGTGATGTCGCTGGCAAAACCTGGAAGCAATTGATGAGTAAAAAGTGGTTGATGGGTGTTGGGGTGACCTCTCTGACTGCGGCTTATCTGGTGAAGCTGGCCTTTTGGGCTCAAAATCACGGCACTTATCAGGCCACTCGTCTGTTGAAGGAAGAGGCCGCTGCCCGTAAGAATCATGACAATAATAAGCGCACTGGTTCTCAGCAGCCTTCAGCGATGCCCTTTCAAGCCGGTTTGCCCTTTGGTGGAGAGCCGGCTTTTTCACGCTGGGGACAATCCAACGCCTTTGCGGCGGCGGCTCCGGGTAGCTTGAACAACGCTCGATTCGCTCCGTTTGGCCTGCAACGTCCCGGCTATGCGGTCCCCGTTCAGGGGCCGTGGACTGAAGGGGGGCAAGCATGACCCAGATTCGTTTTGGTGCCAGTGAGCCTTTTGCTTACAAGGCCGCCCAGTGGGCGTATGACTTGCCGAAAAATACTGAAAAAGCATTGACTCCCAAGTTGGGAGAAAATGTCAGCCGGTTTATCGGGAACCAGTTGAAATCCGACTTCTCTCAATACACCAGCGTCTCCGTGGGCCGTTTTAAAGCCTTGTTGGCGGAACCGCCCCGTCTGCCGCTGTTGTTGTTGCTGTACCCCGGCACCGTAGGCCCCCGTTTGTATCGGGCTTATCAGCGGGGCAAGGAAAACAACGACTTCCGGGAAATGGGCGATGTGCTGCGCCGCGATTTGACCGCTATCACCCTGTTTGTGTTTGCCTTGGCCCCCTTGGTATATGGAGTCAGCAAGCTGACGCAAAGCCGCACCGGGGTCAATCTGGTCAAGCCCAAAGAAGGCGGCGTTCTGAGTTATTCAGATTTTCGGAATTACAAGATTGATAACCCCCAAGCCTTGTGGCAAGTGGTGAAAGAAGGCAACGGCGAGGGCTTGGAAAAAGCCATTAACCAATTGAATGATGGTGGCCTGCAAAAGGCCTTTGAGGGCTTAAACAATGTTGAGCTGAAGAAGGAATACGAGAAGGCCTCGGTCGGTGACGCCTTAAACAAGCTGAAGCAGAGCGTGAAAGACTTTGTGAAAGCCCACACTCCCAAGCCGGATGTGGCCATTGATGAAAAAGCGGCCGTGGACGCCGCCAAAAAGACTTTTGAGAAATTTAAGAATGTGGACGATAGTATTAAGGCTGTCCTGGATCTTGGGAAAAAAGACGGTTCCAAGCAAATCCTGAAAATTGCCACCAACTTGCAAGGACAAGCCAAAGGGGCCTTGGAAAATTACGCCAAGGTGCGCCGCCTGCCTTCCGATATGCTGAGTTTTGCCGTGCTGATTGGCGCCATTGGCTGGTTCCCCATGTGGATTAACGGGGTTTGGAATAAAAAGCAGTTTGAGAAAAAGCAGGCCATGAAAGCTCAGGCTCCCTCGCCGGTGGTGGAAAAATCCCCAGTATTGCCAGCCCCCGCGTTAGCGCCGACTTTCCGTCAGCAGGCGATTCCTTTTCAGCCTGCCTTTAACCCGTTTGTCTCCCAGTCCTTGGCCCAGCGCTCGGTGAATCCGTTGATTCGCTAGGCTAAAGTTGTCCTGACTTTAGCGACGAAGCCCTTGTTTATGGGTGTGCTGGATGTGGGCCAGATTGCTCTTGGCTTTTTCATGGTTTTTATCCAGACTGAGCACCTTTTTATAGAACTTAATGGCCTTGTTAATGTCTTTCTTGCGTTCCAGGGCCACGGCCAGATTGTAAAAGGCATCGGTATAGTTGGGATTGATACGGATGGCTGTGCTCAGCATCTGGATGGCCTTCTCCAGATTGCCGTCCACCCCGTACAAGGTGCCCAGACCAAAGCAGGCTTGGGCGTTATTGGGTTCCAGTTCCAGGGCTTTTTGGTAATGGTTCAAGGCTTCTTGTACCAGCCCCTTTTCATCCTGTAAAACGGCCAGTTCATAGTGGCAACTGGCATCGTTGGCGTTGATGGACAGGGCCAGTTCAAAATGACGCATGGCCTTGCCGCTATCCTTTGCCTCTATCAGTGCTTTCCCCAGGTTGTAGTGGATGTCGGCGTTGCTATCATCATAGACTAGGGCGTCCTGATAGTGCTGAATGGCCCCTTGTGGGTCGTGAGCCTGATAACGTTTGACCCCTTCGTTACACAAGGCGGCGGCCATCTGGTTTTTAATGGCTCGGGTAAAGGCGGCGTCCATCCGGGCGGTGCCTTGCTCTTGCAAAATGCGCTTGAACTGTTCAATGGCCTTATCGTATTCACCCTGATCGAAGTGGACTTGTCCCACTTTCCCCAGATAATACAGCTGATCATGGGGATTTTGACTGATCAGGGTTTCCAGAGAGGCAATGGCTTTGGAGTAGTCGCCCAGTTTCATCTGGTATTCTGCCAGCAGTTCCTGATATTTGGTGGGGTTCGAGCTGCTTTCAATCAGTTTTTGAATGGGCTCCAGCGCTTCCTGTAAACGATTTTCCTGCTCCAGCAGCTTTATTTTTAGCTTGAGGGACTCTGTGTGAGTGGGATTGATTTTAAGGGCCTTTCCCAGGGCGTTATTGGCTTTTTCCGTACTGTGCAGGTGTTGATAAATGCGGGCCATTTCGTAATGGGCTTCCACCTGCTTGGGATTTAGCTCGAGTGAGGTCTTAAAAGCGGCCAGGGCATTCTTAAAATCTTCCCGCTGTACATGTAAACGCCCCACTTTAAAGTGAATCGAGCCATCTTCCGGCTTGAGTTTGATAGCTTCCTTGAAGTGGAACAGGGCTTGTTCGTACTGAAACTGTCGAACGAAGGCGTTGCCCTGGTTTAAGTGTTCAATCAGGCTGTTGTGGTCCTTGGGGGAAGGTGGGGCAGGGTTGCCAGGGGTGGAAGCAGGTCCCGCACTGTCTGAAGTCAGTGATTTTTCCGGGGGCTTGCGCAGCAAAATGAAGATAATGGCAGCAGAAACCACCGTGACCAGTATGGCCACCATCATTAATTCTGAGGTGTTATTTAACCAATCCAATGGAGATTCCCGCTAATTTAGTTTTTGACCCTTGCTTTCATTATAAGTTACATTGTTCATACCAGCCGCAGGCAACCGCTTTATCCCATGAAGTACCCTCCACCCTCCGTTTCTAATCCTCCCGCCGCCAGACGCATTTTAATCGTGCGGCTGAGTGCCCATGGCGATGTTATGCACACTTTGCCGCTCTTGGCTGCCCTGAAGCGCCAGCATCCGGACGCCTTTGTGGGTTGGCTGGTGGAGGCCGCCGCCGCTCCGTTACTGGAAAATCATCCCTTGATTGATCGGCTGCATGTTTCTCACCGTAAGCGTTGGCTCTCATTACTCACAAAGCCTGCCCAGTGGCCATCCTTGTGGCATGAGGTGCGGGCATTGGTGCGAGACCTTCAGGCGGAAGGGTATCAACTCAGTTTTGATGTGCAGGGCCTCTTGAAAAGCGCGATTTGGCCCTGGCTGGCTCAAATTCCGTTTCGGTATGGTTTTAAGGCCACCCGGGAAAGCGCGGATTTGCTCTACAATCGCCATCTTCCGGCCATGATTATTCGGGATGCCCATACGCCTGCGGTTCAGCGCTATCTGGATTTCGCCCGAGCCATTGGCTGTGAGGTGAGCGCTCCTGAATTTGTGCTGCCCCCTGTGCATTCGCAGGCGGCGGCCAAGGTGCAGATGCTCCTTGTGGCCTTGCCGTTGCCCCATCGTCCTGTGGTGGTGCTGGCCCCCTTTACCCGGTGGCCCAGCAAGCATTGGCCTCTGGAACACTGGGCCCAATTGCTGCCTTTGCTACTTCGGCTGGATGTTTCGGTCATTCTGCTGGGGGCGCCCAATGACGCCCCTCGGGCCGCCACCATTTTGGGAGAGCATGCCGATTCCCCGCAGGTGTTGAACTGGGTGGGCCAGACGGATTGGCCCGATTTATACGCCTTGTTTCCGCAAGTCCAGTTGCTGATTGGTCTGGATAGCGCCCCCCTGCACATTGCTGATGCCGTGGGCGTTCCAAAAATTATCGGGTTGTATGGCCCCACCGCCCCGGGCCGAACGGGACCCGTGGGGGGGCAACATACCATTCTGACCACCCAACTGGATTGCCAACCCTGTTTTGAACGGGAGTGCCCCTTGAAAACGCTGGCCTGTATGACCCAGTTGACCCCACAGCAGGTGCTAGAACAGGCACGGGACGCCCTGGGGCTTGGGCAGCTTCCCGAGGCACCTACTCAGGAGCCCTTGGTATGAAGCGCTTGCTGGTGATTCGCTGGGGGGCTTTGGGCGATTTAATTCACGCCTCGGCGTCCGTTCAGGCGGTCAAGCAGGCGTATCCGGACATGGAAGTCCACTGGTTGACCAGTCCGGCTTATCGGGTTTTGGTGGCCTCGTTCGCGGGGGTGGATCAGGTGTGGACCTGGGAGAAGCGGCAGGGTCTTTGGGCTTTGGGGCAGCTGGCGTGGCAGTTTCGTCAATGGGGGGTGGATGGGGTCATCAATCTGCACCCGTCCCTGAAGTCGATGCTGTTCACCGCTCTGGTAATGCCCCGCTACAGTGCGGTGTATCATAAGGAAAAATTACGCAGCAAGGGGCAAGCCCAGCGTACGGTGCCGCGTCGCCATGCCGCCAGCGATTTTTATCAGCCCTTCCTACGCCTATTGCCAACGCTGCCAGACCCGTTGCCCAATGTGCCTGCCTTGCGGCCCGCTCAGGAGACTGATGTATTGCCCGCCAAGCCGGATGGCGTCATTTGGGTGGGCCTGATCCCCGGGGTGGGGGCTAAGCGCTCCAACCGGGCTTGGGAAGGGTCCGCTTATGTTGGGCTTATTGAGACGCTGCTCACCCACAACCCGAACCTTCAGGTGCTTTTGGTGGGTGGCCCGGATGAGACGCCTCTGGTTCAGCACATTTTAGAGGAACTGGGAAAAGTCCTTGGGGATACTGGGCATCGGGTGCAAAACCACTGCGGACGATACGACATTCTGGGTACAGCCAGTGTGTTGGCTCAGTGCAATGTGGTGGTGGGCGGCGATACGGGGCCCATGCATCTGGCCACAGCCACCGGTGTGCCTGTGGTGGGCATTTATGGGCCAACCGCCTTGGCACGAACTGGGCCATTGGCCCATGGGGCCTCAAGGATGATCACCCCGCCGGAAACTTTGGCCTGCTGGCCTTGTGAACAGGCGGAATGTCCTTATACGGACGAGCAGCATTTGGCCTGTATGCGCCAAATCTCGGTTGAGCAGGTGCAGTCGGCTATTTTGGGCCTATTGTAGAAACCTGCGAATGAATTGTTATAGGTGAGGCTACTTGCATCCACACGTTTCTAAAACTGCGTGCAGCCCATACAAACTTAATAGCGCTTTTGGCAAGGCTGCCAAGTCCTCTTTTCTAACTCGCTGTACTCAAACAGTTAGAAACGTGTGGATGCAGATCGCCTCACCTGTATTTTAAACACTAAAAAGCCCTTTGCTTTGGGGCAGAGGGCTTTTTAAAACTTGGAGTGTTGCTGCTTAAGCGGCGGTGTGGTTCAGGGCCACTGCCATTTTGGATTTGTAGCGGGCAGCGGTATTCTTGTGCAGAATCCCTTTCAGCACAGCGCGATCCAGCAAGCTGAAAGCCAGTTTCAAACCTTCTTGACGAGCAGCGAGTTCGCCGTTCAAGGCTTTTTTCATAGCGGTTCTGATAGCAGATTTGAAAGCAATGTTGCGTTGGCGGTTGCGTTCGGCAACATCAACACGTTTCTTGGCGGATTTAATTCTTGGCAAGATGCAATACCTTTTTACGGTTGAGGGGACACACTAAATACGGGTTCGATAAAAATCGGTAAATCTTTGAGTTCCACTTATAGCATCAACACAAAAGGCGATCAACATGAGGGGTAGGATGCCGTTTTGGTCGATCCTTGCGTGGAATTGAATATCATTCTAAAACAAACCGTTTTAACCCTCACCCATTGGCCGATGGCAAGGCGGATTTGTGTAGACCACTGGATGGATGCCTGCATTCGGGCAATTCGGTATGCTGTTGCAGAAACGAGCTGGAAGAGAGCGCTGATTGGTTAGTAGCGTATGGATATGAGTGTGGACAGCCGCAAGGCGAGCCAGTTGAATGATCGGTCGTACCCGGTTCCCCGAGTGGGCCGGGTCAGCCCTTGGCAGGATCAGATCCAGGCTTGTGCCCAACTGACCCCGCGTTTGGGCGAGGTGCTTTCCCAGTTCTGGGGGGTGCCGGTGAAGCTGGCCTTTTTAGGGCTCAGCGAGAAGCCCCATTATTTTTGGCGTCTGGATGATTTTCATGTTTCCCAGCTTCAGTTGGAAAAACAAACCGATGCCCACGCTGGGCAGCCCCCAGCGGCCTTGCTGCGTTTGTCCGAGTCTTTGTGCGCCAGTTTGCTCAATCGGGTTTTAGGGGGACGTCTCCAGTCAGAGGCTGGTTTTAGTTTTCGGCAACTGAGCCCGCTGGAAGCCACCATTTTGAATGAATTCAGTCGGGATTTGCTGGCCTTGTTCAAGAAGCACTTGTTGAAAAAACCGGTTCAAACCCACCAGCCGGAACCGGAACTGGTTCAATTGCTGTGGGTGGCCAGTCTGGATGAATCCGCGGGTGAGCTGGAGCAGGCCTTGGGGTCCATACAGGCGGCCCATTTGATGGATAGCCTTGAGGTGGGAAAAATTGTTCTCAGTGTGCCGGTTTCGGCCCTGAAGCAAGGAACGGCGACCGCCCAGCCTGTGGATACTGTCCCCGATGACTTTTTTTTTCATGTACTGGCCCCGGCCCGAATTCACGTAGGAGGCAGCCGGGTGCCTTTATCCGATTTGGATCATCTGGAGCCGGGCGATCTGATTGTGTTGGAAGACAGTCAGTTGGATCACATGGCCCTGGTAGAAACACAATCGGGCCAGCATCTGCCTTTTTCAGTCAAGATAAGTCGTCCTCAGGCCATTACCATGCCTTACGAACAGGAGTTTGACGAGATGGATACCCCAATGGATACTCAGACCTCAGGCGCCTCGGCTCGGCAAAACCTGTGGGATAACCTGATGATTGAAGTCTCTGCCGAGTTTGAGCCGATCAAGCTGCCTTTGCGCCAATTGAAGCAGATGAGCGAAGGTTTGGTCATTGAGATGGATGATCTGCTGCACAATCAGGTTAGTTTAAGCGTGGAAGGCAAGGCCTTGGCCCTGGGTGAGCTGATCATTGTGGGGGATCGCTTTGGGGTGCGGGTCAATCGGGTTTTAACTCCGGCGGATGCGGCTCAGGCTTCCGGGGAACGTTTGGCCTTGTCCGCTCCAGAAACGGCGGCCATGGCGGAGGTCCCGGCTCAAAGCGATGAACCGCCCGCCAGCTCGAATGACGAGATGGATCTGGACAGCTTTTTGAACGATGATTTTGATGAAGCCGCAGAAGGCGAAGAGGATTGGTAGTTGTTGAATCAGCAGGATAGCGTAAAGGACGGACCGGTATGATGAATCAGACAGGCGCTTTGTGGCAGTATTTGGGGACGTTTGTGTTGTACACCCTGGGTGCGGTGGGCTTGATTTACGGGGCCTACTTTTATGCCCGTCGTTCGTCCGGCTTTCTATCCGGGGGATCGGCCAAGGTCAGCCCGGAGATGCCCACGCTGGAAGTGGAGTCCTCCTTGCCGCTAGATCCACGGAATACGGTTTATGTCATTCGTTCCGGTTCGGAGCGCTTTTTAATCGCCGCCTCGGGCGAGGAAACCAACCTGCTGTCCAAGTTGGAGCCACTGGCCAGCGAGGTGGCCGTGGAAGAAATTCCGGTGGTGACGGAAACCGAGCGTTTAGAGCCTTGGTACGCCACCCCGCCGGTGGCCCGCGCGTTGCCCAGACGTCAGGGATTTGGGGCTCGATTCGCCCAAAGTATTCAGTGGATTGTGTCCTCTCGCATGAAGTAGACCACACCGCCTTTGGGTGCGCTGTGAGGGATTTTCTCAGGAACGATGTAAGGAAAGGAAAGACATGCTGTGGATGTGATGTTTGGAAAGCTGGACCCGGCCCTCCAGCTAATCATCCTGATGGCCTCATTGTCGCTCATCCCACTGGTGGTGGTGAGTATGACCAGTTTTTTGCGTTATATGATTGTTTTTTCAATATTAAAGACAGCGTTGGGAACCCAGCAAGTGCCCCCGGCCATTGTACTGGTGGGTATGTCCCTGATTTTGACCATGTACACCATGTCCCCGGTCTTTGGGGAGATTGGCCAAAAGCTGGATCCCATTATGCGGCGCAACGGGTCGGTGGTTCAAATGATGGTCAGTGGCTCTGAACCCTTGAAAACCTTTATGATGCGGCAAACCCGACAGTCGGATGTGGCCTTTTTCTTGCAGTTGTCCCGAAATAAACCGCCAGACTCTCCCAAGGATTTGAGCCTGTGGGAAGTGGCTCCGGCTTTCATGGTCAGTGAACTGCGAACCGCCTTTGAAATCGGCTTTATTATCTTTATTCCCTTTATTGTTATTGACCTGGTAGTGGCCAATATCCTGCTGGCCTTGGGGATGATGATGTTGTCGCCCACCATTATCTCTCTGCCCTTTAAAATTCTGATTTTCGTGGCCGTGGATGGCTGGAGTCTGATTGTCAACGGCCTGGTGCAGAGCTTTAACTAGGTAACAGTGCTTTAACGAGGCACAAGGGGCTGTAATGCCTCAGTGAGGACGAAATTTCATGGAGATATTGCTGGAACATTTGGGCCGTGGGCTGATGCTTAGCCTGTTAATGTCTCTGCCTGCGGTGCTGATGGCTGCTGGTATTGGCTTGGTGGTGGGTATTTTGCAGGCGGTCACCCAGGTACAAGAACAAACCATTGCTGCTGCGCCCAAAATCGTGGGTGTTTTTGCCATTTTATTGCTGGGTGGCGGCTTGATGATGAACATGATGATGGACTATGTGCGGGAATCCATGCAGATTGCCTTTAACGATGTGCCAGAGGACGGTATTTTCGTCATGCCCAGCACCCGGCACCAAACCCCTGGCCAGTTGCGGGCTAAACATTTTTTTGAATTGCAAGCCAAAGAAGGTTCTAACAGCGCTAAATTGAAAGAATTTGCCGCCCAGTGGGAAATGCCCGACAGTGATGGGGCCGCTGGTGCCACTCTTAAGGTTCGGCAAGGTCGGGGCAAAGGGGGCGCTCTCAGTATTTCCGAGAAAATGACATTGCAAAAAGACGCCAAGCAATAGGACCCTTGTATGCACTTTGACGCGGCTCTGGAATCCTTCGGTCGGCTCCACCACCAGTTGGGGCCGGTAGTCGATGGGGTGCTGCTGATGTTTTTCCGCATGCTGGCATTTACCACTACTGGACCGATTTTTAACCGTAAGAACATTCCCATTGTGCTCAAAATCAGTGCGGCTATTTTCTTTACGGGGGCCATGGCCTGGCTGGTGCCGCCGCATCAGGATACCGGCCCGCTTTCCCCCGGTGGAGACTACCCCTCTTATCTGATTCAGTTGGTCCTGAATATTGTGGTGGGTGCTTTTCTGGGCTTTATGGCCGATATGATCTTGCAGGCTGCCTATGCCGCAGGGAACGTCATGAACAACCAAATCGGGTTGTCCTCAGCCATGATTATGGACCCGGCCAGCGGCAAGCAGGCCATGCTATTAGAGACTCTGTTTAACAACATCACCATTCTGTTGTTCATTGAACTGGGCGGTGTTCACTGGATGTTGAGCGCCCTGAAGCGCAGTTTTCAGGTCTTTCCCCTGTATGCCATGCAGCATAACTTTGCTCAAGCCATCAGTGTGGACTATCTGGTCACACTATCCGGCAATATTATTCTGATTGGGGTGCAGTTGGTTTCTCCCATCATGGTGGTGACCATGGCCGTGGATCTCATGCTGGGCATCATGAACCGAACCGCTCAGCAGATGCCCGTATTTCAGCTCAGCTTTGCCCTGAAGCCTTCCATTGGCATCGCCGTAATGCTGATGACCATGACCGTATTTCTACAAGCCCTGAGCAACTATCTCAACGAATACGCCCGCATTTTTTAAGCGCCTTTGTTGACTGCTAAGCAGTTTTAGAAACAAGTTGTGCCGGAATACTCGCCTGATTATTGGGAGGATGTTCGGCCCGGCAACACAGGGTATGATCAAGAGCGTGTGAGGATTGATTTCCGTTTAAGGAGCTTTTGTATGGCGTCTGGCCCCAGCCACAACCCGGAACAGGGGTTGCGCTTCCAGCGATTTTTTACCCAGGAGGGCCTGCATCCCTTTGATGCGGTGACCTTTGAGCGCCGGGATGCCCGTATTACCAGCCCCACGGGGGAAGTGGTTTTTGAGATGAAGGGTGTGGAAGTCCCTACCGAGTGGTCCCAGTTGGCCACCGATATTCTGGCCTCCAAGTACTTCCGCAAGCTGGGGGTGCCGGGCTCGGGCAGTGAAACCAGCCTGAAGCAGGTCTTGAATCGCATTACCGCCACCCTTCGCCAACAGGGATTAGCGGTCGGTGTGTTTGCCAGCTCTGAGGATGCTGAGATTTTTGAAGGGGAGCTGACCCATTTATTGCTGCACCAGATGGGGGCCTTTAACTCCCCAGTGTGGTTTAACTGCGGGTTGTGGCATCAGTATGGCATTGAAGGCAGCGGAGGCAGTTGGTTTTGGAATCCGCAAACCCAACAGATTGAAACGACGGGCAATGCATACCAGTATCCCCAATGCTCGGCCTGCTTTATTCAATCGGTAGACGATGACCTGATGGGCCTGTTTGAGCTGATGAAAACGGAGGCCCGGCTGTTCAAATACGGTTCTGGCACGGGGACCAACTTCTCTCGCATTCGGGGCAAGCAGGAAAAGCTCTCCGGCGGCGGGTACTCCTCGGGATTGTTGTCTTTCCTGGAGGTGCTGGATCGGGGGGCGGGGGCCACCAAGTCCGGGGGCACCACACGACGGGCGGCCAAAATGGTTTGTCTGGATATGGATCACCCCGAAATTGTGGATTTTATTCACTGGAAGCGCAAGGAAGAGCTGAAAGTCCAAGCCCTCATTCAGGCTGGATACTCGGGGGACTTTAACGGGGAAGCCTATCAGACCGTGGCTGGGCAGAATTCTAACAATTCGGTGCGTTTGAACAACCGCTTTATGCAGGCGTATCTGAATGATGAGCCTTGGCAAACCACTCTGCGCACCACGGGGGAGGTCTTTGAGACTTTTCAGGCCAGAGATTTGATGCGGCAAATTGCCGAATGTGCCTGGGCCTGTGCTGATCCGGGGGTGCAGTTTGATGATGTCATCAACGATTGGCACACTTGCCCGACCGGTGGGCGGATTCGGGGTTCCAACCCCTGCTCGGAGTTTCATTTTCTGGATGATACGGCCTGCAATTTGGCCTCGCTGAATTTGCTGAAGTTTGTGCAACCGGATGGGCAGTTGGACACTCAGGCGTTTCGGCAGGCTTGCCGGGTCTTTTTCACCGCGCAGGAACTGCTGGTGGATCTGGCCTCCTACCCTACCAGCCGCATTGCCCAAAACAGTCACGATTATCGACCGCTGGGGCTGGGTTATGCCAATCTGGGAGCCTTGCTGATGCGCTGGGGCTTACCCTATGACAGTTCGCATAGTTATGCCGTCACCGGGGCCATTACGGCCCTGATGACCGGAGAAGCCTATCGCACCTCTGCCGTATTGGCAGCCCGCTTGGGGGCATTTAGTGCTTATGCGGACAATCAGCACAGCATGTTGGCCGTGATACAGCAGCATCAAGCGGCTTTGAAAGACATTCAACCTGAGTATTGCCCCAAAGCCCTCTTGGCGGAAGCTTCGACGGTGTGGGATGAGGGGCTCACTCTGGGGCAGCGCTACGGGTATCGCAATGCCCAAGCCACCGTTTTGGCCCCCACTGGCACCATCGGCTTGCTGATGGATTGCGACACCACTGGCATTGAGCCGGATTTCGCCCTGATTAAGTGGAAGAAGCTCTCTGGGGGCGGCACCCTGAAGATGGTCAACCATGGGGTAGCTCAGGCCTTGCGAGGGTTGGGATACACGGACGCCCAACAACAGGCCATTGTGGCCTATGTGGATCAGACCGGCACGGTGGAAGGGGCTCCCGGTTTGCAAGAGGCCCATTATGCCATTTTCGATTGCGCTACGGCCTCCGGGCAAGGCACACGCTGCATCGCTCCCATGGCCCATATCCGCATGATGGCCGCCGCGCAGCCTTTTTTGTCGGGGGCCATTTCCAAAACGGTCAATCTGCCCAATTCGGCCACCGTGGCGGATATTGAGCAGCTTTATGTCACCGCGTGGCGTTTGGGCCTGAAGGGGGTGGCCTTGTACCGGGATGGATGCAAGTTTTCTCAACCCCTCAGCGCTCAACCGGCTTCCCCTGTTTCCTTGGCAGCCCCTTTACAGACCGAGCCACCTATGACGGTGTCTGTGGCTGGCCAGACCTTGCACCTTCAGGCGCAGACGTTCCCCGATCACCGGTTGGCCGCCATTACCCTGGATGGTACCTTCACCGATGAGACGGTAAAAGCCTTGCTGCAATGCTGGTTGTATGCGGTGTCTCTGGCCTTGCAGGCGGGCGTTCCCCTGACGCGTTTTGTGGAAGCCTATGCCTTTACCGCCTTTGGCCCTGCCGGGTTGACCAATCATCCCAATGTGCGTCAATGCAGTTCGCTGGTGGATTTGATCGTTCGTATTTTAGGCGTGGAGTATTTGGGGCAGTTTGAATTGGCCCAAGTGCCCCCCAGCGGTGCGGAAGTCCAGCGCATTGTCAGCCGTCTGGCCCTGGCCGAAAGTGCTCCGGTGGATGCGGGGGCGAGTGCCCCTGATTCGCCGTTGGCCCACTTATGGGCAGAGGCCCCACCGTGTAGTCAGTGTGGCAGTGCTACCCTGCGAGATGGGGCGTGCTATCGCTGCCACAACTGCGGGCACTCTCAAGGCTGTGCTTGATTTTGGGGGCTTAGTACTTACTTTGCGGACCGGGGAAGGTAGCGGCGTGCCGAGGAACGTTGGGTAATTGCTTTCGCAGTTTAACGCTTTGCTCTAAATGCACTTCGTCCTGTATCTGTTGCAGAAGAAGATTGACAGATTTACTTTCTTGCTGACGTCTGGATTTGAAATCTTCACGGGCTTGCGCAATGCGCTCCTGAACACGCTCTTTTTGAGCTCGATGTTCCTGGCGGGCTTTGGCACTGAAAAGACGCTTAATTGAACTGTCGGCGTCATTGAATTTTGAACAATTGAGTCCCATAGGGGCCTCCTTTTATATTTGACTGGGCAGGTGATGTGGAAAAAAGGTGTGAAACTGTTTTAGTTACCTTAAAACAAAAAGAAAACACTGTCTTTGTTGCCAATCAAAGAATATCAGTAAGCAAAAGCCCCACCGAAAAACGATGGGGCTTTTAGATTGCTAATGACCCGGCCGATTAAATGGTGAATTCGGCGGCCGCTTTGGACAGATCGGTGTTGGCGATCATGGTCTTGGGGTCGTAGTAGGGCAGTTCTACCGGGGTGAACTCGTTCAGCAGGGGAATATTCTTTTGCAGAATATCCTGGAACGTGGGGCGTTCAATCTGGTAGTAAACACCCAGAGCGACTCGGTCTTCCACCTTGTGGGCCTGCTCGAAGCATTGGGCCTGTTTGGCGTTGACTTCATTGATGTCGTTGGGGTTTTGCACCCGGCCATCGTAGCCTTCGTTCTCCAGGTAGTAAACCCGAGGCACTTGGCTGCCGCCCACATCCACCATCTCAGCGAAATAATCTTTCGTGTGGATGTTGTTGTAGGTGGGGCAAGGCTGGAGTACGTCAATCAGCGCCATCCCTTTGTGCTGGATGGCTTTCATGATGGTTTCCTTCAAATGCTTGGCATCGAAGGCGTAACTACGGGCAATGAAGGTGTAACCGCAAGCCAAAGCCAAAGTCACCGGGTTGATGGCGGTGGTTGGGTTGGGCAGGGCCAGGGATTTGGGTTGAGCCCCCTGGGCCAACGTGGGGGAGGCCTGCCCTTTGGTCAAACCGTACACTTCGTTGTTGAACACCACATAGGTCATGTCCATGTTCCGGCGACCGGCGTGGACAAAGTGACCCGCACCAATCCCGTAGCCGTCACCGTCACCACCAGCGGCGATGATGTGCAGGTTGGGGTTGGCCAGCTTGGCGCCCTGGGCAAAAGCCAGCGAGCGACCGTGCAAGGTGTGCATGCCGTAGGTGTGGATGTAGTGAGGCACTTTACCGGAGCAACCGACACCGGAGACGATGAAGGTTTCCCAGGGTTTCATGCCCAGACCAGCGATGGCTTGCTGAATGGAGTTGGTAATCCCGAAGTCGCCGCAACCGGGGCACCATTCGGAATGGACGTCGCTTTTGAGCTGAGTGCCTTTCAGCGGCGTTTTTAAGGGGGTGGGACTAGAGACCATAGGACAATACCACCTTTCTGGACTGTTTCTCGTTAATTTCTTGAATGGCGGCAACCAGTTCGGTTTCAGAGATCGGACGACCGCTCCATTTCAGCACTTCGTGCTCAATCTGGATGCCGGTACGCATGGTGATCAACTGGGTGATTTGGCCGCCGAAGCTGCTTTCCACCACCACGGCCCGTTTTACGTTGGCCATGGCTTTTTTGAAGGCTTCCACCGGGAATGGGCTCAACAGGCGGATCTGAATGAAGTTGACATCCAGGTTGTGCTTTTCTTTCAGCACTTTGATGGCGTCCAGAATCACGCCTTTGGTGGAACCCCAGCTGACGATGGTAATCGGTGCGTTGCTAGCCCCGTGAACCACCAGTTGGTCTTCCGGCAGGATTTCCTTGGCCGCCAGATCCAGCTTCTTCATCCGTTTTTCCTGCATGGGAATCCGGATTTCCGGCTCTTCGGTAATGTGGCCGTATTCGCAGTGCTCGTCACCGGTCATCCAGTAGATGTGGCCGGGCATACCGGGCAAGGCGCGAGGGGAGATGCCGTCTTCGGTGATTTTGAAGCGGGGGAACTTTTGCAAGGCCGCTTCAATGTTGTTTTCATCAAATTTGGCGTCTTTACCGGCCATAACACCCAAATCGACTTTCAGGTTGCTGTCATCGAATTTGGGGAAGCACACGGTGTTGTTGGCCAAAAGCTTGTCGCTGATGAAGGTAACGGGGGTTTGGTACCGATCGGCGTAGTTGAAGGCTTTGAAGGTGTCAAAGAACTGCTCTTTGGCATCGCCGGGGCACATCACGATTTTGGGGTACTCGCCGTGGCCGCTGAACAAGCAAGCCAGCATGTCGGTTTGCTCATGACGGGTGGGCAAACCGGTGGAGGGGCCGCCCCGCATGTAGTTGAACATAACCACAGGCACTTCGTTGATGCCCGCCCAGCCGAGGCCTTCGGTCATCAGGTCCATACCGGGGCCGGAGGTGGAAGTGGAGGCACGAACGCCAGTGGTACCACCACCGATGGCCATGTTAATGGCGGCGATTTCGTCTTCGCACTGAACAACCGGCAAACCGTACTCGGACAGATCTTCCAGGTAGATGCACTCATCCACAGCCGGGGTAATGGAGTAGTAGGTTTGCAGACGGCAGCCCGCTTTGAGCTTGGCCAGGCCGGTGGCAATGGCAGCGTTCAGCATATAACGAGAGCCTTTGGCGGGCTTGTTAGCTGGCTTTTCCATTACGTAGTTGAACTTGGCCGTATCCGGGTTGCTGTTCATGATTTCGTAAGCCTTGGTGGCCGCTTGCATGTTCAGCGAAACCAGTTTGGCCTTGCTGCCGGTGAAGATACCGTTCAGGGCTTCTTCAATGGCGCTGATATCAATCTGGCACAGGGCCATGGAGGCCGCTACAGCCACGGTGTTTTTGATAATGGACAGGCTGGTTTGGGTTTTGCCAGTGGCCTGGGCAATCTCTTCCAGAATCTGATCAAACGGAATGGGGAACAGCAATACGCCGGGTTTTAAATCCAGTTTGGTGGGATCGGTGACTTTGGGGTCATAGATGAAAGCGCCATCGTCCACGATTTCAAAGGCGTGCAATTGGGCGGTTGAATTCTCAAAAGTGGCCAACAGGTTGACGGGATCGGTGTGGCTATAGACCGGTTCGTTTTTAACCCGAACCTGGAAGTAACTATGCTCACCTTTGATGTTGGAGTGGTATTCACGGCGACCGTAAATCCAGTAGCCGGCTACAGCGCAGGAGCGGGCAAACAGGGTGGCTGAGGAGTCAACCCCTGTACCTTGTGGGCCGCCGATCATCCAGCATAAATCATGCGTGCGGTTCATCTTGTATTGCTCTTTCTTTGTCTTGACTATTCCTGAGGGTTTGGAGAGCCTGCCTGAAGTTGACTTGGTATGCAAACCCAGGCCAGGTACCAAACTGGACGTTGCCGAGGTCTTTGGAATCGTTGAATTCAGCAAATGCTGGGCGCACCGGTTCCAAAGTGTGCATATTCTAGCAGAAACCAAAAAGTGCGTTAAGGATTTTACACAAGCGTTTGTCCAAGGTTTGAGAGGGCCGTTCGGGTCAGAAGGTCAGCCGGTAAAGTGAATGGAATATCGAGACTTTTCAGCGATGAGGGCGCTGAATAGGGCTGAGTTCTTAAGCAGAGCCGTTGGCAAGCACGGATGAAGGCCATTGGTCGTTAGGGGAAGCCGGTTTACTATGCTAAGATTTTTTAATCCCCAACCGATTGGTAAATCTCTTCCTATGAAAAACAAAGCCACCAAAGCCAAACTGGTCATCCGTAACGCTACCCCAGCCGACTTGGTTGAAATTCAACTGTTGTCTGAGAAAGTGTATCCCGATATTCCGCCTTACTCCCTGGATATTTTGAGAGGCCAGCTGAACAATTATCCGGAAGGGCAGTTTGTGGCCGTTTACGATTCTAAAATCGTGGGCTATTGCGCCACCATTCGGGTGTCAGAGCAAGTGGCTATGGCCGCTCACACCTGGCGTCAAATTACGGGCGGCGGCTACGGCTCTACCCACTTGGCCACGGGGGATTATCTTTATGGCATGGAAATCTTCGTTGATCCTGATTATCGGGGCTTGCGCATTGGGGAGCGCTTGTACAGCGAGCGCAAAAAATTATGCCGGTACTATCGCCTGAAGGGCATTGTCTTTGGTGGGCGTATGCCGCTGCTGAAGAAACGGCTGAAGCAGGTGGGTACGGTGGAGCAATATATTGAGCAGGTCAAAGACCGTAAAATCAACGATCCTACCACCAGCTTTCAGTTGCGCCAGGGCTTTGAGATTATGGGAATTCTGCCCGATTACCTGCCCAGTGACAAGGAGTCCATGGGCACGGCCACCCATATGATTTGGCGGAATCCGGAAGCACCAGAACCAGAGGGGAAATCACGCACCAATGCCGGGCGATTGCCGGAATCGGTGCGGGTGGCTACGGTGCAATACGAGCAACGACGCATTCATTCTTTTGAAGAGTTTGAGCAGATCGTGACCTACTTTGTGGACGTGGTCTCGGATTACCGCTCGGATTTTGTGGTGTTCCCGGAGTTGTTTACCTTGCAGTTGCTCTCCATTGAGAATGAGCCCATTCCGCCGGATAAGTCCATTGATCGGCTGACGGAATATACCGAGAGAATCAAGGAAATGTTCCTGCGTCTGGCCATTAAGTACAACATTAATATCATTGCCGGTTCGCATCCCACTAAAATGAAGGATGGATCAATCCAGAACGTGACTTTTGTGTGCTTGCGAGATGGTTCCATTCACGAGCAACCCAAGATTCATCCTACGCCCAATGAGCGGTATTGGTGGAACATTGAGGGTGGCGACAACCTGAGCGTCATTCAGACCGATTGCGGCCCGATTGGCGTTTTGATTTGTTATGACTGTGAATTCCCGGAACTGGCCCGGCACTTGATCGATCAAGGGGCCAACATTTTGTTTGTGCCATTCTGTACCGATGAGCGCCAAGGGTATTTGCGGGTTCGTTATTCCGCCCAGGCCAGAGCGATTGAGAACCAGTGTTATGTGGCCATGTCCGGCAATGTGGGCAACCTGCCCCGGGTGCACAACATGGACATTCAGTACGCCCAAAGCTGCATTTTAACCCCGTGCGATTTCTACTTTGCCCGCGATGGCATTGCCGCCGACACCACCCCCAACGTGGAAACCGTGGCTTTTGCCGATTTGCGACTGGAATATATTTATCGGGCCCGCCATTCTGGCACGGTGATGAACCTGAAGGATCGCCGTCACGACCTTTATAGTGTGGTGTGGCATAAAAATAAGATCCTCAATAGCAAAGAGTAGTCTCCTTAATATTGGGACTTTGTTTTCCGAAAGATAAACCCTGACTGATTCCTTCAGGACAGGGCTTGTCGGCTAGCGGTCGGGAAAAGCAATTTAAAGACAAGGTTTCTCTCTTTGCCTTGTGGGTTTAGGGTTATGGCCGGGGCATTTTGGGGTGTAAAAAGAAATTCTTTTTCAGGGCTTGACTCCGTATCAAGGTACAGGGATTAAAGTAGGTTCATACGGAGGACACCCCAATGCATTCCCTGAAATCTGGAGAACTGGCCAAGCAGGCCAACGTGAACCCTGAAACGCTTCGCTATTATGAGCGGGAAGGCTTGTTGCCGGAACCCGTTCGCACCGAGGCGGGATACCGTTTGTATCAGGTCGATGATGTGAAGCGGGTGCGGTTCATTAAAAAAGCCCAGGAGTTGGGATTCTCGCTCAAGGAAGTGAAGGAGCTGTTGGCTCTCAAGTTGCACGCCGATCATTCTGCCAGTGAGGTAAAGCGCCTGACTGAGCACAAGATTCAGGATATTGAAGCAAAAATCCAGAGTTTGCAGGCCATGAAAAAGGTACTCAACGATCTGGCCTCGGCTTGCTCCGGCACTGGCAGCGTGGATCATTGCCCCATTCTGAACTGTCTGGAAGATAACACTCAAGAGAAAGGAGGTGAAAACTCATGCAAAATTTGTTAATGCGCAGTTTGATGCTGCACGCTGAAAAAACGAAAGATTGCACTTGCAATCCGTGCACTTGCGACCCGTGCGAATGCGGCCCGCAATGCAGCTGCCATCAAAAGTAGTGAATAAAGACAAAAACGTTCCAGTGGCCACTGGGACGTTTTTTATTGAGGCCAGTTTTGGTGACAAAGCCGCAAATTCTATTTGGTGGATGGGGCCTTATTTTTTGAGTGGATGCGCTATTGTGTATACGAGGAGCAAAGAACGTCCTACTCGAAAGTGATTTCGGGGAACAGGCCGGGCAGGGTTATGGCTTTTAAATCAGGTATTTTGATAGCAATACCGTTGAGAATTGGTTTTGAAATCAGGGGAGTATTTTTTAGCTTGATGTAGTTGATGTAGGCCAAACCCGCTAAGGATTTTGGGTTGGCAAAGAGCAGGGAGTGGTAAGCATCCGTGCGGGTGGCAATACCAGGTTTATAACCGTGTTCGCCATCTCCCATGTTAATTTGGAGGATGTTATAGTCCTGAGCACGGGATGCTCGGTAGTACAGGCTCAGCAGCCCTGGGGCGAGTTCGGGGTATGCGCCAGTATTAATGGTGATGAGTGAGTAAAGGGTATTATCCATCAGGATGTTCATGGTCAGGTTGGTGAGGGTGTTGTTTAAATAGAATCCTTCCAGAAGCAGATACCCTTCCTGGTCCAGGGCTTCTGCCCAAGCTGCAATGAAGGCCCTTTCTCTGGCATCGCTGAAATAGGAATGACCTGCTTTTTGTTTCCAGTAATGCAAATGGTGTTTAAAAAAGATGGAAAAGAATTGCTGGATGCCTTCTGCGCCTGAAAAACGCCGCATTTCTGGATGGAGAGGCTCGGCTTTTTTGAGCTTGCGTCGGATGTCTTTGCGTTTGGTGGAGCTCAGTTTGTCCAGGTAAGCTTCAAAGCCGTTATGCAAATCAATCCAATAGGCGGTAGAAGTAGGTGTTTCAATGATTTCCAGT
The DNA here is from genome assembly GCA_001858525.1 of Vampirovibrio chlorellavorus. Classification (GTDB taxonomy): domain Bacteria; phylum Cyanobacteriota; class Vampirovibrionia; order Vampirovibrionales; family Vampirovibrionaceae; genus Vampirovibrio; species Vampirovibrio chlorellavorus. Next base: position 465,596 of record LAPX01000007.1, on the reverse strand, counting down.
CCAGTTGCGGTCAATTGCTTTAATAGTTGTATATTTCGGCGGCTTTCAGGCCAGGTTAAAGCAAAATAATCCCAATTTTTGTTGTCCTGCATTGCCATAAATTGTTCGTAGCATTGTTGATCAAAATCCTGGAACCAGGCATTATTCCAACCCGCGTAACGAAGCTCATTGAGTCGCACACCTTTTAATACAGTTCGGCGGTGGATGGCAAGGTTATTCTGGGCGTCCAGAATGTTGAATTTAGGGGCTAAATACTGCCACCAGCAGTCGTAAAAACTTTGTAACTGATAAGGATGATGGTTTTTCTGAGGAGCTAGAGGCGCTATTGAATCGGCAGTCATAAGCAATCCCAGCATCGTTAATTAAGTGCGGCTGATACAAGAGTGGATTAGTATCAAAAGTAGATATCAATTAGAATACTGGGTTAAAAACAACTGATTGTGAAAAATTGTCTGGGCAAAAAAGGAACCACGTTCGATGGAGAAAACAGGGTTGCTTACAGGCTCAGGAGTGAGAATTTTTACGCTCTAAATAATATGCTTAATCTGCGATTTCCCCTAGTGGTGCAGAGCATAAGCATATTTTGATAAGAATAAAAATATGGTGGCACGTTATTGATGTTATTCGAACCAAGCATTACTCCGAAGTTATCGCTATGAGTCCCCTTTTGGAAAGGATTCAGGAGGTAGTTTTATCTGCATAGCCAGAATATAGAACTAAAAGGTACTTTTGGAAGCTCCTGATAAGCGGGTGACGCACAACCCCTGAAGGGAAAGGCAAAATATTTTTTTTCTTGTTTTTCGGTTCGTTTCCCGCCTATCATGGATTTCCTTATATTGTTTTATAAAAGTTGAAAAATGTAATGCCTCAGCCCTTAATCGATCCAATCGTAAAAATCGCTTATGTCGTTCAACTCATTGAACAAAAAATAGCTTTATCTCCCAAGGGTTCTAAAATTCGCATACCTCAATCTGTAGCTCTTGAACCCCCTTTAATGGCTGGTGATATGCGAGCGATTCTTTCAAAACTTGAAACGGATGAGAAATTAATCATTGTGCATGAACGCCCTGGGGACTTTTCTTCGGAGTTTCAGGGGATGCTAACACTTGCAAGAATCCGGTCTACTGCTTTTCTGTTAACGCCCAACGCCAAATTTTCGGCCTACGCAAAGAAACTTCGTGCCAGTCTTCAGACCAATCAGGAACCGTTAATTCAAACCCTCACAGAGCAAGTTTCCATTCGCTTTGACGATCTAAGTCGTCATATCTTGCTAAATGATTGTTTTTTAATAGCCCAACCCGCCTACGACTCTGAAAATTACCGCTTCTTTGAATATGTTTGGAAACACCCTGATCGGCTCATCACCCTGGAGGAGTTCAACCAAAACCTTGAGGAGCCTTTAAAAAAGCCAATTGCCAAGATACTTGAGAACCTGAACTTTCGTGGCCCGTTGAAGGATGCCTTCTTTCAAGTCTCTAAAACCTCAGTCTTGTTTACCCCGGTTCGGACTGTAGAGGCCTTGACCGCCGCTGGCCTGTACCCTTTAAGGCTGTTTTCGACCCAAAAGACCGATTGAACAAATTTGATCCTAAGTAACCCTAAGTAGACCTAAGCAATCCTAAGTTTGAAAAATCGGCTGGCTCCTTCGCTATAACTGGAAGTATGAAAACGACTTCCCATAATTTAGCGCCGGATTTGGCTTCGCTCTATGACGAGCCTGTTTCTGAAGCCGAGGCCAATGTAATGGCGGATCGGTTGCTGAATTTTGTGGAGTTGTTGCTGGAAATAGAGTCTGAGGGGATGCAAAGCGCATGAGTCAAGCGTCTGAAACCAAAGTGACTGAGGTTCACCTGACTCTGATTCGAGAAGCGGCCGGTTTAATCGCCATGGCCAAAGTGGTGCTGAATGATGCCCTGGTACTGGACAGCATCGGGGTTCATCTCAAGTTGAGTGGGGGATACCGCATTACCTACCCCATGAAAAACGGTCGGTATGTGTTCCACCCCATTTCAAAACCCCTGGGCCAGTGCATTGAACAGGCCATTTATGACGAAATGGGTAAACAAAGGAAAGCTGTAAATGATGATAGATACTATCGTTTTGACCCTTCAGGCCGATCAATTTAGGGTGATTAAGCCGGAAAAGTTTAAACCCAACGCCAAAACGATTTTGGGCCTTGGGAACAACCTCAGTCGTTCGGAAAGCCATTTAAAGGCGGTTTGCAATCCCACCAAGGCGGATGCTAGCCAAGGTTTATACATGCCCCGCATGACCCTGAATGGGCGGATTGATTCGGGTGGGCGTTATAGCATTACATTGCGGGTTGAATGTTCTTTACCCAAGCTGATATACGGTAATAATTTTGATGAGTTGACCACCGCCGATTTTGAGCGGGTTTTAGATACCCTAAGCGACAGAATGGCCTGTCAAGGGGTGATAACGGCTTTTCATGACCTGAAATACGCTGAAACCAGTGCGGTACATTACAGTAAAAATATTTTGCTGGGCGAAGGAATGGCCTGTAGTAGCGTGTTGCATACGCTGGCTAAGGTCAATATTAACGGCTGGCTGGATGTGGCCAAAACCGACTACCGCAATGGGGGCCATCTCTATAAAATTCATTCGAATGATTTTGAACTGGCCTTTTATGACAAGGTGAAAGACCTGGAGAAAGCGCAAAAAAGCCCCAAGCGAGCCTATGAGGATGATGTAACCATTCAACAGAGCTTACTGAAACAGACCGACCTTGACCGAAAAAAGCAGGTGCTTCGCATGGAGGCCCGCTTTGGGAGCCGCCGGAAAATTCGGGAAGTCATGGAGCGCTTGCAGCCCAAGGCCATGGCCGGAACGGCTTTAAAGTTTGAAGCCTTGTTCAGTGAAAGCCTGTCTCAACAGGTTTTATGGCATTACTGGAAACCTTACCAGGCCAGTGTGCCCATTATAACGGCATCCGCTGGTAAAAGTACTGTTGATTTGTACCAACAGGTATTAATCGCCAAGCCCAATGCCAAGGATAACCAGATTTTAAAACTGGTAGCCGCCTATACTATAATAGACGAGATCGGCTGGGCGGGCTTTAAAAGCCTGTGGAAAAGCACCGATCGCAGTTTGAGCCGCTTGCGGAAAGATGTACAGGAGTTGAAGCTGGCTTCATCCGTGGCGGTTTTGGGTTTTGAGCAAATCGAACGGGCCTTATGCCAGTTTCAACCGCTCAGGCTGGCAATGCTTGAGGCGAAAGGAAAGTAGTAAACAATGACCATGACAATGACTCAGGATAAGATAGTGACCAGCCTGGAGGCCTTTCGGGATTGGGTGAAGGCCAATTGCCATGGCCGGGAGCGGGGTGAGGCCCAAGTATTTTTGGATCGCTTTTTTCAATGCTTTGGCTATGGCGGTGTATTGGAGGCAAAGGGAACCTTTGAATTTGCTCAAAAAAGCAGTAGTAAAGGCGGCAATACCGGCTTTTTAGATTGCCTATTTCCGGGTGTGGCCATTATTGAGATGAAACAGCGGGGTTCCTCCCTGAATGAGCATTACAACCAACTTTTAACCTACTGGACGTATTGCGTTCCCAAGCCAGCGGTGGGGATTCTCTGCAATTTTGATGAGTTTTGGATTTATGACTTTAACATTCAGGTCGATACCCCGGTTCAAGTCCTGACGCTGGATGAGTTGAGCAAACACCCGGAAGCCTTGCTGTTTATGCTTGGCCAAAAGCCCCGCTTTAATCAGAATTTAGTCGATGTGACCGAGGGAGCCGCCGCTGAAATTAGTGGCTTATACCGCTCCATTTTGGCCCGGCGAGAGCATTACAAAGCCACGGAAGAGGATATTCAGCGCTTTGTGTTGCAATGCGTGTTGTGCCTGTTTGCGGAAGATATTGGCCTGTTGCCGGATAACCTGTTTACGGACTTGCTACAAGATTGCACGGAGCGGCCGCAAGATAGCTATAACCTGTTACATGGCCTATTTAGCCAGATGAACAGCAAGAAAGAAGCCAACGGTGGACGCTTTAAAGGGGTTCGGTATTTTAACGGTGGCCTGTTTAGTACCATTACCCCGGTAGAGCTGGAAAAAAGCGAATTGGAGGCCCTGTACCGGCTGGGCTACGATTACCGCTGGGAAAAGGTGCGCCCTTCCATTTTCGGAACGATTTTTGAGCGGGCCATTGGCCACGTGCAAGGGAGCCACTTTACCAGTGAGGTGGATATATACAAAATAGTGAACCCCACCATTGTGCGCTATTGGGATGAGCGCATTGAGCAAGCCGGAACCAATATTACTAAGTTGAAAAAATGCCTGACCGATTTGCGCAAGTACAAAGTATTAGACCCGGCCTGTGGCAGCGGAAACTTTTTGTACATTGCCTTTCAGGAAATGAAGCGCCTGGAAAAGCAATTAATGGACTTGATTGCGGAACACGCCAAAAGCGCTAAGGACTTGCAGGGGGCGCAAATTTCCATGGTAAGCCCCATGCAGTTTTACGGCCTTGAAATTAAGCCCTTTGCCGTGGAACTGGCCCGCTTAACGCTGGAAATTGGCCGCAAAGTGGCGGTGAATAAGTTTAACCTGCCAGAAGATGTATTACCCCTGGACAACCTGAACCAAAATATTATTTGCGCCGATGCCTTGTTTACCGACTGGCCCCAAGTGGATGCCATTATTGGTAACCCGCCTTTTATTGGCAGTAGACAACTGAGAGAGTCAGGCTTTAGTGATGAGTATATAGAAAAAATTTGGCAGCTTTACCCCGCCTCAGAATTTCCTAAGAGCGCTGATTATTGCGCCTATTGGTTTAGAAAAGCGCATGATCAAGAGGCTGAGCGGATTGGATTGGTTGGTACAAACTCAATATCTCAAAATGAAACCCGAACAGCCACCTTGCAGTTTATTACGGAAAATCAAGGCTATTTATCAGACGCTATTTCTTCCCAACCTTGGTCGGGAGAAGCAAAGGTTCATGTCAGTATTGTTAACTGGCAAAAAACAAAGCCTAAAAAATTATTTTTAGATGAAATGCCAGTTACTGAAATAAACAGCAGTTTAAAAGCGGAAGTCGATGTAACATCAGCAAAAAGACTTCTCTGCAATCAAAATATCTGCTTCCAAGGTGTTGTGCCGGTAGGGAAGGGCTTTTATATTGAAGATAGATTAGCAAAGGATTGGATAGAAAAACGGATTCAAAATAAAGAGGTATTGAAACTTTTTTCGATGGGCCGGAATTTGGTTGATACCCCAGATTTAATGTCTGATCGTTGGATTATTGACTTTAATGATCTTTCGCTAGAGCAGGCATCTTTATACCTGGAACCTTACGAGCATGTTAAGAACTTGGTCAAGCCTGTTAGAGAACAGGTTAGACGAAAGACAACAGCAGAGAAGTGGTGGCAGTTTGGTGAAAAACGGCCTGCCTTAAGGAAGGCGTTATCTCCTTTGCAGTATTCTTTTGCAATACCTCGTGTTTCTAAGTGGAAAACCTTTGTTGTTTACCCTCACCAGAAAATGTTACCCGGTGTCGATAATATGGTAGTTGCCTCGGATGATTTCTATATCCTTGGGGCTTTAAACTCCAAACTGCACCGGGATTGGGTGAAGGCGCAATGCTCCACTTTGGAAGATCGGATTCGTTATACCAATACTACTTGTTTTGAAACCTTCCCTTTTCTGTGGGATGCGCCTGAAAAACTAAAACAGCCGGTGCGAGACATTATGACCGAGCTGGAAAATTACCGCATGGATGAAATGAAAGCCCGGCAATGGGGTATTACCAAGCTGTATAACGCTTTTTTCCATGAGCCAGCCAGTAAGCTGAGCCAATTGCACAAAAAGCTGGATGAGTCCGTGTGCAAGGTGTACGGCTGGAAATATAACCCCGATAAAAACTACAACGAAGATCTGTTCCACCTGAACCAAGCGCTGTATGAACAGGAGCAAGCCCCCTTGCTGGCGGATAGCAAACCGAAAAGCGCCAAAAGGAAAAAAGTATGACCTGTGACCCGCCAACCGAATACCAGATTTTTAAATTTACCACCCACGATTGGGAGGGGGATGAGTTTGCCCCCGAAAGAAACGGTGCGCCCATGTATGGCCTGTTTGAAGTCTATCGCAATTCCAAAGGCCAAATTTACGGAAGAAGCGCCCACCCGGTTTTGATGGTGGATCTGTGCTTTGAGCCGCCGGGAGCGGATCCTGTGGCGTTGTTCCAAACGGAAATTGAGCGATTAAAACAGGGCATTGGGCAACCCATTTTGGAGGAACCTTTTGCCTATGCCGATAGTGAGGTCATGACGGAAGAAGAGGCCCAAGCTTTTATGGCTGAATGTCTTTTACCGCAAGGCTTGGAAGAGGAATCCCATGGCAACGCCTAAAGACTCATCCACGCAAGCGGCCATGGCTGGAGCCGTGCCCACGCCAAAGCCTTTGGAAATGCTCCCCTTTACGGGCGAGCTGGAAACCAAGCCAGTTTTAAAGAAGCTGGCCAAGGCGCATCGGGCGCTGGCGGAACTCAAGGGGGTAGCGGCGCTTATTCCCAATGAGGCTATCCTGATTAACACCCTGTCCCTGCAAGAGGCCAAGGATAGTTCCGCCATTGAAAACATCATTACCACTCAGGATGACCTCTATCAGAGCGATGCCGCCAAAAATAAATTTAAAACGCTGGGGGCTAAAGAGGTTCATCATTACGCCACGGCCTTGCGTACCGGCTTTACCCTGGTTCAAAAAACTGGCTTGCTGACCAATACCATGATCCTGGACATGCAGGCTATTCTTGAGGAAAATTCGGCGGGATTCCGTAAAGTGCCGGGAACCGCCCTTAAAAATGAACAGACGGGCCAAGTGGTCTATACGCCGCCTCAGGATGCCAATGAGATCGTTCGACTGATGGGCAATCTGGAGCAATTTATTAACGACGATAGCCTGTGTGATTGGGATCCCCTGGTTAAAATGGCGGTTATTCATCACCAGTTTGAGAGTATCCACCCGTTCTATGATGGAAACGGCCGTACCGGCAGGATTATCAATATCTTGTATCTTGTAAAGCAGGGTTTATTGGATATGCCGGTGTTGTACCTGTCCAGATACATTAACCAGAATAAGGCTAGTTATTATCACTTGTTGCAGTCCACCCGCTCTCACACGGATTGGGAGCCTTGGTTGCTATACATGCTGGATGGTATCGAGACAACTTCTATTCAAACAACCCGCTTGATTTTAGAGATTCGTGATTTGATGCAGTCCCATAAGCACCGCCTGAGAAGTGAATTGCCCAAGATCTACAGTCAGGATTTGCTGAATAACCTGTTTTGCCATCCTTACACCAAGGTGGAATTTATCATGAATGAGTTGCAGGTACACCGAAACACCGCTACCAAGTACCTGGAGGCACTGATTGAAATCGGCTTGCTCAGTAAACATAAGATATGGAAAGAAAACTTCTACCTGAATGATTCGCTCTATGAGCTTTTGGCTAATACAAATACCCTGAAAGCCTCTGAGGGTAATGAATGAGGCTTCTATGTACAGAGTATCGATCCTTTTTGTGTATGAGGGGTTTATCATCTACAATAAAAACTGATTTTGTGTGTATGATTTTAGTAGGTGCCCTCAAAATACCAATTTTGTGTCAATGACCATAGGAACATGACTATGAACGCCGTGATTTTTACCCGTGTTTCCAGCGTAGGGCAGGAGGACGGGGTCTCTCTGGATGCTCAGGAGGCCAAGTTGTTGGATTATTGCCGGGAAAAGAGTCTGGATATTCTGGAAACCTTTCGAGTGGTTGAATCTTCAACCCGTGGGGACAGAAAGCAGTTCTTCAAAGCCCTGAGCTTCATCGAAAAACAAAAGAAGCGCACGGTGTTGCTGGTACATTCCATTGATCGCTTGCTTCGGGGGTTTAAAGAATATGGCCTGATTGAAACCCTGATTGAGCAGGACAAGCTGGAAATCCATGCTTACAATGAGCGGCTCATCATCAACAAAAATACGCCCTGGACGGAACAGCTTCAGTTTGATTTTTCAATTTTAGGGGCCAAGCTCTACGTGGGGCAGATTCGGCAACACGTCAATAAAGCCATTGAGTTTAAGCTGAGCAAAGGCGAAGTGGTTGGTAATGTGCCAGTGGGTTACTTGAATGTGCGGGATCCAGAGAGTAAGAAAGCCACGGTAACTTTGGACAGCAAGCGGGCTTTTCTGGTGAAACGCCTATTTCAGGAATACGCTACGGGCACGGTTTCAATGGGCGAACTGGCCAAGCTAACCGGGCATTGGGGGTTAACCTCTACTAGAACCGGTAAAACGATTACCAAGGCCAGTATGGCCAATATCCTCAAAAACCCGTTTTATTACGGGGAAATGATGGTGCGGGGGCAGCGTTATCCTCATGCTTACCCTAAGCTGATCGATAAAGCACTTTTTGACCGCTGTCAGGCCATCATTGCCGGTACATCTGTTTCAAATCCGCCTGAAATCAGGATACAGCAGCGGGCTAAAAAGCCGTTTATTTTTCGGGGGCTGATGCGTTGCGCTGATTGTGGGTGCCAGGTTGTTTCAGACCTTAAAAAGGGCCGGTATGTTTACTTGGCTTGCACTAAAGCCAAAGGTAAAGACGTTTGTCAGGCCGGGCGTATTCGGGAAGAGGTTGCCCTTGAAGTTGTAGAACATGTTTTGAGCCGGATTAACATCCCCGAAAGCCTGATTATGAAAATTCAGGAACGGTTGAAAAGTCAGTACGATGATCAGCGTTCCGATATGCTGGCCATGGCGCAGCAATTACAAAACCAGTTCAGCGAAATAGATATACGATTGGATCGATTGTTAAACCTCTACCTCGACCAGAGTATTACCCAAGAAACCTACGACAAAAAAAGGCTTCAACTACAGGCTGAACGACAAAGCTTGGGTCATCAAATTATGGATTACACAAAGGACGATTCAGAGTTCAGAAACAGCTTTGTGACTTTGCTTCAGGTGATTTCAAGAGCGGCCAGTACATTTAAAAGTTCGAAAGTAGAACAAAAAAGAAAGATTCTGAGTTTGGTGTTTTCGAACTTGTGGCTAGAGGGTCAAAATGTACGCTATGAGCTGAATAAACCCTTCGATAAGATCGTCAATTTGCCTGAGTGTAAAGAATGGTGGGCGGTACTGGACTCGAACCAGCGACCTCCACAATGTCAATGTGATGCGCTACCAACTGCGCCAACCGCCCATGAGGTCTGAGATCGATTACAAGCATAGTTATGAATCAAACCGGGGGGCATGTCAATGCCTTGTCGGGATCCCCTCATCCAATCCATCACACCGCATCACTGGACGGAATAATGCCTGCGACCGTACAATAGGGTAAGCCTCTAATCTGTATTGGGCTGATGTAAGACTGATGTAAGAACGTGACCACCGCCTCGCCACCCATGGCCCTCTGGGGTCTGTTAAAAAAATATCGGGCCATTTTTTTGCGCTACAAAACCGAGTTGGCCTTGGGCGTATTGGCCTTGGGCTTTACCAATGGGCTGGGCCTGCTCATCCCCCTGCAAATTAAAGCGGCTGTGGATGCCATTCAGGCCATCTACCAACCGGCAAACACGCAGTTAAAAATGGCGCCCGATATGCTGTGGCAGGACTTCTACAGCCATCTGTGGATTATTGCCGGGCTGGCCGTGCTGGTGCTGATCTGCCGGGTGGCCTCTCGCCACTATTTATTGGGGGCTGGCCGTCGTCTGGAATTTGACCTGCGCAATCAGCTGTATGGCCATTTGCTGAAAATGCCCGCCAGTTATTTCGCCGCCCATCCGCCGGGGGAGTTGATGTCCCGCATGACCAACGATGTGGACGCCACCAAGTACCTGACCGGCGGCGGCATTATGCTGGGGGTGAACACCCTGCTGGCCTATACGCTGACCATCCCCATGATGCTGAGCCTGAACTGGAAGCTGGCCGTGGTTACCTTCCTGCTATACCCCTTTGTGATTGTGTTCATGGGCAAAATCAGCAAAAAAGTACGACAGGGCTTCTACGATGTGCAAACCGTGCTGGGGGAGATCAGCACCGTGGCTCAGGAAAATCTGAATGGCATGATGGTCATCCAGTCCTATGTGCGGGAGTCTCAGGAGAATCAGCGGTTTCAAAAGGTCTGCGATGCCTACTTTGGCGCTTACACCCGGTTGATTCACGAGCGAATTTTGCTGTTTATGCTGCTAGCGGGCCTTAGTGGCATTAGTACAGGTCTGGTCTTGCTGGTGGGCGGCTGGCAGGTCATTGAAAAACAACTGGACTGGGGCGGCTTTGTGGCCTTCACCATGTACCTGGAGCATTTGGCGTGGCCCACCATGGCCCTGGGTTGGACCATTTCTATCTTTCAGCAGGGCACAGCGGCCTTGCAACGCTTGGATGAGGTCTTTAGCGCCCAATCTAATATTCAGGATGGTTCTGAGCAGGGCCGTTCTGAATCCGCTGCAACGCAGCCGCCGGTGCGGGGAGCAATCGAGATTCGCAACCTGACCTTTGCCTATCAAAATCCTTATGCCAAGCCCTCCCTACCAACCTCAGAGGCAGAGGCTTCAGAGACCGAGACCCTAGCATCACCCTCCGCAGCAACACCACAGGACGGGCATCCGGCGGTACTGCAAGCGGTCAATTTAACCATTCGTCCCGGTGAAACAGTGGCCTTGGTCGGTTCGGTGGGCAGCGGAAAATCCACCTTGTTGCGCCTGTTGCCGCGCGTTTTGGAAGTGCCCGAAAATACCGTGTTTCTGGATGGGCAGGACATTACCCAGATTCCGCTGGAGGCGTTGCGGGCCAATATGGTGTTTATGCCTCAGGCCAGCTTCCTGTTTTCAACTTCTGTGCAACAAAATATTGCCTTTGGTCAGCCAGATGTGATGGAAAATGGTCTGAATGGCGCAGATCAAGGCGCCTGGCCCAGCATTGTGGAAGCCGCCCAGACGGCCAGCGTGCATCTGGATATTCAGGGCCTACCCCAGAAATATCAAACGCTGGTGGGAGAGCGGGGCTTGATGCTGTCCGGCGGGCAGCGCCAGCGGGTGGCCTTGGCTCGGGCCATTTTAATGGATGCCAAAGTGCTGGTGCTGGATGATCCGGTTTCTAATGTGGATGCGGACACCGAGCGCAATATCGTGTCTGCCCTGCGGGCTCGGCAAGTCTTTTCTGATAAAACCACGCTGATTGCCACCCATCGCTTTTCACTGGTCAGTCTGTGCGATCGGGTGGTGCTGATGGACGCGGGCAAAATTCTGGCGGTGGGCACCCATGCCGAATTGCTGGCCACTCAGCCCTTGTATCAGAATTTAAATCGTCTGCAAGAACTGAGGGCCTCTCTGGGGGATTGGGCGCTGGATGGTGAAACGAACGGTGAGAAATCGCTCGCGTCGGCAGATGATGAGGACGAGGATTTGGCGGAGCTGCTGGAAAACGCTTCCGAGGGGGCCGCTTCATGAGCATGGACGTGCTGGCTGTACCGGTCAAAGCTTCGGAGCGGCGGGAATCGGGCCTGAAAGACCTGAAGCTCTTGGGCAAGCTGTGGCCTTACATGCGGGTTTACAAAAAGTCGCTGATCATTTCCCTGTTGCTGTTGCCGGTGATTTCCCTAGTGGAAATGGGACAAACCTTTATCATTCGCTTTGCCATTGATGGCCCCATTCGGGCCGGGCAGCTCAACCAGTTGTTTGTCTATGCGGGTGGCTTTGGGCTATTGCTGCTGATCAATTATGGGGTGCGCTATCTGCAAATGGCCGAATCGCAGAACACCGGCCAAAAAATTATTCGGGATTTGCGCACCGATTTATACCGGCATTATCAAACCCTGTCCCCACGCTTTTACCACAAGCACCCCTTGGGCAAGCTGGTCACCCGGCTGACTTCCGATATTGAAAACCTCAGTGAGATGCTTTCCTCAGGCGGTTTGGCCATATTGGCCGATTTAGCCATGATCGTGGGGGCGCTGGCTGGCATGCTGGTGATGGACTGGCAGTTGGCCTTGGTCACGGTGGGCTCTATGCTGGTGTTGCTGACCATGATGGAGTTTTTCCGCACCCGGGCACGGCACGCTTACGATGACATTCGGGTGAAAGCGGCCCGCATCAATGCCTTTTTGCAGGAAAATTTCGCCGGGATGGAACTGGTGCAGCTCTATCGCCGGGAAGCCAAAAACTACAGTCATTTTGAGACCCTGAACCGCAGTAATTTACAAAGTGGCCTCGATTCCATTTTTTATTCCACGGCCTTTAACGCCGTGGTGGAGTTTATGACCCTGATTACGCTGGTGTTGGTGCTGTGGCTGGGGGGCTTGCAGGTTCACAGTGGCACCTTGACCATCGGGGCGCTGGTGGGCTTCTTTCTGTTTGTGCGCAAAATGTTTGAGCCGGTGGAAGATGTCAGCGAGAAGTACAGCATCCTGCAATCGGGCTTGGCATCTATCGATAAGGTCATGGCCCTGTTTCAGGATCAACCGGATTTACAGTACCGCCAATTGGCCCAGGAAGCGGTCACGGTGCCCTTGCCCAAGGCCGATGGGGCCATTGAGCTTGAGCAGGTGAGCTTTGGCTACAACCCCCAGCATCTCATTCTGAAAGACATCAGCTTGCACATTCGTCCCGGTGAGAAAATCGCCATTGTGGGGCCGTCCGGGGCCGGTAAAACCACGTTGATCAAGTTGCTGTTGCGCTTTTATGATGTCACCAGCGGATCGCTGAAGCTAGATGGTAAGGATGTCCGGGACTGGAACCTGCACGCCCTGCGCCGTAATATTGTCTCCATTCAGCAGGATGACTTTCTGTTTTCCCGCAGCGTGAGTGAAAACATTGCCTTGACCCCCTATCACCCCGACTTGTTGCCCGCCTTGCAGCAGGCCGCTGAAAAAAGTAAGGCCCTTTCAGTGATTCAGCGTTTGCCACAGGGTTTTGAAACGGTGCTGGAAGAGCGGGGCAAGAATCTGTCCGCCGGGGAAAAGCAGTTGTTGCTGTTTGCCCGGGCTGTTTATCACGATCCGGCCATCTTGGTGCTGGATGAAGCCACCTCGGCCATCGATCCGGTGACCGAGCAACTGGTACAAACGGCCATGGATCAGGTTATGGCGGATCGCACCGTGTTGGTGGTGGCCCATCGGTTGTCCACCATTCAGCAGGCTGACCGCATTTTGGTCATGGAGCAGGGACGTATCGCCCAGCAGGGCACTCACTTGGAGTTACTCCAGCAGCCGGGCCTGTATCGCCAGTTTTACGAGTATCAGGAGTTGTTGACCCACACCTAAGGGGGCCGATTCTCTGGATAGCGCGCGCTTTTCTAAGGGCTGTTTTGGGCTATACGCCATTTCCCAATCGCGGTAAACTATTGGCCGTTAGTGGTTTTTTAGAGGAGTCCTTACATGAGCATTCCCGGTTTTGCCACCCCAGAGGGAACCCAGCGGTATCAGACTCGCTTTGAAGGCAAGAACGAAGCGGGCTTGCCCATTGCCGAAGGACATTTTCGAACCACTGTAAAGAACTTGCGGTTAACCAGCTTGGGAATGGGTACCTATTTAGGCGGGGTGGACGCTGAGGCCAGTCAGTTGATGGCTGAGGCCGCAGTTCGCTCGGTGGCTTCCGGGGCGGTTAATGTGCTGGATGCGGCCATTAATTACCGCTACCAACTCTCGGAGCGTTCCGTGGGGCAGGCCCTGAAAACGCTATTGGCACAGGGTTTCCAGCGGGACGAGATTTTTATCAGTTCCAAAAACGGCTTTATTGCCCCCGATGCGGCCATGCAGGAGCGGGGCGAGGATTTCCGCAGTTGGTTCCAGCAGCGGTATTTGGCCTCTGGCCTGATTCAGCCGAATGATATTGCGGGCGGCATGCATTGCATGGCCCCGGCTTATCTCAATGATCAGCTCAATCTCAGTCTGGCCAACCTGGGTGTGGAAACGCTGGATTTGATGTATCTGCACAACGCGGCGGAATCCCAGTTGCCGGAAGTGGGGCGCCAGGTCTTTATGGAGCGCCTTAACCGGGCGTTTGAGTTTTATGAATCGGCTCGGGCCGATGGGCGCATTCGCTATTACGGGTTGGCCACCTGGAATTGTTTCCGGGTCAGCGCTGAAGAGCAGAGTGAGTTCCTGAGTTTGGAAACCGTGGTCTCCCTGGCGGAAAGCGTGGGCGGTAAAAATCACGGCTTCCGCTTTATTCAGTTGCCGTTCAATTTGGCCTTCACGGAAGCCCTGACCCTGCCCAACCAGCCGGTAGAGGATGAGTTTTTATCCCTGCTGGAAGCGGCTATGGCGCTGGAAATCGGTGTGTTTACCAGCGTTCCCCTGCTGCAAGGGCAGTTGTTAAAGGAAGCCAGTTTGCCGCGCTTTGAGGGGCTCAGTTCTCCTGCTCAGTCCTGCTTGCAGTTTGTGCGATCCAATCCGGGGGTGTTGGCGCCCTTGGTGGGCCATAAGCAACCCTCGCATGTCAAGGACAATCTGGCCGTGGCCAGTGTGCCGCCTTTGGCTTTGGCCGAGATGGAGGCCTTGCTGTCCACCTGAATTAAGGATTAGCCCTGCCATTGGGAGTTTGGCAGGGGCTTTTGCGTTGGGCTTCATCACTCAACGCGCTTTCATCACCTGTAGTTAGAGTCTTAAAACAAGGCTTTGCCCTGAATTAAAGGTTTGGCAAGTCCTGCCGAAAACCAAATTACGGATAGAGGATAAACCCCGTTGCGTTTATTTCGCTTGGCAACTCCATATTTGCTTTTGGCAGTCGCCATGCTGGCCCTGCTTGGGTTTGCCAGTGGCGCTCAGGCCGGTCGGGTGCTGAATGACAGCCTGGTAACGCATCCGTTCCGGCATCATGTGTGGCAGGATGTGCTGAACTTTGCCGTGAACGAGAAAGGGGAAGTGGATTTTGGCAAGGTAAAGGCTTACCCCCGCCGCCTCAATGAGTATTTAGAGCAGTTGGCGGCCTCCTCGCCAGAGAGCGATCCCAAGGGTTTTCCGAAGACCAATGACAAAATTGCTTACTGGATTAATGCGCACAATGCCCTGGCCTTGCGCATGATCATCAATCAATACCCCATCCGCAGTGCTGCCGATGTGCGCAATCTGGAAACGGAGGCCCGTTATCTGTTGGGCGGAAAACCTTATTCCTTGCGGCAAATTCGGGACAAGCTGGGCCTTTGGACCAAACAAGACCCCCAATTGATGTTTACGCTCACCGAGTACACCCGTGGATCCCCGGCCATTCAGAAGCAGGCCTTTGAGAGCATCAATCTGAAAACCCTGGAGGGCCGTGCGGTGGCACAAGCCTTATCGGATGCCCAGGTGGTGCAGGTGGTTCAGGGACGGCCCTGTGGAGCTTTGCGCTTGAGTCCTTTTTTTCAGGGCTTTGAACACGCCTTGTTCTCCCGGTCGGTGGCCGAAGCCGAGGATGAGGACGCCTTGGGCGAGCCGGGCTTTGTGCCGGTGGCTTTTACCGGCTGGGCCCATTACATTCGGCCCATGGTGCCGCCCGCGGTGGCCCCCCGCATGGGACCGAATTGTGGGCAAGGGGTCAGCTTCCTCCCAGCGGATCGGACCTTGCGCCAAGTGCGCTTTTAACGGGCTTGTGCTTGCGGGCCATCTTTATTACTCCTATAATAACTGTGTAATCTCGACACGAAGATTATTCTCAGCGACCTTGATGAGGCACCTTGACCGTGGCTCTCTCACTCGAAAATAAAAGCGATCTGATTCCCCGCTTTCGTAAAATTCCTCTGTTTGAAAGCTTAACGGATCAAGAGCTGCAAGAAATTGCAGGTTTTTTCTACGAAGCTAACTACGATAAAGAAACGGTCATTTTCTACGAGCGGGATTTGCCGGGCGATACCGGCTCTAAAATTTACTTTGTACTCAAAGGCTGCGTGAAGTTGGTCAAATACTCCTCTGACGGGGAAAGCACCATTGTGCGCTTGTCTTCCGTGGGTGAGTTTTTTGGGGTGACCGGCGCCTTGACCGACAAGCCCATGCCCTATTCCGCAGAAGCATTGACCGATTCCACGGTGATGTATCTGGAAAAAAATAATTTCGTGCGGCTGGTAGAACGGTTCCCCAAGGTGGCTTTGGGCATGATTACGGCCCTGGGTCAGGTGTTGTGGTTTAACTACGAAACCCACAATCAGGTGGTGAAGAAGACGGATGCCCGTGTTTCCAAGATTTTGCTGTACCACTTTAAGCGGGATGGCTATACGGACACGCCGGTGGGCAAGCAACTGAATATTCAGTTGCCGCACGATTACATTGCCAGCATGACTGGCATTGCCTATGAAGAATCGGTGCGCATCATCAGTCGCCTGAAAAAAATGTACGGCTGCATTAACTACCTTCGGGGCGGCAAAATTGTCATTACCGACCTGGATAAGCTGTCAGAAATCGCCCAGACTGAAGACGCCTTTTTCTATTAAATTTAAGGTAAGGCTGCCTTCTCAACACGTTTGTAACTGTTTGAGTACAGCGAGTTATGGGGTGACATTCAAGCGCTGACGAATGGCCTCATACAACACAATGGCCACGGAGTTGGAGAGATTCAGGCTGCGGCTATTTGGGCGCATAGGAATACGAATACTGTTTTCCGGATTTTCTTCAATCAACCAGGCCGGAAGACCGTGGCTTTCACTGCCGAACACCAACAGGCTATTTTCCGGGTACTGAACGTCTGAATAATTCTGGGTGGCTTTGGTGCTGACAAAATAGGGCGTCCAACCGGGTTTAGCGGCTTTAACATCTTTAAAATCGGGCACATGCTGAATGGGAATGTCATCCAGATAATCCATACCAGCCCGTTCCAGATATTTATCATTCAGTCGAAAGCCCAAACTGCCCACCAAATAAAGGTCGGCACCAGTGCAGGCGCACAGGCGTGCAATATTCCCCGTGTTCTGAGGAATCCTGGGTTCTACCAGGACTATGGTGATTTTAGGATCAGCCTCGAAACTCAGTGGCGTCGAGGATGGAGAGGTAGGTGGGGTCATTCAGCATTTTTTCCGTACCCAGCACCACACAAGACAATGGATCGTTGGCGATATGAACCGGCACATCCACTTCTTTAGCAATCAGTTCATCCATGCCAGCCAGCAAAGCCCCGCCACCAGCTAACACAATGCCGCGATCCACGATATCGGCAGCGAGTTCAGGTGGGGTCATTTCCAGGGTGCTTTTTACGCCAGCTACGATTTCCATCAGTGTGGGGAACAAACATTCCCGCACTTCGGTGCTGTTGATGGTAATAGTATGCGGCAAACCATTCAGCAGGTTCAAGCCACGCACTTCCATTTCTTCTTCTTCCTGGTTGCGGTAGGCGGACCCCATGCGGATTTTAATTTCCTCAGCGGTGCGCTCCCCGATAGACAGGTTGTGGGTCTTTTTCAGGTGATCCTGAATGTTCTCGTTCAATTCATCGCCAGCGGTGCGCAAGCTTTTGGAAACCACGCAGCCTTTCAAGCTGACCACAGCAATCTCGGTGGTACCGCCCCCAATGTCGATGATCATGGAACCCGTGGGTTTATCCACAGGCATGCCAGCCCCAATGGCCGCAGCCATCGGTTCATCAACCAGGTTCACGATACTGGCGCCGGTTTGCAATGCGGCATCTGCCACAGCCCGACGTTCTACTTCGGTTACGCCACTGGGAATACCAATGACCACCCGGCCCGGACGCATGCCAAAGGCACCG
This sequence comes from Vampirovibrio chlorellavorus, assembly GCA_001858525.1. GTDB lineage: Bacteria > Cyanobacteriota > Vampirovibrionia > Vampirovibrionales > Vampirovibrionaceae > Vampirovibrio > Vampirovibrio chlorellavorus. The sequence goes on along the minus strand of LAPX01000007.1, from coordinate 447,921 downwards.
GGGCCACCGTTTACTTTTTCAATGAACCGTTTCAGCATTTTTTCGGCCCATTCAAACTCGGCGATAACACCATCCCGCAGGGGGCGAGTGGCCCGAATATTGCCGGGGGTGCGGTCAATCATCTCGCGGGCAGCCAAGCCCACTTCAATCACTTCCGGTGGATTTTTACTGTAGTCGATAGCGACTACGGAGGGCTCTCTGAGGACGACGCCTTTCGTGGTGGTGCAAACCAGGGTGTTTACAGTACCCAGGTCAATGCCCATGTCATTGGTGCTTTTGCGAAAAAAATCAAAAAGTCCCACAATCCTTACCTCAGCAAAACTAACGGTTGTTCATTTCGGACGGTCGCCTCTCGAAAAGTCCTCAATGTTTTTATTATTCCTTATGATGCCCATAGGGACAAGGACTTTTGTGGGCAAGTGCCTAAAAAGAGGCTGAACGCCTTAAGTGGCCCAGCTTTCTTGGGTCACCCAGGATAGATAGTCCTGCGATCCTGCCTGAATGGGTATGGCGATGAATTCAAAAATCTGGTAACTGTGGAGTGTCCTAATTTCCAGTTCCAGTGCCTGCAGGCGATCCAGCCGGGTTTTGATCATCAGTAAAATTTCTGAGGCCTGTTGCACTTTGCCCTCCCACCAGTAAAACGATTGTAACGGTGAGTTCTCTCCCAGAATGTTGACGCAGGCCGCCAATTTTTTCGTAACAATGTGCGTGGCAATTTTTTGGGCTTGTGTCATGTTGGCGCATGTCACCAAAACCAGGCAGGTTGTAGTTTCTGTCGTTATACTCATTGCTTGGATGTCCTTCAACTTTGTCTGGAATCTGATAAACGAAATATAAAGATTGCAGGAGTCGGCTTTAAAAATCCGGGCTGCTTCTTGACCCTTGCCTTTCCATAGGGTTTAATTACGCTAATTAAAAGCTTGATACCCACCAACTATCAAGTCACCGAGAGAGCACCAAAAATAACTGCGAGAGCCATTGCGAAAGGTAGGCGTCCTTTTTTTGAACCCAGGGAACTGTTTGGCTAAACAAAGGGACGGCATTGTGATTTCTAACCCATTTCACGGCCTAGAGAGTGGTTTTTTTAGTTGGTAATTTAGTTCGTTCCTATTTTCAAGTACGTACATTGTTAAGGAGAGACTCATAATGAAATCCAAATTGTTGACCGTGACCTTGTTGGGCTTGGCTGCTGCTACCACTTTGACCTTGACCGGTTGCAAATCCGAAGAAGCTGCTACCACCACTGAAACCACCACCGAAACCACCAGCATGACCCCTGAAGCAGCTACCACCGAAACCACCGCTGCTCCTGCTGAAGGCGCTGCTACCACCGAAACCACCACCAGCACCACCGAAACCACTGCTACTCCTGCTGAAGGCGCTGCTGCTCCCGCTGAAGGCGCTGCTGCTCCCGCTGAGCATGCTGCTGAAGAGCATGGCGCTGCTGAGCACCACTAGTCATATCGGAAACCGTCTTTTTTAGATTGGTTTTTTGATTGAAAAAAGCCCCTGACTCAATCAGGGGCTTTTTAGTTTTCGGAAATCGTTTCAAGACAGCCGCAATGGGTTCTGTTGATTAATGCTGGGCCTCTAATAAGTGCAGGGCTTGCCCCCAAATGTATCTGGCCTGTTGCCAGAAGCGTTTTCCCCACAAGGGTAGGGCCGTCCAGGGTGCTTTTTCCTGAAAAAAACGTACTTTGCCTCGGGGCCGATACAAGGCCAAAATGTGCCCGGGTAAATCGTGTCCTTGCTGTAAGGCCAGGCTCATTTGACGCAGCAGTTCCAGTTGGGCATCCATGTAAAATAGTTCGGATTTTTGCTTGTCCTCATCGGCTTCAAAATGCCATAAGGCCTGATAAGCGCAATCCATAGACGGGTCTGGCTCTGTCGCGGGTTCTGGCCAGCGGTTGATGGCCATGCGTGGTTCAATCCGCTCATCAATAACCGCTTCCAGCAATTGAGCGGCACGTTGACGGCGGGCCAAACGTCCGCCATCCGGAATGAACTGCATCAAAGGCGGCGGTGACTGGTTTGAGATCATACGCTCACTTTCCTTGCCACAGGGCTTCTCTATTTTTATTATAGTTAGGTACTGCTACTTTGCAGCCCGTTGAACAGAGGACATTGCCCATGGCGGCTGATGCCGGTTTTTCCCAGTGCACCGCCAGACCCCGTATTCTGGTCACCCGCCCATTGGAGGTGGGGGAGGATCAGGCTTTTGAACAAAGCCTGCGTGCTGCGGGCTTTTCTGTCCTGTCGATGCCCCTGATTGAGGTGGTGACAGTCTCCTTTCCGGCACCGGATTGGACCCAGTACGATTGGGTATTTTTTACCAGTAAAAACGCGGTGAGGGCCATTGGCTCCCAACTCTCTGCCGCGCTGTGCCCCGCCTTGTCTCTGGCCTGCGTTGGCCCCGCCACAGAGCAGACGCTCCAAGCCTATGGGCTTGAGGCCCGGTTTGTTTCTCCGGTTCACGATGCTCGCAGTGCCGTTCACTATTTCGCCGAAAGTTATGCTGTATCTGGGCTGCGTGTGTTTTGGCCTTGCGGCAATCTGGCTGATCCGCATCTCAAAACCGCTTTGCAAGCCCAGGGGGCATTGGTCACGGCTTGTACAGTTTACGAAACCCGTTTGAAGTCCCAGTTTAGTGAGGCGGAAAAACAGGCTTTGGCTGATCCCATAGATTTGGTGGTGTTTACCAGCACCTCTGCCGTGGAGGCCTTTCAACAGGGCTTGATACAGTCGGGTCGTCTGTCCAACTTTCAAAGTGTGATTGCCTGTCTGGGGCCTCGCACCGCTCAAGCCGCCTTAAAGGCCTTTGGGCGTGTGGACATTCAGCCGGAACAGTTCACGCTGGCGGCCTTAAGTGCAGCCATCTGCCAGTATTTTGAAGCAAAGGAATCCCGCTGATGTCTTTCCCTGCTCCTGAACGTGCCTCTTTCCCCCCTACCCATATCAATACCGTGGTTCAGCCACTGGAATCGCAAGAGGAACGTCTGAAGGCCCATTGGTGCCTTCCCAGAGAAGAGGCTCGCCTGTTGTATTTGCTGGCGGTGATTGGTGGTTATCGCCGTTTGCTGGAAGTGGGAACTTCTATCGGCTACTCAACCTTGCACTTGGCTCAGGCGGCCGCAGCCACTGATGGAACCCTGCACACCATCGATGCTTCAGCGGAACGTCAGGCGGAAGCGTTGCTCAATTTGCAACAGGCCCAGCTGGCTGAGTGGGTTACCCTGCACCATGGGGACGCCATCACCGTTTTAAGCCGGTTGCAAACCGAGGGACAAACCTTTGACCTGATGTTTATGGACGCCCGTAAGTCCGAATATGGCCAGTACCTGCAACTGGCCCGTCAGTTATTAATCACAGGCGGTTTACTGATTGCCGATAATACCCGTTCTCATCGCCATAAAATGCAGGACTTTATCGAGGCAGTTCATCAGGACCCGCAATGGGAAGTGAGCGACCTGGAGACTCCCAGCGGATTGGTGGTGGCCCGCAAAACCCCCTTTGGACACTTATAAGCTCAAAGCAAGGGCGCATCGGGTTTAGCCTTCTGTCATAAGGGATTGAAAATCCATGGATTTACAGTATGATAAACGTAGCGGAAGCCCTGCCTCATCGGATTTCGCTTCACTCACTGCTTTTAGGGGTACTGGCCGTTCACATCCCATGCTATAGGCCAGGGTACATACCGATAGCCCAAATACAGGCTGATCAATTGGATGGAAACCCATGACGGATAGCTTTATTGAAACCATTCAGAAAAGTAAGAACAGCGCCACGGCCAATGCCGTTCATAGCACCGTATTGTCCTGTTATGAAACACCGCTGGTTACTGTGGATATTGTCCTTTGTACCGTCATTCAGAACCAGTTAAAGGTGCTCCTGATTCAACGGAAGCAGCCCCCTTATGAGCATATGTGGGCTATTCCCGGTGGTTTTATCCATGTGGGAGAAACCCTGGAGCAAGCGGCCAGCCGTCGCCTGCTGGAAGAAACCAACGTGAACAATATTTATCTGGAGCAGTTGGGCTCCTTCGGCAAGCCAGACCGAGATCCTCGGGCCCGCGTTATCACGGTGGCCTATTACGCCCTGGTCAGTGCTGAAAAACTTCACCTGCAAGCGCACGCCAACGCCGAAGATGTGAAATGGTTTAGCGTGAGTGAATTGCCTGAATTGGCCTTTGACCACTATGAAATTGTGCAAATGGCTCTGGCCAAGCTCAAACGGCATTTGGAAAGCTCTTCTGTGGCCTTCCAGTTACTGCCGGAGAAGTTTACCTTGACTGAACTGCAACGGGTTTACGAGTTGGTTCTGGGTAAGCCCCTTGATAAGCGGAATTTCCGCAAGAAAATTCTGGCTTCTGATATTTTAAAAGACACTGGCGAAACCAAAATGGAAGGCTACCATCGTCCCGCCCAGTTGTATGCCTTCACCCGGCGCTCTCCTGTTGTCAGCCAGGCCTCTTAACCTGTCAGTCTCTATTTACATAGAATGTGAACCGTCCCAATCATCCCAGATTCGGACGGTTTTGCCTTGGGTGCTTTATCCAACAATAAAATCATAGAAAAAACCCTGGGCCGAAACCCAGGGTTTTTCTTGTTCTTGAGATTCGAGATCCTAGAACGCGTAGCTGGTTCTCAAACCAACGACCCAGGTGTTGCCATTTTGTTGGACACCGAAGCCATTGTTGATGAACTGTACGCTAGGAATGATGGAAATCGCATCGTTGACAGCCCACTTGTAGTAAGCTTCCGCGGTGTGTTCCCAAGATTGGTTGAAACGGGTACGGTTGAAGTTGTTTTGACCCATGTTGTTTTTGTACAGGTCAACAACAGCGTAGCCGATACCGAATACATCGTTCTCACGAACTCCGAAGACTTTCATGGGAACGTTCAACACGCCGGAGATGGACTGACGAACAGCCACGGTGAAGGGGCTGAGGGTCGCGTTTCCACCACGGGTGGTGGCGCCAAAACTACCCAACAGCTGGTTGTTGCTGTTCAGGAAGAAGTTGTTTTGGCCACCGTTGCTGTACAAGTAGTTAACGGTCGTACCGATGCCTTTGTACCACTCCTGGTTCCAGCCTGCGTACACAGCATTTACGCTGTAAGTACCGTTACCAGGACGGAAACCGGTGACACCGCCGGAACGGTTGGTCGGGACAATCGGATCACCAGCGGAGTCAACAAAGCTGCTTCCACCGGTCAGGTAGTTGTTAGCGTTGTTGCTGCTACCAGCGGACCATACGTTGTAACCACCAGCGTACACGTTACCGGGTACGTCAAACAAACGGTAGTTCAAACGGGCTTCGTAAGTAGCGGACAAGCCATCCATTACATCGCCCACGTTGAAGGTACCGATACCAGTGGTCAAATCGGCGCTCAGATCATCGGAGCCCAATTTTTGGTGCCATTGGTAGGCCAACATGGGGTTGCTTTGGTTGATAGCGATACCGGGGGTGTTTACGAAAGCACTGTTTTGGAACTGGGTGTTTTCGTTACCACGGTATGGGCTCTTGTCGTACAGATAACGCCAAGGCATGGAACCGACGTACAGGTCGCCAGTGGTAGCCCAGTTGTTATCATCGGAACCAGCACCCAACATCCAGTCAGTCAACAGAGGAATACCGGATTTGAAGTGTTGGTGATAGTGCAGATCTTCCAGGTACAGGTAGGAACGTACGTTGGTTCCGGTGGAGCCGCCGGCAAGTCCTCTGTTACCAAAGCCTTCGTTAGCCAGGGCAGCATCGCTAGCGATTCTGGACAAGCTGTTGTAAGACCCGAAAGCACCAGCGTTGGCTTGGTTAGCAGCGTTCGGAGAAATACGACCGAAAGCGGCAATCAAGCGGGTGTGGACTTCACCGGCACCGATTTTGGAATCTTCTTTGTCTTCTTTTACCGGGACGTCCATGGTCAAGCGCAGACGACCGATAGCGCTGATGGAATCACGGATACCATCGTTGCCATTACGACCGCTCAGCTGATCACGGGTACCAGAGCCGTTCATGTCGGCCAAGATACCAATGCTGGCGTCACCGTGCAATTGGGTTCTTTCCAGCAAGCTCAAACGCTGATCTTGCTCGGCGTTTTTAGCTTCAATGGCGCTGGCGCGAGATTCCAGAGCTTCGGTACGAGCTTGCAAGGCAGCCAACTCGTTTTTGAATTCATCTTGCAGACGAGCCAGTGTTTCGAGGTCAGCTTTATCAGCTTTCTCGGCACCCAGGCGAGCCAAGTCACGGCCAACGGATTTAATCAACGCGTTGAGGGCAGCTGCCAATTCCCAGCGGGTCGCATTGCGCTCTCCACGGAAAGTGTGATCCGGGTACCCTTCGATAACGTCGTACTTTTCAACCAAATCCTGCAGAGCTTCGTAAGCCCAGTGGTTTTGGTTTACATCAGTCAGCTCGTCCACGCTGGTAATGGCATGGGCGGACGTTGTCGAACCAATGAAGGCACCGGTAGCTCCCGTCAGGAAGATGCTTGCCGCGAGCAGCAAGGGTGTCACTCTTCTTGAAGTCATATCTAACTCAACTCCTATTTGGTTCAATAACAATTTGACTTACCTTATACCTACCTTAATTAACTGAAAGTCCTTCTACCCACCAAACGCAAAAGCAACCTTCGAGAGTTAGCATCCTAGCACCTCCACAAGAAGTTGCCAACGCTACAGCGAATGTCTTCACAAGATCTTAATTCCTGCCCCGAAAACTCGCTTACCGTTGCTTTCATTATAAAAAGGGTTGTGAAGGGCTGAACAATTCTTTGCATAATCTTTATCCGGAATAATTTCAATTCTGTACATTAATTTGAAATTAAATTGAGTGCAGTCTAAAAAATACGGCATTCAATCCACCGGATGAATGAGCTGACTATAACAATGAGCTTCAGCACAAAGCCGGTTTGAGCATATCTTCGACGGCTTTCAGCGCATCTTGAATGCGAGTGGCATTTTTTCCACCGGCTTGCGCAAAATTGGGCTTTCCGCCGCCGCCGCCTTCACAGATCTGAGCAGCCTGCTTTACCAGCTCGCCAGCCTTGATGCCTTGCTTGACATACTCCTCGGAAACGCTGGCCACAAAAGCGGCTTTCTGATCGGCATCTCCGGCCAGCACGATGACATGAGGGCCACAAGCTTTGGCCAGTTTTTCGGCAATCAGCTTCAGCCCATCCACGCTGTAGTCTTTCAAAAAGTGAACCAGAATGGGATGCTCAGGGGTCAGCCGTGCCTGCAAGCCCTTGATTTCCTGCAAGGCCAATTTTTCTTCCAGGCTGCGAATGGTTTTTTCACGGTTTTTGAGTTCATCCACCAGTTTTTGCACCTTGCCGGGCACTTCTTTGGCGGGGCTCTTCAGCAGTTCGGCCATGTCCCGCATTTCCAGCTCTAGCTGCTTGAACTGCTTGTAGGCTTTTTCGCCAGCCACAATCTCAATCCGCCGCACCCCGGAGGCAATGGCCCCTTCGGATGCGATTTTAACCAGGGCAATTTCACCCAACTGCTGAACGTGCGTTCCGCCGCAAAGCTCTTTGCTGGCTTCGCCGTAGGAAATTACCCGGACTTCCTCGCCGTATTTTTCGCCAGCCATCAGAATGGCGCCGGACTGGCGGGCCGCCTCAATGGGTAATAATTCTGCATTTCGGGCGATATTTTCCTGAATCCACTTGTTGATTAGGTATTCGACCCGTGCCAATTCGTCGGACTTCAGTCCCCGATTGAAGGTGAAGTCGAAACGGGCTCCTTCCGGGGACACATGGGAACCGGCCTGGGTGATGGAATCGCCTAAAATGTTTCGCAAGGCGCCTTGCAGCAAGTGGGTGGCCGTATGGTGAATGGCCGCTTGCTGACGGGCCACGGGGTCGACATGGGCCACAATGGTATCGCCAACGCTCAGGCCTTCGCCTTGGTCGTACAGGCAATGGTGGACAAACAAATCACCGACTTTGGTCACGTCATTGACCACTACGGTGAGGCCTTGGTAGCCATTATCGCTGGAAAAAGAACCGCGATCGCCCACCTGTCCGCCGGATTCCGCGTAAAAAGGCGTGGTGTCTAAAATGGCCTGGAAGGGCTGGTTGGTGCCTTCCACTTTTTGAACTTCTTCGCCATCCACAATCAGAGCTTTGACGGAGGCCGTGGCGCTTAACTGCTCATAACCCACGAATTGAGTTCCACCCACTCGGCTGAGCAGTTCGCTGTAGAGTTGATCCTTGACGATGGCTTCGCCTTTGCCCCGAGCAGAGCGGGCTTTGTCTCGCTGGGCATCCAGAGCGGCCTCAAAGCCCTCCTGATCAATGGCAAACCCTTCTTCCTGAGCGATATCATGGGTCAGTTCCAGGGGAAAGCCAAATGTATCGTAGAGTTTAAAAACGTCCTCGCCGGGAACCGTTTTCAGCCCTTCGGCCTTCAGGCGATCCAGGGTTTCATCCAGAATTTTAGAGCCCCGTTCCAGCGTTTCCAAAAACCGCTTTTCTTCCAGCTTCACGGTTTCCACAATGTGATCATAGCGGGAACGTAATTCCTCATAGGGGTTTTGGTAGTGGTTGCGCACCGTGGCCACCAATTGATACAAGAAAGGCTCCTGGAAGCCCAGGTATTTTTTGCCGTAACGCACTGCCCGGCGCAATAACATGCGGATAATGTAGCCCCGGCCTTCGTTACTGGGGGTAATGCCGTCGGCCACGGCAAAGCTGATGCAGCGGATGTGATCGGCCACGATTTTCATGGCCACATCGGTGGCTTCACTTTGTTTATAGGGGATTTTGCAAAGCTTGGAGACCTGATCCACCAACGGGAACAGCAAATCGGTTTCAAAGGTGTTGTTTTTCCCCTGAATGACCATAGTAATTCGCTCCAGCCCCATGCCGGTATCCACGTTTTTATGCTCCAGCGGGGTGCGCTTGCCTGCTTCATCCTGGAAAAGCTGCATAAACACCAGATTCCAGATCTCCACAAAGCGATCTTCGTCCAGCAAATCCGGATTGGTCTCCGGGCTACCGGCGGGCAGCCCGCCCCGGTCGTAGAAAATTTCTGAACAGGGGCCGCAAGGACCGGTGGGGCCAGGGGGACCCCAGAAGTTGTCTTTCTCGCTGCGGCCAATAATCTGACTCAGCGGAATGCCCGCAATCTCGTGCCAAAGTTGTCTGGCTTCATCATCATCCTGAAAAACAGTCACCCAGAGTTTTTCTCGGGGCAGGCCCAATTCCTGGGTGACGAATTGCCAGGCGCAGGTGATGGCTTCTTTTTTGAAGTAATCGCCAAAGCTGAAGTTGCCCAGCATTTCAAAAAACGTATGATGCCGGGGGGTGCGGCCCACAAACTCTAGATCGGAGGCCTTGCCACTGACCCGGGCGCATTTTTGAACGCTGACCACACGCGGGGGGCTGGGTGGGGGCTCAATGCCCAGAAAGATGGGGACAAAGGGCAGCATGCCAGCCGGGGTGAGTAACACCGTGGGGTTGCTGGGAACCAGGCTGGCACTGGGTTGGTGCTTGTGGCCGTATTGTTCGGCAAAGAAGCGGATAAATTTTTCCCGAATAGTTGCGCCTGAAAGTGTGCCCGAAAGTGCCATTTTACAAGGGTTCCTCCAATACTTTGCCTTCAGTGTAACTGAGGGGCATTGAAAGATCTACTACATTCAAAGGATTCTGGTGAGGCCCGGTGCTCTTCCCCTTGCATAAAACGATGGGATAATAGAACATAAAATAGGATAGATGTTCGAGGGAGTGGTCCATGAGTACCGAAACCAAGATCTTGAGCCGGGATAGTGGCGACAAGACCATTGTGGATATTGAAGCGCAAAACGTGGATTTTCGGAATTGCGAAGCCATTAAATCTTCTGTGGCGGGCTTTGTGTCCCAAGGGCAGAAAAATATTATTTTGAACCTCAGCAAGGTCAGTTTTATGGATAGCTCCGGGCTGAGCGTGATGCTGTTTTGCAAACGGGTTTGCGATGAGGCCGGTGGCACTTTTGGTGCTTTTGGCTTGCAGAACTACGTCAACAATCTGGTCAACCTGACCAACCTGAACAAAACCATCCCCATCTACACCAATGAGGCGGATGCGGTTAGCTAAAAACGGGCTGGCTGACTTGAATGGTTGTTAGTACAGGTCGGCTTTGGCTTTGGTGATGCTGAGCGGCTGATCCAGAATGATGGTCCAGTGTTCCCCGGGCGGGATGGTAATATGTGTGCCCATCGCCCTGGGCCCGCCAAACACCACTTTGTTGTATTCCCCAATGCCTGCCACTCGCTGGGTGGACAGATAGGGCTTAGTCCCTGAGGTCAGCTTGCCGCCCCAGGTGTGATCTTTTCGATCCGTGCGCACATGGGCCTGAATGGGAAGCTTTTCTCCATTGTCTAGAATGATTTCCTGAAAGGTGACGGCCAATATAGCCTCTCGGCCTTGAATGGGGGGCTCTAGCTGGATGATTTTTCCCAAAAACCGGGTGTTTTTAGGGAACATCAATTCTTCGTACAGATAAATGTGCTGGTTGCTAATGACTTCCACCGGATCATCAAGCTGGTTGATCTCGGTGCTGAGCGGGGTTTGAAGCAGCACGTGAAAGGCGGTTCCCGCGGGCAAGGTGTAATTGATAAAGCGCTTGTCCGGTTCGCTGCGTTGCACTGGGGGCGAAATAGGAATCTGGGAGGTGTCCCCGGCACTGGCAAAGGGTTGTAACGTCAGCAGGCCGAGGCTGAGGAAACCCATCCAGGCCCAACGATTTATTAAATCAGAGGTGATGATCAAGCGCTTCATATGTTGTCATTGTAAGCGTCTTTCAGGAATCGCCAACCTGTGGTTGGGGGATACGAGGGCCGGTGGTATTCTGTTAGGCATGACCGCCACCGTTTTTTTCACCGCGCACCCGCTGCCGGTATTTTCATTTTTATCCCCCGATACCAAGCGTCAACTGGAGCACTATCTGTTGACCGGCAATACCGCTTTTCGGGAGAAAAAGCTGCTGGAATTTTTTAAGTCCATTGATTGGCTGGATGATGTGACTTTGCTTGGCGATCGGTTGTTCCAGAAGTTTTCACCGGCCTTTCGGCGGCAGTTGGGCCGGGAGATTGCCCAGTACCGTCAGGAAAAATTGTCCAGTCGGGCAGAAAGTGCTGAAAAGCGGGAGCAGTATAAGTTGCGGGTTTTCGCTTATTTTCGTCAGCATATGCCCGCCGCAGACAAGGCGTTACTGGAGAGCCTGCGGGACTTCGAGCTGGACTTGACCGGCCGGGATGTCAATTGGCGGCATTATTTCACGCTGGATTCCTTCAAAAAGATTGATGCCTTTATTCAGGCCAGCCACGAAGAGCGCCAAACCTTGTTCGCCCAATTTCGCAAGGATGTGGAAACCTACAAAAAGAACTACGACAAGATTTACAACGCCAATTACACCGCCGAAGCGGAGCGCGGCTTCACTTTTGATGACTGGTGCGACATGATGGGCGATGAAGCCCCCCGGAATAGCCAAAAATCTCACAGTCATCGGGGCAGTGGCACCGGGCAAAATTATGCCTCCCGGCCGGATAACAAGATCCTTCAGGCTTTTCAAACTTTGGGAGTGACCTTTGGGGCTTCTCAGGAGGCTGTCAAAAAGCAGTACCGGCAGATGACCTTGCAGTATCATCCGGATTTACCCAATGGCAACGAAGAAAAAATGAAGGCCATTGTGGGCGCTTATCAAGAGCTTCAACGGTATTGGTCCACGCAGGCGGTGGCTTTGTAGCCATTCAAATGGCTGTAACACTTTGTGTCAACTTGGGGCAATGCTGTGGCCTGCAGATCGCCGACTCTTTATAATGAGACGGTAGGTATGGAGAGTTGAAGCAATGCAGTACTCCTACGAGTGTTGGCCCCAGCAGACCTTTAAGCAGACGGAAGAGAAGCCCGCTTCTCCGGCTACCGCTGTTTTGGACGAACGCCCGGTGCCCAGGGAGAATGACCATTCCCTTGAGCCGGCCGAGGGGCTGCGTGAATTGGAGCAAAACCTGCCTTTCACTCTGGAGGATGGCTTAGACGCCTATCGGCAGTATCAATCTCAGCCGCAAGTGGGCTTGTGGACTTCCACGCCTTCGGTGGAAGAGGCCCATTGGAATGATTTTGCCAAGCTGGTCGCCGATCATGTATTGGCTTACATGCTGGATCATCCCCTGCAGGATGAGCTAGAAGCTTTAAGGCTCAAAAATAGTGAGTTCGAGCGGGATAACCGACTGATGTCCCAGCAGATTCGGGAATTGGCTTTGGAAAATAGCGCCCTTAAAGTGGCTTTGCACAAGGCCGAGCAGGAATTGGCCCAGTTTATCCCGGTGGCTGGGGGCTTTTTCAAAAAAGGCAGCTAACAGGCTTCGCCTCTTTCAATTTTAAAAAGTGAGTCTCCCTTCCTCGCGCGTTTGTAATTGTTTGAGTACAGCGAGTGAAAAGCACGGGCTAGGCAGATTTGCCAGAAGCCGTTCCACGACTTGTTTGAGCTGCACGCAGTTTTAGAAACGCGGAGACTCACTTAAAAAAAATAAATCGGGTTTCAGTGGGCCTTCATCTCCCTGGAAATTCTTTGCTTGGCCGGGTGTTTGTTTCAGGACGGCTCTCTGTTTGATATTTCCCAAAGGACCGGGAGGCGTCTCGGATTACTATAGTTGTAGCCTCATTGTCAGTTGTCCCGCCATTGGGGGATAATGATGGAGCTTTTTTCTCTGATCCCCTCACGCTCTATGCCAACCTTGTGAGAATCCCCTTATGCCTTTCTCTTCCTCACCGGAGTCCTCTGCCGAACCGGCCTTAAAGGCTTCCCATAAAGCGCCCCGGCCAAAAACTTTCCCGGAGCAGGTTTGGGGCATGCTGGCCTGCTTTCGCTCGGTGCAATTGGCCATTGTGCTCTTGTCTCTGTTGGCTTTGGCCACCATGGCGGGCGTGCTGATCCCCCAAGAGGGGATTGTAGAGCTTCAGCAAATCAAGCGGGATTTTGGGGCCAATTACCGAACTTTCAAGGCCATGGGCCTGTTTAACGTCTACTCTTCCTACTGGTTTGTGGCCTTGGAAGTGTTGTTTTTCTTTAATCTGCTCTTTGGCAGCTTCCAGTGGTTGAAGCCCGCTTTTCTGGCGGCCACCCGCAATACTTTTTTCAGCGCCAGCTACATTAAACACAGCCCGCAACGGCTGCTTCTGGACTCTCCGGAACCCATGGAGGCCACCGTGGGACGAGTTTCTGGCTGGTTGCGCAAACAGCGCTACGCCGTCCATCAGGCACCGGCCAACCCGCAAAGCTCGGATGCCAAGCTGTTGTACGCCACCAAAGGCAATTTTTTCCGCTTTGGGGCGGTGGTGGTACACACCGGGATTTTGCTGATGCTACTGGCTTCGGTTTATGGCGTCTTTTTCGGGTTCAAGGCCCAAAAGCTGGCCGTTCCGGGTGAGACGTTTGCCTTGCCAGACTCTCAAATGTTCAAAACCAACATCGATCCCTCTATTTGGCTGGGTTCGGTGCCGGATTGGAAAATTCGGGTCAACGATTTTCGCATTGAGTACTACCCGGAGGGCCAGACTCCAGCCAACAACGCGGTGGTCAAGCAGTATTACGCCGATCTGTCGGTCTTAAACGCGCAGGGCAAAGAAACCAAACGAGAAACCATTTCGGTAAACCATCCATTGGCCGTGGATGACACGGTGCTGTATCAGGCCAGCTTCAATCCCACCGGCAAGTTGTTTGTGGAAGTGGATGGCAAGCGCCTGACCCTGGATACCAATACCGAGTTTATGAACCGTCCGGTCAGTTTGAGTGAATTGCCCAATGGCCGGGCTTTGCTGGTGTTTCCCTTCTTTGTGCAGCAGGACCCGGATGTGACCCGCAATAACGTGGTTATTTTTCTGCGGGACGCCAAGGGCTTTGTGGGTGCTCAGCCGGGTAAAATGCCGCCGAATCTCCGTTTGCGGGAAGGTGAATCCGGGGAGTTGTCGGGCATGCGCTTCAAGTACGTAAGACCCGAGATGCAAACCGGTCTGCAGATTAAAAAAGGGCCGGAAGTGCCCTGGATGTACCTGTCTTACATCATCATTATTGTGGGCACCATTATGTGCGTGTTCACCCAGCGGCAAGTGTGGGTGGCCGTCACTCCGGCTACGGAAGGACAGGGCGCTCAACTGGCCTTGACCTTCAAGACCAAAAAGGCAAAACTCAGCTTTATGAAAGAATTACAGCGCTTACAGGTGGCTTTACGGCAAGCAGGTTATACAGATACGCGACTGGTGGCATCGGCCCCAGTGGTGAGTGAGCCCAGTGCCGAGAAAGTGCCGGTACTGACTTGAGACACATGGACTTGAGATACGATGTGGAGGCCTAAGGCATGATTTTTCATCAGGATTGGGAACAAAACTGGTACTATACGGCCCTCACCTTAACCACGGTGAGCCTGATATTTTACTTCTTGCACGCCATTCGCCCCAAAAATGCTTTCCGGGAAGCCGGATGGGGCAGTATGTTGCTCTCTTGCCTGTGTTTGGTGGCTTCTATGGTAGTGCGCTCCCAGAACGCCCAGTATTTTGCTCTCTCCAATATGTATGAATCCCTGCTTTCAGTGAGTATCGGCTTGCAGTTGTCCTTTGTGGTGCTGGATCGCTGGTTCAAACTGCGCACCCTGGGCTTGCCGGTGGCCATTATGCTGCTGATTTCGCTGTTCTATAACCTCAGCCTCCCCACAGAAATCCACCCCTTGCAGCCCGCCCTGCAAAGTTACTGGCGCAGCATCCATGTGCCCATCATTCTGCTCTCTTATGCCCTGTTTACCTTGGCCTTTCTCAGTTCGCTGGTCTTTTTGGTCAAGGACACTCTGAGCGGCAAGCAGTCCCGGTCTTCTGGCGGGGGTGGGCAGCCTGGCCAGCTCAGTCCGGCGTTGGCTGGCATGAACGCCTATCTGGATGACAGCCAGCAAATCAATCTGGAAATGGACATTGTGCAGGATAAGGCCAATGTCTACGATGAAATCACATATCGCTGCGTGGCTTTTGGTTTTCCGTTGCTGACTCTGGGGATTATTCTGGGGGGCATGTGGGCCAATGAGGCTTGGGGAAACTACTGGAGCTGGGACCCCAAGGAGTCCATGAGTCTGGTGACCTTACTGGGTTATGGGGTTTACCTGCACATGCGCATTAATGGGGAACACAGCCCGCGCACCTTGGCCTTGGTGTCCGTCAGTGGCTTTGTGCTGATGCTGATTACCTATTTCGGGGTCAACCTGATGGGACTGGGCCTGCATTCTTACGGAAAAATCGGCTAACTCCTATTATTCTTAATCGCAACCAAGCCAGGCATTGGCGCCATATATAAGGGCCGGCCTAGCTTTTTGCTGCCTGATGGGGTAAGCCGATTTCTGGATTGAGTTGCTTTGCCATAGATAGACCATGTGGTTTATAGGCTCAAGTGTAGAAAATGTTACAATAGTTTACTAAGGAAAGTGATTGAGACTACTGGGGCTTGCACCAAACGGCGCAAAGGCTCCGGTGGGTATGAAAGTAAGTGACAATTTGGGCGTGAGCCCAGTGGTAGGGTTTGAGCCGATGTGGACCAAACGCGATTTCGGATTTTGCGGATTTTGCGGTTATAGCGTTGCTATAGCTTGCCTGGGACTGCTTTTAAATAGTGCCGTGGGAATGGCCATGCCCTTGTTCGCTGGAATTACCGGAATTGAAGCCGGTCAGTTGCAGGCAGATGGCAGTCAGGTCATTCGCTTTAGCGCGGATTTACCGTTTCAGTACCAAACCCAGGCGCTGGATGATGATCACGTGGTGCTGCGGCTCTACAATGCCCGCTTGGGGCAGGCGTTGCTGACCCCGGAAGGCGCTATCAATGTTTTGGCGGGTGGTGCCGTTCAGTCGGCCAGATTGAGATCTGGCAAGTCGCGATCGACCCAGTCGCAATCCGCTCAAGGAGAGGCCAGCCCTTCCCCGGACTTTCAGGAACTCATCTTCGCCGGGGCTGGTTTGGGGCGTATCAAGCTGAAAATTATCGGGGGAGAGGCCCTTCCGGTCAAAGTGACCTTGCCCAAGCCGAAGTCACAGCCAAGCGCTGCCAAACTCGCCTCTGCTGCCACTAGCTTGCCCGCCAAAGATTCCGGCGTTGTGTCTTCCAGTAAGCCTTCTGTCAAGCGCAAGTCATCGGAAACCCAGATGGCTCAATCCTTATCCAATTTAAATACGCTTAAAAAAGAGGTAAGGACCGGTAAGCCCACCGCAGATGGCTCTGGCTTCGATAAACTGATGGGGCAACCGGTGGCCATGATGGCGACCTTGGCTGAAGCACCTGCGCCGCCTTCGGTACCCCGTGGTCCACAAATTACCTCCGTCAGGCGTCTGGCGGGTGGAACCCCGCAGACGATTGCCATGCCCGCACCTCCGCCAATGGTGGAAGCGGCGCCTCCTGCCATGGCTGTGGCTGCGGAACCGGCCGACGTCAGTCCGCCACCGCCAGAGCCGTCCTACCAAATTTTGACCCCTTTGCCCCGCTATCAGGGCGGAGCGGCCCCTATTCAGGCCATGACCACCGACGCTGATGGCAATCCCATTATCATCCGCCCTAAAAATCAGCCCATTCTGGAGTTTAATACCCCTCAGGCACCGGAGTCTTTCAATGTCCTGTTTCAGTCAGAGGGAAGCCCCGCCCAGCAGCGGGTGGCTACCTTAATGGCCGACTCGCTGAAAGCGTATCAGGCCAAGCAGTATGCCAAGGCCTTGCCTCTCATTCAGCAGGCGTTGCAGTTGCAATCTGAGAATGCCGACTTGTATGCCGCGCTGGCCGAGATTCAGGGTCAGTTGGCCCAAAAGCAAGAGGCTATGAAGGCCTATGCCAGAGCCTATCAGTATAATCCTCAGCAGTATGGCCAGCCTTACGCTCAAGCCCTGGTGCTGGTGGGGCAGCGGGGCAAGGCCATCGAGGTTTTAAAAGGCCTATATGGTAAAGATCCCAATCAGGCTGGACTGGCTTATATGTTGGGCACCTTGTATGAGGAGCTGGGACAAACGGAGAAGGCCTTGCCTTACTTGAAACAGGCCGCTGAGTTACATCCGGGGTCGGCGGATATTCAGTACAATCTGGGTTTGGCTTACGAGTTGGCCGGGGACAATCTGCTGGCCGAGCGCCACTATCAACGGGCCTTGAGTCTGGATGCTTCCGCGGCGGATGTGCAAAAGGCCTTGGCACGGGTGCGGGCGGTCTCCCGAGAGTAATTGGCTAAACCGGCCAAGCAAAAAGCACCCACTCACGGGGAGTAGATGCTTTTTTGGGGTCTGTTTTAGAGCTTATACAGTAGCAGGTGTTTTGGGGTTTTCGTAGACCCAGCCTTCCGTGCTGCGGTTCCAGCTGGACAACAGTTCATCCTGGCTGAAGAAGATTTTCAACTCACGCTCGGCGCTAGTCACGCTGTCGGAGCCGTGAATGACGTTGCGGCCCAGATCAATGGAGAAATCGCCACGGATGGTGCCAGGAGCGGATTCCTTGGGGTTGGTGGCACCCATCATTTTGCGAGCGGTTTCCACCACGTTATCGCCTTCCCAGGCCATTGCCACAATGGGGCCGGAGGTGATGAAATCGACCAACCCTTTGAAGAAGGGGCGTTCTTTGTGCTCGCCGTAATGCTCTTCAGCGGTAGCGCGGGTGATGTGGGCCAGTTTCAGGCCAACCAGTTTGAAGCCTTTTTTCTCAAAGCGGCTGATGATGTCGCCGATCAGGCCACGTTGCACGGCATCCGGTTTCAGGGCGATAAATGTACGTTCCATGTGGGGTGTCTCCTTTTGATGACTGGGTTGATAACTAATTGATAACTGTAATGCCAGGGTGTGTCCCGCCGCTGATTACGCTTGAGCGAATTTTTTTAAAGGGCAGGCACAAAAAAGCGTTGTCCAGATTTTATATGCTATCGAGGCAAAGCCATCCAGATTGCGCATTTCATCTTATCCAACCCGAACAAGGATTACAATTCATGCCCCCTGTTCCGCCGCTGCCCTTTTTAGAGGCCATTTATAACCAGTTGCCTGCCAAAGATCGCAAGAAACTGGCTCAGGCGACTCGCAAACAGTCTGCTTTTTCTTCTGCCAGCCTGCTGAGCAATACCTTAAAGAACCCTGCGGTGGTCAAGGCCTTACCCAAGCAGCCGTTTGGCCCTCACATCAATAAGAGCGGGCAAATTAAGTGGTGGACGCGTTTGAAATTGACGTTGCGGCATTTTTACCATGCCTTGTTTTCCAATTACGCCAAGCTCAGCAAAGATTTTGCCAAGCTGGTGGAGCGCCTTGGCAAGGCCAATGGCAAAGGCAAGACGGCTGGTTCGAACGCCTCACGGCAGTCCTCCCTTTCCGGGCCTCTGGGAAATAAGGGAGCCTTGGTCAGGGATTTTGCCGTGTATGCTGGCGCTTCGGCAACTGGGAATGCGCTGGGCAATCAATTTCATGATTGGCGCAAAGACCAAAAGGAAAAAAAGGCGCAGGCCGGTGGCGGTGACGGCGGGGATTCAGCGGTTGAGAAAACGGGTGACCCAGAGGATGCAGACAAACTGCGCTCTCAGGGTCGAGAGGATCAGGACGAGGATGTCCGCTCTGAGTCTGGAGATGATGTTTCTGAGGCGGATGACGATGCCCAATCGGACGCAGGCTCCGATCATGACCATGACGACGGGGGGGACAACGATGGGGGTGATTCTGGCGGCGGCTGGTTTGGCTGGCCTTGGGGCGGTGATGGCAACGGCGATGGCGGTGGGGGCGACTAAGCAACCCCCACGCACTTAACTCGTTATTTATACGGCCACAGCGGCCGGCAGGGCGAGTAGGGCAGCGGCAATGCGATCGCCCAGTTCCGCGGTGCCCACCTCAGTGGCGCCGGGGCCCATAATGTCAAAGGTGCGATAACCCGCTTCCAGCACTTGCTCAATGGCCGTGTCAATCTGGCTGGCTGCCTGGCTGTAGCCAAAGCTGTACTCCAGCATCATGGCCAAAGACAAAATGGTGGCAATGGGGTTGACCTTGTTTTGTCCGGCGAATTGTGGCGCAGAGCCGTGAGAGGGTTCATAGAGGGCGTTGCGCTGGCCGTTGGCTTTGCGTTCTCCAAGGCTGGCGCTGGGCAACATGCCCAGAGATCCGGTCAGCATGCTGGCCTCATCGGATAGAATATCGCCAAACATGTTCTCAGTCAGGATGACGTCAAACTGCTTGGGGTTCAAAATCAGTTGCATGGCCGCGTTGTCCACGTACATATGAGACAGCTCCACATCCGGGTAGTCTTTGGCCACGGTGTTGACCACGTCTCGCCACAACTGAGAGCTGGCCAGCACGTTGGCCTTATCCACAGACATCAGCTTTTTGCGCCGACTGAGGGCCGACTCAAAGCCAATGCGGGCAATCCGCTCAATTTCCGGCTGGGTGTAGACCAGCGTGTCGTAGGCTTTTTCCTGTGTACCGCTGCCTTCTCTGGCCCGAGGCTGCCCAAAGTAAATGCCCCCGGTCAGTTCCCGAATGACCATGACATCAATGCCATTGACCACTTCAGGCTTCAGGGTGGAGACATGCTCCAGGCATTTATAGCCTTTCACTGGGCGCAGGTTGGCATACAGCCCCAAGGCTTTGCGAATTTGCAACAACCCTTGCTCCGGGCGAATTTTGGGATCGAGCGTATCGTACTTAAAATCGCCCACGGAGCCCATCAGCACGGCATCAGATTCCTGGGCCAGTTTCAGGGTTTCCGGGGGTAGGGGAACCCCTGCCGCATCAATGCCAGCGCCACCCATGGGGGCGTAGGTCAGCTCAAAGTTGAGGTTAAACTTTTGCTCCACCGCTTTTAAGACCTTAATGGCCTGCTCGATAATCTCCGGGCCAATGCCATCACCGGGCAATACTGCGATTTTGTGGGTGGGGCTCATGCGCGTTTCCCTTTCGCTTGCGGACTGAATGGCATTATCAAACCATAAAGACTGCCGCTTCAAAACTGGCCCGAATATGCGCTATCCCGTTGAAGGCTGTGGCTGTGCGGGGTAAAGTAGATGATTCAGAGAAAATATTAGGCCAAAAGGAGTGTGTGGTATGAGCGTAGTTGACGGGTGCTCGTTGCGAGTGAAGCACAGAGGGTTGATTGGTATTACCCCCAAGGTGCCCATTAAAGATACGGCTACTCTCAGTTGGGTTTACACGCCGGGCGTGGCCAAGCCGTGTCTGGAAATCGAGCAAGACCACCTGACCTCTTTCGATTACACCATGCGGGGCAACACGGTGGCCATCATTACCGATGGTTCCAGCGTGTATGGCTTGGGAAATGTGGGCCCTTACGCCGCTTTGCCCATGCTGGAATCCAAAAGCGTTTACCACAAAAATTTTGCAGGCATCGATGGCATTCCCATCGCCATTAACACTCAGGATGTGGATGAATTTGTGGAGACGGTCCGCTATTTGTCCCCCACCTTTGGCGGCTTTCATTTGGAGGATATTTCCTCTCCCCGTTGCTTTGCCATCGCCGAACGCTTGAAACGGGCCGTATCCTTGCCCATTCTACATGCCGATCAGCACGCTTCCGCCACTGGGGTATTGGCCGCCTTGCTGAACGCCCTGAAAATCGTGGATAAAAAGCTGCAAAATTTATCGGTGGTCATTAATGGGGCCGGGGCCGCTGGTATTGCCACGGCCAAAATGCTGAAACAGGTGGGCGTGGGCGATGTGAAGGTTCTGGATCGACACGGGGCCATTTATTACCGGCGCACCGAAGGTCTGAATTACATCAAGTCCGAAGTGGCCCGCCTGACCAATCGGGAAGACAAAAAGGGTGACTTGGCCTTCATGCTGCGGGGAGCGGATGTGTTCATCGGCTTCTCCACCGCCGGTGTGCTGACCCAGGATATGATTCGCACTATGGCAGTCGATCCCATTATTTTTGCCCTGGCCCTGCCGGAGCCTGAAATCTCCTATCAGGCCGCCAAAGAGGCGGGGGCCAAAGTGGTGGCTACCAGCCTCAGTAACGCGCCCAACCCCTTTAACTCCTCGCTGGTGTTCCCGGGCGTATTCCGAGGGGCCTTGGATGTTCGGGCCACAGACATTAACCACCCCATGCTGTGTGCTGCGGCCCATGCCATGGCGGATTTGGTCACGGCAGAAGAATTGAGTCAGGCCATCATCTTGCCGCAACCGCTGGATTACCGGGTGGCGGCCAAAATTGCTCGGGCTGTGGCTCAGGCAGCCATTGAAAGCCAAGTGGCTCAGGTGGCTGTGGCCCCTGATAGCATTGAAGAAAAGGTGATGAACTTTGTGTACGAGGGCTCCAACGCCTGGGTGGAAGACCTGGCCCCGGATGCCTTGGTCGGTAAAACCAACGATGAAATCTCCCTGATTAACCACAAGCGGTATCATGGGGTCATCGAAACTGTGGCTTACGTGCCCATTCGGGATAATTTCATCTACAACAGCGTGTACACTCAGCCGGAAGCTTCCCGTCCCTGTGAAATCATTCGGGACAACCCGGACATGGCCTATGAAATGACCCTGAAGAACAATCTGGTGGCCATTGTGACCGATGGCAGCGCTGTTTTGGGCTTGGGCAACATTGGTCCCGGTGCCGGACTGCCGGTGATGGAAGGCAAGGCCGTGTTATTCAAAACATTCGGTGGGGTGGAAGCCTTCCCCATTTGCCTGCGCACCCAAAGCGTGGATGAAATTGTAGAGACGGTCAAGAAAATTGCCCCGGTCTTTGGGGGGGTGAATCTGGAAGACATTGCCGCCCCCCGGTGCTTTGAGGTGGAAAAGCGCTTGACCGAGGAACTGGACATCCCCGTATTCCACGATGATCAGCACGGCACGGCTGTGGTGGTATTGGCCGCCCTACTGAACGCTGTGAAAATTGCCGAGAAGCAAATGTCTGATCTGCGGATTGTGGTGAATGGCGCAGGTGCCGCGGCCTTGAGTGTTTCCAAACTGCTGCTGAAGGCGGGGGCCAAGGACATTATCATCTGCGATACCACTGGCGTTATTTATAAGGGCCGGGAAAAAGGCATGAACCAGTTCAAGCAGGATATTGCCGAAATTACCAACCTGGCCGATGAGCGGGGCGATCTCAACTCCGTGCTGAAGGGCGCCGATATGTTTCTGGGCTTGTCCGTGCCGGGCACTCTTACACAGGATATGGTGCGCACCATGAACCCCAATCCCATTATCTTTGCGTTGGCCAACCCGGTGCCCGAAATTATGCCGGATGAAGCCTACGCCGCTGGGGCCAAGGTGATGGCCACCGGGCGTAGCGATTTCCCCAATCAGGTGAACAACTCGCTGGCCTTTCCGGGGATCTTCCGGGGGGCGCTGGATGTGCGAGCCCGTGAAATCAACGATGACATGAAAATCGCGGCGGCCTTTGCCATTGCCGAGATGATTAGTGACGAGCAACTGGCTGCTGGCACCATTATTCCGGGGGCATTGGATTTTCGTATTCCGCCTGCGGTGGCTGCGGCGGTGGCCAAAGCGGCCATTGAAACCGGCGTGGCCCGTAAGCAAATGGATCCGGCGGATGTGGCCAAGCAGCTGAATCACTTTATTGCCGAAGGCATGCTGGCCCCGGCCATTTAGTCCGCATATCAACCGCAACTGCTTTGACAGTCCTCTGGCTTTATTGGCTGGGGGACTGTTTGGCTCAGAGGACGCTTTCCAATGGGGATGTAAGCCACGAAAAAGCCGGAGGCCTGTAGAAAGAGCACGTCCGGCTTTTTGATGCTTGTGGTTTGGTTTGGGTTAATGCTGCTGCAAGGGCTGGGCAGAAACAGCCGCTGGCTCTTGGTGGATTTCCTGCTGGTGCAGGCGGTCTTCCACCTTGCTGTAAATCAGCATGAGCAACAGAGCCGGAATGCCAAGCAAGGTCAGCCAGACCCACACGGATAAGTTGGCTTCTGGCTTGATTAAGGGGTCAACTTGATAGTGAAACATCGACTTTTGGGAGTTTTCAGCCATGGTGGGAAATCCTTTTGCCGGAAACGGAACACAATGGCCTTATTGTAATACAAGAACCCTTGGCTTGCGGAAAGGAAGTTTCCAGATGCCCCTTAAGATGGCGAATCCGCATTCACTTTCGGTGAGCTTTCCTCCCCAGCGCGTTTTTAAAACTACGTGTCGCTCAAACAAACCGCAGAAGCACTCTTGGAAAGGGTTCTGCGTTTTCTTTTTTTAACTCGCTCACTTCAAACAGTTAAAAACGTTCTGGGGAGGAAGCCTCACCTTAGATAATGCGCTCTTTCAGTGCTTTGAGGGCGGCGGCGGTGCGGTCTTCCACATCCAGTTTCTGGAAGATGTTTTTCAGGTGGGTTTTGACCGTGTTCATACTAATGCAAAGCTTGTCGGAGATCTCGGCGTTGTTAAGTCCCTGGGTGACCAGCTTCAGCACGTCGATTTCCCGTTCCGTCAGCATGCTGGTGCCATTGTTTTCCGGGATGTTCAACTGTCGCTGGTTGGGAATGAGCTGGTTCATAACAATGCGGGCAATTTTGGGATCGATCCAGCAGGCCCCGTGCGCGGTGGACTTGATGACATGCACCAGCATCTCCGGTGGGGTTTCCTTCAGGCAGTACGAGTTAGCCCCGGAACTGAAGGCATCCAGCACATCGGCCTCTTCTTCATGGGAGGTCAGCATGACCACTTTGATTTCGGGGTGTCTGCTTTTGATGCTCTGGGTGGCTTTGACCCCGTCCATAATGGGCATGCCAATATCCATCAAAATGACGTGTGGATTCAGGGAGGAAGCCATTTCCAAAGCCTGACTGCCGTCTTCGGCTTCGCCAATGAATTCAATCTCTTCTTGCACGCTTTTCAGGGTGGTTTTAATGCTGATGCGGGTTAATCGAGAATCGTCTACAATCAGTACCCTGATTTTAAGGGCCTTGCCGTCGGTCACCAGACATCCTCCTGTCTTGTGCCAGCTGTGGCGTGGTACCCACCAGAAAATTCACTGCAGAGCCTTCTTCTTCGGTACTTTCCACCCACAATGGATTGTAATGGGCCTTGAGCACCTGATAGCAGTTAAATAAGCCTAATCCAATACTCATCGGATTTCGACCTTTACTGGCGGCAAATTGTTTGAATAAATGATTGAGATCATCGTTTGAGAAGCCAATGCCTGAGTCCTGAATTACCACTAACAGCTTATCGTCTAATTTTACGGGATGTTTTAAAGAGGTGTATTGAAACGAACTGATTTTATAAACAGTATTACTACCGTAACCACCAGCATCTACAATTTTACAATCAATTTTACCGTGAAGGGGTGTATTGGTGATAGCGTTACTAATTAAATTGTGTAAAACCCGTTTAATCTCCATGGGGTCTGCGTAGGCCATTACCATACTTTGTTCGCTTAATATATATTGGACGCTGAGTTGAATTGACTTTTCCTGGGCCAGTGCATTGCATTCACTGATGGTCTTTTCCAGTAATTCTCCCAGATGAAAGCGCTCATACATCAGGGCCACTTCCCCGGATTCATAGCGATACACTTCCAGTAAGCCTGTTACCAGGGACAGGCAGGATTGATTGGATGATTTGAGGATACTGAGAACTTCGGCCTGCTCCGGGTTTAAAGGACCGTAAGCTTCTTTTAAAAAGTAGGACAAGGTTTGTTTTTCCGCTAGAAGCGGGACTTTAAGGTCATGCGTAAGCGTGGCCACAAAGTTATCCTTCAGTTTGTGTTCCTGGCGCAGCCTTAAAATCATATGGTTAAAGGCTTCGCCCAATTGCTGAATTTCCAGCACGCCCCCCACCTGAATCTGATCGCTTTCTTTCATTACGCTTTCCCGGTTCAGTGCCTTGACCTGTCGGATGAGCTTGAGTAAGGGCTGGGTAATGGTTCGGCCTGCCAGCATGGCCAATACCGCGGAAAACAACAAACTGGCGACTCCAATCAGGTAAATACCCATATAAAAGATATCCAGTAATTCCAGGTAAGGAGAAAGGGGCAGGATGTGTAACACTTGGGCCAGGGGGCGATTTTCTGGAGTATAGAGGACTTGCCATTTTACCCTGTAAGATTGTTTGCCCAGATTCAAGGTCGATTCGTCATCGCCCATTTTTGACGTTTCGTCTAGGTGATGTTCCAGGGTATCTAGCAATTGGGCTGAGGGTTCTATTATTCCTCCTTGCGCTATCCACCCGCCTTGTGACCCTTTTTGAGGGCCGACCGGGTGAATCCAGATGCCGGTATGAAGATTGCGAATGCTTTTAAAAAGCCCGTTAATAAGGACATCATCCAGTGGTAGTGCGTAAAAGTAACGTATAGAATGCCCGGCCAGTTTGCTACTGCTGACCAGATACAGGGTTTGATTGATTTGAACCCAAAAAATTTCCCGGTTCAGGATTTGGGTTTCGAGCGTGTGGGCCAGATTAGGGGGTAAAGGGAGCTTGGGTGTGGATTGTCTTAGGCCTTTGTGGGGTAAAACGGTCAGCCGTTCTTGCTGGAGATCCAGGGCCAGGCATACTAGTCCAGGACTGTTGGGGCATTCCAGGTTGCCATCGCTGATCCTGCCATCAATTTCCCGGCGTAATTGGCTGAGGCGGGACTCGGTTTGCTCCATGGCCTGGGCAAACAGATCCTGGCTCAGCAGGAGCTGCTCGTCTTCCGCTCGCTCCAGGTGTGTGGCCAGCACGTTTAGGGTAAAAATAATCAGGGTGCACAGGGGAATGAACAGTAGAAATATGAACAGTATCAAAAAGCGCGTGGTAATGGTGTCCACGCTGGCAGGCAGAAGTTTGGCCATGATTTGCTTCCAGCCCTGGGTTAGTTTTGAGTAGAATGGTAAGGCGTGATTAGGCATCACGTTCGAATCCCACGGTTACACGCTTTCTGTTTACGGGAAAATCATGTTTCCCCTGAATCGGTATCGGCTGAAATGACACGGGCTTGAATCGAACTTGTGTCGAAATGGATAAACGGCCAACGCCCTCTCCCCAGCTTGCGCTAATTGTTATTGACGACCCTGTTTACTGTCATTGAAGCCCCCGGATGTGATTGGATGTCTTTTCCCCCCTCAGCCTCCAAAGCCAGCGACTTTCCGATTCAGCGAGATGCTGAGTATGAGCGAGTTTATCGAAGGGACACCAGACGCCAGCAGGCCCGCCGTCTGGCCCATCGGCTGGGGTACTGGTACGAGAAACTTTGGGTAGCGCCGGGTTGGCAGCGAGCTGCACACACCGTGGATTCGGCGAATAAGCCCCGCTTGTCCACTTGTATTATGACCATGAACTCGGCTGAGCGCATTCAGCCGTTGCTGGGCTATGTTCGCCGTTTTTCCGATCAGATTGTGGTGGGTGTGGACAGCAAAACCACCGATAATACGCTTGCCGCCTGTGAAGGGTTGGCCGATGAGTTGTTTGTGATCGAAAGTGATGCCCTGACTTGTAACGCCGGATTGGAAACCTTGGTGGATCGTTGTCAGGGGGATTGGGTGCTACGGCTGGATGATGATGAATTTCCGGAACCCCACTTCGAGACGCTGATTACTGGGTTAATGCTTCAAGCCCGCTATACGCATTTTAAAATTCCTCGGCTGCATTTGTGCGAGGTCGCCCCCATGCGCTGGGTGGATGATAGCTACCTTTATCCGGATTATCAGATGCGCCTGTTCCGCAATGATAAGCGCTTGTTGAAGTTTCCGGGGGCGGTTGGCCACTTGGGTATTGAATGCCAGGGCCCCAAAGGACGCCTGAACACCGTGAATCTGGTTCACCTGAACCTGGCCATTAACCCTCGTTTCAAGCGGGAGGCCAAGTTAAGAACCTATATTGAGCGCCTGAATGGCGGGTGGGTGCACCCAGTCAATGAGCATGCCCTGTTGTTTGAAGATTTTAACTACTGCATTAAGCCCTATCATTACCCGGATGAGGCCTTTTTGGCCATATTAAAAGAGACCACCCTCCACCAGCGGATTTTATATGAGCAAGCGGCGGCCAACGCTGCGGTGATATAGATTGGTTTAGAGTGAGGTGAGCATCACCTCAATGTACTCAAGGGGCTTACTTTGATACTTCCTGTAAAAACTCGTCCCTGGATCGGGTCAGGCGTAATACAAACCACAGGCGGGCAAAGCGTTGCAGAGCTTGTCGATATTCCGGGTTATCCTTGCCAAATTCATAGGCAATGATGTTCAGGTTTTTTTGAGCCTGACTCAAATCGACTTTTAATTGGCGTTGCTCTAATTTGGGCATGGGGAACCTCCCGGTGACGTAGGGGACAAGCGGGGCCATATATGCTCAAAGTCCGCTTGGACAGACGGTCACCATTGATTTTTTGAATTATGCGAGTCAGGGACAATTGCGCTTTGAGATCTAACTCTCTCTCTAAGGTATATAAAACATAAAAAGGGCGAAAATTGCCTGCCCGTATATAGTTGATACAAGCTTACAGCAAGGCTTCGCTGAGTTCACTGCTGGCCGGGGAGGCCGTGGTTTGCATCGGGCCACCGGCATAGGTGCGTGTCCAGAAAACATCAAAGCCAGATGCCGGGAAGGCCTCGTTAATGGCTTTGCGAACGGTGTGACCACCTTCGGTGAAGCCGATCATGGCCGAACCGCTACCGGTCAGCAGCGGACGCCGAATGCCTGCCTCTTTCATTTTGCGGGCCATTTGTCCCAGCAAGGGGTATTCCGGGAACAGCACCTTCTCAAAATCGTTCAGCAGATAGGATTCCAAATCCACTTCATCCCGCAAGCGGCGTTTTTGCTTGCCGTCTTTCAAGGCCATCAGGATATGCTCGGGCGAGCGGGTTTCGTAGCGGGCCCCGCTGGCAAAGCGATGATAGGCCATGCTGGTATCAATATTCAGGTTGCGGGGTTTGATGACCACCACGCCCATTTCTTCCACCATACTGGTGGGCAGGGGTTCTACCACTTCGCCTTTTCCGCTGACCAAGGCCAGCCCCCCGCTGATGAAAAAGGGCACATCCGAGCCCAGTTTGGTGGCCAGTGTCCGCAGTTCATCAGGGCTTAGTTTGGCATGGGACAAATGGTTCAGAATGATCAGCATTGCCGCTGCATCGGAACTGCCACCGCCCAAGCCCGCCTGCATCGGAATTTCCTTTTGCAAATGCACTTTCAGCCCCAGGGAAGGCAATTGGGTCTCGTCCCAGAACAGGCGGTAAGCTTTGACCACCAGGTTGTCCTTGGCCCGATATTCCAGTTCCGGAACGTTACAGCTGAACTTGATGGTCTGCTGCTTGCCCTCGTGCAACGGGCTGACATCCAGACGGTCCCACAGCCGAATGGCCTGCATTACCGAGCAGAGCTCATGGTATCCATCGGCCAGTCGGGGACGAATATTCAGAAACAAGTTAATTTTGGCTGGCGTTTGAACCGAAAGCATTGCTTAACTCTCCGAAAGTCACAACTGAGATGGCTTCTGCGCGCAGGTTGGTATCCACCCCAACTTGCGCAAAAATTTGATCAATCAAGGCACCGCTGGCAAAGGAGCCCCCCATCAGGGCGTTGCGAACGGTTTTGCGCTTTTGGGCAAAGGCGGTTCGCACTAATTTGGAGAACAAGTTCAGATCGTTCACCTTAATCAACGGCTCTGGCCGGGGAAACAGGGTGAGGACAGCTGATTCCACCTTGGGGGGCGGGTAAAAATCGGAGGCGGGCACCACAAAATCAAAACGGGGTTCAAACCAGTACTGTAAGGCAATGGAAAGCGGGTTGAAGGCCCGTTGTCCTGGATGGGCACAGATTCGCTCTGCCACTTCCTTTTGAACCATCACCGTAAGCTGGGTGATTTGTTGGCGCAAGGGGTAGTGGGCCTGATACAGCTCGCCAGCCAGTAAAAACATGATTTTAGAGGTAATTTGATAGGGTAAGTTGCCCACGATCTTGAATTTCGGGGTGGTGGCGGTGAAGGACTCGAAGTCGAATTTGAGAATATCCTGTTCCACCAGATGAAAGTTGGGATGCTTGGCCGCCGGGAAGCGGTCATGCAGATGCTTGCACATGCGCCGGTCCAGTTCCACGGCCGTCAATTGGCAGCCGGTGGCCAGCAGTTTTTCGGTGAGGAAACCGCCGCCGGGGCCAATTTCAAGCAACTGATCGGTGGGGCTGAGGTCCATGAGGTTGCAAATGGCGTCCAGCACCGTTTCCCGAATCAGGAAATGCTGGCTGAAGCGCTTTTTTAACCGTAAATGGCGGGCTTCTTCGAGTAATGGGTTGTTGGTAGGACGGGGTTTTTGAGGATAGGATGGCATTTAGGCAAGGGGCTCTGGTTGGGATTCTAGGGCAAGGTAAGCGGCTCCCACGATACCGGCGTGGTTGCCCAGGGCTGCGGGCACTAACTGGAAGGCGTCACTCATGGAGCGCTCTCTGGTGCGTTCCAGCAATAACTCAAAATCCACGAATTGGGCCAAACCACCGCCCACCACAATCATGTCCGGGTCCATCACGTTAATCAGGCTGCTCAGGCCCACGGCAATGTGGTTGTGCCAGTCATCAATAATTTGCTGGCCAATGTGGTTGTTGTCTTTCCAGGCGGCAATGACAGCATAGGTGGTGACTTTGCCGTTCTCGCAGTACTTGGCTTTAAATTCTTGCTGGGCTGTTTCCGGTGCTGCTTCTAAGGTCTGCTCCGCGGTAATTTGCAGGCCGGTGCCAGAGGCAAAGGCTTCCCAGCAGTCCCAGCGTCCGCAGGTGCATTTGCGCTCCCGCTTGTGGGCAATGGCGATATGGCCACCTTCTCCCGCGTAAAAGTGGGAGCCCCGATACATTTGCCCGTTAAAGACAATACCCATGCCCACCCCGGTGCCCAAGGTGATGGCAAACATGTTTTGTGAGCCTTTGGCCGCGCCACAGCGCCATTCTCCGTATGCGGCGGCGTTGGCGTCGTTTTCTACATGCACAGGCAAGCCGGTTTTGGCTTCCAGCAGTTCTTTCAGGTTGGCGATATTCTTGAGGGCGGGCATATTGCCGGTGGAACCCAGAATGCGTCCGTGAATGGAGTCCACCACGCCAGCGGTGGAAATCCCCACGGCGGAAACGCTGTGTTCCGCGTTCAGTTTCTGGATCATATCCACCAAGGTATTCAAAAATGTCTCTGAATCGGTGGGGGTGGGGCTGTTCAACAGGGAAATCAGCTCATCTTCTCCGGTGGCGGGGTTGTGACGCACCACTGCCGCGTTAATTTTGGTGCCGCCAATGTCAATGCCGATGGGGGGCTGCCCGACTGCCAGCCTGGAAGGGCTGTGATAGGGTTGGGGGTTCAGTTGGGAAACAACGGTATCTTTCATGGCGCTGCTCTCTTTGCTTGGACGGGCGGGCTAATACGGAAGAGAAGGTAAGGGATAAACGTGAATCAAACTGGGGATGATTTTACCGTAAAAGCGGGCTTCATGCATTGGTCTGCTTGAAACGGTTGGGCGGCTTGGCAATGGCCGGGGTGGCCTCTGTTACTGGTGAATCTGCTTCTTTTGGCAGCCCCCTCGACTTTTCAGCGTCCATTTGCATTACAATAGTGCCAATTGAACGGCTTGGCTGCGGTCTGTTTTGAGCCGGAACGCTGAGCGCATAAAGCCGCTCAATCTTTGGCTCAAGCGGATATTTTCCACATTTAAGCAAGGACTGACCGCCTTTATGCGTTTTCCCCTCCGCAAACTGATTTTCCTAATCATGCTGGGCTTTGCCTGCCTGTCCATGTGGTTGATATTTACCACGCCGGGCCGTAAACCGGTGGTTATTTCCGTTTATGAGCCGCCCATTATCAAGGCGGAACAGCGCATTGAGGATGTGGGACAGGTGGAAACCGACAGCAAAGTGCCCGCGCATTTTTTACTGTACAACGTGGGCGGCAAGCCGCTCAAAATCGCTGATGTGCAGACCTCTTGCGGTTGCACGGTGGCCAAGCTCTCTAAAACGCTTGTCCCCCCAGGTGATTTCACCCGCATTGATGTGTCACTGGATACCAGCATCAAGTTGGGGAAAGTGCGCAAGCAAATCACGGTGAAAAGTAACGATCCCAAGCGTCAGGAGCTGGCTTTGTTTTTGGTGGGCGAAGTGTTGCCCAAGAAAATGGCCAGTCATGCCCCGGTCACGGTTCAGGCTACTGATCGTCTGGTGCTGTTTAAGGGCCAGTGCGCCACTTGCCATGTACAGGCCGGTAAAGGCAAAACCGGAAAGGCTTTGTTTGTGGCCGATTGCGCCATGTGCCACGGAATCAACGGGCAAGGGCATCTCAGTGCCGGGCCAAGCCTGTTGAAGGGCAACTACGAGGATGCAGCCTATCAGGCCCAAATGCGCAAAATCATCGCCGAAGGATCTGCCAAGTCGCCCCAAATGCCACCGTTTTCCAGGCAGCATGGCGGCCCGCTGAGCGATGATGAGATTGATTCTCTGGTGGCTTTTTTGAAAGTGCAGAATATGAAGCAGCGCATGGGCCTGCTGAATCAACCGGCCGCTGAAGAGACTGAGGATCAGGCCGCCTTTGAAGAGGCCTTGCGTCAGCCCCACTAATATTTCTCAGCCCACTAAAATTTCAACGTCCGGGACGCGGTTGCTCCAGTCGTCGGCGTTCTTCATCCAGTGCCTGGGCGGTTCTGCCCACCAGTAACGCTGCCTGAGAACGCACCAGCCAGCTGTCATCCTGCAATGCCGTTATGGCCAAGGGCAAATAATGCCCGCTGCAACTGCTGACTTGCCCCTGTTCCACCATTTCCAGAAAAGCGCTTAAAGCGGTCAGGCGAATATAGGGGGCCTGTTTGCCCGTATTGGTGCGGGCCTTCTCAAAGGCCATACTCAGATGGGTCAAGGCGGCAGGTCCTAAACGGCCCATGGCTTCGGCCACGTTTTTGCGAACGGTGGGGTCATCGTGGCCTAAAATCTGGCTGAGAGGCTCTAAAGCGGCGCCGGCCCTCATGGTGCCCAGTGCATAGGCGGCATTGGCCACCACGCTGCTTTCGCGATCCCTTAAATGTTCAATCAACAACGGTACGGCCTGTTCCAATGGATTGGCCCCCGGTCTGGTTATGGCCGCGCTTTTGGCTGACACAGTCGACTGAAAGGCGTAAACTTGCTTTCCTTCAAACTCATAGTCAAATCCGGCCCGCCGAACGGCCTCTTCGGCCTCTTCCAGCGTGGCAAACAACTGGGCCTCCGCCCCGGCCGGGTTGGGGATGAGCAGACGGCCCTGGGGGCTGCTAATGGCCATGGCAGGAACGGCGAACCAGGTTTCCGCCTGCCCACTGGCTGAGCGTTTCTGGATTTTTTTAATGGGAATAAAAGTGCTCATAGGCTTTATTGTATGCCAGTTCGGTGCTTTGGGGTTATTGCTTTGGCTGTTGCAAGATGGTCTGAAAGGCGTCTGGAATGTGTTGGGTGATGTCGGAAGCGCGCATGGCGTAAACCGTGCGATGCTGGGCAGCGCTATCCCCGGCACACCCATGCACATAAACGCCCAATGGGGCCGCTTGCCAAATGGGCTGCTGCTGGGCCTGCTTTTGAGCGGCCAGCGCTCCAATGATGCCGCTGAGTACATCGCCACTACCGGCGGTGGCCATGCCCGCATTGCCAGTGGGGGAAATCCATATGGACTGGAGGGGCTGGCTTTCCGAGGCTGCGCCTGAGGGTTCGCTGGATGCTTGAGTGTGTGTCGCCACAAGGGTGGCCGCTGATTTCAACACCACGGTGGCCTTGTAGCGCTCTCGGGCCTCTTGGGCGGCTTGCGGCAGGTTGGCCGAAACGGTGGCATTCTCCCAGTGCAGCAAGCGGGCGCATTCCCCCACATGCGGGGTTAAAATAAATTGCTCCGATAAAGCGATCGGCTGATCGGCCAAGGCGGATAGGGCGTCCGCATCCACGATGACCGGGAGATGCAGGGTCTTGAAGTGGGAAAGCAGGGCTTGCACGGTGGCTATGGTTTCCGGTGCCCGCCCCAGTCCGGGGCCAATAAGAATGGCGTTGTAGCGTCCATTGGCCAAGGCCGCCTGAATGGGGGCAATCGAGTCGGCTCCCAGTTCATGTGCATCCGGTAAATGCAGGCGCATAATCTCCGCCCGGCAAGGGACTTGGCTGAAGACACCGGGCATGCTGGCCAAAGTCACCAGTCCAGCACCGCCACTGGCCGCCGCTTCTGCGCATAAAATGGCCGCGCCGGGCATGGCCTGGCTTCCGGCAATCACTAACACGTGGCCGTAATGGTACTTGTGACTATCGTGATGCCTGTACGGAAGCCACTGCCGTGCGTCGGCGGTTTCAATTAGTTGATAAGGGCTGGGTTCTTCCTCAATGAATCGGGGTGGAATGCCAATATCGGCTACGGTGATGACACCGGCGTACCCTTTACCTGGATACAGATACAAGCCCGGCTTGCCCACGGCGAATGTGACGGTTTGAGCGGCTTGTACGGCCACCCCCAGTATGGCCCCGCTTTCACTGTGAACGCCTGAGGGGATATCCACGGCCAGCACCCAGCAGTGTGCTTGAGCCTGTCGGGCGTTGATGGCCTCAATCAGTTGGGCTTCCGTACCTTCAATATTACGACTGAGGCCGCTGCCAAACAGGGCATCGACGATAAATTCCGCTTCCCCAATCCGGTTGATGGCCTGCTGGGGTTTTTGAGCCGCTGGAAGGATCTCGATGGGCAGGCCCATTAACAGCTTTTCCAGATTCTCCAAAGCCTCGTTCCGGTAATTCGTGCCGGTGTAAATGACGGTCAGCTTGGTGTAACCGGCCTCATACAATTTGCGGGCGCATACAAAGCCATCCCCACCGTTGTTACCGGGCCCACAGACAATAATCCCCCGCTGGGTGGCTTGGGTATGAGTTTTAACAGCTTTTGCCACCTGTTGACCGGCAGCTTCCATAAGCTGTTGGGGAGAAATCCCCGCTTGCAGAGTGGTTTGGCTATCTACGTTGCTGAGGTTGGCAATGAGTTTCATCGGGTTTTGGAACCTGCCTGGTTGCTGAGACGTCATTGCCATAACGCTACCATAAGTTTCCGGAAGTCTGCCGGGTGAATCAGGGCTACGGTGGTTAGGGCCTTTCTGCCAGTAATTCAGCTGATTTTTGGTGCAAGGGGCTGGCCAAGGCTATAATAGGGGAGATCAGTATGTTGAGAGTGAACAGGACGGGCGCGGAAATGTGGAAAAAACAGCACGGTCAAGCTTCAAAACCAATGGCCATCAAGGCCGGTCTGGCCTTAGGCTGGCTGACTCTAGCGGCCAGCGTGTTTCTGTTGACCCGCTCTCAAGCGGACTGGACGCCCCAAACCAATTATATCGACGCCGATCTCATTCGGGTGGGCATTAGCGATGACAACATGACCACCCTGGAATACCCCCGCACCCAGATTTCCGCTACCGGCTCGTTTGTCATTCGGGATAAGAACACCGGCTTGCCCGTTTTAAGTGGGAAGCCGGGAGATGTGGTCACCATTACGGTGGATGGGAGCGGTTTTTATCTCAAAAGTAGCGGCCTGAACGTGGGAACGTCTGCCCCGGTATTGGGCGATGCGGCCAATCTCAATCTGCTGGCCGTGCCGCCTACTGTGCCGCCGGCTGCGGTGATGCCGGTGCCGGGCCCCTTGGTTGTAGCCCCACTGAACGATCGGGATCGGCTGAAAATTACCAACATCACCCGCCGCAAGGAAGTCCCAGAGTACCGGGGCGTTTTTGAGATTGTGCGGGCCGCTTCCTCACCCGGTAAACTGACCGTGGTGGATGTGGTGTCGCTGGAAGATTACCTGAAGGCCGTGGTGCCCAACGAATTACCCATGCGCTACGGGCTGGAAGCGGTCAAAGCGCAAGCGGTAGCTGCCCGGAATTATGCCATTCGCCCCCGGGAAAAGCCCTGGAAGACCTTTGATATTTGCGATTCCCAGTTGTGTCAGGTGTACTTGGGCTCTCAAACGGAAACCCCCGGTAGCAATCAGGCCATTGCCGATACCGAAGGGCTGGTGGGCCTGTACAACGGCGATCCCATTTTGGCCTTGTTCAGCTCTTCCCACGGTGGGGTGGCTGAGAACTACTCTTTCGCCTTTTCCGATCCAACCACCAAGCAGTATCCGGCCCCTCCCATCGCCTACCTGCAAGGCGGACCGGATTTGCCCCTGCCACCAGGTCTGGATTTAAGAACGGAGGCGGGCGCGCGTAAGTTCTGGACGGATAGCAGTATGCGCAGCTTCGATGTGGAATCGCCTTACTACCGTTGGGAGAAGCGCTGGACCCGCCCGCAGCTGGAAGCGGCGCTCAATCAGGGCTTGCTGGCGGTCTCCAAGGATAATTCCACCAAGGCCTTTGTCAGCCCGCTATTCAAGCCCGGTGATAGCATTGGGGTGTTTAAAGGGGTGCAAGTGCTGGAGCGAGGCCTCTCGGGGAAAGCCATGGTGGTGGCCATTCAGGGCAGCCGAGGTACCTGGACGGTCAAAAAAGAGTTTCTGTTGCGCAAAGTCTTTAGCAACGGGGGCAAAATGTTGCCCAGCGGTAATGTGGTATTCACCCCGCAGAAGGACGCCAAGGGCTCCGTGGTGGGCCTGGTTGCCAATGGGGGCGGCTTTGGTCACGGGGTGGGCCTCAGTCAGTTGGGGGCCAGCTGGATGCACAAGCACGGTTACCGCTTCCCGCAAATCGTGCAGCACTATTACCGAGGGGTCAGTCTGGGTTCCATTCCCGTTTCGGTGGGTACCAATCCACTGAACAAGCCGGTGATGACCCGATTTGACGTGCATCAGCCCAAGGGCACCCTGTGGATTCAGGAGGGGGATTCCGCGGCCAATTTGCCCACCAGGCAGGGCACCATTGAAATTGAGCTGAACGGCAAGAATTTGAAGCTTTCGCCCAGTGGGTTCCGTTCCGGCATCGCCGTGGATGGCTACCTGAAGGCGGGGACGCTGAATAACCTGTTGTTATACCCGGATCGGACTCAGCCGCAGCGCAAAATTAAGGCCTGGATTGAGCTATATCCAGCCCAGGCGGCCCAGTCGGTGGCGACTAATCGATAAATTGTTAGAGGCTTTTCGGACAGTCTCTTAGTGATTGACCGCCGGGATGGCGTCCTGATCTTCCCATGCTTCGGCATTGGACCAGCTGCCAGTATTTCGGCTCTGCTCCGGTAAGGGGGCAGTGCGCAAGGCTGGGGTGCTGCTCATCTCCCGGCCCGTATTTTGCGGGGCCAATGGCATCACATCCAGATTGGACACAGGCTGATCGCCAGGAGAGCCGATGACCACGTTTTTAATGCGGAGTCGGTTGAGTTTGACCAGCCCCGTGGACGTTTTTAGGTCCAGTTTGAATTTATCCAGATACACAATTTCACCAAAGTAGCGTTTTTTGCGACTGGTTTCTACCACATCGTGCCGGTTGGTCAGCTGGATGCGATGAACGTTCATTTTGCTGCCAAAGTTGCTTTTTTCTCGAAATTCGATGATGTCCCCAGTGACCCGATCCAGCTTGCCTTGCACCAGCTTGCCGTTCATAAAGTGCATCACGTCCGCCCAGCTTTGGGGGATGCACGAGGTCAGCAGCAGCAGCGCCAATCCCAGTTTCAGACTAAGGGCTTGGGGGTGCTTGGGGAAGTTTGGCATCGGCAAATGCTCCTGTCGATTGCTGCGGGTTGGGTGCAAAGGCTTTGCCTTCTAGTGTAAGGATTTCGGTGGTGCTCAGCATCGGTTGCCTATATGACTTCGTTTTCCTCACGCCCGGTTCTCCTCAGGGTTGAAAGGCTGGCGTCCACTGGGCTGAAAACGCCAAAACGCCCCAACCCAAAACGCCCCACCAATGAATGGGCGGGGCGTCGTGGTTCTTTGGTCGGTGGTGGGTTTATTTTTTCTTTTTGGGCGTAGCGGGCTTGGCCTTGGGGGGCTGCCGATCGCTGGGCTTTTTGGGCGTGCCCTTCGTGGTACCGGGAGCGCCTTTTTTGGCCGGGCTTTTTAAGGGGGCAGTGGCCGGCGCTTTGGCCACTACTTTGGCCTTGGGGGCCGCTTTTTTAGGGGTGGGCTTGGCGGCTGGCTTGGGGCTGGTTTTAGCAGATGCACCGGCTTTGGGCGCGCTGGATTTTCCCCCGCTCAGGCTGGCGTCTTCATTCAACAGGTATTGAATGATGGTTTTCACGGAAACCCCGGTGGCCTTCTCATCCGGGGTCATGTCGGCCCCGGCGATGTCCATGTGGGCCATGGGCATTTCATCGCTGGCCCCGCTCATGACAAAAGCGGCGGCGGTTTGGGCGCCCCGGTTCTTGCGCTGGGAAGTGTTGATGATATCAGCCCCATCCAGCTTGCTTTTGATGTTCTCAAAGTCATCTTCGGTCACATCCAGCGTCTGAATCGGCTCTCCTTGAGAGCGCCCGGCAGCAGCGATGCGATCCCGCAGGGCCTCGTTGTTACCCATCAGGGCAATGTAGGAACCCACGGCCACGGAGGCAGCCCCGGTCAGGGTGGCAATGGTCAGGATCTCTTCCGGCTTGCTTTCAGCCGCTTTGGTCACCGCATCAATCAAGGTCAAGCGGCCTTCGGCATCGGTGTGACGAATTTCCACTTTTTTGCCGCAGGTGGTGTTCACAATGGAATCGGGGATCATGGCATCGCTGTCGATTTTATTGGGGGTGGCGGCCAGGTAGGCGGTCACTTCAATGTGTTGCGGCTGCAAGGCGGCCATGGCTTGCATGGTGGCCAGTGCCACCGCCCCACCGGTCATATCGCCCTTCATGGTCACCATGTAATCACCGGGTTTGACCTGATAGCCGCCGGTATCGAAGATCACACTCTTGCCCACAATGGCGATTTTCTTTTTGGCCTTGCCCGATTTGGGGGCGTAATGCAGGGTAATAAACTTGGGCGGATCGCTGGCCAGGGAGCCTTTGGCCACGGTGAAGAAGCAGGGCATGTTTTTCTCAATCCAGGCGCTGCTGCTTTGCACGTTGACCTTCACCGCGCTGTTTTTGCCAATGGTTTTGGCCTGCTCCACCAGGGTGTTGGTGGTTTTCAGGTTGGAGGGGTGGTTGACCAAATCTTTCACCAAGCTGCGAGCTTCTGCCAACGCTTGGGCTTGCTGCAAGGTGCTTTCCAGTTTTTTAGCACTCAGCAGAATCACGCTTTCCAGCTTGGGGCCGGGCTCTTTGGCTTCCATGGATTTATAGGTAGCCTGAAAAACGGCATCCACCGCCAGAGAAACCGCCGCTTCCGCGCTGAGTTTTTCAGTGGCTTCCGGCAATAAAATGGCGGCCGCTTTAAAGTCTTTCAAGCCCAACAATCCGGCAAGGGCTTTGTGGGCGTTGGCTTCCCAGTGACGGGGCAGTACTTTATCCGCTTCCCCTAAGCCAACAATCACCAAGCGACGCGCACCCAGTTTGTTGGCGGAAGATTGCCGCACGGTCAGCGTTTTGCCTTTGCTGCCGTCAAATTTTTCTTCAAGGGCAATGGCCTCAATCTCGTCTTTCAAGGCCTTATCCAGGGTGATGGGCCACACAATGGACGTTCTGGGATCGGCCTCTTTGGGGCTTTTGGCCTTGCTGTCCGTTTTGGGGGCAGGCTTTTTAAATACCGGAATAATCAGGCCATCGGCCTTGATGCTGGTGGCTTTTTCGCTGGAAAAACTGAAGCGGGTTTTGGCTGACCCCATGAACAACTCTCCTAACTCTTAAATACAGGCTCAATCCAAGCCAAATGCGAACCGACACACCGTAAATGGTGGTGTCCAATCACTGCAAGTATCCCTATTGTACCGGATGACAGTGGCTTTGGCCCAGTGGATTTTGGGCAAACTATTGGTTGGGTGATTTCTCTAACTGTTGTTGCAAGCTGTGACGCAGGGCGTTGACCAGCGTGTCTGGCACTTGGCGGCCACTCCACAGTTCAAAGGCACAAATGCCCTGATAAATCAGCATATCCAGCCCATTAATCGCAGTGAGCCCAAGGGCTTGTGCTTGCTGCAATAGCTGGGTTTCCACCGGTCGATAAATGAGGTCATAGACCCAGGCATGGCTAGGCAGCGTTTGCAGTTGCAGGCTGCTCAGCGGACTTTGTATGTTGTTGGGATACATACCCACCGGTGTGGTGTTAATCAGGCCTGCAAAGCCGGATAAATTGCCGCCGGGGGTGTCGGATAAATTATCCAGAGCCACCAGATTGAGTTGGGTGGGGCTGTTCAGCGTTTTTTTGATTAATTGGCCATCGCTGGTAATGGACAGGGCTTTGGCCGGATTGCGCACGGCAAAGGTAATGGCTTGGGTTTGGGCCTGAATTAGTCCAGTCATCACCGCCCGCGCCGAGCCGCCCGCCCCCAGTACCAACACATGGCTCTGCTGCAATGGGTTGCGGGCACTGGAAGGCAGCCCTCGCATAAAGCCTGCGATATCGGTGTTATGCCCCTGCCGGAGGATGTTACCTGATGGATCGGGCTGAAACACAATGGTGTTCACCGCTCCTGCCAGCTCCGCCTCGGGGCTGAGCCAATCCATGGCGTGCATGACGGCCACTTTGTGGGGAATGGTCACATTTACTCCCCGAATGCCCTGTTGGGCCAGTTGGGGCAAGGTGATTGGCAAGGCTTCCGGGGAGATTTCGTACTTGCGGTATTCTCCATCCACGCCCAATTGCCGCATAAGCTCGGCATGCAGCAGCGGAGAGAGGCTATGGGTGAGTGGATAGCCAATAATACCCAGTTTCAAAAAGCTCATGGGCGTTGATTTCTGTTGATTTATACGGTGGCGGCCGCTTTGTGGGAGAGGGCCTTCAGGGCCTGCTCCAAATCTGCTTTGAGATCGGCCACATCTTCAATGCCCACGGACAGGCGAATCAGGTTATCGGTAATGCCCAATTCCTGACGCACTTTGGGATCCACGGACAAGTGGGTCATCAGGGCGGGGTGCTCAATCAGCGATTCCACGCCGCCCAAGCTTTCAGCCAGAGTGAACACTTTTACGCTTTTCAGGAATTTACGGGCCTCGGCCTCGCCGCCCTTCACCCGAATGGAAATCATCCCGCCGCCCGCTTTCATTTGCTTTTGGGCCAAGGCGTGTTGTGGGTGGGAGGGTAAACCGGGATAGAACACCGCTTCCACGGCCTCGTGTTGTTCCAGATACTGGGCCAGTTCCAGGGCGCTGGCGCAATGGGCGTCCATACGCAAGCCCAGGGTTTTCAGGCCCCGCAGGGTCAGCCATGAGTTAAACGGATCGGGGTTGGCCCCAATGGTATTGCGGTGAAAGCGGATGGCATCGTTCAGACTGTCATCCTTCAACACCAAGGCCCCGCCGATGACATCACTGTGCCCGCCAATGTACTTGGTGGTGCTGTGCAGCACGATGTCCACACCCAGTTCGATGGGACGTTGCAGATACGGGCTGGCAAAGGTGTTGTCCACGCAGGTTAAAATGTTGTGCTTTTTGGCGATTTGATTAATGGCCGCAATGTCCACCAGCTTTAATAGCGGGTTGGTGGGCGATTCCATGTACACCAT
Organism: Vampirovibrio chlorellavorus; assembly: GCA_001858525.1. Taxonomy (GTDB): domain Bacteria; phylum Cyanobacteriota; class Vampirovibrionia; order Vampirovibrionales; family Vampirovibrionaceae; genus Vampirovibrio; species Vampirovibrio chlorellavorus. The sequence continues at coordinate 407,521 of LAPX01000007.1, read as the reverse complement.
TTTGGTGTTGGGTTTAATGGCCTTTGCCACGTTTTGTGGATCGGTCATATCGATAAATTCAATGTCCACACCGTATTTGGCCAATACTTTGGTGGTGTAGCGGAAGGTCCCGCCGTAAACGTCATCGCCAATTAGCAGGTGATCGCCGGGCACAAATAAGGCGTTGCACATGGTGACCAGGGCCCCCACGCCACTGGCAAAGCAGTAGCCGTGCTTGCCGCCTTCCAAATCCGCCAAAACACCGGCCAGGGTATCCACGGTGGGGTTGCCGCAACGGGAGTAATCCCAGCCTTTGTGCACACCGGCGTCTTCCTGAGCGAAGGTGGAGGTTTGATAGATGGGGTTAATGACTGCCCCGGTGACGGGATCGGGATGCTGGTGGCTGTGAATGGCGATGGTTTTGAACTGCATGGCAAAACTCCTGTTTAAATCGGATGTTGCCCATACTTTACCGCAAACCGGGTGAGAGCGTTAGCGGGGCAGTCGAATGCCCTCAATGTCATACCCCTTCATAAAATCCTCAAATTTAACTTCAATGGAGCGTTCAGTACCAACGGGATCTCCCAGGACAATAATTTGGTCTGTGGATTTGTCGAGGCGAATGGAATTGTAATGGGCTACACCAATGGGTTTTGCCGTTATAATGTCCAGTTTTTCCCGAGTTTCGGGGTTTTGAATGTATTGCCTGAACACCTCAAAGCGCTCATTGTGTGCAAATTCACGGCTGCCAATCCAGTGATCCCCCTGCCAGGGGAGGAGTTTTTCTACGCGAATACCGTTAACAATATCAACAGCGATAGGCTGTCCAGCGGCGTTCCTGAGAACACCTTTTTCAGGGTTGCGGGAATTCTGGATATTGACCACTTCGTGATCGGAGCCAAAGATTCGGGTCATGGCATTTTTGAATTCATCCGTTTTTCCAAATCTGGGATTGTCGGGGATTTTAGAATAGGCGCATTCTAAAATACACACGCCTTTGCAGCTAGATTCTACGCCCTTAACATGGTTGCCATCGGCTAACCGGAGACGACGCTCTAATTCTAATTCTTCATTACTAACGTTAATAGATTGGGGTTGGCCGGGAAATTTGACCGAATAGCCATCCGGGGTTCGGGTGATCTGAATTTTTTCCAGAATCTGCTTACCTTGGGGGTGATGAAAAATGGCATCCAGAGACGATAGCAAATAGCAGGTATTGCCGTCCTTTTGCTGGAACTGGATGCTGGTTAAATCGCTTCCAAACAATTCTTCCACCGGGATTACCCTTGGCAAGCTGGCTGTCGCAGCCACGGGACGGCTGGAAGCCCCAGCAGGCCTCACTCTTGCTGGTATGTTTTGTTCGGATGACTTTTTGGCTTGCTTTTTTGGGGGCGCTGGAGGCGGAGTCTCTGGTTCTAATATCATCTCCTTCAGCTCGTTCAGGGCTTGTTGATGGCTCTGTGTGGCTGAAGGCTGGGGCCGGAGCCAGGCGAAGGCGGATTTAAGACGCTCACCGAAACCGGGTGTCGGTGTTTGGTTTGGTTGACGCTTGGTGCTTTTTGGGCGAGCGGGCTCTGAGGGTTGGGTTTGCTGGGTTGGCGAAGATTGCTGGTTTATGGTCGGTTGGATTGGGCGAGCCGTCCCATTTTGTTGAGAAATGGCTGAATGCATGGTGGATGGGGCCTCGGGTTGGTGTTGGCCGGAAGAGGGTCTACGACTTTTACTGGTTCGGCTTGGTTTAGGAGGGCTTGCAGGCAAAGCCATAGGCTGTGGGCCCCCTTGAGGGGTGCCGGATTGTGCCGGGGCAATGGGAGGCTTTTCAGTGGCTGCGGTCGTTTCGGTAGGGGGCTGGGCGCTTTTGCTCGGCGGAGCAGCGGGGCTTGGCTTTGTATTGGCGTTAGGTTTCGCCTGCGGGGTTTTAAACCAGGACAGGAGCCTCTTGAACGGCGCAATGAAGGACTGCCACAGGCGGGCCACGCCTTGTTTAAAGCGTTCCCACGCGGAAGGTTTTGCCGCGCTGTCTCCAAATTGAACCCTGTCGGAGTGTGCGTAAGCGCCATTGGCAGGGGTTGGCGCAATGTTGGCGTTGGCGGCAGACCGGGTAGCCTGTGGCGTTAAGGGGGATTGTGTCAGGTGGGTGGATGAAATCATAACGAATCAAGTGTCCGCCGCGGAGGCGCTTTTCAAAGCGTGAACAAGGACAATAAAACCGGTCTCCCGGAATTGTTGCCCAAGGACGCTCAACAGAGTTTGGACGCGCCTACAACAGGCCTTGTTCTTTCATCCAGTCATCGTTGTAGATTTTGGAAATGTAGTTGCGCCCGTTGTCATGCAGCATAATGACGATGGTTTTACCCTTGAGTAGCTCTTTATCCCGCTGCAACAGCTTGCGGGTGCTGGCCAGCACTGTACCGCAGGAGCCGCCCACCAGCATGCCCTCTTCCCGGGTAATGCGACGGGCTTCTTCAAAGGATTCTTGGTCGGTGATGGTGAACATCTGATCCACCAGTTTTACATCAAACACCTGGGGCCAAAAGTCGTAGCCAATGCCTTCCACCAGATATTGACCGGGTTCTCCGCCAGAGAAGATAGAGCCCACCGGATCGGCGCCCACGATTTGAATATTGGGGTTTTGCTCTTTCAGATAACGAGAAGTCCCGGTAATGGTGCCGCCGGTGCCCATGCCGCATACAAAGTAGTCCAGCTTGCCGGCGGTTTGCTCCCAAATTTCGGGGCCGGTGCTCAGGTAGTGCGCTTCCGGGTTGCCGGGGTTTTCATACTGGTTCAGCATGTGGGTGTTGGGGCGTTCCCGGGCAATGCGCTTGGCGATTTCAATGTAGTTGTCCGGGTGATCGTGGGCCAGCTCCGTGGGGGCCAAAATCAATTCCGCGCCAAAGGCCCGAATCAGGCGGCGTTTCTCTTCGCTCATCTTCATGGGCATGGTAATGACCAGTTTGTAGCCTTTGGCCGCGCAGACCATGGCCAGCCCCAAGCCGGTGTTGCCGCTGGTGGGTTCCACCAGGGTGTCGCCGGGCTTAATGCGCCCTTCTTGCTCGGCCCGTTCAATCATGCGCAAGGCAATACGGTCTTTCATGGAGCCGTTGGGGTTCACAAACTCCACCTTGGCCAACACGGTGGTCTCCGGAAACTCGCTGAACACCCGGTTCAGGCGCACCATGGGGGTATGCCCGATGGCCTCGGTAATGGAATTGCAGATGCCCGCGTAGTGGGTGGGCTGGTGCTGGGCGGAAGGGGTGCTGGAAATGGACATGATTAAAAACCTTTTATTGGGACTGATGAGTTGGGCAGTTGACGTTCAGTGGGGGAGCAATCCGTTGAGTATGTGAGAGGCAAGGGCTTCCCGGTCAATATAAATCAATATAAATTTGCGTGCGACTATTCTAGCAAAAACAAGTTGTGGCATTGGTGTGCCCGTTTGCCAGTTTAGGGCTTGCCATTAACTGGCGGTATCCTGACAAAAGCACAGGCCGTCAGTGCGTTTGGGGCAGGGCGTGGCGTCAAATTTCATCCAGGGATTTTTAAAGCAATCCCGACTGTAGACATAACTTTTGGCAAAATCGGCCAAGGCCTCGGCAGGCATATCCTGCTCCGCTGCTAGACAATCCAGACAAAACAACTCTTCTTCATAGTTCAGGGCCAGATTCATCAGCTGAACCCGCTCGCAAACTGGTGCCCCGCAGCGGTCACAGGTGTAGTCAAAAAAGTGGATGGGCAAGGGGGTCGTCATAACGGCATCATACCAAAAAGAGTATTTCCCCAAAGCATGAGTGGCCCGGTTGCCTGCGTTGGCAGGGGCCTTTTCAGCCGGCTGGAAAGCCCCCTATGTTCGGCATACAATACAAAAATCGTGCACCGTCGTGGCCTTTTCTTTCCATAGTCCATGGCCTAAAGGCTCAAAGGAGTGATTTTTTCATGAAACCCGAATTGCAATCCGTCTTGGCTGGTAAAAAAGTGGCGTTTATCAGTGTGTTTGACAAACAGGGCCTGGAGCCGCTGGCTCGGGCATTGAGCGAGCACTACGGCTACGTGATTTTATCCACCGGCGGCACTAAAAAGTTTCTGGATGAGCGCAATATTCCGGCCATTGAAAGTTCTGAAATCACCGGCTTTGGGGAGTTATTGGGCGGTCGGGTGAAAAGCCTGCACCCGGAAATTTTCGCCGGTATTCTGGCCGAAGCGCATGATCGGGAGAACCAAGCGGTGGTGCCGTTTGCCGTGGATGTGGTGGTGGTCAATCTCTATCCTTTTGAGGCGGAACGGGATCGTTTCGCCAAGGAGGAAGACTCTCAAGATCCCTTGCACATGCTGCACTTTGTGGATATTGGCGGTTCGGCCCTCATTCGGGCGGCAGCCAAGAACTATCCGCTGGTGAACGTGTTGGGCAGCGCTGCCCAGTACGAGGGCTTTTTGGCCGAGATGGAAAAAGGCAACGGCAGTACCTCACTGAGTTTCCGTAAAAAACTGGCCGTAGAGGCCTTTGCCCAGTCCTCTTATTATGATGGTCTGGTGCAGCGTTACCTGATGAGCCAACTGATCAAGCCGGAAGAGCAAACCACTTTGCCGGATGCCCTGACACTGCCGCTTTCCAAAATTACCGACCTGCGTTACGGGGAAAATCCACACCAGCAAGCGGCCTTGTATGGTTTGGCCAAGCGCTCTGTGGATTTTGAGTATCTGCATGGGAAAGAGCTTTCGTACAACAACATTCTGGACATGCAAGCGGCCTGGAATATCGCCACAGAGTTCACGGAAACGGCGGCTTGTGTGATTGTGAAGCATAACAACCCTTGTGGGGTGGCCATTTCCACCCAATCCGTTCAGGATGCCTTCCAGCGGGCCTTGGATACCGACCCGCTGAGCGCCTTTGGCGGGGTGGTGGCTTTCAACCAGTCGGTTACCGAAGCAGCAGCCAAGCTGATGAAGGACATTTTTCTGGAAGTGATTATCGCCCCAGGCTTTGAGCCCGGTGCCTTTGAGCTTTTATCCACCAAGAAAAACCTGCGGTTGGTGAAGCGGGACTTGCCCGAGCTGAAAGTGGGCCAGACCGATTACAAACAGGTGGCCGATGACCTGTTTCTGGTGCAATCCGTGGATGAGAAAAAGGCCAAGCATGCCAATGTGGCCTTTAAAATCGCCACCGAGCAAAAACCGACCGACGCCCAGTTGGAAGATATGGTCTTCGCCTGGAAAATCGTGAAGCACGTCAAATCCAACGCCATAGTGCTGGCCAAGGCCGGTAAAACGGTGGGTATTGGCGGCGGGCAAACCTCTCGCATCGGGGCCCTGGAAAGCGCCCTGAAGCTGGCCTGCGATGAGGCCAAGGATGCCGTGCTGGCCTCCGATGGGTTTTTGCCGCACGAGGATAATATTTACGCCGCTGCCCAAGCTCGGGTAGGGGCCATTATTCAGCCCGGCGGCAGCGTGAAAGACCCGGAAGTGATCAAGCTGGCCAACCAGTACCACATCGCTATGGTCACCACCGGGGTTCGGGAATTCCGTCACTAGTTCTTTCCTCAAGGGGCGTTGCCCCTTATACCCCACTGGAGGGGGAACAGAGTCCAGCGCTATCGCTGTCTCCCCTCCAGACCTCCCCATGCATTCCCTTTATCTATTTCTCTTTTATTTTTCTCTTTCATTCCCGCAAGTATTGGTGATCTCCTCCCCCATCAAGAAGCCCTGTCATTCCCGTGGATCTTAACGTAATGCTTGGCTCAAGCTACTATGCCTTTGTCATTCCCGTGCAGACGGGAATCCAGGAAAACGAACAAGCGTCAGCAACAACTCACAAACCCTTCCCCCAGCCTTTGAGTCGTACCTTCAAACGGTATTTTCATTCCCGCGAAATGATACACGACGGCAGGAATCCAGTGCTTTTTGCGCATGCCCTTGTAAAAGAAAAGCAGTCCTACGCTGTAAATCGGTCGCTACAGCGAGTCGGTACCGTTTTCCGGCTTTTTAGATCCGGTGGCCGTTCCTCGTCCCCGCTGACGGCGCACTCCAATCACATCGTTGATCTGGCAAATGGCATCCCGCACCCGATCCAGATGCTTCAGGCTTTCCACATCCAGCGTTAATTCAATGGAGGCGGTGTGATCCGGTAAAATTTTCACCTTGGTATTGGACAGGTTGGCGTTGCAGTCGGCGATTTTGGTCAAAATATCCTTCAGCACGCCCACCCGGTCAATGACCTGAATGTCCAGCTTGACGGAGTGCTTGGTCTGGTTCTCGCCTTCCCAACTAACGTACATGCGGCGGTTGGGGTTGGAATGATCCAGGTTGTCGCAGTCATCCCGGTGGATCATGACCCCACGAGAGCGGGTCACAATGCCGATAATGCCTTCTCCCGGCAAGGGATTACAGCACTTGGCGTTCTGGTACATCATGCCTTCCAGCCCCTGAATGTCCTGACCGCTTTTCACCAGGGGGCGCTCCTTGCGGGAGGCAAAACTGTGCAGCATGGGGTCAAAGTCGGTGCTGGGGCCTTTTTTGAGTCGGTTGGTGACCCGGTTTAGGTTGATTTCTCCGTAGCCCAAGGCGGCCAATAGATCATCCAGGTTGGTGTAATTCAGTTCTTCGGCGGTTTTGGCCAGTTTACCGCTGCGCAAGGCCTCATCCACCACGGCACGGGTCAGTTCCGCTTCCAGCAGCTTGCGACCCTGCTCGACATGCTCTTCCCGGTAATGCTTTTTGTGCCATTGGCGAATGCGAGACTTGGCCGTCTGGGTCTGCACGAAGTTAATCCAGTCCAGCCGAGGGGTGCTTTTCTTGCCGGTGATAATCTCGATGATATCGCCATTTTTGAGGGCGTTGTTCAGAGGCACAATGCGCCCGTTGACCTTGGCTCCGGTGCAGGTGTTGCCCACTTCCGTGTGGATGCGATAGGCGAAATCCACCGGTGTCGAGCCTCGAGGCAGAACCACGACCCGCCCTTTGGGAGTGAAGACAAAGACCTCATCCCGAAACAGATCCAGTTTGACCGAATCCACATACTCTTTGGCGTCTCCGGCATCCTCTTTGAGTTCCACCATTTGCCGCAGCCAGGACATTTGCTGTTCTTCGCCACTCTGGCTTGCTTCGGAGGCGCCCACTTCCTTGTATTTCCAGTGGGCGGCAATCCCGTATTCAGCGATGCGGTGCATATCCCAGGTGCGAATCTGCACTTCCAAGGGGCGCCCGTAAGGCCCGATGACCGTGGTATGCAGGGATTGATACAGGTTGCTCTTGGGCATGGCGATATAGTCTTTAAAGCGGCCCGGGATGGGGGTAAAGGCGTGGTGAATGACCCCTAATACTTCATAGCATTCCCGTTCGCAATTGACGATGACCCGAACCGCACTGATGTCGTAGATTTCCTGTACTTTTTTCTCTTGGGTCAGCATTTTTTTGTAGATGCTGTAGTAGTTTTTGACCCGCCCGTAAATTTTGGCCTCAATGCTCATGGCACTGAGCTGGTCCTTGATCTTCTCAATCACCAGCAAAATGGTATTGGCCCGCTCATCGGTGGTGTGGGCAATTTCGCTTTCAATTTCCACATAGCGTTCCGGATCCAGATACTTGAGGGAGAGATCCTCCAACTCAGCCCGAATCTTACCCATCCCCAGCCGGTTGGCCAGTGGGGCGAAGATCTCAATGGTCTCGGTGGCCTTTTTAATCTGCTTTTCCGGCTTCATGTGCTCCAGCGTTTGCATGTTATGCAAGCGATCGGCCAGCTTGAGCATGATCACCCGCACGTCATCGGCCATTGCCAAAAACATTTTGCGGAAGTTCTCAGCATGAGCGTCTTCTTTGGAGGCGAATTCAAACTTGCCCAGTTTGGTCACCCCCACTACCAGCTTCAGCACCTCCTCCCCAAAGCGCTGTTCAATATCATCGGGGGTGCTGGCGGTGTCTTCCACCACATCGTGCAGCAGGGCCGCCATCACCGTGGCCGTATCCACCGGAATGCCCGCCAGAATAATGGACACATTCACCGGGTGAACAATGTAGTTCTCCATGTTCTTGCGGTACTGCCCTTCGTGCATGCGTCGGGCGTAGTCAAAGGCGTCAGTGATCCGTTGTAGATCACTCTCGGGGCGCTCCTGGGCACGCAAAATATCCAGCAACTGCGCAAACAGTTCATCTTCCTTCAGGATGCCGGGTTGTAGGTCGTGCACGGTGTGGAGCGTCCTTTACTCAATCCTTATTATACGGCTTTCCTGCCCGGATGAAACCCCCGGGCCTGAAGGAACCGGCGGAAAGGGCGTGATTTTCAATAACACTTCCGGCTATAATCGAACTATGCAATTCGACGTCCTTCTCTCCGCTATCGAAATTTTGGTGCTGTTGGTGCTTATCGTGGCCTGTTGTGCCCTGTTCACCAACGCCATCGAATGGACAGGTCACCGCTTTAACCTGTCGGAAGGGGCCGTGGGCAGTGTGTTGGCCGCTGTGGGTACCGCTTTGCCGGAAACCCTGGTGCCCATTATTGCCATCACCTCCGGGGTGTTGGGCTTGTCGAATGTCAGTGCGCAAACGGGCGAAGAAATTGGCATTGGGGCCATTCTGGGGGCCCCGTTTCTGTTAGGGACTCTGGCTATGTGGGTCACTGCCGCGGCGGTTTTTTACTTTGCGGCGGTGCAAAAGCGCAGCAGTCACCTGAAGTTTGATCATGGCTTATTCCGCCGGGATTATCATTACTTTTTTCCCGCCTATCTGGCTGTTTTTGGGGCGGCTTTCATCCACGATGCCACGGTGAAACGCTTGATGGCAGTTGGGTTGCTGATTTTTTACGGGGTGTACGTATACCGCACCCTGAAAAAAGAGCACATCCCCGATGAAGAGTTCGATTTACCGGCCCTGAGCTTTGCGCCCAAGACCAAGGAGCCTCAGACGTTCATCATTTTGGCGCAATTGGCGGCCAGCCTGATTATCCTGCTGGTGCTGGTACACTTTTTCGTAGAGGAAATCAACGATGTGGCCACCACCTTGGGGGTGCCTGCCCTGGTGCTCAGCTTAATTGTGACCCCCATCGCCACCGAGCTGCCGGAAAAGTTCAACAGCGTGGTGTGGATTAAGGCCCGCAAGGATAATTTGGCTCTGGGCAACATTACCGGGGCCATGGTTTTTCAAAGCTGCATTCCCACGGCCATTGGTTTGTCTTTCACCCCGTGGGTTCTCAATCAGCAGGGCATGCTCAGTGTGGGGCTGTGTCTGGCCTCCTCGGTTCTGATTTACCTGTGCGCCTGGAAGCAACCCCGTCACCTGCCGCAGGTGCTGTTTGGCAGCGGCATTTTTTACCTGATGTTCCTGTTTTACACCGTGTATATGTGGGGCAAGCTGTAACACCCTGTAATAGCCGTGTTTCTGGCTGCTCTGTGTGGGGTGTCAGAGACAGGCGCCGCCTTTGATGATAAAAACTGGGTGATAAAACGGGGTGCATATTTACCGAATCAAAATCAGTGGTGTTTTCTGAGAAAAGGAAGTCGTTTATGAGTTTGTTCAGTCCCTTTCAGCTTCGAGACGTGGTTTTTAGAAATCGCATCGGGATTTCCCCCATGTGTCAGTATTCTTGCGAAGATGGCTTTGCTACCGATTGGCACTTGGTGCATTTGGGCAGTCGGGCTGTGGGCGGGGCCGCCATGGTGATGGCAGAGGCCACCGCTGTGGCCCCGGAAGGGCGCATTAGTCCTCAAGATCTTGGCATTTGGAAAGACGCGCACATTGAGCCCCTGGCTCGGGTGGCCCGGTTTATTCAGGAGCAAGGGGCGGTTCCTGCCATTCAAATTGCCCATGCCGGACGTAAGGCCAGCACCGCGGCCCCCTGGAACGGCGGACAGCCGGTTGGTATTGTTGAAGGCGGTTGGTCTCCCGTGTTGGCCCCCAGCGCCATCCCTTTCGATGAGACCTCTCAAACCCCGCATGCCATGACTTTGGCCGATATTGAGGCTTTGAAAGGGGCTTTTGCCGATGCCGCTCGTCGGGCGCTGAAAGCCGGTTTTCAGGTGCTGGAACTGCATGCCGCTCATGGTTATCTGCTGCACTCCTTTTTATCCCCGCTCTCCAATCAGCGCAACGACGCTTACGGCGGTAGTTTAGAGAACCGTATGCGTCTGCTGTTGGAAATTACCACCGAGGCCCGCCAGATTTGGCCGGAGATATTGCCCTTGTGGGTGCGCATTTCGGCCAGCGATTGGGCGGAAGGCGGCTGGGACGTTGAACAATCCGTGCAGCTGGCGATTGAGCTGAAACAGCGGGGCGTGGACTTGATTGATGTGTCCTCCGGTGGGGCGGTGCCTGACGCCAAAATTCAAACCGGGCCGGGCTATCAGGTGCCGTTTGCTGAAAAAATCCGCCAGGAAGCCGGTATCCCCACAGCGGCGGTGGGCATGATCACTGAGGCTCAGCAGGCCAACGCCATTATTGAGAGTGGGCAGGCCGATATGGCCCTGTTGGCCCGTGAATCCTTGCGGGACCCCTATTGGCCCTTGCATGCCGCCCATCAACTGGGCATGAACCCAGTCTGGCCCAAGCAGTACGAACGGGGCAAGCCCCGGGTGCGTCAGTCGGTATAACGATTGGCCCAGCAAGCTGAAAGCCCCGTCTCTCATTGGAAAGAGGCGGGGCTTTGCTCTCGGTAGGTTAAGGAGAGGTCAAGGACTAGGAGAACTGTTTCAGGAGGCGCTGCGCAATTTTTGCAGCAACTCGTCATATTCGGCGGCGTGTAAGGCTTCTACCTTACGCAGGGCTTTAAAACGCTGGGCCGCTTTCTGGAAAATACTGGCATGTTCACGAGATTCGGCGGCCTGCTCCTGGAATTCAGCCACGGCAGCGGCATCTCCCTCTTCAAGGGCAATGCGCTCAAAGTCCGGGTACATCTGGTTGGATTCATACAATTCGCCATCTCGGGCCAGTTCCAGAAGCTTTTCAACGGTCATACCCTGCTTGGGGTACAGCAGTTGCAGGTGGGCAAAGGCGTGCCCGGTTTCCTGATTGGCAATGTTTTCAAACAGGGCTGCCACTTCGGCGTTACCCAGTTCACGGGCCATTTTGGCAAAGTACAGGTACTTGCGGTTGGCCATGGATTCACCGGCAAAGGCGGCTTCAATGTTTTTGGTGGTTTGGGTGAGGGTTTCTGTAGGGTTCATAGGAGCCTCTTTCTTCTTACTGTCATCGTTTCTGGGGGATAAAACCGTGATAGGCCTAAAAGGGGTTGGGTTAGCTGGGTTTGGACTTGGGGGCGCTTTTTTGGGGCTCAGCTTTTACCCCGTAGAAGTTGACCTGATAGTTGGCCACGTTGTAGTCTTCGCCCAGCACTTTAAACAGGTTTTGCACCTTGTCCCAGGGGATGTCGTAGACTTCCCCGGTGGTCACGTCAATAAAGTGGTGATGATTACTGACGTTGGCGTCGTAGCGCACGGTACCGGGCTCCAGGGCCACGGTGTTCAGGATGTTGGCATCCACCAGGGTTTTGAGAACGTTATACAGGGTGCCTTTTGACAGGCCGGGGATGGCGTCTTTTACCGCCTCGTAAATCTCTTCAGCGGTGGGGTGGCAGTCGGTTTGCATCATGAAATCCACAATCATGGCGCGCTGAGGGGTCACCTTAAGGTGCTTTTTGGTCAGCAGCTGTCGAATTTGGGTGAATGTCATCATGGCGGAAACTGCTTTCAAGCGTTGGGTGGGCTTACCCTTGGGTTGAATAAGTTTTAACTGATAATTAAATTGAAATGGTTTTAAGTTCTAATTAAGATTAATTCTGATTTAGGAATTTGTCAATACTGATTAAAAAAGACCTTTGGCCTTGTACGCATTGGCTCAGGATGGACTGGGGGGGCTGTAACGGCTTTTGAGTCAGTGGATTGATGCTGCTGGGTGGGCTACTTGCTTTGCTGTGGTTGTGGTTGGCCGAAATCCTTCAGACTGTGCATTGTCCTGCCAGTGGGATTCTGCTTCAATGAGAGTGAATGAGAGTCTTGACCGCTGTAGTGCGTATCGCCTGAAACTTCTGGAAATGAGGTCCCTGAAATGAGTTTGTCTCCCTCTGATGCTGTTGAGCCTACCTTGCCCAATGATTGGCGGCAGTGGGTGGCTAAAAATATTCTGCAGGGTATTCCTACGGAAGAATTGGTGCAGGTGCTTACTCAAAATGGCTTTTCCGAGGCATTAGCCCAGTCGGAAGTGCACATGGCCCAGAGCCATCCGTATGTGCAAGGGGCGCAATCGCTGGCCCTTAAGCTAAAGAAGCGGGATTGGGTGCTGCAATGCCAGACCATTCTACTGGAGCAATCTCCCTATTACGGTGGGGTGGAGCGCCGGGAGCGCCTGTCTCGGGATGAGTTTTATGAGACCTACTACTACCGCAATCGCCCGGTGGTGATTACCGGCATGCTGGACAACTGGCCCGCCATGAGCCGCTGGACGCCCGAGGCTTTGAAGGCTGAATATGGGCATCTGGAGGTGGAAGTTCAATGTGGACGTTCCAAAGATCCCAATTACGAGATTAATAGTAACCAGTACAAAAAGCGCATGCCTTTTGGGGAGTACATCGACTGGGTACACAGTGGGCTGGAAACCAATAACTACTACATGACCGCCAATAACTCCGGGCATAACGCCACGGTGCTAAAAGGCTTGTGGAACGATGTTCCGGTGATTACGGAGTACCTGAAAGACGATCCGGCCAATCCGGGCTTTTTCTGGTATGGCCCGAAGGGTATAATCACTCCCTTGCACCACGATTTGACCAATAACTTTATGGCCCAGGTCAAAGGGCACAAGTTGGTGCGCATGATCCCGCCCAGCCGCTTGCCGGAGGTTTACAACCACCTGCATTGCTACTCTCAAGTGGATTTAGGCAACCCGGATTATGAGCGCTTCCCGATGTTTGCGGGTATTCGCACCATTGATGTGATGCTGGCCCCCGGTGAGATACTGTTTTTGCCGGTGGGATACTGGCATTATGTAACCGGGGTGGATATTTCCATCACCATGACCTATACAAACTTTATCCCCTTCAATAATTTTGGGGCCATCTACTCAACTTATGACTATTTTGATTAGCCATTATTTTAGGGATTATTCTGGCCCCAATAGTCGTTTAAATGCGCTGTGCTCAAACAGTTAAAACCGATTTTGGCCCCAGGCTCAACAGTTTTAATTGGCTGATGGGTTGCCTAGCCCTGCCTTTGGGGATTGTAGAGCTTGAGGGCACTTCAATATATTATTAAGCATTTGGGCGGGTCTTGGATTTCCTGCTACTATGGAATTGGTAGATAGCCGGGTATGGTGTTTTTAATCACCTTTTTTCTTCTCAAGGCGGTCCATGAACTTGAAAAACAGGCTTTTTAAAGCGCTTTTGGTGAATTTGCTCCTGTTGATACAGCTGGGGTTGATGGTTTGGTCTGCTGATGCCGCTAATGTGCACAGTCAAGCCCCGCACCGGGGTGCCTTGAGTCAGGCCGCAGGCTGGGAAGATGATTTCTCCAAGGGGTTTTTGCTGCCCCGCCAACGTTCCTATAAAAGTTTGAACCAAATCTATCAGTTTGAGCGTTCTCCCTTGGGGAATCGCATTCCGGTGTTGCTGGTGCCCGGTCGGGCGGAGGAGTTTCAGCATAACTCCTGGTGGCGGGCCATTCGTCAGGTGGCTCGTAAAGATTTGGCTTTTAACCGGTATTTCAAGCTGTACGTGTTCTTGTACAACTCCAAGGAAGAGCTGGATGTACAGGCCGAAGGGCTGGTAAAGCAGCTGAAAACCCGTTTTGGGGATTTGCCCCCGTCCCAGCCTTTTATGCTGGTCACCTATAGTCTGGGTGGTGTGATTGCCCGGGAAGTGGCCAAAGACCCGGCCCTGCTGAACAAGATTGATACCATTATTGCCATTGCCGTCCCCTTCCACGGTTCTCCCATGTTCGATCCGGACTGGTTCAGCGAGTATCTGAACCCGCCCACCCGCTCCCCTCTGCGTCGATTCTGGGATCGCACCCTGTACCGGGGCTATATGTTCAGTAAAAGTAACCTGACCCGGGGCTTGAACTGGGACAACTTTGACAGTTCCCGTCCGCAATTTGATGCCCGAGATCTCCATACGCTGGCGGGCGATCAGGTTATCGTGAAGACCAAAACATATGAAGAGTACCCGAATGCGGATCTCATCCGGCAAAAGACCATTGTTTATGCCAGCTATCTGCAAAATGCTTATACCGATCCCAGCCTGATTAACCAGAAAAGTGCCCTGAAGAAGTCGTTGAACTTGCCCCGTACGGCGGTGGATGCCGTGCTGCCATTCTATGGCTTTACAGTGCATGGGGTACTTACCTATATGGGCTTGCAATTGGCCAATGTGCCCGCTTATACCCCCGAAGATCCCCAGGGCAAGAATACCTTGCTCTATCGATATAATGATGGGGCCATTCCAGTGAGCAGCATGCTATTCCTGAAGCCCAGTCCCAAGCCTTACAACGAGGACATTTGGGGTTTGATTAACATGGCCACGGTGCGCAATGTGCGGGTCTTTCCCGGGCTGGATCACTTGCACATTGGCGAATACAGCATTGAGAAAAAGCGCTTGATTACTGCCGATTTGGTGCACCCGGAAGAGGGCAAGCGCTCTCCCCACCACTGGATTCTCTACGATCTGTTTCGGCGCATGCGGGAACTGAAGCTGCAAGAGTAATACCAAGGCTTCAAGGGTTTGCCCCATGACAAGACCGGCCGGATGGTACTAAGATGGATGACACTGGCCTTCCCAGCGATCGGAGATACTTTTTCATGACCGTGCCCACCCCGGTGCAAACCCTGGATTTAAGAACCACCAAATGCCCGCTGAACTTTGTGAAAACCCGGCTGGCTTTGGAAAAACTGTCCCTGGGTGATGTGTTGGAAGTGTGGATTCTGCTGGATAGCCAATCCTCCCTGAATATTCCCAACAGCATTCGTCAGGAGGGGCATACCATCCTGCAAGAAGCCTCGTTTGAGGACGGTTTGCAGAAGCTGTGGATTCAAAAAGCCAAATAAACCCCAAATTAGAGAGGTGGCCGCTGGGACGGGTTTATTGGCCATCACTTCCCAGGGCAGGCGTTTCGGGCTCTTCCCCCACAATCTCGTAGCCCAGTTGGGCCAGCTTGGTTTTGCAGGCTGCCACCCAGCTTTGGTAGCCGCAGCCTTTGACCAGCAGGGCCATAGGGCTGGCCGGGTAATCCCGGCAAAAGCTGGGGCGGTCCTCGTAAATCTGGCATCGCCGATCGGCCCCAAGATTTCGGCAATGGTAGAACACCACCTGGTGGGCCTGTAAGGCGGCCTTGGTTTTTTGCACATTCACCATGTGCAGAACCCGGTCAATATGCGAGGGATCTTCCGGGTAAAAGGTTTTGGCCGCTTGGTGTGTGGCATGTGGGATAAACACACTGAGAAAGTCCCGGCTGGTTTCATCGCCCCGGGCTGCCTTACTGAAGAGTTCCCACACCGGCACACTGGGCACGGCCACGGAGCAGCAAGCCGCTTTCAGGTTGCAGCTGTTAGGCTTGGGTACGCCTAACAGGGTCTCCCAGCTAGGTTGTGTCATGCCCTCAGTCTCCCTTGGTCAACCGATCGTTTTCCGGCGCCCAAATACACTGCACTGGGCAGAGTCATCATACCGTGCCTTAAACTGTCCTGCGTCCTCCGCATTCAGGAGGTGGTGGCGGACTTTCTTAAGAGGCCATTTCCCAGCGTCGAGGTAGGCTGTCCTGACTGAAGTCCTTGAAGTTACTGAGTTGCACGAACTGGGCCAGGAGTTCGGGGTGGAAGCTTTTTTCCCCTTCCGACAGCATGATTTTAATGGCCTTACTGCTGGGGATGGACTCTTTGTAGGGGCGTTTGGAGGTCAGGGCGTCATAAACGTCGGCGATTTTGACCAGATGAGAGTAGGGGTGAATTTCATCGCCCTTCAGTCCCAGCGGATACCCGCCACCACCGTACATTTCCTGATGTTGCAGGGCGGGCAGGGCAATATGTTCTGGTAAGCGCAGCACTTCTTTAATCACTTTATAGCCCAGACCGGGGTGCAGTTGCATGACTTCAAACTCTTTTTCGCTCAGGCGACCGGTTTTAAACATAATATTTCGGGGAATCATCAGCTTGCCCAAATCATGCAGGATGGCGGCCAGAGCAATGTCCTTGACTTCTTGCTTGCCGAATCCGGCTTTGATGGCCAGGGCGATGCTCAGGGCGGTGACATCCAGAATGTGGGAGTAGGTGAACTCATCGCGCACCCGCACCTGACTGAGGTACTGGATCTGATCCACCTGAGAGGTGACTTCGGCAATCAGTTTGTCCCGGGCCACTTCGCACAGGGCAATATCGGGAGAGGCGCCCTTTTGCAAACGCTGCCAGAAGTATCCAATAGACCCCAGAAAGGCCTGGGTCATATCCTCACTCAACAAAGGCTCACTCGTGTTTTCCTGTAATGCATCCTGCGTTTCTTCCGGGGTTAAGCCCGCCGCAAATTCAAAGATGTGCCCCTCGTGGTTAAAATAGTCGGTGCTCGGGAGCGCTGACGGCGCAGGGTCTGCGGCCAGTGGGAGAGCCTGGCTATTTCTGTATAGGCTTTGTGTGTTGAGATGTCCCCGTACATCCTCTGTGAGCACGGTGCCAGCGGGGTACAACCGCTTACCCCCTAAGGTGTACAGGTCAAATTCCAGCGTGCTTACGCCAGTCAGTTCATTTAAAGGAACTTTTACGAACAAACAGAAACCCTCTATCCGTTTATTGGCCTGAATTATTGACCTTGAAAACTATTTGAAAAACGGACTGTAATCGTTGATTTTTTATCACTTTCTATTACTTCGGCAGCAAACCGGAAAAGTTGAGGGTTTGCTTTATAAAATTTAATTTTTCAGACAAAACCCTGTCGTGCTAATCGTCATTCCCGCGCAGGCGGGAATCCACTGCGCCAAAGAGTCAATGTTTTAGAACGAAAGCCCAAACCGATGAAGCCACAAGTACTCAGAATGGATTGCCGCCTGTGCGGGAATGACTGATTGAATTGGGAATCGTCAGGTGCAGGCCCTATCGGTGGGGGTTAGAGTAGTGGGTTCTGGTGCATCCATTCCGTGGCTTGGGTAATGCAGCTGTAAACCACATAGACCATGGGCAAATCCGCGCCCGTGGCATGCAGCATCACCGCCGAGGCTAGTGTCCCGCTCTTCTCGTAGGTGTAAGCAAACAAAACACCGCCCAGCATTACGGCTACAGTCAGCCAGAAAGCCCACAGGGGAGTACAGTAAGCCTGCAAGACTACCCAGTGCCAGGCCCCAAAAAAGAAGGAGGAAATCAGGTTGGCTTTGAGGGGCGTGGTGTAGTCTTTAAGCTCCTGATAGATAATGCCGCGCCAGAACATCTCTTCAAAAAAGGGATTGAGCAGCACAATACACAGGGACAGCAGCCAGAATTCAACGTTTACAAACAAATGGGTGGTTTGCATGCGCTGGTAAAACCATTCCCAGTTCATGTTGAAGCTGTTGGTTTGCCAGAAGATGCCCAGAATAATCAGGTTGACCCCGACAGCGCCGCCTAAAATCCAGCGACGCTTGAAGCGAAAGGGCCATAAGGGCGGCAAGGGCTTGTTGCGTATCAATAAAATGGGCAGGCCGCAGCCCAGTACTTCATACATTAGGATGGTCAGCCGGTAATCCTTGAGAATGTGCAGTCCCAGCCACACCCAAAACCAGGGGGCCAGCATGGCCAGCGATAAAAAGACCAGACGCAGTGGCTGACCTTTGGCCGTTAAGTCGATGGGGCCTAGCTTTAGTTGGACCGGCTGGCGGTCAGACTCTCTTTCCATTGGCGCACGATGCTTTCCCGTTGGTCCAGAGGACAGTGGTAATCACACGCCTGACTTACGACGGTAACGGCGTCGGTGTTGAGATTCACTTCTTTTCCGGTTTTATCAAACAGGCAAACCCCGGCGGTGTTTTTCAAGGCGCCGGGCACGTCGGCGGTGGGGTTAAAAAAGTTTCCGCAGCTGCCACAAGTCACAATGGTCAGCCCTCGGCTGATTAATTTGGCGTGCAGCTCGTAGAAAGCCTGATCCAGAATGCGATAAGATTCAGTGGAAAAGGCGCTGTTTTTGTATTCCAAAGTCAGGCGATACTGCTCCTGCCCTTCATCGTTGAAGGTGGTCAGGGTTTTCAATCGGCATTGAATCTGATTGCGCCCGTTGGAGAGCGGCACAGACTTGACGGTTTCCCGGTCCTGACGAGCCGGGGGCGAGTCATAAGTCGGGTTGCCTTCGGGCTCTGCGGTGGGTTCCACCGGTCTGGATTTGACCAGAGACAAGGGTTTGGAAGCTTTGCGAGACAGGGGCAGGTCCACGCTATCATATTTTAAAGCGCTTTCCGGAGCCTGTTTCTTCAGCAGTCCTTCAATGAGGGCTTGACCGTGACTCTCATCGTACAAATCCGGCAGATGATCCAGCTCTTCGTTAAAGCGGGTGTGACGCACCTTGCGGTAGGTGCTGCCAGCCACAGGCAGGTCTGAAAACTGGCGCTTCAGCAAATTGTACAGGGAGAGGGGGGAGAATAAGGCCCCCAGTGCATAGGCCAACGGGGTAAAAATCATCATGGTGGCGTAATCGGCAGCTTTGCTGCGGGCGACCACCAGTCCCATTACGTTTAAAACCAGGGTAATCGCCGCTATAACACCCCAGAATATGGGCTCTCCGGGGATGGGTATTTGGGTGAACTGATCCAGCAGGCCCAGGGTCAACACCATCAGGAAGGGCATAAAGTAGGGCGGGCTGAGAGCGGCCAGCAGGTTTTCCAAATGGTTCATGTCAAAGCGCAACAGGGTGCGGGTCAGCAGAGCCGGGCCGTAGGTGGCAATCAGGGAAAGCCGGTTGAACCAGGCCCCAGCGCAGCGGGTAAAGTAATCCTGGGCATCCACCTGAGAGTCGGCGTAAACCACCACGTTGGGGGCCCAGGTGACTTTGAAATTCTGTAAATTGAGGCGAATGGTATATTCCAGGTTGTCGGTATCTGTTCCCCGACGGTAGGGAATCATCTCCATGACTTCCTGCTTGATGGCCCAGCCGCTATCCAGCAAACGGCAACTCATGCCCAAATGGTATCGTCCGGCGTTGCCGATGCGGTTGAAGACCCGGTTGGTCAAGCCAGATACTTGGGCCAATAGGGTTTCCGGGGGATTTTTCAGGGCGATATACCCCTGAATGGCAAAGCTGTCCATGCCACGGGCGGCCACATTCTGGAAAAAGTCGCTTTTGACAATATCCGTGGGCTTGAGAAATACGAACATGCCATTGCCACCGGCAGCCAGACAACGTTCAATCAGCCAGCCCAAGGCGTTTTCGTAACTAGGCTGGGCATCCGGGTGACGCCAGACTTTGACGTTGGGCCTTAAAGACTGGGGAATCAGTTCCTGGGCGGTGTCCTGAGAGGTGACCAGATGCACGGCAACCTTGCTGGCCGGATATTCCTGCTGATGAATGGCGTTGAGCAACTGCAACAGGGCTGGGTGATCGTTGGGGTCCAAAAAGGGCACCAGCACCGACAGGTGAAAATCCTGCCCCGGCTTGTAAAGGCGCTTCATCAGGTCGTGCTTGCGCCCTTGCTCAGCGGCCAAAATAACAATGAGTTGGCGAATGAGGAAATAAACCGCCAAAAATTCCGTTAAAAAAACGAGGGAGGAGGCCAGTAATGTGATTGAATTCATAAGGGTGCAGGTTCACTTCCGGTTCGATGGTCTCACTCAATGTATTCTACCCGAAAATCACCGTTGTTTTAAAGCGGCCTGTGCGGCGCGGGCAAGTTCCGCTTCAGGTTGCAGTTTCAAAAAACGCTCAAAGCAAGGCTGGGCCTGGTTGGGATTCCCTTCCTGCTGATAGGTCAGGCCCAGCAAAAACCAGGCTTCGGCATTGTCGGGGTTGTCCTGGGTCAGGGTCAAAAGTTGGGTTT
This sequence comes from Vampirovibrio chlorellavorus, assembly GCA_001858525.1. Lineage (GTDB taxonomy): Bacteria > Cyanobacteriota > Vampirovibrionia > Vampirovibrionales > Vampirovibrionaceae > Vampirovibrio > Vampirovibrio chlorellavorus. The sequence continues at coordinate 387,596 of LAPX01000007.1, read as the reverse complement.
TGACCGCTGGTAGTTGTCCGGCGCTGCGGTAGGTGTCAATCAGGTTGCGGTAGTAAAGGGCAAAGGGTGGCTGGATGCGGACGGCTCGCTGAAAGGAGGCGTATGCGTTGGCGTAGTTGTGCGTCAGGCGGTAGGCCATTCCCAGATTGTTGTAAATGGAGGCGGCCATACTGGCATAGGGATTCAGGCGAATGGCCGCCTTGAACTCCTCGATGGCCTCATCATACTGCTGGCGCTCCATTAGAAGTTGACCATTGCGGGCGTGGGCAATGGCGTTGTCTTTTAAATCGTAGGCCAGTCCCTTAGCAGGCAGCAGAAACAAGGTGGCCATTAACACGCCAACGACCAGCGGCAGGCGTTTTGGGACGCTGAGATGCTGAGACTTATTTGGGCTAGGGGGGAACGGTAACATGGGTGTGCAGTCTGTGGGGTTGTGGCGGAGTTCCCCTATAGTATCGGCTGCCCAAACTGGAACTTGAATGTTTCGATGCGTATCCCTTTAAAGTACCTGTTGAACGGGATTCTTCCCTTTTATAGTGCGGCGGAGGCCAAAGTATCAGCAGGCAAGGTTTGTTGCATATAAATCCGCATTTCGGTAGAAACGGGCTGGCATTCCTCTGGGCAGTAGTGCACGCTGTCCCAACGCAGGGTCAGGTGATTGGCCAGTTGGGCCATAATGGCGCTCTCTTGCTGGATCAAACGCATGGTTTCCGGGTATTGGGTGGTATCCGGGTTCTGCAGCAGTTCTTGCAGGCTGTCCTGATAACTCAGCAAGGCATGTCCGGCTTTGGCAGCCGTTTGTTTCTCTTCCAGTAACTGCCCATGATGGTTGTATCGGGCGGTTAATTGGCTACCGGCGTGGAGTTGCCCCATGTAGTTTGCCAGTATGGAACGGACTTGCAAGTGGGCCATATCTTCGGTGGGACGACCCTCAAAGCGCAGTGCTCCGGCTTGTCGGATGCTCTGGGCCATGGCTTGGGTTTTCAGTTGCAGGGTTGCCAGCTGGGCGGATAATTTTGGGTTTGACACCTGCCGAGCCATTTGCCCATAGAGCGCCGCGGCGTAGTCAAAGGCTTCCAATCCAGATTGCTGGCTGGTTTCTGCCAAGGTTAAGGGGGATTGCAGGATTCTGAGGTGTATGGTGTTGCCATCCAAAGACTGATTGGCCCACTGGGTCGGTTTTAACAGGCTTTCCAGACTGTTTTCTGTGGTTGGTGAATTGGCTTGTTCGCTTTGTGCGTTTGCCAGTGGCTTTTCATCGGTGGCCTGAGCCGAGGGAATGAACTCGGGGGGATGCAGGGGGCCATCGTAAAAGAAGAAGGTTAAGGCCAACGCCATGCCCGAAAATCCTGCTGCGGTAAACAGCGCTTTGCAGTGTAGCTTCAGCCGTGAACGCATGGTGAACCCTCTTGATTCAGGGGCTAGAAGGCCCAGTTACAACCCAAATTGCCAATTTCAAGGGGATTGGACGAGTCAACACATAACAACTTATTTTAGGTATCGGATATTTGTCCAAAAACCCAAGGGTGTCGGGCTGTTTTTTTATTAAATGTTTACACTAGGCATGAAAAATCCCCTGCCGAGGCGTTATGAAAACGGCGTTCAGCAGGGGAAATCTTTAGCAGCGGAAAAGAGGCCGCTTGCGCAAATAGGCTATTGGGAGACAACCGGGCTTTCAGCTAAAGTGGTCTGAGTTTTTTGCTTCAGGGCCACGGTGGCCTTTACCAAGCCTTTGAACAGCGGGTGCGGGTTGTCCGGACGAGACTTGAATTCCGGGTGGAATTGGCAAGCCACAAACCAGGGGTGATTGGGCAGCTCGATGATTTCCATCAGGCTGCGATCGGGGGAGGTGCCGGAGAAAATCAGTCCCGCCTGGGTCAGGATATCAATGTACTCGTTGTTGATTTCGTAGCGGTGGCGGTGACGTTCCATGACCACATCGGTGCCGTAGGCTTCGGCCGCTTTGGAGTTTTTAAGCAGATGGCAGGGGTATTGGCCCAATCGCATGGTGCCGCCTTTGTCCGCCAGATTTTTCTGATCTTCCATCAGGGCCACCACCGGCTGATCGCCCTTGGGCTCAAATTCAGCGCTGCTGGCCCGGGTCAGTTGAGCCACGTTGCGGGCGTATTCAATCACCGATACCTGCATACCCAGGCACAGACCCAGGAAGGGAATGTTGTGGGTGCGGGCGTATTTAACGGCGTTGATTTTGCCTTCAATGCCCCGGTTGCCAAAGCCGCCGGGTACCACAATGGCATCCACGCCAGACAGCAAGGCCGCTGAGGTTTCATCATCTACGCAGTCCTCGGTGTTAATCCAGCGGATTTCAACAGAAGTGCCTTCGCTGTAGCCCGCGTGTTTCAGGGCTTCAATGACTGAGAGATACGCATCGCTGAGGCCGGTGTATTTGCCAGCCAGGGCGATTTTCAGGTTCATGGTGGGCTGTTTGACCTGTTGTACCATGGCTTCCCAGGAGGTCAGGTTGGGCTGTGGCAGTTCCAGGTTCAAGCGCTCTAGTACCTGACGGGCCAAGCCTTCTTTTTCCAGCGCCAGAGGCACTTCATAGAGGACAGCCATATCAATGGACTCAATGACCGCTTCGGGGGCCACGTTGGTGAACTGGGCCAGCTTCAGGCGCTCGCCCTTACCCAGTGGGCGCTCGGTGCGGCACACCAGAATATCGGGCTGGATGCCGATGCTGCGCAAGGTGTTCACACTGTGCTGGGAGGGCTTGGTTTTCACTTCGCCGGAGGCCTTGAGATAAGGCACCAGGGTGACGTGGATGAAACAGGAGTTCTTAAAGCCCACATCGTAGCGGAACTGGCGAATGGCCTCCAGAAAGGGCAGGCCTTCAATGTCGCCCACGGTGCCGCCCACTTCAATAATCAGGAAGTCTGGTGAAAGCTGGTGGGTGGCTTCCATAATGCGGTTTTTGATTTCATCGGTAATATGCGGGATGGTCTGAACGGTGGCGCCCAGGTAGTCGCCCCGGCGCTCCTTGGCGATGACATCCTGATAAATGCGCCCGGCGGTGACGTTGTTCAGGCGGGTCAGGTTGGTGTCAATAAAGCGCTCATAGTGGCCCAAATCCAGATCGGTTTCCGCCCCGTCATCGGTCACAAACACTTCCCCGTGTTGGAAGGGGCTCATGGTGCCGGGATCCACGTTGATGTAAGGGTCAAACTTCTGGATGGAGACTTTGGCCCCACGGGCACGCAGCAAACGTCCCAGGGAGGCGGCGACAATGCCTTTACCCAGTGAGCTAACCACACCACCGGTGACGAAAATGTACTTGGTAGAACCCATAATGACGAGGACCTCGTTTGTTTAACTGGCTTGGCTGATGAGGGGAAAACTAAAAAAGAATCGATTATCCGGCGGTATCGCCCAGGATTTTGGGAACCCGGAAGAAGCCGTCTTCTTCGTGGGGGGCGTTGGCCATGAGTTCTTCCCGGCTGAATTCCCGCACGGCCTTGTCTTCCCGGAATACCGTGGGCGTGGAGGAGTCCATTCCCAGCTCAACCTGGGACAAATCCACCTGATTCAGCTCTTCCACCAAGGCTAGAATCTTACCCAGATCCTGGGTGTAGCGCTCGCTTTCTTCCGGGGTCAGTTCCAAGCGGGCCAGTTTGGCAACGTGCTGAACGGTTTCCTGGGAAATGGTCATAGTGAATGTCCTTTGATTCTGATGAGGCGGGGCTGGGTGTGCAGAAATCGCTGCCCAAAAACCATCTTATTCTAGCGGGAACAGACGATTTTTCCAAAGAGGCCTTTTAGACGGCCTTCTGAGAGGAGGAGTCAGAGCGATGTGACGGGGAAGGGCAAGGCCAACCGTTTGGTTGATGACTAGATTTTTAAAAACCGGACATACTTAAAATTGCCGCATCCCGCTTAAGGCTTATGGCGTCAGGTATTCCACGGGAGTAAACAGGAGTGAGCATTAGCAGATGAGTGATCCGCAGCAATTTTTTGTGAGTTCTTTGTCACAAGGCGAGCCGGAATACGCCGGTTTCTGGATTCGGTTTTTGGCGTCATTTTTAGATGGTCTGGTTTTAATGGCCTTTGCCTGTCTCACTGGCATTGCAGTCGCTGCTCTGCTGTTTGGGGTGTACGCTGGCTCAGGGAAGAACGTGGGCGCTATGAATGCTACGGCAAGTTTTTTACAGATTGTGAATGGCTTAGTGGGTTTGATTATGGGTTGGCTGTACCATGCGTTTCTGGAATCGTCAGAGTGGCAGGGCACCTTGGGCAAAAAGTGGTGTGGCTTGCGAGTGTGTGATTCGCAGGGAGAGCGGCTGACTTTTGTGAAGGCTACTATTCGGTATGTGTCAAAATTTATTTCAGGGGCGCCGTGTTGGATGGGCTATTTTATGGCTGCCTTTACTCAAAAAAAGCAGGCCTTGCACGATATTATCGCCGGTACGCTGGTGGTGAAGGCCAATTAGACCTTTTGGTCTTTCTTTGAAATGAAGAGTGGGAGTGCACCTGATTTTATGACAGAACCCCAGCAAAATAGTGAGCATTCCTTATCCAAAAGTGAGCCGGAGTACGCTGGTTTCTGGATTCGGTTTTTGGCTATGTTTTTAGACACCCTGTGCATTATGATCATCTGGAATTTGATATTTATCACCTGTTTTTTTCTGGCTAGGGGGAATATAGGCTCAATAACTGCTGTGCTCCAAGCTCTTAAGCCATATGTAAAAGGTTTAGAGCTGTTGTATTTCATTTTGGGTTGGTTGTGTCAGGCTTTATTAGAATCTTCGGCCTGGCAGGCGACTCCGGGTAAAAAGATTTGTGGTCTTCGGGTGACCGATCTCAGTGGTTGCAAGCTGACTTTTAAGAGGGCCTCTATAAGGTGTTGGGCACAACTTATTTCAGGGGTGCCGTGTTGGGTGGGCTATTTTATGGTTGTTTTTACGGAAAAAAAGCAGGCCTTGCACGACATTATCGCCGGTACACTGGTGGTGAAGGCTGATTAATGGGCTTTTAGAACTGTTTCCAGGTGTCGGACCAAAACGGGTTTCACACGCTCTACGGCAATGGGCTGTTGCAGCAGCGCTTGCATGCTGGTCATCTTCTCGCTTTGCAAGCCGCAGGGGTTAATTTGGGAGAATGCCCCCAGATCCGTACACACGTTTAAAGCCACTCCGTGATACGTCACCCATTGCTTGACGGCCACTCCAATGGACGCCAGCTTGAGCAACTCCCCGGACTGCGGGCCTTGGGCCCATACGCCAGTCCAGCCCGGATTGCGCAGGCCCTCAATGCCAAACTCCTGCAAGGTCAGGATGATGGCCGCCTCCAAGTCTCTTAAATACCGGTGCAAGTCTCGCTTTCCCGCTGGTAGTAGCAGAATGGGATAGGCAATCAGCTGGCCCGGCCCGTGATAAGTGACATCCCCGCCCCGTTCAATGGCCACGGTCGGGATGCTGGGGTTCAGCAGGTTTTCCTCATGGGTGCCTCGCCCCAGCGTGAGGATGGGCGGGTGTTCGCCCATCAGCACGATATCGGGGATATCGTCGGTCAAGCGCTGCTGCACCAGAGACTTTTGCAAGTCCCACACGGTTTGATAGTCCGTCAGATGGAAATCCTGAATGGAGAAGGCTGACATTACGCTGCTGCGGTTCGGGAGGCTGGCATCATGGGTAATCAGTTACTTCACGGCAGTCGGGGCGGGTTTTTCCTTTTGGAAAATGTGAATGGCCAGCCCATGCACGGCCTCTGCCGCTTCCATCATGGTTTCCGGCAAGGTGGGGTGGGTGTGCACCGTCAGCGATAAATCCTCGGCGGTGGCCCCCATTTCAATGGCCAGTGCCGCTTCGGCAATCAGCTCGGACACTTCTGGGCCAATCATATGCACCCCTAAAATCAGGTCGGTTTCAGCGTCGGTAATCATTTTGACCATGCCGTCCGGCTCGTTCATGCTCAAGGCCCGCCCGGAGGCGGCAAAGGGGAACTTGCCCACTTTCACCGTATAGCCTTGGGCCTTGGCCTGTTCTTCACTCAAGCCCACCGTGGCGATTTCCGGATCGCAGAAGATGGCCGAGGGCATGGCTCGGTAATCCAGCACTTCTTTGCTGCCGTCAATCACGGCCGCCGCCACCAAGCCTTCTTTGGAGGCCTTGTGGGCCAGCAGGGGCGGGGCGGTCACATCGCCAATTGCGAAAATATGGGGCACGTTGGTGCGCAGTTGGGCATCCACCGGGATGAAGCCCTTGGCATCGGTTTTGATACCGGCTTTTTCCAATCCCAGACCTTGGCTGTTGGGCTTGCGGCCCACGCACACCAGTAGTTTTTCCACGGCAAGGGGGCTGGTACCCTTGGACGTTTCCAGTTGCAGGCTGATTTCAGTCTCGCTGGCTTGGCTGATGCTGGCTTTGGTTCCGGTGTGCAGCTGAATGCCCCGCTTTTTCAGGGAGCGCTTCAGCAGTTGCGTGATTTCCGGATCGACGCCGGGCAAAATGGTGTCACTGAGTTCAAGAATGCTGACTTTGGCACCCAGTTTGGCATACAGGGTGCCCATTTCAAGACCGATCACCCCACCACCTAGCACTGCCAGAGTTTTAGGGACTTCCGTCCAGTTCAGGGCATCCCGGGAATCAATGATGTTATGCCCGTTCAGCGTAAAGCCCGGCACAGCCACGGGAGAAGAGCCAGTGGCAATCAGGAAGGCGTCCGCTTGCAGGGTGTGGGTTTGTCCGTCGTTGCCTTGTACGGACAATGTCTTGGAATCGCTAAACGTGGCCGTGCCATACATGGTTTGAATGCCGTGGGCCTTGAACAGTTGCCCGATGCCGCCGGTCAGCTTCTGTACCACGCCGTTTTTCCAGTGTTGCAGCTTGGGCATGTCCAGCCGCAGCCCATCCACCATAATGCCCAGTTCGCTTGCGTGCTGAATACGCTCGAACAGCGTGCCTGCGTAAATCATGGCCTTGGAAGGAATACAGCCCCAGTTCAGGCAAACTCCGCCCAGCGCCTCTTTTTCTACCACGGTGACCGCATGCCCCAATTGGGCCAGCCGGATGGCCGCCACATAACCGCCGGGGCCCGCCCCGATGATCACGACTTTTTGAGCGGCTTTTTGCTGGGGAGAGTTGCTGGCGGCCATAATGACAGTGTCCTTTTTGCTGGAAAATGCTTAAAAACAGGGCTACAGGGCGGCAATCAGCCGGGTGGGGTTCTCCAGATACTGAATGACTTCCTTGACGAACAGGGCAGCCTCGGCCCCGTCCACCACTCGGTGATCGCAGGAAATGGACAGGTGCATCATTTCTCGAATGACGATTTGATCGTGCCCATTGATAGTGCGTACTACCGGGCGTTTTTCAATCTTGTTCACGCCCATAATGGCCACTTCCGGGTAATTGATAATGGGGATGCCAAACAAACCACCAATGGAGCCAATACTGGTCAGGGTAAACGTCCCGCCCTTCAGCTCGTCCAGGGTCAGTTTGCCGTTTCGAGCCTTTTCGGCCAGGGTTTTGATTTCGGTGGCCAGGGTAAACAGGTTCTTGTGATCGGCCTGCTTGATGACCGGCACAATCAACCCCTGCTCGGTGGCCACGGCCACGCCTAGGTTGATATCGTGCTTGTAGACCAGCTCTTGGGTCTTCTCATCCAGCTGGCTATTGAGGATGGGGTACTTGCGTAGTCCGGCGATGACCGCCTTCATCACAAAGGGCAGATAACTCAGCTTGACGCCTTCGGCTTCGGCCAGGGGCATCAATTCTTCCCGCATGGCTACCAGCCGGCTCATATCCACCTCTTCCACGTAGGCGAAGTGAGGGGCGGTTTGCTTGGATTTGACCAAATGCTCGGCAATCTTGCGGCGCAGACCGCTCATGGGCACCCGGCGCTCGCCTTGAGAGGGGATAACACTGGCTGCGGCAGCGCTGGTCGCTGGTCGGGTGGCTGGGGCGACACTGCCGGGTTGAAAATTGCGAATATCTTCTGGGATGACCCGTCCACGGGGGCCGCTGCCTGCGACCTGACTTAAATCCACACCCAGGGTGCGGGCCAGTTTGCGGGTGGCTGGGGCCGCTAATACTTTACTGGCATCGCCATAGTGCTCAGTGGGGGCGGTAATCGTGGCCGTGGCGGTGCGTCCGTTTCCGTTGGTCTTGAGCTCAGAGGGGCTGGCTTCAGCGGCTTTTTCAGCGCTTTTTTCACTGGCGGCAGGGGCTGCGCCTTTCTCCCCAAACACGGCAATCACGCTGCCCACGGTGATGACCTCTCCGGCCTTGCCCCGCAGTTCTTGAATGACGCCACTGACCGGGGCCGGGATTTCCGCGGTGACCTTGTCCGTCATCACTTCCACAATGGCCTGATCTTCCTTGACGAAATCGCCCGGCTTTACCAGCCACTGTACAATTTCGCCCTCATGGACGCCTTCCCCGATGTCGGGTAGCTTGAATTCGTAGGCCATAGTCTCTAAAGTCTCCTCAAAAATGCACAAAGGTCAGTACAACAGTCAGGCGGTTTTTGGCTGTCTGACCTTATTCAAATTCCATTACTTCCTTGATGCCCAGGAAAATGCGGATGGCATCGGGCACGTAAATCTTCTCCAGGGTGTAGGGGAAGGGGGTGTCAAAGCCGCCAATACGCTTGATGGGGGCTTCCAGATACTCCACAGCCCGCTCGGCAATCAGGGCTGCAATTTCAGCACCGTACCCACTGGTTTTGGGGGCTTCATACACAATCAGCGCTCGGCCAGTCTTACGCACCGAGGCCAAAATGGCCTCTTCATCCACCGGGTACAGGGTGCGCAGGTCAATAATTTCGCAGCGAATGCCCTCTTTTTCCAGGGCCTTCTCCGCAGCCAGGCGGCAAGGCTCCACCATGGCCCCGTAACAGAAAATAGACAGGTCGCTGCCCTCCTGCACCAGACGGGCCGGGCCAATGGGGACGGTAAACTCGCCTTCCGGCACTTCTCCTTTGACGGAGCGGTAAATCTTCTTGGGCTCCATGAAGATGACCGGGTCCTCACCGCGAATGGCCGAGGCCAGCAGGCCCTTGGCGTCTTCCGGGGTGGAGGGGATAACCACTTTTAAGCCGGGAGTATGGGTAAAGTAGGCTTCCGGGCTTTGGGAATGATACAAGCCGCCCCGGATGCCGCCGCCATAAGGGGTGCGAATGACCACTGGGCAGGTGTACTCCCCGCCGGAACGATAGCGAAACTTGGCCAGCTCCGATACCACCTGATCGAAGGCTGGGTAAATATAGTCGGCAAACTGGATTTCCGGTACGGGTTTTAGCCCGTAGACGGCCATGCCAATGGCGGCGCCCACAATGCCGGTTTCGGTCAGCGGGGTGCTAAAGGCCCGTTCTTCGCCGAATTCCTTGGTCAGTCCTTCGGTGGCCCGAAAGACGCCTTCGTTGACGCCTACATCCTCGCCAAAAACCACCACCCGGTTGTCCCGGCGCATTTCGGTTTTGAGGGCATCGTTGATTGCCTGTAATAAAGTCATTTGAGCCATTTTAAATCTCTCCTGTGAGCCTCTCAAAAGCCTATAACGGAAACTCGCCTTCTTGCTGCCGGGGGAATTCGCTCTCCTGTTCAATGAGTTCATCTCGCTGACGGGCCAAAGCTGGGGGCAGTTCGGCGTAGACATCTTCAAACAGGGAATTCCAGTCGGGTTCCGGCTTTTGGGCGGAGTCACTGGTGCCTTCGTTGACCTTGTTTTGGGCGTCTTCCCAGATTTTGGCCTCGTAAGCCTCATCCCACAGTTCCAACGACTTTAAGTAGTGGCGAGTGCGGGCAATGGGGTCACGATCCTCAGTCAGCCACTGGTCACTTTCGTTGCCCCGGTAGCGGGTGGGGTCATCGGAGGAGGAGTGCGGGCCGACCCGGTATGTGTACAATTCAATCAGGGTGGGGCCTTCTCCGGCCCGTGCCCGGGCAAAGGCGTCCCGGGAGGCATTATAAACGGCGATCACATCGTTACCATCCACCCGAACGGCAGGCACACCGTAGCCAGCGCCTTTCAGGTGCAGGGTTTCCGCGCCGCACTGTTTGGAGACAGGCTGGGAAATGGCGTACTGGTTATTGACAATAAAAATAACCAGCGGCGGTTTGTAAACACCGGCAAAGGTCATACAGGAGTGGAAATCGTTGGCGGAAGTCCCCCCATCCCCAATAAAGGTGGTGATGACGGCATTGTCTTTTTTGTACTTAGCCGCCATAGCGGCCCCGGCGGCATGAATCAGGTGGGTGCCAATGACGCTGGAGGAACTGACAAAGTTGACCCGGCGGTTGGTATAGTGGGCGGGCATTTGGCGGCCCTTGGCGTAGTCATCCCGGTTGCCGAAGAGGTGATCGGCCAGCTCGGTAACGGGGGCGCCCTTGTACAACATCATGCCGTACTGGCGGTAGTAGCCAAAAATCCAGTCCTGATCGGCCAAGGCATGGCCAATCCCCACCTGGGTGGCTTCCTCGCCGGTGGAGGTGACGCAAAACCCGATCCGCCCGCTGCGCTGTAATTTTTTCTGGCGCTCATCGTAGGCCCGAATCAGGATCATGCCTTCATACATCTGCTTTAATTCATCGGCAGTGAGGCCTTCCGGTAACTGGCCCGCCTTGGCGCTTTCCGTCATCGCCCGAAGCAGGGGTGCCGAATTGGGGATGTCAGCGGATTTACTGCTCATGGCCTGTCTCCTTTGTGAATGATGAGGGCGTCTGGTTTCCGGCCTCTTTGCGGGCCTCAATGACGCCTTTGATAAAAAATTCTCCGGCCCGGTAAGAGCTTCGGACCAGCGGTCCAGATGCGCAATACAAAAAGCCAAATTCTTCTTCGGCAATGTGTTGCCATTCCTTGAATTTCTGTGGGGGAATAAAGTCGATAACCCGCAAATGTTTGGGCGTGGGCTGCAAGTACTGGCCCAGCGTTAAAATATCCACGCCATGGGCCCGTAAGTCGGCCATGCACTGGCGAACTTCGGCATCGGTTTCGCCCAGGCCCAGCATAATGGAAGACTTGGTAAAGCGATCCGGCTGCCAGGTTTTAATCCGTTCCAGTAGGGTCAGGGTTTGCTGGTATCCGGCCCGGCGATCCCGCACGGGGTGGGTCAGGCGCTCCACGGTTTCCACGTTTTGGGCAATCACATCCGGTTGGCTGTCCAGCAGTACTCTTAGTGGGGCTTCTTCACCCTGAAAGTCGGGAATGAGCACTTCTACTATAATGTCCGGATTTGCTTTTTTAATTTCAGTGACACAGCGGGCAAAGTGCGTCGCTCCCCCGTCGGGCAAGTCATCCCGGTCCACGGAGGTCAGTACCACGTATTCCCAGCTGGCTTGACGAATGACGTTGGCCAGTTTGTCCGGTTCTTCATGATCCAGCCAGCCGTCGGGGTTTCCGGTTTTGACCGCGCAAAAGCGGCAGCCTCGGGTACACACTTCTCCCATCACCATAAAGGTGGCTGTACCACCGGCCCAGCATTCCCCGATGTTGGGGCAGCGGGCTTCTTCGCAAACGGTGGCCAAGCCCAATGATTTGGAGATGCCCTTCAGTTCAAAGTAGCGCTCGCCAGTGGGGGGGCGCACCTTGAGCCAGTCCGGTTTGCGGCTGACTGTGGATGGGGTTCGGGGGGTGTGTCCGGCAGAAATGGTTTAAACCCTCTTACTATGTTTGGCTTACTGTTGTTTGGCTTTCAGTTTGGCGGAGCGTTCAGGGGACAGCGCATGGCAACAGCCCCTTTTTTACTTCCCTCATTATAAGCAAACCCCTGCTCATTCCAAACCTATCACAGCCCCGTTTGTCTTTCCAACAAAGTTGTTTGAAAATAATTAGCAATTCTATTTTATGTCCGGTCTTTATCTAACCAAGTTCAAAGGCTGGCCCTAAATCCAAGGGTTTCATAGGCCAATTCCGATTTTACCGGCTTCGATTTCTATAAATTCGCTGCCTACCCTCAATGTCACGGAGTGTTTTTACCATATGCCTGCTCATCGATTCATTTTAACCCTGTTGACCGTATTCAGTACTCTGTGTGTGATGGGTGCCCCCGCAGCGGCGCTGGCCTACGCCCCCCAGTTCGATACCGAGGAGCAGGAAAACATTGGGGTTTATGAGCGGGCTGCTCAGGCGGTGGTGACCATCAATGCCCTGGTCGATGGTCGTCCCTCCCGTGGCGCTGGCGTCTTGATTGATGAAACCGGCATTATTCTGACCTCCAGCCACGTCATTGGCAACGCCACCACGGTGCAGGTCTCCTTGGCCGATGGACGCCGGGGGCCAGCCAGTGTGTTGGGTCGGGCCGGTGAAAAGTCGGATTTGGCCCTGTTGCGGGTCAATCTGGGCGGTAATTTACCCTTCCTGAAGCTGGGAGACTCCTCCAAGGTGAAAGTGGGCCAGAAAGTGCTGGCCATTGGCAACCCCTATGGCTTTGAGCGCACCCTGACCACCGGCATTATCAGCCGCATTGACGGGGAACGGAACCGCATTCAGACCGATGCGGCCATCAATCCCGGTAACTCTGGCGGCCCCTTGCTGGACACGCAGGGCTATATCATCGGCATTAACCAGTCTATTTTCAACCCGGATGGCAATCGATCCAACATTGGTATTGGGTTTGCCGTGCCTGCCAACACCGTGAAAAGCTTTCTGTTGGCTTTGGCCAATCAGCAGCCGCTGCCAGCCACCGTGGCCGCCATCAGCAAGCAACCGGTGATTCGTTATCGCTATCAGGACACCGATGGCATCGCCAATGTGTCCATGCTGCTGCAAAAAGTGGGTGCTCAGTACTAGGGTAAATGCTCTGGAACGATCGGGGCAGGTGGATTTGCCTGCGGTACGGTTTGCACCGGCTCTCCCGTGTTTTGTGAGCGTTGCCTCCAGCGCCGCCATAACGGTTTTGAGGCGTTGGAAAGGGTGATAATATTCACAATGCTACCGATTCCAATCATGAGCGTGCCAAAAGAAGATTTCAGGACGTTGTCAGTCAGATTGTATTGGCGGTGTTCATCGAAGGCCTGGGAGAGCAGGACTGAACCGAAAGTGATCAGGCTGGTGCCACTGGTGGCCGCGAAAACGGGTATCAGTTTACTTCGCACAAATGAAGTGTTTCGCTGAGCCGGCTCTGCGGTGGGCGGCATGGACGTGTCTAAAGTTCTCATATTCTGAAGCGCTCTAAGTGCTTCGGTGTGCCGGGCGTGAGGTGTTGTGGGGGTACTGGGTGAGAGTATTCCGGTGGGCAGGTTTATCTCAACGGGGTGATGGGGTTGAATGATCACCACGGGCAGGGACAGTTCGGTAGTGTGGTTGGGTGTGGTCGTTCCCAGGCAAATGGTGGGACCTTCAGGTGGTGAGTCTTCCGAGGGAGGCTGTTGCTTACCAGGGGTGGTTTTATCCCGGAAGCCGCTACGTGGAGAGGGGGTTGAATGCGCTCTGCTGGCCGCGGAACGGGTTGGCTGCTGGGTGGAGGACAGTTGCATACAGAATCTCCTGCTAAAGGGCGCTGTTTATAGCGTGATTCGGTGGGTGGTTGGCAAGGCGTGTTCACACTTGCGGGTCAGGGAGAAGAGCGTCTCATATTGTTTGACGTCTGTTAACATAGCGAAAACCTGCCCATTCCTCAATTGGGACTGGGCAGGTTTCAGCGTCAATAAGTGTCGGGTGGTGGCTAGTCTTTTTTGTCTTTGGAGAGCCAGTTAATACCGCCCCAGCCCATCAAGGCGGTGCCCACGCCCGCCATAATCAGGCCGGGCACAATGCCGATGATAGTCATTTTCAGGGCGATACCACCGGCCAGAAGTGCGGCGCCAATGCCGGCCTTCCAGCCAATATAGCCGTTCTTCCAGTTCTGTTCTTCTTTCTTTGCCGCTTCAGTATTATTGTTGGCTGCCGGCTGCTTAGGCTCTTCCGGAGCAGGGGCATCGCTCACTGCGCTAGGACCTGTGGCGCCTTGCACGCTTTGTTCCCCGCTGGGCGCTGCAGCGTCGCCGTTTTCTGGAGTCCCTTGTGGTGTTGAGGCGGCTTGCCCACCTGTCGCCGGGCTTTGAGGAGCGGCCGCTTCACCTGCTGTGGCTGATGATGATATGTCCTGCCGAACCTTCAGAAGGTGTTCCACGATGGCTGGTAGGTCTACTTCATCTCCGTTATTTAAAAATTCTTTAGCCTCGTTCAATGCCTTTTGGTATTTGGCTTTCTGATTTTCGGTAAGCACTGACAAAGCAATTTTCTTCTCTTTACTTAAACTTTCAACTTCTGAATTAAGAAATTTTGTTGTTGGATCACTTTCGCCAGCTTGAGTTTCGCCTGTTGTGCTGGATAAGGAGGAGAGGAAAGAGGTGAGTGAGGCAAAGCCATTACGTGTAGCGCTAAACAGGGACTGTACCATTTGACCAATTCTGGAGGCCGTTGTTGATGTGCTAGTTGGCTTAACTGCTGCAGGGCCTGTTGGTTGTTCATGATGCTCGTGCCCTGCCCCACCGCAGCAACCCTGTGTCTCACTAGGCGTGGCGGGGACTGGTGGCGTTGGGGGGGTGTTGCCAAATTTGGGGGATTGGACCGATCTTTGTTGGAGGCGAGAGGAACCAGCTAAACCAATGGGTGCGACCATAAAAGAATTCTCCTTCCATGCGGATGATGGATTTGATGGCGGGCTGCGCTGAAACGATTGGGACCTCAGGACAGCTTGAGTCGTGACCCAATAAAAGCGCCTGAAAATAAGCTGATGCTATTCAACCCCAAAATATCAACAAATGTAAATCATGATCCGTCCGCCCATGGCATGGCTTCTCTGGCAGTTCTCATGGAGCGCTTTGGTTTCCGTGAGGTAAATTGCGAGCGGTGTTGTCTTAAAGCTGATTGATATAAATGGGTTTATTGGCGCTGTGAATCTGATTGCGGTAATTCAGCATAATAATTTCGGTGCGCTGGCCGGGGGCAATGTTGATGAGCAACCGATCCACCAGCCGGTGAATGAGGTACATGCCCCGTCCGTGGGTGTCCATTAACCCGGTGCCGCTGATGTTGCGATCCAGCCAGTACAGTACTTCCTCGGCGGTGATGCGTCCGCCCTGATCGACAATGGCAATGCCAATGCGCTCTAAATCTTGTCCGTAATAAATGTAGACGTATTCGCTCTCTTCCAGTTGCTCGATGCGCTGGCCCTTTTCATACTTCAGGGAGCCATCCGGCAATTTGGCCACGTGATAAACGGCGTTGGTAATGGCCTCAATCACGGCGGTCAGCAAATCGTTGGGGTTGGGCACCTGAACCTGGGTTAAAAAGCCTTGCAGGCTTTCAAAGGCCACCGAAATATCGTCGCTGCTGGTCAACACAATTTGCGACAAGGGAGCCAGCGGGTCCATGTAGGTTTCAATGCCAAAGGCAGAGGCGGGTTCCAGCAGGTTGTTTACCACTGTGGAGAGTTCTTCAAAATCGAAAGGGGCGGTTTTGGCAATGATATTGAAGACCCCGGTCTTTTTGGCGTTGCGTACATAATCTTCTACTTTGTAGGCGGTGATCATGGCCGTGCGGGTTTGGGGGTATTCTTTGTTCACGAACTGGATCAGCGAAAAGCCATCTTCCTCGGGCATATTGATATCAGAGATGACCAGATGGTAGTGCGTTTCTGATAGCTTCTCTCGGGCATCCTGTGCCGAGGGGCTGGCGGTGATGGTTAAGTCGTAGTTTGCTTCGTGATAATTTTCCAGATAGCCTACCAGACCTTCCCGCACCACGTCATCGTCATCCACAATCAGGATGTGATAGTGGTTTCGTGGTTGTCCTTCCACAAGGGCGGAAGGGTTGCTGGGATGGGGTAATGGGGCGCTCATGAAAACCCTCACAATGGACTTGAAAAATGAAGCGCGAACGCTTCTTAATTTAAGTATACCGGTTCCACACAGACTGGCAGGGTGATTTTAAATTCCGTGCCCTGCCACTTGACGCTATCCACCGAGAGCAAGCCGCCGTGCTGCTCCATGGTTCGATAGCAAATACTCAGCCCCAGCCCCACCCCGCTGTGTCCTTTGGTGGTGAAGAACGGGTCAAAGATCTGGTTCATCACTGTTTTATCGATGCCGGGGCCGTTGTCTTTCACATGGGTAGTCACCTGGAGGCTGCCATCCTTGGGATCCTTTGCTTCGCTGAAGAAGATGGTGACTTGTCCCTTGCCATCAGTGGCGTCGCACGCGTTTTTGACCAGATTGTAAAACACCTGCTCCAGCTTGATGCGATCGCAGCGCACCATGTGCGGGGTTTGCCCCTGAATCTCAATGCCGAACTGGGAGAAATGCGGATGACTCTTGAGGGCGTTGACAATATCGCTCACCACGGCCTGCAAGGGCAGGGCCACCAGTACTAACTGGGTGGGCTTGGAGTAGGCCAGCAGATCGTTGACCAGAACGGCGGCCTTTTCACTGGCTCGGGCAATTTTCTGGATTTCCAGCAGTCCTTTTTCAATGCTGTCGCTAACCTTGGGATGTTCCTGCACTTGGGGCAGTGTCTTCAAGCGCTCCAGGTTCATCTTGAGAAGAGAGGTGCTCATGGAAATGCCGGTCAGTGGGTTGTTCATCTCGTGGGCCACACCCGCAATCATGGTGCCAATGGAGGCCAGTTTTTTGGACTGATTCAGTTCGTCCTTGATCTTTTCCATGGCCAACTGGTCTTTTTGCACCTGGGTAATGTCGCTAAAGGTGAAGATCTTCAGGGGGGCTTGGGTGTCGTCTGAGTGCAGAAATTTGAGGCTGAAGCCCAGAGTGGATTCCTCCGGCCGCGCGGGCAGGGTCAGGGAGATTTCCGCCCGCTGAATGTCCTGTGTGGCTTGCTCAATGAGTTTGACCAGCGGAATGAGGTAATCCGGCATTTTCTGGTTCAAGTCGCTGGCCTGCACGGACGGGGAGAGTCCCAAGGTATCCCGGGCTTTTTGATTGATCTTCAGGATGCTGCCGTCGGCCTCCATAAAAATCATGCCAGAAGGCAAAATATCCAGAATGCTGTCCATAATAAGCAGGTCGGGTTTCATGGGCGATGGTCTCATTTCAAGGCGCTGACGGGCACCATGGTGCGGATGTCTTTCTGGTTGTCCAGCCGAAAGCCCACCACCAGATAGGTGTTTTCAGAATTTTGATCCAGTCGGTTGAGCAGTAACTGGCCGCTTTTGCTGAGCAGGTTGCGGCCCATCAGCTCGTTTTTGGGTACGCACAACAAGTGTCCTTGCTCATCCTGCTGAACGGTGGTGTACAAGGCCACGTTCATGCGCTGGAAAATCACTTTTAGCTGTACGTTGCTGGGCGTGGTGCCTGCTTTTTCAGCCAGGGCTTGCCGAAAGCGCTCCCGAATTTCCGGGGGGAAGCGAAAGGGTGGAATGGGCGTTTTGCGAATGGGCAGGGCAAAAAAGCGGGGATTCTCTCGGGCTTGGGTGGCCATGGCTTGTTCCCTCAGGGAGGTGCTGCGGGCCTTGATGGGCTGAATGGGAAAGGCCTTCACGCCCGGTTTCCCAATGCGGGGCCACAGGGTTTGCTTGGCCTGGGCTTCAATGGGAGGCAAGGGGGCTTGGTGTACGTCGGTCCACTGCACATTGTTAAAGGAGACTTGATGCAAGGGCGCATCAGTCGGCTCGATCACCGGCGCTTTGCACAGCACGGGGGCTAGTGTGCAAGGTTTTTCAGCGGCCAAAGGAACGGTTTGTATCAGTGGCAGGGTCTGGCAACTGGGTAAATGCTCTCGTTGCCAGCGAATGGGGTCTTCACTGACCTGAATGTTGGGTGTCTCCAGCGGAACCCCAAACGTGTCTGTTGTTAACTCGGTCAGGTAGCTGACCAGTGGGGTTTGAATATGAACATCAATGGACTGCTGAGAGGCGCTTTTGAACAGCAGGCGCAAGGCGCTGCTGATTTCCTGCTGGATTTTTCCGCCTAGCGTGTGGCCGGGCTGACGCTGGGGGGATTGCCCGTCGTCGTGATTCCCGCTTCCTGGCATATAATCTCCAACGCTTTTTCCACCCGCTTCAGGGGTTCGGTAATGTCCATTTCTTCCCCGGCTTCCAGCAGCAGGCTGATCGGATCGATGACTTCCGGGCTGGCGCTGTCGCTTTTTTCGGGCCTCAGGTAATGGATGCGAACCGGGTTGCCGTCTGCGGAAACTTGCAGGAGCAGCTCTCCCGGTGCGATTTCCTGGGTTTGGCCCACGGTCCCCAGCGGAGAAGATTTGGTGCTGGCAATGCGCACAATGGGATAGCCTTTGGCCGGGTAATCCACCAAGTGCTCATCTTCTACCAACAGGCACTTGAATTTGGATTCCAGGTTTTTGAGCAGGGTTTCCAGAATCACTTCCCGCTTGATATAGGCACTGAGCACCTGTCCATAGAGGACCTGCTGGATTTTGGTGGGTTGAATGGGTTCGGTATAGCGAAATTCAGCGGGTAAGCCCCGATTGTCGGTGACCATCAGTCCGCCCACAAACACGTTGGGCACAGGGCTGGTGACCAGCAAATATCCCAGTTTTAGGTCGTTATTTTTCATGGTCTTTTATTTTTCTTGAGGGTTCTGGGCGGGCTGGACTTTTTAATTTTATTGGCTGAGGCGGCTGCGGAGGCGTAATAAGGCCTGAGCGTGCAGCTGGCAGGCTCTGGACTCTGAAACGCAGATGATTTCGCCAATTTCGCGCAAGGTCATGTTCTCGTGGTAATACAAGGCTACCAGTAGCTTTTCCCGCTCCGGCAGGGAGGCGATGGCCGCAGCCAAGCGGCGTCTTAGTTCGCCCGCTTCAAATTCGCCCTGAGGGTCGGGGCTATTGCGGTCTTCCACCATGTCCAGCAAGGTCATGCTGCTGCCGGTGGTATCGTTGCCGTAGGTATCATCCAGAGACAACATTAAATTCTGGGATTCTGAGAGCATTACTTGCAGCCGTTCCCGGGAAATGCCCAGGCGGTCGGCCAATTCTTCATCGTTGGGAGCCCGGCCCAGTTCCTCTTCCATTTTTTGCATGGTGGCCGAAAGTTCTTTACTGCGGCGGCGCACGCCCCGGGGAATCCAGTCCTGAAAGCGGAGTTGATCGATGATAGAGCCCCGAATACGGGTGACCGCATAAGTTTCAAACTTCAGGCCCCGACCCGGATCGAAGCGCTCCACGGCCTCCATAAGCCCCATGGTGCCAAAGCTGACCAAATCTTCGGGTGCAATGCTGATGGGTAAGGTAATGGGCATGCGACTGACCACATAACGCACCAGATGCAGGTACTTCAGAATTAACTGTTCCCGTAACTGCGCGTTATTGGGATTTTTTTTGTAGGTTTGCCACAGCTTCAGCACTTCGTCAGCCTGCGGAGACTGTCCTTGGCGGGCGTCTACGTGCAATTTTGATGCCGGGGGGTGAGCCTCGCTCATACGTTATTAGACCTTTTTCCTGCCGTCCATCCGTAACATTTATTATAGAGTGATTTGCAAACCAACTTGTTTTTTTGACAATATGAGAAGCAAAGATCCCCCGTCTGATGCAGAGGGACTTTGAGAATTGATAGGGCAATCAAATTCCTTTACTGGTTTTTCAATAGCAGTTAACCTCACTCAGTTCTTTTACAGTTGCAGATAGGAACCTTGTTTTTATGTTTCCCGTCGTCGCCTCGCCTCAAACTTTTTCCACAGAACCTGGTTTTCGCTCAGCCGTTCAAAAGCCTCCATCGGGCGTTCTTTTCGGGAAAACCGCCCATGCGCAGGACAAAAAAGAGGGGCAGGTAGAGGTTTCCCAGCTCAGTGGGGACACTGTCAGGTTCACCAAGATGCAAGAGGCCTTGAAAAAGGCCATGCCCAAGTATCGCTACACCATTGAGGAGGACTTTGTGTCCAATTCAGTGATTAAACTGACCTTTGACCGGGCCAAGGCCCAGGTGGAGCACTTATCCAAAACCGTGACCGGCGATGACCTCAATCGCTTCCATGAGGCAGGGAAGCTGGGTCTGGTGGAAGAGTCTTCCGATATGTTTTTTGAAATGTACACCCTCAAAGCGCTCTACAGTGGCCTGATCAGTAAAGCGCAAGTCAAGAAATGGGCTGCGGCGCTACCCACTGCAATTAAGGATGGGAAAGAGGCCACTGAGCAAAATCGGAATATCCTGTTGGGCGGGAAAGTACCGACTGAGGCAGAACGGAAAGCGCTGCTGGATGGTTCTACGTTCCGTGATCAGCTGAAGGCGATTCGAGAGGATATTAAAACCAGGGCCACGGAAAAGAAATCCTGGCCCGTTGGCCACATGAGATCCCGGGCGTTTAATCACTTTCGCAAGGCCGTGAATCGGGACTGGGCGGATGCCAGTCAGCAAGCGCAGCAGGACCGGGCGCTGGATTTATTGGCCCTGATTGGTATGAAATTCGCCCTGATGACCCGTAAAGACCCCAACTATCGCATTTTTGGGCATAACATCAAGTTGCTTTGGGATGAAGCCGAGGAGTTTCGGGAAGAAATGCACGGCGACAGCGCCAGTGACTCTCCAACCAAGTGGTTGATTGCCAGTATGGCTGGCTTGTATAGTTTGCCATTTATGCCGTATCGGCCGTTTCAGTGGTTGATTACCAAGTTGGCCGGTCAGGAGCTGAATTACGTGGATAAGCACGAGGGCAAAGGGTCGTCAGAGAAGCCGCCTCGCTTTGATATTGACTATAAAGACCTGATGGAAACGGTCTTTAGTAAGCAGATTGGCCGTCAGGAACTGGATTTTAGCCGCCCGGATATTGATGCCCGGCTTCAGATGCGGCCCGATATCCGCTTGAATCAGGACGCCATGAAAAATGGCAACGCCAAGCGCAAGTGCATTTTAAAGCCTTATGAACTGTGGCAGGAAAGTGCAGTGCTTAAAAATGCCATGCTGGGGCAAAACAAAGTAAAAGATATTGCTGGTAAAGTCTTGAACACCGGTTTTTAGGCCGCTGGTAGTGTCCTGCGTTTAGGACAGCAGTTGCTTCAGGCTGAGCAGGGCTGTGTAGGTGGGCAACACATAGAGTGTTTCATCGGCTTGGGTTTGGCTTAAGGCTTGCACCAAAGCCGCTTTTAAATCCGATTCCACCTGAATATTTTCCGCCGGGATGCCTGCATACTTGAGGCGCACGGCCATGTCATCCGCCCGAACCCCGCTGACCACCACTTGTTTTTGCGGGGGAATGGCCTCAAATTGGGCATCCCAAATCCAGGAGACATCCCGTCCGTCGGCATAATTGTCGTTCAGGGCAATCAGCAAGCGGCCTTTGGGATCGCCACCCACCAGCTTGAGCACTTCAGAAGCGCCCACCGGGTTTTTGATCAACATAATCAGGGTGTTTTTGCCCTGCAATACTCGTTTTTCAGCCCGGCCAAAAACACTTTGATAGTGTTGCAGGCCTGAAGTAATGACGGTGGCGGGTAGGCCCAAATCGTAAGCGGCAGCAGCAGCGGCCAGTAAGTTGTACACGTTAAACAGTCCCGGTAATGGCAGGGTCAGGGTAATGACGTCCTCCCCGTAGCGAAGGCGTATTTCGCTGGCTTCCGGTTTTACCAGGATTTCTTCAGCGGCCACGGTCAGCGGGGGACGCTGAAAACCGCATTGCTGGCAATGATAACTACCCAAATGGCCAAAAATCAGGGTGTCGTAGGCCAGTGGCCCTTGGCAGGCCGGGCATTGGGTGACTTCCCGGGTGAAAGGCACTGGCCCGCTGATGGGTGCCCCGTGTTGATAGGTGACTTTTTCCACCCCGAAATACAGTAAATTGTTTTGAAACTCCGTATGTTGGCCCAGCGTGGTGACCAGCGGATCATCGCCGTTTAAAATCAGGCGTCCTTTGCCTTGGGCCAACTCAGTTTGCTGAATGCCACTTAAAATCAGCTTGGCGGTGGTGTCCAGCTCACCGTAGCGATCCAGTTGATCCCGGAACAGGTTGCTGACCACCACCCGTTGCACCCCGATTTCGCTGGTTAAGCCCTTCATAGAGGCTTCATCCACTTCCAGCACGGCATAATCCGCTTTCAGATGGCCGGTCATGGTACTTTGCTGAACCAGTGCGGCGGTAATGCCCGGCACCATGTTGGCCCCTAATTGGTTGTGCACCACCCGGTGCTGCCCTTCCCGGATGAATTGGGCTAAGAGCCCGCAGGTAGTGGTTTTGCCGTTGGTGCCAGTCACGGCGATGACCTGATGCTTGACCTGTTTGCCCAGATTGCGCAACAGGTCGGGATCGAGCTTGCGGGCCACTTTCCCCGGCAGGCTGGTACCAGAGCCCATTTTGAGGAAGGCGGTCAGGTTGGCCACGGTTTTGGCCGTGGTTACGGCAAAGGCGGTTTTCAGCATGGCAAAGTCAGTCCACAACGTCATACGTCCCATCATACTATTTCCCGGCGGTTTTTAGGGGGCTTTGCCACGGGGCTTATGGGATTACTCCGGTAAAATCATTTGGCCGTCGGGCGTCAGTTCAAAATGGGGATTCCAGGCCACTTCCCACAAAATGCCGTCTGGATCGGCGAAATAGCCGGCATGGCCGCCCCAGCTGGTATCTTGGGCCGGCTTAACGATTTTTCCACTGGCTTGCTCGGCCAACGCCAATACATCCGCTACCTGATGCCGCTGATGGACATTGTGAGCCAGGCTGATGCCACGGAAGCCCTGACCATCGTTGGCAATGCCCGCGTCTTTGGCCAGCGCATCTTTGGGAAACAGAGCCAGCACCAAGCCTCCCCCCATCTGGAAAAAGACCACACCGGCGGAGCTGCCTCGCTTGGAGGGCGTCCAGCCCAGCCCCTGCTCGTAAAACGAGCGGGACTGAGCCAAATCGGAAACGCCCAAAGTGATAAAACTAATGCGTTGTTGTAGCGACATGAATTGTTGCAGCCTTAAACGGCGGCGCTGTGCTTGGCCAGCTGCGTAAAAGTGACGCCTTCTTTTTCCATGCGGGCCAGCACTTCTTTCAAGCGCTCATCCGGCACGGTCAGGGCCACCCGGAAGTATCCTTCGCCTTCCGCCCCATAGCCAGTACCGGGAGGCACCACCACGCCGCATTTTTCCAGCAGCAGACTGACGAATTCAACGCTTTTCATGCCGGTAGGGACAGGCAACCACAGGTAAAAGGTGGCTTCGTTGCGGGCCACGTTCCAGCCCAGCTTGTTCAGACCTTCCACAAAAATATCCCGGCGACGGGCGTAGATGGCGTTGAGATCCTTGGTCAGCTCCTCGGAGTGGTTCAATCCCACAGCGGAAGCATGCTGGATGGCTTTAAACACGCCGCTGTCGGTGTTGTTTTTGACCGTGCCCAGGGCCTTGATGGCATCCGGGTTGCCCACGGCGAAACCGACCCGCCAGCCGGTCATGTTGTACATTTTGCTGAGGGAGAACATCTCGATGCACACGTCCTTGGCGCCGGGAACGGACAAGAAGCTGGGGGCCTTGTAGCCGTCAAAGGTCATCTCAGAGTAAGCGTTGTCGTGGCACAGCAAAATATCGTGCTGTTTGCAGAAATCCACGATTTCCTTGATTTTGGCTTCATCAATGATGGCGCCCAGCGGGTTGTTGGGGTAGTTCAGGAAAAACAGCTTGGCCCGTTTGGCAATGTCCGCAGGTATTTTGCTCAAGTCGGGCAGAAACTTGTTTTCGGCCAAGAGAGGCACGGTGTAGGGTTCTCCGTGGCACAGCAGGGTGTAGTTGTGGTACACCGGGTAGCCGGGAGAAGGGCACAGCACCACATCGCCGGGGTTGACGTAGGCCAGAATGAGGTGGGCCAGACCTTCTTTGGAGCCAATGAGGGACAGGGCTTCTGTCGCCGGAACGACAGTCACCCCAAAGCGGGTTTTCATCCAGTTGGTAGCGGCGGTACGGAATTCTTCGGTGCCGTGGTAAGGCGGGTAGTTGTGGTTGGCCGGTTCGGCCACGGCCTTTTGCATGGCCTCCACAATGGGGGCAGGGGTGGGGAGATCGGGATCGCCCACGCCCAGACTGATAATGTCCACGCCACGGGATTTGGCTTCGGCGATTTTACGGTCGATTTCGGCGAACAGATAGGGGGGCAGTTTGCCAAGGTTCGCTGCGGGTTGGGGCATGGGTTGGATATCCTCTTAAATAACATCAATAATAAAATGATAAAAAACTGGCTCTGAAAGCGCCTGAGACAGTCCGGAGTCATCAGCGTAAACAGGCGCGTGGAAAGGGCGGGTAAGCCTTGTGAAGGCGGTCAGGCTTGGGGTAATCTTAAGTGGGTACTTTAACACAAATACTGGCACCCAGAAACACTCCCCCAACTCTCACAGAGGAGCTTTTGCCCACCATGGAACCCACCATCCACGCCCACCCTACCAACGCCGTGCTGGAAGTGCGTATTCAATGCCCGCCGGTGCTGGCCAGTTATCTGGAAGAATTGCTGTGGACCATTGATGGGGTGGAAAGCGTCTGTGAAACCTACAACAACGAGCGCACCGACGATGAAACCCGTCCTTCCGATTTAAGCTATATGAGCATTTTAACCCGCAACCCGCTGGGTGAGGATCTGGTGAAGGTGCTGATGGTGCAGAATCCCAAGTTGATGAAGGTGTGCGACATTGTGGGCACCCAATGGATCGAGGAAAAAGACTGGGCCGAAAGCTGGAAGCAGCATTGGAAGCCCACCCATATCACCCAAAAACTGACCATCTGCCCCACTTGGGAAGAGTATACCCCCCAGTCCGCCCAGGAAGTGGTCATTGTGCTGGACCCGGAATGTGCCTTTGGCACCGGAACCCACGAAACCACCCAGCTCATGCTGAAACTGCTGGAAGAACTGGCTAATAGCACGGATTTGTCTCAGAAAAATATGCTGGACGTGGGCACTGGTTCTGGTATTTTGGGCATTTATGCCGCCAAGCGGGGCTGCCGCGAGGTTAAAGGGGTGGATAACGATTATCTGGCGGTACAAACGGCCATTAAAAACGCCGCGCAAAATAACGTGGACGCCTTCTGTGAGTTCACCGATACCCCTTTGGGTGAGCTTTGCCACACCAAGTATGACATTATGCTGGCCAACATCATTGCTCCGGTCATCCTGGAGCTATTCTCGGAGATGCTGGTCCGTCTGAACCCTGGGGCTTTGTTTTACGCCAGCGGCCTGATTGAAACCTCGGTGGGCAAAGTGGAAGCGGCCATGCAAGAGGCTGGATTCAGCGAGATTCAACGTCGTCAGCAAGGCGATTGGTTTGCCCTGTCTGGCGTTTATAAAGCCTAAGATCTCTATGGAAACCTTTCATCTGAAGCGATTTTTTGTCGGTTTGCCCGCAGCGGTGGCTGACTTTCCCACCCAACTCACCATTGAGGATGAGGGGGTGGTGCATCACTTGCGTTCAGTCATGCGGGCCAAGGTAGGGGAATCGGTGGTGCTGGTGGATGGACAGCGTCGCCAAGCCTATTTGGCCACCTTGCAAGGCCTGGAGAAGCGAACCTTGACCGTTCAGGTCGAGCAATTGCTCCCTCAGCCCGTTGGAGCGTTACCATCGGTGACCTTGGCGGTGGCCCTCATCAAGGAGCAACGATGGGACTGGTTGATTCAAAAAGCCACGGAGCTTGGGGTAGAAGCGATTCAGCCCATCGCCTCGGAGCGCACTATCATTAAGTTGGGCGAGAAAGATTTCTGCAAAAAGCAGGAACGCTGGGAAGCGGTGATGCGCTCGGCGGCGGAGCAGTCGGAAGGTCTGTTTATCCCGGCCATTTTGCCGCCAGTGTCAGTCAAAGCGTTGTGCGCTCAATCGCCTGCCCCATGTCAGCGCATTTTGTTGGCCGAGCGGGGGGCGCATCGGGAGACCCTGCAAGCGACGCTGCGAAAGCACTCCTCCCAGAAGCATTCGCCGGAGCAACATTCGTCTGAGCAGGCCTTGTTGTTTGCCATTGGCCCGGAAGGCGGCTGGACGGACGGGGAATTGGCCCAGTTTGAGCAGGCCGGATTTATCTTCGCCAGTTTGGGGCAGCGTATTATGCGTACGGAGACCGCCGCCATGGCGGCCATGGCGGCCGTGGTCTATGAATTGGGCGGCTAACGGCTGCATAGGATTTGGGGTTTGGATTTGGTTTTGGATTGCCTTAGGGCACAGTTGGCAAAGCGCTTTGCCTGAGCGAAAATAGCATGCCTTACCAATATAAAGAACGCTGAAATGTCATCCCTTGCCGCCGACCAGTTACAAGCTGCCCTGAATCACCCCATGGTGCGCTGTGTGGTTTCCCTTGTGGAACAGCAAGGCGGGCAGGCCTATTTGGTGGGGGGGGCGGTTCGGGATTTAGGACTGACGGGCCAATTGCCCCTGGATTTGGATTTTACGGTGCTGAACTGTTCGGCGGCCACTGTGGCCAAGGAATTGGCGGATACTCAGGGTGGGCATTTGGTGCCTTTAGACTGGGAGTTTGGCATTCATCGGGTGGTGTTTACCGAAGGTGAGCAAGCGGGCCTGAATGTGGACTTGGCGGATGCCCTAGACAACAGTTTAGACACCGATTTGGCCCGCCGGGATTTGACCATCAACGCTATGGCGCTGGACTTGTCCACCGGAGCCTTAATTGATCCCTTCAACGGGCAGGCGGATTTGGCGGCCAAAACCATTCGCATGGTTAGTGAATTCAATTTGCTGGATGACCCCTTGCGCATGCTGCGGGTGTTTCGGGTGGCCGCGACCATTCAGGCGGAAACCATTGATGAGGCCACTTTGGCCGTGGTGGCTGCCCATGGGGCCAGGGTTTGGGATTCCGCTGCCGAGCGGGTGCAGTACGAGTTTTTTCGCATGCTCAGTGTGGAACGTTGTTTTCCCTATCTCAAAATGATGGCGGATGGCGGCCTGCTGGAAGTGTTGATTCCCGATTTAACCCCCATGAAAGCCATTGGCTCCAGTGGGTTTCATCACCTGGGCTTGTTCGATCATACGCTGGAGTTGGTCAAGCAATCGGAGCGCTTGATTGCGGAATGCCCGGAGGCTACTCAGGACTGGGTGCGGCAAGCCTTTACCCCGGCCGTTACTCGGTTTGGGCTGATTAAGCTGGCCTGTTTACTGCATGACATTGGCAAGCCCGCCACCATGGGCACTCGGGAAGATGCCGTGCATGGGCAGCGTCTGACTTTCTACGGACACGAGGAAGTGGGTGAGGAAATGGCTGAGCCCCTGCTTAAGCGCTGGAAAGTCAGTAATGAAATCCGGGCTTATATTAAAAAGCTGATTCGTTGGCATTTGTATCCCTGCCAGTTTGGGCCGGATTCCCCCCGGAAGTCCGTGTTGAAATACTACCGGCGCATGGGGGAAGACACGCTGGATGTAACCTTGCTGGCCTTGGCCGATCGGCATAGTGCCTGCGGAGACTGGCTAAGTCCAGAGGATTTTGACAAGGCGCATCAGGCCCATTTGTGGCTGATGGCCAATTACGAGCGGGAAACGCCCACGCTGAACCTGCCCCGCTTGCTGAATGGCAACGACTTGATGCGGCTTTTAAACGTGGGGCCAGGTCCACACTTGAAAGAAATGCTGGAAGCCTTGCAGGAGGCCCAGCAATTGGGAGACGTGACTGATACAACTCAGGCAGAAACTTGGGTGGTGCAGCAATTCGGCAAGCCTTAGTCGTTGGGGAATAAGGCGTTTCTATTTTTGGCAGGATAAAGGTCTATAATGCCCGGCTAAAGGCGTGGGGTTAGGCTGAGAAGGTCAATAACGCTCTGTGGGAGTGTGTTTTTGGCTAATTTTGAAGAGTCGATCAATTATACTTCTTATTTTGTTTTTATATCTATATATAGGCAAAGTATTTAAGTTTGATATTGAAACTGGCAGCTGAAAACGCTGGTTGATGAGTTTCAAGTCAAAGTCAGAAAGGGTTGATTGATATGAGTTTATTGAATTTACCATTAACTACTACTGGCAGAGCCCTCCCTACAACCACTGCGGTTCCTGTGGCCGCCTCCAGTGTATCCCTGAGTGCCACCGGGCCGGTTGGCGCTACTGCGAGCAATCCTTTTATGTTGCCTGCTAATACCAATGCAGTGCCTTTTGGCTTGGGTAGCCAGCCTCAGTTTGTATCAACTGGGGGGACCGTGTATCAGTATGATCAAACCACTGATAAGACCCTGAATTACAAAGCCACTAATAATAACTCCCAAGCCCTAGCGCTTACTTACACCGGAAAAAATTCAGTGAATTCTACCGTGGTCGGTTATGAGTATAGCCGCCAACAGGTCGGTACGGAGTCCTATCAGGTTGGTACGGAACGCTATGTGTCTGGTTATAAAAATCAACAGACGGGTACTGAGCAATATGTGACAGGTACCGAGTCTTATCAGACGGGAACCAAGCCTGTTTTGACGGGTTATAAAGATGTACAGGTGGGTACTGAGAAGTATGTTACCGGCACTGAGCAATATGTAACGGGTACTGAGTCTTACCAGACGGGAACCAAGCCTGTTCTGACGGGTTATAAAGATGTTCAGGTGGGTACTGAGAAGTATGTTACCGGCACTGAGCAATATGTGACAGGTACCGAGTCTTACCAGACGGGAACCAAGCCTGTTTTGACGGGTTATAAAGATGTTCAGGTGGGTACTGAGAAGTATGTTACCGGCACTGAGCAATATGTGACGGGTACAGAGTCTTATCAGACGGGAACCAAGCCTGTTTTTACGGGTTATAAAGATGTACAGGTGGGTACTGAGAAGTATGTTACCGGCACTGAGCAATATGTGACAGGTACCGAGTCTTACCAGACGGGAACCAAGCCTGTTTTTACGGGTTATAAAGATGTACAGGTGGGTACTGAGAAGTATGTTACCGGTACTGAGCGATATGTGACGGGTACCGAGCGCTATCAGACCGGAACGGAAATAACCGGTTATAACACCACCGTTGAAAAAGGCCGCATAGATGTTAACCGAGAGCTGGATGGCAAAGCCAACGGCGGTGCGGTTGGCGATATCCTGGATGGTGGAACCGGTATCTTGTTAGATGCCAATAAGGCCAACAGTTTCTTTAGCGGTGCCGACGCTAATAAATACAAAGTCGGTGGCTTGCTGGGGGAAAACAATCAAAGTAATGGTGAGCAAGTTGATATTTTCAAGAAAACCAATGCCGATGATATGTACGTGGCCGGTGACCCCGTGGTTGGGGGCAAAGGCAACAACTATGATGCTAAAACCATTACCCCTGGCACCGGTTTTGTCACTATGTTTGAGGATGGCACGGACACCGGCCGTAAGGTAACCATCAACTCGCATGTGGATACCATTAACAAAGAAGGCAACCGGGCCTTTACTGAATA
This sequence comes from Vampirovibrio chlorellavorus, assembly GCA_001858525.1. Classification (GTDB taxonomy): domain Bacteria; phylum Cyanobacteriota; class Vampirovibrionia; order Vampirovibrionales; family Vampirovibrionaceae; genus Vampirovibrio; species Vampirovibrio chlorellavorus. The sequence continues at coordinate 358,397 of LAPX01000007.1, read as the reverse complement.
CGGATTTGTAATTCAGGATGATAATGGTCAAAAAACCACGGCAGCCCTGTCCGGTGGTCAGTTAAAAATTAACGGGCAGGTTTTATTACCCGGCCAGGAAAAAATAATTGGTGACCCCAACGATCCGGTGGCCAAGTTCTACTATGCCAGCATGCCCGGTGGCGAAAATGGTGCCAAGGAGCAGCGCCTGGTCTTTGAATCTTATGAAAAGGCCAGTGCGGAAAGCCGCCAGAAATTGCTGGATGCCGGAGCCAACCCTGCGGAAGTGGATGCTTTACGCTCTAAAACGCAAGCCACCTTTGGTTTCCGGATTCCCGATGGAAAAGGCAGCTTCCGGTCGTCCGCCGGGGTGGCCGGTGGGCTCAGCACCACCACTAACGGGGTTAAAACTTACTATGACGCCCACTTCTCCGAGCCGGATTCCTACAGTTTAGAAACCACCAAGTACAATAAAGAGCCTATCTATGGTCCTACCTACGGCGAGCGTCCCACCTATGGGGTTCGGGATACCTACGGTGAGCGCCCGGTGTATGAGAAACAGCCTCAGTACGAAGATCAGCCCACCTATGGTGAGCGTCCCACGTATGGGGTTCGGGATACTTACGGTGAGCGCCCGGTGTATGAGAAACAGCCTCAGTACGAAGATCAGCCCACGTATGGTGAGCGTCCCACCTATGGGGTTCGGGATACCTACGGTGAGCGCCCGGTGTATGAGAAACAGCCTCAGTACGAAGATCGGCCCACGTATGGTGAGCGTCCCACGTATGGGGTTCGGGATACTTACGGCGAGCGCCCCAAGTACGAGAAACAGCCTCAGTACGAAGATCAGCCCACGTATGGTGAGCGTCCCACGTATGGGGTTCGGGATACTTACGGTGAGCGCCCGGTGTACGAGAAACAGCCTCAGTACGAAGATCGGCCCACGTATGGTGAGCGTCCCACGTATGGCGAGCGGACGGTTTATAAGCCCACCCCCATTTACAGTGAGCGTCCTATCTTCAAGGAGCGTCCGGTTTACAAAGACGTTAGCGAGCCGGTTTACGGGACGGATTATGGTATTAAAATTGAAAAGGGCTCACCGTATTCTCAGCCCCCTAGCTACGATCAACCGATTGGCTATCCGCCAGTCAATAAGCCTCCCGTGGTGAAACCGCCTGTTGTGAAGCCCCCTGTATACAGTCAACCGATTGGCTATCCGCCCGTCATTAAGCCTCCGGTTGTGAAGCCTCCTGTCGTTAAACCTCCTGTCGTTAAACCCCCTGTATACAGTCAACCGATTGGCTTGCCACCTGTCAGTCAACCACCCACTGGTATTGGCAACTGGAACCCTTACTATATGATGAATTTTTACCAGTTGTTCAGCCAGTTGCTGAGACGCTACGGCTTTTAAAAAATTCCACGATTAAAAGGTCAAGAACAAGCTCCGGGATGCCTTTGGGCTCCCGGAGTTTTTAACTGAGGAAATGCTTGGTAGTGGCTCTGGTACAATGAAAGTCCATCAGGTTAATCGGGGAAAGTCAGGCGAGGTTGGGCTGGATTGGGCTATTTGGCGGGTATAAACAGCTTACACACACTATTTGCTCAGTCGGCGGGCCAATGGGTTTTGCTGGTGCTGAGTCTGTTCCCGCTGTTTAAAATGGCCAGAACGCATCTGAAACGGCCATGGCTGTTGCTGTTGTTGGCATTCTGTGCCTTGTTAGGGCTTTCGTATGTGCCTGTAGATCCGTCTGGTTGGGCTGGGGTTAGTGCCTTGTGGGCCGTTTTTGGGGGCTGGTTTTATTTGCAAAACCGGTACGCAGGGGCGTCGGGTACAGGGGCGTTATTATTCTGTTCGGTTTGTACTGTCGTGACGCTTGGGCTGTCCGCAGCTACTGGGCTGGGTCTGGTTTTAGGCTTACTGCTTTTTTCTGGCTTGCATTGCTTTTTGCATGAGCGGGAGGAGCGATCCATTGGCTATGGGGCGGTTTCTCGGCGGGTGGTGCTTATGCGTTGGGCGCGTTCCTGGGGGCTGTCTTGGGGATTGCCTCTTACGCTGCTTGTCCTGTGGGGGCTGGGGGCAGGGCGTTTCCCGCAGGGGGGCTTTTTGCCCCAAGGATATCGGGCCGGGTTGCCGTGGGGGTATTTTTCCTCGTTTCATCAGGAGTTTATGGCCGTATGGCTGGGGCAAGGTGCTGGCGGTCAGGGGGCTTTTCGGGGTGATCTTTTTCAGGGTGATCTCGTGTGGGCCATCTTAAAAAGCAGTGGCTTGTTGTTGATTGGCCTGCTGCCATTAGTGGGTATTTTGGGCGGTGGCTACCAGATACCAGGACGATTTGTGTATCGCTTGCTGCAACGGCCCGACGAAGAGTTGTTGCTGTTTTGGCTGTGTGGTTTATCCCTGATTGTGGCCACGGGCGCGCATTCGAGTTCGGGCGCTATTGTGGCCAATGGCTTTTTGGCTTTTCTACTGGCCTTGTGGGTTTTGGCGGGTTGGTGCGCTAGGCGGTTGACGCTTGCGCGGCTGGGTTAGCAGGGGCTCATTGAGGTGAGTCTTGCTTGTGCTTGTGGCACAATGGGGCATATTTTCCCACTGATAAAGGTGCGTAAAGAAAGGGCTTCTGATGTCGCGGATTCGACTGGTTTCCTGGAATGTCAATGGTATTCGGGCCGCTATTAAAAAGGGATTTTTCGACTGGCTGGCTCAAGATCAGCCGGATATTTTGGGCCTGCAGGAAACCAAGATTAGTGCCGAGCAGCTGACCTTGGACATGGTGGCGCCGCAGGGGTACCACACGTTTTGGAGTCATGCCAATAAAAAAGGCTATAGCGGGGTGGCCATTTTCACCAAGGAAAAGCCCATTTCCGTGACCGAAGGACTGGGCATTCCGGAGTGGGATACCGAAGGGCGCACCCTGATTGCCGAGTATTCCAACTTTGTGCTGTACAACATTTACTATCCCAACGGGGGGCGAGGAGACGATCGGCTTCAGTACAAGCTGGGTTTTTACGATGTGTTTTTAGAGCACATTGAAAACCTGCGCAAGCAAGGCAAAAAAGTGATTGCCTGCGGGGATTTTAATACGGCCCATCATCCCATTGATTTGGCCCGCCCTAAGGAAAACGAGAAAATTTCAGGCTTTATGCCCATCGAGCGGGCCTGGGTGGACAAGTTTGTGGAACATGGCTACATAGATACGTTTCGCTTTTTTTACCCGGATCAAAAAGACATGTATTCCTGGTGGAACATGCGTACCTTTGCCCGGGAACGCAATGTAGGCTGGAGAATTGATTATTTTTTCACCAGTCCTGAGCTCAAGGAAAATCTGGTGGACGCGGGCATTGAAATGGACGTGCAAGGCTCTGATCATTGCCCGGTGACCTTGACCCTGAATTTTGACTAGGGGTTGCGGGCAATTTGGATTTTGCCTGGACTTGATTATTCCAGTGCTTCTTTTTTAAGGCGCTTTAAGACCATTGTTGAAAATGATGCAAATTGTTTTCCAGAATTAAGCTTTGGAGTTCTCGCCGTCCATGAATACAAATCTGATGAATAAAGTTCAGGGAATCCCTGGATTTTTCTTTCGTTCTAATAAACCCGAAGGGGATACCAGTCGTTTGAATCAACTGGCTGATATGGCCCAGCAAGTTTCCGATGAAGAGGACGCGCAAAAGCGCCCGACTCCGGATCAGTTTCATGGGTCAGCCAAAAAGCGTCTGGGAGGCAACCCAAAAAGCGCTTTTCATCCTTATCGGCGGGAGATCCCCAAGACCGACGTGACTCCTTTGCAGCCTGCTATCTCCGCTGAGGCTATCCAGATTCAAAAGTCAACTTTGGGCCTGCTGAAATCAATTGCAGAGACCCCCAACCCGGTTGATCTGAAACAAACACTGGGGACGCTTTTGGCGGTGGAGAAATCAAAGCCGATTCAAGCGCGCAGGCTCCTTTTGCCCGCCATGTTGGGCAACGCCACCGATGTCAGTGCCGGCTGAATCATCCGGACTTTGATTTAGGGACAAAAGACGCTGCTATTAAAACGGTTTTGGCTTTGCACCAAGCGGTCTTGCTTGGGCATTTGGATGTGGTGAAAACCATCGTCAATCACCCCAAAGTGACGCCTGCCATTGTGAATTGTCCGGTCTCTCAAAACAATGTTCAGCAATCTGTTTTGTTGACGGCTTTGGATTGTGGTCAGGATGAGATTGCCCGCTATTTGTTAAGCCATCCGAAAACCAACGTGAATCAGTCCTTTGCGAACGTGGCTATGACTGTACTTTACAAAGCCCTGTTTAAAAGACCCGCCTTGGTCAAGGATATTTTAAATCATCCCCAGTTGGACCTGGCTCTTCCAGCCGAGCGCCCGCAAGGTGCCAATGCCTTGGTGGCTGCCGCTTATCTTAAGCAGCCAGAGATTTTTGAACAGTTATTAAATCACCCCAATATGTCCAAGCAGATTGTGAATTGGATGAACCGTAAGGGTGAAAATGTTTTGTTTAAAACCCTTGGTTATGACCGTCCAGAACTGGCTCAAAAGCTTCGGGAACATCCCAAATTTGATTTGAACCATCGTTTTCCTTCTGGGGAAACCGCACTGATTCGGGCGGCGGAAGCCGGGAACCTGCAAGCTGTTCAGCAGTATCTGCAAGAGCCTAAGCTGGATTTGAATTTTGAGGATCAAGAAATTAAAGCGCTGTTTGAAGCGGGCGTAAATGGTCATAGTGCTATCTATGACCTCATCAAAACTGTCACAGGCTTGTGGCCATTAAACGTTATGAGCAAACAGCCCACCCCGTAATCGCTGGCGGAATGATGCCTTTGCGCCGGACCCTTCGGCTCCGGCGTGCTTTGAATAAAGGGCTATTATCGTTCTGATAAAACGCCTTGATAGTCCAGCAGATCCTGCACGGTTTTTAAGGTGGGCTTTTCGGCTTGCAGCTTTTCAATCAGCGCAAACAGAATGGCCGCGCTCATGCGAACATCGGCTTCGGCCCGGTGCGGGTTGGGGTTGTGATACCCAATGGCGGTAGCCACCACAATGCCTTCGTAACTGGGCAGGCTGGGCAGGGCCTTTTGGGCCAGCACTTTGGTGCAAAACGCCCTGCTTAAATCGTAGCGATCGGCAAACACATCCAGCCCGCTCTGGCTGATTTTTTCTTTCAAAAAACCCATATCAAAGGACACGTTGTGCCCCACAATGATGGGGGATTGGCCCAAAAAGGCAGACAACTCGCTGAGGGCCATCACCAGGGCCGGGGCATTTTTAACCATGTCATTGCTGATGCCGGTCAGCAGTTCCACCTCTTCCGGAATGGCCTCGGTGGGTTTAATCAGCGTGGAGTATTTGCCGATTTCCACCCCGTTTTTATACTGGATGGCGGTGACCTCAGTAATGGCGTTCCGCTTGGCGTTCAGGCCGGTGGTTTCCAAATCCAGCACCGAAAAAACGGCATCGCACAAGGCGATTTTAGAAAGCGGTAAAGTGGGCTTTTCTTCCACCACCGCGGGTCCGGCCAAGCTGCCAAACAACGATTGTTGCATGCTCACATCGATCCTTTTGTCTAACACAATCTTACATCAGCAAACAAAACCTGCATGAAATAAAGCCTCTAAAATAAAGCCCAACAACAAGAGCGGTATTTGGTTTGCGATTGCTTTCTGACTTACGACTCATTCATTCCATCTATAGAACCAGACGAATGAAACAAGAATTTGCGCTTAAAAACTGTCTTTATCCAACAAATTTCCGGGAAAAATAAGGGTTGTGGTTTGGGTCAGGCACTTGGTTTTTGAGGGTTCCAGTTTGCCTGAGTTATCCTAGCTTGTGAAGTTAAAGCATCACCCCATTTCGTGGACGGGTTCAAAACGATACGGAAACGGCCTGTTTTAAAAATGGCTTTAACGCAGAAGTGAATCGCCCTGAAATCCTGCGATTTTCAAGGTGAATGAACGCTGTCGCTAAAACGCTAACTCTATATCCCTTGGCAGCACGGGCTAAATGACCTTGTCCGACTGCGGAACGAACGGTTAAAATTCACTCATGCATAGTTGCTGAGCGGATTTAGGACTCTCTCAATTGCGCCCCGTTCGATGAATCGATCATAACCGACCTTCGATGAAACTACGAAGTGTAGTAGCTGGCATTTTTACACATTTTATTTTCAGAGTCCGAAAGTGCAGAGCTGCTCCCGTTTCTCATTGTAAACCCCGAATCTGAGACACGCAAAACGCCTATTAAGGGCTATAATATCCCTCAAGAGGTTAATCCCCCAGCGAGCCAAGAGAGGTAAACGGAATGGCAGACCCCCATGCCCTGAACTTGATCCAGGAAGAGCGATATCTGGACTTCAATAACTACGTGGACAATGCGGGTGGCGTGGTGGATTTAACCGGGGCTCATCTACGGGCTTACGACTTGCGCAAGTTCAAATTGCAGAAAGCCGACCTGACCGGGGCTTATATGCGCTCCGCTGATTTGCGTTCGCTGGATCTGAGTTTGGCCAAGCTGGATGGGGCCAGCATGAAGGAGGCCAAGGTCAGTGGGGTGTTGTTCCCCCGTTATTTATCGGCGCAGGAAATTCAGTTGAGCCTGACTTTTGGAACCCGCTTGCGGGCCGATTTGCAGTTGCCGGGCTTGGAGTAGGGTTAGACTGTGTCTCATTTTAGCTATCAGGAATTGTTAGAGGCTACCCAGGGTAAGGCGGGTTCTCCCCCCTCCGCTTTTGAGCAGGCCCGCTTGTGGACGGATACCCGTAGCATTCAGCCGGGAGACTTCTTTTTGCCCCTCTCTGGTGAGCGGTTTGATGGGCATGATTACCTGGATCAAGCCTTTCAGGCAGGGGCCATCGGGGCCTTTGTGGCTGTTGACAAACTAGCCACGCATCCGGACTGGCAAAGGCTGCCCAATCTCATTGCTGTGGCGTCCCCTGTTATGGCCTATTTGGCCATGGCGCGGTTGCACCGGAACAAGATCAATCCCAAGGTCATTGCGGTGACGGGTAGTTCGGGGAAAACCACCACCAAGGAAATGCTCTATGCGGCCCTCTCTCCCCTGAAAAAGACCCAGAAAACCGATAAAAACTTTAACAATGAAGTGGGCGTTTCCCAAACCTTACTGGCATTGCAGCCAGACACGGAAATTTTGATTGTGGAAATGGGCATGCGAGGCCTGCGTCAGATTTACATGCTCTCGGAAGCGGCCTGCCCCGATGTGGCCATCATTAACAACATCGGCCCGGCCCATATCGGTCTGCTGGGCTCTCTGGAAAACATTACCAAGGCCAAGCTGGAGATTTCGGAAGGGCTGAACCCCGATGTGGGAACCCTGGTCCTCAATCAGGACGCCCCTCATTTGGCCGATTTGGCCCCCACGGTCTGGTCGGGGAAGACAGTGGCTTACACCTTGGGCGAGGCTCAAAATATCACGCCCATTCTTGATGCGGGACAGCCCGGCATTCGCTTTGAGTACGGCGGGGTGTCTGTGACCTTGCCGGTGCCGGGGGAACATATGGTAGCCAACGCCCTGGGCGTGCTCAAAGTCGGGGAGGCCCTGGGCTTTACTGCCGCCCAACTGGCTCTCGGATTGTCTGCCTTTAAACCGGAAAAAGGGCGCGGGGAGCGCAAGGCCCTGAAGGGGTACAAAGATGTGTGGGTCATTGATGATGCCTACAACGCTAATCCAGACAGCGCCAAGGCCTCCATCAAGGCATTTTTATCCACTGCCCAAGCAGATTGTCAGCATTTTTTGGTGGTGGGCGGCATGAAGGAGCTGGGTGAGCTGAGTCGTCAGTATCACGAACAACTGGGCTTGTGGCTGGCTGGGCAGCCGCACATTGATGCCCTATTTACGCTGGGAGAAGAAGGGGCCTGGTTGGCCGAAGCCGCTGGCAACGCCCGCTTCCCGGTGCGCTACGCCCAAAGTCTGACCCATTTGGTGAGCCAGTTAACCAGCGGTTCCTTGGCCCTGCAAAACGCCATTGTCTATCTGAAAGGCTCTCGGGCCTATAAGCTGGATGAACTCCCGGCTTTACTGGAGCAAGCGGCCTTGAGCCCCGCCTCTGTCACTCAGGAGGTACGGCCTTGAGCGTTGAACGTTTGGGGGCCGCTGTGGCCATTTTGACCCCGTTTCTGGTCAGTCTGGCCTTGGGTGGGCCTTATATTCAATTTTTACAAAAGCGCTATATGGGTCAGTACATCCGGGAAGATGGTCCTCAGAGTCATCAGAGCAAGGCGGGGACACCCACAGCGGGTGGGGTGCTGATTCTGTTTTCCTTGCTGGTGGGGCTGGCTGTTCTGTTCGCATTGATGGGGACCGCTTTTTTCTCCCCGGCGGTGGGCGTAGCCCTGGCCGTGACCATGGCTTTTGGCTTGCTGGGCTTTGTGGATGACTATCTGAAAATCTCCAAAAAGAAAAACAAGGGCGTTACCGGCTATACCAAGCTGGCGGTTCAGGTGGTGGCGGGTCTGGGGGCGGGTTGGTACGCCTTACAAAGCCTGCCTCACGGGGGCGATGTCAGTGTGTTTGGCTGGTTCTCCATTCCCTTTGGCTTTCTCTATCCGTTGCTGGCGGCCTTTATTGTCACGGGTGCTTCCAATGCCGTGAACCTGACCGATGGGTTGGATGGCCTGGCCAGCGGGACGGCCTTGATGACCTTTATTACGTTGGCCATGATGTTATTGGCCACTGGGCAGGGGGCGCTGGGCTTGTTTGCTCTGGGCGTGGCCGGGGCCTGTCTGGGTTTTTTGATGTTTAACCGCAATCCAGCCCGTATTTTTATGGGAGATACTGGAAGTTTGGCCTTGGGTGGCGCTTTCGGGGCTCTGGTGGTTCTGGGGAAGCTGGAATGCTGGGCCTTGTTGCTGGGTGCTGTCTTTGTGGTGGAAACTCTGTCCGTGATTTTGCAGGTGTACTCCTTTAAAACCACGGGTAAGCGTATTTTTCGGATGAGCCCCCTGCACCATCATTTTGAACTGGGCGGCTGGAGCGAGAATCGGGTGGTTTACAGTTTTGTGACTTTCCAGTTTTTTTGCTGCACCCTGGCCGTTTTTCTGTACAATTTTGCTATGTAAGTGAAGGATGGCTATGGCGACACAGGATTGGACCGATCAACCGCTCACGGTATTGGGGTTGTCTCGCAGTGGGGCTGCCGTAGCCCGCTATGTGGCCCAGCGGGGTGGTCGGGTTTTCCTCAGTGAGACTGTTCCGGCCGCGCCTCACAATGAAACCTTGCGCCATGAGCTAACCGCCCTGGGTGTGACCGTGGAAATGGGCGGTCATAGTAAGCAGTGCTTTACGCATGCCAATCAGGTGGTGGTCAGTCCGGGGATTCCGCCCAGCAGCGAGGCCATTGAGCAACTGCGCATGAGCGGCAAAACGGTCATTTCTGAGGTGGAATTCGCCTATCGCCAAGTCCCGCAAATTCCCATTGTGGGCATTACCGGCACCAACGGAAAATCCACTACCACCACTCTGGTCTCCTGGATTTTGACCCAGGCGGGCAAGCAGGCCCCGGCGTGCGGGAATATTGGTATCCCCATTACTGATGTCATTAACGGACAGACTCCCGATTATCTGGTGGCCGAGCTTAGCTCGTTTCAGTTGGAGTTTTCGCCTACCCTGACGGCCAAAGTGGCTATTTTTACCAACTTCAAGCCCGATCACCTCGATTGGCATGGCTCTTTGGAAGCTTATCAAGAGGCCAAGCTGAGGTTATTCACCGGGACGCAATCGCCGGAATGGTCGGTGGTACTGGCCGATGATCCGGTTAGTCAGCGGATTGCCAGCCGTACCAACGGAAAAATATTGTGGTTCTCTCGCGATCAGCATTTGGTGGCTCAGTATGCCAATAAAGCCTATCTGGATGAAAGTCAGACCGTGGTTATTCATCTGGAAGGGCAGGCCCCGGTGCGTTTGTTCCCGGTGGATTCCCTGCAACTGATTGGGGATCATAATTTTGAAAATGTGCTAGCCAGTGCGTCGGCGGCCTTGTTGCTAGGGGTTACACCCAGTGTCATCGCTCAGGCCTGTCAGGCCTTTGAGGGGCTGGAGCATCGCTTGGAGCGGGTGGATGCGTTGGGGGCCAAGCAAGTGGTCTTCTACAACGATTCCAAGGCCACCAACACCGATGCCGCTATTTCCGCCCTGCGGGCCTTTAAGAACCGCAAGGTGATTTTGATTGCCGGTGGCTACGATAAAATGACCCCGCTGGATGATTTTGTGACCGCCGCGCAGGCCAATGCCAAGTCGGTTATTCTGATTGGGGCGGCCAAGGAGCGCTTTGCTCAGGCCTTTGAAGCCAGTGGTTACCATGCCGTGGAATTTGCTCAGGATTTGCCAGCGGCCATCGCCCAGGGCTATCACCTCAGTGATGGGGAGCCAGTGCTGTTTGCCCCGGCTTGCTCCAGCTTTGATATGTTCAAAAACTTTGAAGAACGGGGCCGAGCCTTTAAGGCCGGCGTGCAAGCCCTGAAAGCCCAAGTGGAAAATTCGGTGAGATCCTAAGCCATGAGTCGATCCTATGCCCACGCAGCCTCTCGTCCGGTGAACGCCACCCGGTATCGCACTGGCAGTGACTTTGGCCCCGGCGAACGCTTTGGTGATGGCGTCGGTACTGGTGTGCGGGGTGGGTCTTTTGATCAGACCTTGATGTACACCACCCTTGCACTGGTGGTTGTGGGACTGGTCTCGGTCTTTACGGCCAGTGCCGCTCAGGCCGACCTGGAAACCGGTAATAGTCTCACGACGCTGTTAAAGCAATTGATTTCCGCTGTTATTGGCGGGGGGGCGCTGGTGTTTTTCATTGGCTTCCCCTTTGAACGCCTGAAACGCTTGGCCCGGCCGTTTTCCGCGATTTGCGTGGGCCTGTTGCTGATGACCATGTTTGTGGGTACTACCGCCAACGGCAGCGAACGCTGGATTATGCTGCCGTTCGGCTTTCAGTTTCAGCCCTCTGACTTTGCCAAGGTGGGGGCCATTGCCTTGATGGCTCAAGCCACCAGTGAGCGCAGCCTGTGGAATATGGGCAGCGTGTTCAATATTTTTCTGGTGACGGTGATGACCATGCTGATTTTGCAGCAACCCAACCTCAGTGTGACTATGATTCTGGCGGGCCTGACCTTTGCCATGCTGTTTGTGGCCGGATTGCCCCGCGCTATTGTGCTGGGCAGCTTGCCCTTTATCGTCTTTGGGGTCTATCACAAGATTCGCCATACCGAATATCAGTGGAAACGCATTGTGGGTTGGTTAGATCCGTGGAAAGATGCGCAAGACGCTGGCTATAACCTCATTCAGTCTTACTATGCCATTGGCTCGGGTGGATTGTTCGGGGTGGGGCTGGGCAATTCCATTCAAAAGCTGTATTACCTGCCCTTTCAGCATACCGACTTTATTTTTTCAGTGATCTGCGAAGAATGGGGCTTTTTTGGGGCGCTGATTGTCATGGGCCTGTTTGCCTTGCTGGGCTGGCGCGGCTTTACCATCGCTTGGCACTGCCCCAGTCGCTTTGGCAAAATGCTGGCCTTTGGGCTGACCCTGGCCATTGTGTTGCAGGCCATGATCAACATTAGCGTGACCATCGGGCTGATGCCGGTGACCGGGGTGACTTTGCCCCTGATCAGTTACGGTGGCACTTCCATGATTGTGACCCTGGCCATGATTGGCATGCTGCTCAATATTTCCCGGACGCATCCGGTTCCGCAACCCCAAGAGGAGTATTAGCGGGTGGGCATGCGTTTGGTGGTCACGGGTGGGGGAACAGGTGGCCATATTTATCCGGCTTTGGCTGTGGCGGAGCTGATGCGGGAAGACCCGGCCGTGGCGTCGGTGACCTACATCGGTAAAACCGGAGGGCTGGAGCATGATTTGGTGCCGCAGCACGGCATTGATTTTCTGGGCATCACCTTCCATGGGATGCCACGGGAGAAAAGCCCCTTGCTACCCTTTCGGTTGCTGGTCTGGTTGGCAAAACTGGAGCAGGCCAAGCGTAAGGCCAGGACGTATTTGTCTGAAGTCAAGCCTAACGTGGTGTTTGGTACGGGTGGTTACGTTAGTGCCCCGGTCCTTATGGCGGCCCACGATTTGAAGATTCCCTATGTGGTACACGAGCCAGATGCCAATCCCGGCTTGGTCAATCGGCTGATGGGGAAGCAGGCTGCCGTCATTACCACCAGTTTTACGGAAGGGGCAGAGTTACTGCGACAAAAGCCCACTCAAGAAGTGTTGGTGACCGGTAACCCCATTCGGGGGAACATTGGCATGCTGTCCCGTCCAGAGGCTCAGAAGCTACTGGGACTGGATTGGCCGGAGGACCAGAAAGTCTTGTTGGTCACCGGGGGCTCTCAGGGAGCCCGGCGGATCAATCAGGCCGTGGTGGAGGCCTTGCCCCGCTTGCTGGATGAACTGGGGCTGGCGGTGATTCATATCACTGGCAAAAAGTTGTATGAGGAAACCCTTGATGCCTTGGATACCCTCGATCCCACCCTGAAAAGCCATGCCTGCTATCAGGTTCGCCCGTATTCCGGGGAGATGGCCGCTTTGCTGGCCCTTGCCGATATGGCCCTTTGTCGGGCCGGTTCGCTCAGTTTGTCGGAGATGTACGTGTGCGGGGTGCCCACCCTGTTGGTGCCCTATCCGCATGCCGCTGCCGATCATCAGCGGAAGAACGCTCAGGCTTCCGCGCGGGCGGGGGCATCGGTGATGATTGAAGACGCCGAGTGTTCGGGCGAGTCCTTGATTCGAGAAATTAGTGGCTTGTTGAAAAATTCGCAGCGCTTAATGGCCATGAAGTCCGCTGCCATTGGCTTGGGGCACCCCGATGCTACCAGCCAAATCGTGAGCTGTCTGAAAAAAATTGCCCATTTTCCGTAAAAGTTGAGTAAAGGCACTTGATCCCGGATGACCCTCTGGATAGAATGTTAAAACTTTCAATCAACTGATTTGATTGGGGCGTCGCCAAGCGGTAAGGCACCTGGTTTTGGTCCAGGCATTCAGAGGTTCGAATCCTTTCGCCCCAGCTTTTTCTAAAAAGCCTTTGGTTTTGCCAAAGGCTTTTTGCTATACCTGAGGGATCTACGCTATTTTTTGGGTGGCTTTTTGGGTTTTTCAGGCTTCTCTGGTTTTTCTGTGGAAGCTGGTTTTGCAGTCTTGTCGGCCTGTGGTTCAGCGGCTGGTTTGTCCGCCCCTTTGCCTATCTTTAATCCGGTGAAGGTGGCCTTGGCCCCCTCTTCTTTACCGCCCTGATTGTCCTGTAAGTAGACCCCGGCTTTGAAGTACATGTCACTGTCTTTGAAACTGGAGTCAAGTTTGACGTTAGTTCGTTTTCCATTCGCATCAAGGCCTACAGAGCCATCTGGAGCGACATTTATGTTGTAGTTGAATTTCTGACCCTTGGGAACATTCTCTGCCAGTACGTAGTTTTGTCGTTTGGCGGATGGCGAATTGCTCTCCAGGACACTGGCTTCCACGGTTCCGTTATTCCAATGGATCATGATAGGAGGACGGCCTGAGCCTCCCCGTTGATGTAATTGGCCCACGCTGACTTTACCGTTTGAAGGTGCTTGATCCACAGAAAGTGTGGCGGATAGGCTACGTGGCCCGGACCCCATTTTCCACCCCTGGGCCTCACCCAGTTCGCTGCGTGTAGTGTCGGAGTTTGCGCTGGTTGCGCCATTAACCGGGGAGTAGAAAGTAATCGCGCCATTTTCCCGACGAAAATAGGGGCTTTGATAGGAGGCCAAGTCTTGACCTTTTACCATATCCGGCCTTCCTTCACGGCCAGTGGGTAACATTAGCTTAAAACTGGAGAGATCCATGACTCCGGAAGGACCCCCGCCACTTCCAGGGCTAGCTATTGGATTCACACTTTCTGCGGGGCTGTATGTTGGGGCAAATCCTCTGCCGCTGGGACTAAAAGCCAGTCTTTCTGAACCCGCAGAGCCTGAGGGCGGGAATCCTGGCGCTAATCCACGTCTACCTAAAAGCTGACTGCGTCCCAACTCTGCCAGAGCATTTGCTTGCAGTGCAAATGGGTTGACATCATAAGCTGGATTAGTACTTTCAGGAGTGGGCGTCGTAAATTGAGGAGGGAAGGGGGGTGAGGTTTGGCTTGGGGCTACTGGCAAGCCATAACGCACTTGGGTTTGCATCATGGAAGCAATAAAAGACAGGTAGCTATACCATGGTGGTGCTGTTTGTTGTTGTAAATAGCGGCCCAAAAAAGGACTTAAGCTGCTAATCACCATATATAGTAATCCTCGGCTTATTGTATTGCATTTCAATGCCCGCAGTCGTTACACAGGGGGTTGAAAATAAATGAAGGTAGGAATAATTGCGCTTGATTCAAAATTTCATGTGCGTTTAGCAAGAAACTTTGGTTGAATTCAGATTAAAGGTCTTACGGTTAATACAGAACAGAAAAAACACTCAAATCAGATTCTCTACTCTACTTATAAAAATAAAAACAACTTTTGGTTTGAAATTGCTCTGTTATCGCGTAGATAACGATGCGCCCTCCTATTAAAGGGATGTTGATCTGGGTTCATCAATATCTCTGAATACTGCCTCAAAGCTGAAAGAAACGGAGGTTCCCAAGTTTTTTAGGGATGTTGTATCAATGGACGGGCAACAAAATCAGTCAAACTGTTTTTATGCAAATACATGTGATTTGAGTGATTCAGATCGCTTTGGGGGACATCAAGTATTTAGGGGTAAGGCAACTGTGAGTTACTACGTCAACTCAGCCAATGGCTATGGATTGCAACCGGATCCGGTAACGGGTCAGCTACCAGCGTTGCCTGGCAGCCCAGCGGCTTCAGGTTCGCAATATGTGGATTTGACCGGGCAGGCCTACCAAACGACCTCTGGTACGCCTGTTACGCCTCAAAATCTCATTACTCAAATGGATCAGGGTGCCAAGGCCTCCAGTACACCCAGCACGGCTTTGGGCCTGACCTCTGAATTGGCGGGGGCCGTTCCCTATGCCATTCCTTCTGGCGCAACTGGGGCAAAATCCATACCCGCATCGGGGTTCTCTGCGTCCGCTCCTTCTACCAGTGGTTCACCCTCTAAAGACGACGGAAAATCCGAAGAGAGCCGGGGTAAAAGCGTGGAATCCCGGGCTCAGCAAGATATGCCCGGTACTCAGGATATGGGTGATTCCCCCGGCAAAGCGGCCAAGGAAGGGGTTCAGGGTGTGAAGCAGGAATTGGTGAGCGCCGGTAAAGAATTGATGGGCTCTCCGGAAGGGAACCAGATTCAGCAGTTGAGCCAGTCACTCAGCCAGCAGAGTCAACAGATTTCTCAGGTGGAAAAAGTATCCAAACAATCCAAAATGTTGGATAAGAACTCAAAAATGCAGGATAAAGCCAGCGGTATTCTGGACAAAATTGGCATGATGCTGGAAAAAACCGGCGAAACACTGAGCAACGTGGGCCAAGGCATGATTGCCAGCGGTCAGGCTATGTTGTCTAATCCCTTTACGGCAGCGGCCGGGGCGGCCTTGGTTGCTGCTGGTACAGCCCTTAAAATTGCCGGAATGGCCTTGAAAGTTGCTGGGAAAGCCATGCAGATGGCAGCCAAGGCGTTGGCTAAAATTGCCAAAGTGCTCTCTAAAATTGCGCAAACCTTGATGAAGGTTGTGAACAAAATTATGGAAAAACTGAATAAAATGCTGGGCAACATCAGCAAACGATTGAAAGACTTACTGGCCCGGGCGCGTGGCAAAGCCAAGCTCAACGGCACGAACGGCGGTAATGCCTTGGGTGCCGGTGGTGCTAAAACCACACCGGGTGCGGTCAAGTCATCTAAAGTGGAAGCCGCTGCTGATGTGAAAGCCCCTGGCCAAAAAGTAGAACCGGCTGGGAAGGCTGGAAAAGGCAAGCAACAGGCTGCTCAGGATGAGGAAACGTCTGGCGGGTTGGGGAGCTTTGCTAAAGAAACGGCCACAGATCTGGCCCTGAGTCAGGCCGTGAATACGGGCGCACAAGCCTTGACCAGCAAAATGAGCGGTAGTGCTGCCGGTAAATCTGCCGATGAGGTACTGGATGCCACGCAGGACGGTGTAGCTGCGGCTTTACCTTTGCCGGGCGCCGGTTTACCCATTCCTTCCGCGGGTGGTTTCGCCGCAAATGGTCAGCAGTCTATTTTACCGGCTGTGGGCGGTGGTTTTCCGGGTTACGGTGGCGGGTTTGGTCCGCAGCCCTTTCAGCAGCCCATTCGGCAAGTGGGTTAAAAGTCGGGCGATAGAATCTCTTTGAGATCTTCAAACGAGAGCATTTTACCCACGGAGCGATCGGCGGCGATGATGGAATCGACGAGATCTCGCTTGCGATCCTGGAGCTTGAGGATCTTCTCTTCCACGGTGCCCTTGGTGATGAGTCGGTAGACAAACACGGTTTTGGTCTGTCCAATCCGGTGAGCCCGGTCGCTGGCCTGATCTTCGGCAGAGGGGTTCCACCACGGATCGTAGTGAATGACATAATCGGCCCCGGTCAGGTTTAAGCCCGTACCACCGGCCTTCAGACTCATCAGGAAAATGGGAATGGAATCATCGTTGTTAAACCGATCCACCATGACATGGCGGTCGCGGCTTTCCCCGGTGAGGTATTCGTACTTGATGCCTTTTTTATCCAGCCATGTGCGCACAATTTTGAGCATTTCCACAAACTGGCTGAACAGCAGGATGCGGTGTCCTTCGCTGATCACTTCCTCGATCATGTCCTTTAGGGCGTCGAACTTGCCGGAATCCTTAAGCCCGCCGGATAATTCTTCGCCCATGAGCTGCGGGTGGCAACAAATTTGTCGCAGTCGCAAGAGGGCCGCAAAAATGGAATTGGTGGAGCCGCCCACGCCTTTTTCGGCCACGTTGGCAAATACTTCTTCCTTGGTTTTTTCCAGCACTTCCAAGTACAGTTCCCGCTGGGCCTCAGTCAGTTCGCAGTACTGGACCGCTTCAATCTTGGGCGGCAGATCCTTGGCCACGTCCTGTTTCAGGCGCCGCAGCATAAACGGAAAGACCTGCTTTTTCAGGCGACGCTCAGCGTCCCGGTTGCCCCGCTCTTCAATGGGGAATACGTAGCGGTACTTGAAATCGTCCTTGTCATACAAGAAGTTGGGCATCAGGAAATCAAAGACCGACCACAGTTCCATCAAGCGGTTTTCCACCGGGGTGCCGGACAGGGCCAACCGGTGAGAGGCCTGCAACGACTTACTGGCGTTGGCCGTTTGCGATTCGTAGTTCTTGATGTTCTGCGATTCATCCAGAATGACGTAGCGGAAGGGGTATTCCTTCAGTGCCCGAATATCCCGGCGCATCAGCGCGTAGCTGGTAATAACCGCATCGGCTTCCTTGATTTTTTTGTACTGCACATGGCGATCGCTGCCGGTCAGGTTCACCACAGACAATTCCGGGGTAAACTTGGCGATTTCATTGACCCAGTTGTATACCACCGAGGTGGGACAAATGATCAGCGACGGCATATGGCCGTCCTGGTTTTTGGCATGTTGCAGCAGCACCAGGGTTTGCAAGGTTTTACCCAAGCCCATGTCATCGGCCAAAATGCCGTTGAGGCCGTAAGAGTAGAGGAACCACAGCCAATTGAATCCGGCCTTCTGGTAAGGACGCAGTTCGGCCTGTACTTGCGGCGGCTGCTCGATTTCTTCCATGGAGGTCTGGGAGGAAATCACGCTCCAGAATTTGGAGAATTTTTTACTTAAATCCAGCTCAATGCCCTGATCCACCAATTCGGCAATCAGTCCGGCCCGGAAGGTCTGGATTTGGTAGGTATCCTGATCGATGTTTTCGGCATCGAAGAATTGCAGGGTTTTGGTAATGTGCAAAATGGCGGCCAGTGGGATTTCGATGTAGCCCACGTCCTTCATAAAGAAGTACTTTTTGCCCTGCATCAGGTGGCGTTGCACCTCATCCAGGGTCATTTCCTTATCCCCGATGATGCAATCAATCTTCAGGATAAATAAATCCACGGTTTGGGCAAATTCAATACGGCCCCGCAGTTTGAGGGGGTGATCGGAGGCCTTCAGCGACTTCATGTCGTTTTCAAATTTGGCCTTCCAGGGGTCCTGCTCCTGCTCCATGTGGTTTTTCAGGGTCAGGTTGTAGAAGTCGATGGCTTCATCGCCTTCGGCGAAAAAGTGGTTGGTCTGCAAGGGTTGCAAGCCGGCGTCCAGCAGTTCCCGGTAGGCGTCATGCTCACTTTCAATGTCCCGTTTCACCCAGTAGATGTTTTCGTTTTCTTTTTTCTTGTCTTTCTTGGTGATCATGACATACGGGGTTTCGGGCGTTTTCTTGCTGAAGGGCACCTTGACGCCGTCGTAGTCAAAATCCAGACTGACCCGAATTTTCAGGGTGGCTTCATCCAGCAGTTCCACGGTGACCATTTTGGTGGGCGGTCTCTTCTTAAGATCCACCTGGTGCACAATGTCAGCCAGATCCATGTCCACTACTTTGCGCAGTTGGGGCAGATCTTCGTACATGAACTTGCCGCCGTCGGCGTCTTTAATGTCCGTAAAGCTGGACTTGGTCAGGTGATTGGGGAGATCTGACAATTTGTTGGAAAGCGGATAAATCCGGTTTTTGTATAAGCCCCAAGGCACATCCCGGCCAAACAGGGTGATTTCTTCGAGCGGGTAGGCATCATAGGGTTCCTGACGAATCCAATGCAGAGACACCAGAACGTTACCGGCCATGGACACATTTACCGACATCAGTAGAAACAGGGGATCATGCTCAAAGGCCAGTCGTTGTCCGTTGGTGTTGCTGACTTCTTCCACCTGGGAAAGCAGTTGCATGAGGTTATCCCCATCGGCAACCGGGATGTTGAACCAGCCGTGATCCGGCTTCCCTTTGGCGTACTTGAGGACGAACTGAATGGTGGTGATTTCTCGCTTCTGGACTTTGCTAAAGCTGTCTTCCCCATCCCGATTACCCTGATCCAGCGCCTGTTGCAGTACTTTTTCCAGATTGTGGACGATCTTGCCGCTGGCCCGATCTTCCACTTTTATGCCAATTTGCTTGGGTTTGTGGTGCTTGTCCGGCTTGATGATAAATCGATAACTGCCTTCAAAATTGGTTGAATCCAGGGCTGTGACCAGTTCATCTTCAATGGAGAGGCGGTAATACTTTTGCCAATAGTGGCGTTTGACCGATTCCAGGGCCACAGACACCGAGTGTTTACACCACACTTCTTCCAGTGGGCAGTCACAGACGGGCTCTACGTGATCTTTTTTGAATTTCAGCTGGATATTATAGGCATCTTTGTACTTGCCTTTTACTTTGGCCCGCACACCGATGGCATCCAAGGTAATGTGCTGCAACTGGTTCTCTTTAAAATAGCTGTAGCCACGACGCCAGCTTCCGGGTTTGGCCTGTTGCTTGATATAGCCAAAGTTAAAATCGATGAGGGTATCCAAAGTCTTCATCAGACGGTCTTTTTGTCCCAAAATCAGCTTACTTCTTTCTTTCTGCGGAAAACAATCTCAGCAAATGCCGTCGAAGGCCTTAAAAAAGGAATGTATCGGTCTAATACGGCGCGCCTTCAAAAACTTTTGCTCGATGTCGGAGGTCGTTCAAGTGGGACATAGTGTCCGGTGTTTATCAGTTATTGGCAGATAACATGCTGCCCACCGCAGACAACCACATACCCCTGCCCTTTATTCTAACAGCATTGCGTGGGATTTCAATGCGTGAAATTGCGGACTGGCTGGCGCCTTTCCTGCGGGGCCATACAAGTACCTGAAAGGGGTGCGTTTCAGGGGCGGTGGGTTTAAAACACCGGCAGTCCTAAAAGTTAGTCAGTCTAAAAATCAGTCAGTAAAGTGACGTTGGGGTGCTGTTTCAACCAGGAGGCCGGACAGTTGCTATCGGGCGGCGTATGGGGGTTAAAGGCCGTGGCCACAATGTCCTGCTTTCCAGAGCCGGTGGCCAGCATTAGAATGTGACGGGCGCTCAGAATGGCTTTCAGGCCCAAGGTGATGGCCTGAGTGGGCAAGCCCGGCTGATTGGGGTCGGCAAAGTTGCTAATCCGGGTCAGCGGGGCCAGATCCACAATCCGGCTGGGGGCGTCCGGCTGGGAGCCGGGCTCGTTGAAGGCAATGTGTCCGTTTTTGCCAATGCCCAAAATCACCAGATCCGGGCCGTGGTCCTTGGTGACCAAGGCCTCATAAGCGGCGGGGCACTCAAAATACTGGGCCATGTAGAATTTTTGCCCGCCCACAAAGCGCCACAGTTCGTTTTGCATAAACTCGGCAAAGGTTTGGTAAGGCAAGGGGCCGTCAAAAGCAGGCTGCACGTACTCATCCAGCTGGAAAAGGCGGCTTTTTTCCCAGTTGATGTCGTTTTTTTGCCGCAATTGGGCGTACATGCCCAAGGGGGTGTTTCCGGTGGGGAATACCAGGGAGGCGTTGGGCTTTTGGGCCAATTGATCGGCGATAATGTTTGCTGCTTGTTGGGCCACGGCTTCCGCCGTGGGAAGCTTGAGCCAGTGTAGGCCGCGTGCAAAAGGGGCTTGGGACATAGTCGGCTTTTTGGGTCTTTCCAGGCTAGAGGCCACCGGGGATACAGGCGGTTTCACGGAGACCGCGCACATTTCATCATACATGGGATCTTGTACCTTCGGCTCAGTCTGCTTTTTAAAAGCGTGTAAATGGAGGAGAGAATAGGCTGTTGACGTCTCTGAAGGAGGCGGGTTCCAATGGCTTCGGCAGGGGCTGGGTTTTGTGATTAAATAGGGCATATTGAACGAGAGTCAAAGATGCCGCCCATGACTGAGCAATTGCCTGAACCATCTACTTCGCCGCTTGAGTCGGTGCAGCCCTCCTTGAAAGGGGAGTATGCCCGTCAAGGGGAATTTCACCGGAACCTGAACCCCAATTGGAGCTATTACCCGGTTTATATCAATAAGGTGGAAGTGATTGACGAGCTGTTGCGTCGTTATGGCTGCCAATCCGGGAAAATTCTGGATGCCGGTTGTGGGGAAGGCGTTTTGGTGGAAAAGTACGCCCAGCAGGGTTGGGATATTGTGGGTGTGGATAAAAACTACGCCTCTGCCTATGTGCAGGAAGGCAGTGTGACAGCGCTTCCCTTTGCGGACAATACCTTTGACACCCTGTTGTGCCTGGATATGCTGGAGCACCTCTATTACAACGAACAATCCCTGGCCATTAACGAGATTCGCCGGGTGGTGAAGCCCGGTGGCACCTTGATTTTTTCCTGTCCCAATTTGGCCCACTTTACCAGCCGATTAAAACTGATGTTCCGGGGGCGCTTGTTGCGCACCGCTTCCGTGGGCCATCATCCGGGCGATCGGCCCATGCTGGAGTATCAGGAATTATTTGAACGAGCGGGCTTCCGGGTGGTGGAGCGACAAGGCATATTCCCCACCGTGCCGCCCATTTACCGCTTTGTCATGCGGCATCCGGCCAAAAGCCCCAACCTGCTGCGTTTCTTGCGCAAACTGCCCTTCCCGGTGAACTGGAATTTTCAGGTCCTGTTTGTTTGCCAGCTTCAAAAAGAAGTTTAGGGAGAGGGCCTGATCGGATGATTTTTACTCCAACCCCGCTTGCTGGTGCCTTTGTGGTGGATCTTGAGAAGCTGGAAGATGAACGTGGCTTTTTCGCGGAAGGCTGGAAAGATGACGCGGCCGCGGCTCACGGCATTGCGGTGGTTTTTAATCGCACCAATATTTCCTACAACCGCAAGGCTGGAACTGTGCGGGGGTTGCACAGTCAGCGGGCGCCTTATGAAGAGGCCAAGCTGGTGCGCTGCATTCAGGGGGCTATTTTTGACGTGATTGTGGATATCCGGCCCGACTCCCCCACCTATCTTCAGTGGTATGGCCTGGAGCTGAGCGCTGAGAATCATCGCATGTTGTACATGCCACAGGGCTTTTTACACGGCTTTCAGACCCTGAGGCCGGATACCACCGTGTTTTATCAGGTGGCTGGTCAGTATCAACCGAAGCAGGAAGTGGGCGCCCGGTTTGATGACGCCCTATTTGGCATTGACTGGCCGGAGGTTGAGGAGCGAGTCCTCTCTCCCAAAGATCAGGGCTGGCCTCCCTTTCAGGCCCAGCGACCAGCCGTTACCTCATGAAGGAGTCCCCATGAACGCCTGGGTGTTACTGATTGTGGCGGGTTTGCTGGAAGTTGGCTGGGCGTTGGGCTTAAAGGCCACCCACGGCTGGACGCGCTTGTGGCCCAGTATTTTTACGGCGACATCAATGGTACTGAGTTTGGTCATGCTTTCTCAGGCCCTGAAAGTGCTTCCCATTAGTCTGGCTTACCCGGTTTGGGTGGGGATTGGGGCGTTGGGAGTGGCTGTGGTGGGCATGCTCTTTCTGGGAGAGTCGGTCTCTGTGATCAAACTGCTTTGTATTGGCTGTATTGCCCTGGGCATTGCGGGACTCAAGCTGAGTAGCCCTTGAAGCTGCCTTTGGGTGTGCCACTCGGCTATTCTTCAATCGATTGGGCTGGGCATGCTTTCGATTTATTTTTAAACCCGACTGTGTTAATCTTGCCAAGAAGTTTAAAACACAACTATTTGAGTGCTCTGTCAGTTTATTGTTAGACCAATTGGATGTAAGGAATTGGAATGGAGATAAGGCCGTTGGGCCTTCGTCAAGGCTTATTGGGTGATCATAAAAGGGGTGTGGGTTTGATGATAACGCGTTCTTTTCTGTCTCCGCGGGCGGCCAGGATGCCAGCGGTTGCTCAGGGTAATCTGCCAAGTAACGGCGCTGCTGTGCCTAAAAAATGGGCCCGCCAAGCCCATACTAAACGTCTAACCTCCCTTTCGACTGAGGAAATGGCCCGGTTTGCGCCGCTGCTTCTCTCTTCTGCCTTTTTACCCAACCAGAGAAAAGGGCCCGACCCTGAGTTTCAGCCCATTATTCTGGTGGAGGATGAGGACGATAGGAACCAATTGCGGCTGCTGCGGCCGTTTCGCAAGCTGATGTCCTATAATGCGGAAAATTTCTATCAGTCTCCCAAAAACGCCCATATTAAATCCCAGGCTTCCATTCAGGCCCTTGCGGATGTGATTAATCAGGAAGAGCCGGATGTCATCGCCTTACAGGAGGTGGGGGACAAAGGACTGTTGACCAATTTCAACCAAAAGTACCTGAACGGGCGCTATCCCAATGTCATTAGCATGCCGGTGTGGGTGAAGAGCCAGCATCAATTGGCCTTTATGACCAAAGGCAATATTCGGGTGGTGGACACCAAAAGTCATTGGAAGGACTTTTGCAAGCTTTCTCACGGGGCTGCGGTCCGAGATCTGCTGGAATCCACGTTTGAAACGGAAACCGGCTATCGTTTTACCGTGTTCAACGCACATCTTAAATCCATGCGGGGCGATGAGTTGAAGACCGCACCGGTACGCATGAAAGAGGCTACCGCCGCTGCAGCGATTCTGCGGGATCGTTTAGAAGCGGAGCCTGATGCCCCCCTCTTTTTAACGGGGGATCTCAATACCCACTACCACAGCGCAGCGGGTCGCCCGGTGATTGAGACGTTGCAGCGTTTGGGCCGATTTGAGGGAGAAGACGCTCTATCCGAGGTGATTCTGAAGGATCATGAGTCCGTTCCAACCAACCGCTCTCAGGGCTATCCGGATGCTAAGCTGGATTACACTTTTACCTCCAAGGCTTTAACCCCCTTGGTTCGTCAGGCTTATGTGGCCGGTCGCTTTGAGGAATCGCCCTGGAAAGAGGCTTCTGATCATTTGCCACTGGTAACGGTCTTTGAAGAGGGTCAGTCTCAAATTCGACGCCCTCTGGATCACGTTTCCACGCCGCCCCGGGTCGAGTCGCCCACCCATTCCAAGGGAAAAAAACGGAAATGGGAATTGATTGCCTGACCCGTTCAAGGGTAAGATGGTCTCATCGGGAGAAAGTGCATCGGTTCGATTCCGGGCAATGCAGTAGGAGTTTGGCATGCAAAGTTCACAAGTATTAGGCGCGCAACCGCAAACGGCTCAGTTGGCCAAGGTGATTGATCACACCAAATTGACCTTTGCCCCGGGTGAGGACGAAGAGGCCGCCATTGCCCAGTTGTGTCAGGAGGCCATGGCGTTTGGCTTTTTCTCGGTTTGTGTGCAGCCCCGGCATGTGGCTTTTTGCAAAGCGCGTTTGACGGATTCTGGCGTAAAAGTGGCCACGGTGATTGGATTTCCGGTGGCCAAAGTGAAGCTGGAAGCGGAGAAGCTTCAGCCCACCATTGGGCGGCAGCCCTTGGCGGAAAAATTGGCCGAAACTCGACAAGCCATTTTGGATGGGGCCGATGAGCTGGATGTGGTTATTGATGTGGCCCAATTGAAAGTGGATGCCCACCGGGGATCAGAAGTGGCCCGTTTGGGGCTGAAATCCATTCAGGAGGCGGCTCAGGGTCGGCCGTTGAAGGCGATTATTGAAACCGATTTGCTCAGCGATGAGGAATTGGTGCTGGCCAGTCGCTGGTGTGCGGAATTACGGTTGTTAATGGTCAAAACCTCAACCGGAATGATTGAAGGGGGCTCAGGGGCCACCGTGGAGATCGTTAAGCGCATGGTGGATACGGTGCGCAAGGTTTATCCTAAAACCAAAGTGAAGGCCAGTGGCGGTATTAAAACCCGGGCGCAGGCAGAAGCCTTGCTCAAGGTGGGCGCCGCTCGTTTGGGAACCAGTGCGGGCCTTCAGATTGTGGCCGGTGAGGCTCTTCCTGCATCTGTTTTGGACGAAAACCAGTACTAGAACCTAGGCCAGTTTGGCCAAATGCCGCCCCAGAATTTTGAGTAGAGCCTGACAGTCTTTCTCTTTCAGGCTGTGGGCTACGCCGTCCATTTTTTCAAAGGCAATGCTGGAGTGACCCGTCTCTTTCAGGGTTTCGGTCATTTTTTGGGCATCAAGGTAGTTCAGCTCCCGATCGGCGTCTCCGCTGATGACCAGGGTGTTCAGGCTGGTGGCTTTTTCCAGATTGGCCTGGGTGTTGAGATCCGCGCGCATTTTGCGGGTGTCAAAAAATTTATTGATCACTTTTAAGGCCACTGGTTTTGGTAATAAAAACAGTTTATCCGCGATTTTCTGTTTCTGATAAGTAACCCCATCGCTGAGTTTGGGGAAGCTGTTGAGCAGCACCACGCATTTGGGTTTTTTGCCCTCGAATTCGTTATTGGCATTTTGGGCAATGGCGGCTGCCATGTGAGAGGTAATGTGTGTTCCCAGAGAGTAGCCGAACAGAATTTGCTGTTCCAATGGGACGCTCAGGCGCTTGCTTAAAAACTGGCAGACTTCAATGCCGGACTTATAGCAGTTATCCAGGGTGACTTTGCCCTCGCTGTTGCCAAAGCCGGGGTAGTCGTAAGCTAAAATGCCATAGCCCTGATCGCTAAAGGCTTTTAAATAATGCTTGAGGTTGCTGATGTTGCTGTGTCTGCCGTGGCTAAAAACGATGGTGGGTTTGTTGCTGCCGGGTTCCACCGGGATATGCCAGGCTGAAATATCAATGCGTTTTCCACCGCCATTTTTTAGGGGGATTTGGTATTTAATAATTTTATCGGCGAGTTCATCATCATCCAGCAACTCCAAAGAGCAACTCTTGATGGGGGAGTAGAAGGTTTGGCGCTCAATAAAGTCATACATTACTTTGGGCATTTTGCCGAAGATAAAAGTACTCATCAGGGCCATGCGGCACCCCATGGCCACCAGAGAGTTTACCGCTTCTTCTACAAGCCGGTAGGATTTCCAGGCGCCTTCCTTGAAGGCATGCCAGACTTTATCCCGAAACAGGGGGCTTGAGGTGCTGGTTGTTTTTTGGGTGCTCGCCCCAAATTGGGGATGCGCCCGCCCAACACTGGCTTGGGGCAGTGGGTTGGGGCTGGTGGATTGGATCCCAGAGGGTGACAGGTGAGTCGACTTGGCTGGAGGAGCATAGGCAGAGTGGACCCCCGACTGTGGGGGGGATGGGAACTGCCGGGGCAGTGGTTTGGGTGCATTGGAAAGGGATGAAAACACGGGTGAAGCCCTGGCGTGAGAGAGGGAACATGGTGTGTTAAAACCATTAACACGTCTCAATTCAATTCCGTGCCGTTTGTGTCCTTCCCTCATTCACAAAACTTTAGGCGCTATGGGGCCGCTTAAAACTGACTCGATAAATATTTAGGTGAGGCTACCGCCACAACACGTTTCTAACTGTTTGAGTACAGCGAGTTATAAAAGGTGGGCCTGGCAGCATTGGCCAAAGCCGTTCTGCGGTTTGTCTGCGCTGTACGCAGTTTTAGAAACGTGTTGTGGCGGTAGGCTTTCCAATGTTTATGGGGTCAAGGGCCGCCTGAAAAACTAAAAGACATCCATTTGACTGGATGTCTTTTAAGAGAGATACCTTTGGAGAAGGAAGTAGTCAGGAAGTTTTTATTGAAAGCGAACCGGAAGCTCGTTTTCACCCACCATGTTCAAGTAGTTGCGGGCCAATTCTTCAATCCCTGAGGGTGAGGAATAAACACGGATTTTATCGTTTAAAACTTTGTTTTCAACTTTGGTTTGATTGAAAAAGGTTTGCACAGAGGCTTGACTGCTGACCAGTTGAGACAAATTAAAGCTGGCTGTAATCAGGGTTCTGGCGCATTGCACCACACCGAAAACCAAAGCCGCATTGATGGTCAGGTACAACAGGTACTCAAACCGGGTTGTTCTTTTTTTGTATTGCGATTTTCTGACCGGTTGCCGTTTTACTTGCCGTTCTGTTACGGGCTGTAACTCGGGATAGGCAACCTCCGGGTACGCAATTTGACGATTGGTATAAGCCATACTCACCCTGGGTACTCTCTATTTGCTTTTCTCTATCTGCCTCTGTACTGGAGAAAACGCTGAGGAAAGTAATCACACTCAAGCCCTATCAGCAAAAACAGATTCTTTCCATAAGACTGATATCATCCACGCCCTATGATTATAGCAGAGATCACCCAATTGCCTACAAAATTTTTGGTCAAATCTTGTTTTTCTCCTGTGAAAAATTGAGAAGTTATGGCTCTAAAGGCGCTTTGAGGCTTTGTAAATTCTGTTAAAGCTCAGCCATTGGTATCGGTTTGGGTGTCCTCTGAAAATAGTCGTGTTTGCGTTTTGTGTTATGGAAGGCTTACTGCTGTGCTCCTTTATTTGTACTAGTCAGGTTGTAGATGGTGATTCTCATTGCGTAGTATAAGGTATGATATAGTGAGAAAAGTACCAATTTTATTGATGTGTAAATGGTACTGTTGGGCGTTATGAGTTTAAAAAAGCTGCCTGTAGCTATTAACGTGTTTCCCTCGTTGGATTACGTTGAACTGGTACAGTTTGATGAGAAAAGCGGTGAGATCGAAAAGGCCTCTGCTTTGCCGTGCTCGTTTGATACTGCCGCTCGGCAGATGAGCGACCGGGATCAGATGATGCAGGCCATTCGCGATCTGTTCAGCATGAATCGAATCCCCTACACCACGCCTGTTGTTTTGGTACTGCCCAGCTTTTTTACCCGCGAAATTGAGTTGCCTTCTGAGTTTAGTAAGGATGAGTTGCGCTTTGCCCTGGTTTCCGAGGCGGAGCGATTTTATATTTTCAAGAAAAGTGAGCCGCAAATTGGCTGGATTAATTTAGACGATTCCCACTTGTTGTACTCGGCTTTTCCCAAGTCTGAAATTGAAAAATACATGAAAGTATTTCAGGAGCTGCGTATTCCCCTGGTGGGAATTGAGCTGAGTTACTTCAGTATTTTACGGGGATTGGTGGTCACTGGGGCTGTTTCTCAGGAAGTGGAAAATGATCAGCCCTGGTGTTTGCTGGTGATCAGCGACTATTCATTTTTTGCGTCCATTCAGCAGGGAACGAAAATTTTAAAAACTGCCGATGCGCCTTTATCGATCAACGACGAGGACGATATGGCCACCATCCAGGAAATTATCCAGGATTTTGAGGCCTTTACCGATAATCAGATTTTCGATCGACTGGTTTTTGTGAATAATGCCAATCGGCTGAAAAGTGAAGATCTCTTGTGCCGCATTGTAATGCCGGCAACGGTGACCCAAATTGATCAGAATGCGCTGACCCTGCGATCCAGAGGGGCATTGGACGGCCCGTTTCCCTGTACTTTAGAGGGCTTGGGCGGCATATTTTATAAGCAATATCCGAATATGCCTGCGATCAACTTCCAGATGGAAGGTGGGCATGACCTGGCGGGTGTGCTTCGGTACCGGCAAGAGGCCATGGTTTGGTTAATCGGTTCTAACGCCCTATTTTTTGTTCTGTCTCTGGTGATTTGGGGTGTGATGACCTTGCTGTTGTGGCAAAAAGATATGGAGCGGGCCTCGGTGAGTGATCAGTTGGCCAAGCTGGGTGCGGGTGTGGATACTGCCAAAATGGATGATGTGCAGCGCCGCAAGTTTATTAAGTCGGTGATTGATCGCAATGTACAGGCAAACAACTTCTTAGTCCGGTTGGGCACGACTATTCAGCAAAATGTATGGCTGGAAAAAATTCAGCTGGCTGTTCCGCCCACTGATAAACCGCTGGCGATTGCCCTGGAGGGCAAGGCCATTGAGCTGGACACGGTTAATGCCATGCTGACCCCCTTGAATCAGATAGCCACTGATGCCAATCTGCAAGTATCCAATGCGGCTCCGGCCACCTCAGAAGATGGCCAGTCCTATTTTACCTGGAGCATTCAGAATAAGGATGCGGCTCAGGCCAATGGTTCGGGTGCCCCTGGTCAGCCGCCTTCTGCCGGTTCTATGCCAGCCAATGGCGCTCCGCCCATGGGAGGTCAATAGCGTATGGCCATAAAGGCAGATGGGGCTAGCTTAAAGCGATCCGTGAGCACTTTTTTTGGGGTGATTCTGGATTTTAAAATTCTGGCGTTGATTGCCTTGAATATTATGCTGATTTATATGGGGACCTGGGATACCGTGCTTCGTCCTTGTCTGGAACAGTTGGACGCCAAGGCCAAGGGCATGGAAGAACAAAAAAAGATGCTGTCGGATCGTGAGGGGCTTGAAAAGCAATACAGTGCCCTGGAGAAGCAGCTCAAAAGTATGAGCACGGAATTGATTCCGGTGCCTGCGGGTAACTCATCCAAGGTGGTTTCGGTGACCGAGGCTGCCGATATACTGGATTTGGTCAAAGGCAACAAACGGGACGAGACCTTGCTGCCTCGTCTGTTACCGCCCCATGATCAGCGCAGTGATGCTTCCCTGACCTTTCTTTCCAGTGTCCCGATGGACTTGTTAAAACCAGAGGGTTCAGAGTCCACTGCGGCTGGTGGGTCAGCGCCCGCCACGCCGCCAGCCGCGCCTCCGTCTGGCTCTTCCCCCCCTGGCTCACCCCCCGATGCTGCTGCAAATACCGATGGTTCGCCCAGTGCGCCAGCAGCAGCCGCCCCACTTCAGATTGGGTCCACCACGCTGCCGGTGGAGCGATTTGATTATGAATTGAAAGTGACCGGAACGTATCCGGCCTTGGTGGATGTTCTTAATGAGCTGGTCATTCGTAAAAAATTGATTCGCATCAACAAAATCACCATTGCTCGTCCGGAGAAGGTGGAGGCGTCTCAACCCGCTGCCGCTGATAATCCGGAATTTCCCGTGAAGTTGAACATGGTGGCCAATATCTCCATGTATCTGTACGCCAATGGAAACCACTAGCGCTGGCCCCACGCGTCTGAAAATTTTGCTCTGTGGGTATGGTCATTTGGGATTGGCGCTGTTGCAGGGCTTACTGAATTTGCCTGATTGGTGCGAGGTGGTGGGGGTTTTTCGCTGGACGGCTCGCCCGGGTGGGCAGGCCTTTTGGGAGCCGGTGGAAGATGACTTCAAGGCTTTGGTGGAGCAGGCTGGCTTGCGCGATATTGCTTGCCCCGGAGTGAATAGCTTTGAGTTTATCCAGTTGTTGCAGGAAGTGCGCCCGCAGGTGGTGATGGTGGGCTCTTGGGGGGAAATACTAAAAGCGCATGTGCTGGAATTTCCCGGGGTGATTTTGGTCAATTGCCACCCTTCTTTATTACCGGCGCATCGGGGGGCCAATCCCTATGCCTCGGTGATTCTGGAACAAGAGTCAGAAACCGGCGTGACCTTTCACCGTATGGCCGCCGGGATTGATACGGGCGCTATTTTTTTGCAACGAGCCGTTCCCCTGACTCTGGATGAAACCGGCGATTCCGTCAGAAACAAGTGCGTTGCCGCTGCCTATGACATGGTTCCCGAATTGGTTGAGCACCTTCGAGAGCACTTATTGTATGGCTATCCTTTGTTTGAGCGGCCTCAGGACCATAGCCGGAAAAGCTATTTTGGCCAGTTAAAGCAGGAATCGGGTTTGCTGAACTGGTCGGAATCCCCGGAGGCTTTGTCTCGGCAGATTCGGGCTTTGTACCCGTGGGTGGCTTGTTATTCCTGTCTGCAAGGGAAGCGGGCGGTTCTGTTTTATGGCAGCCGCTTTATGATGGTCGATCCTGCCCGGACTGAGGGGCGTGCCCCCGGCACCATTATCCATTTTGATGCCAAGACGGGATTTCAGATCGCCCTGAACGTGCCGGGTTGGGTGCTTGAAGTGGAACATTATAAAATTGCGGTGAATAATCGGTTTTTCTTGCCCCAGTGGCTTTGTCGGCTGTTGGCCCCTTTCCTGCTGAGGGCCGGGCAACGGTTTTGGAGCCCCTGATCGACATTGATGAGTAAGCCGCTGCTTTTGCGGCTTTTGGTAACAAAACGATCCCCCGCACAGCGGATGAAACCCTTTTGGGGTATAATGGGCCCACGCGTTAAAGGGAATTAGTTAGAGTGCCGTTTATTCGGCAAAATTCCTTGATGATCCCACCGTTTCAGCCTGAGTTGATGGACCACTTGGGCACTTAACAGGAAAGGCAGATACCTTGAGTTCTCAGCAGATTTTTGGAGACGGCAAAATCCTTCCGATTAGTATTCGGGATGAAATGCGCCGTTCATATATTGATTACGCCATGAGCGTTATTGTGGGCCGAGCCCTGCCGGACGTGCGGGACGGCCTGAAGCCGGTGCACCGCCGTATTTTATACGCCATGCACGAAATGGGCCTTTCTCCCGAAAAATCCTTTAAAAAGTGCGCCAAGGTGGTCGGGGAAGTGTTGGGTAAATATCACCCGCACGGCGATACCGCGGTTTACGATGCTTTGGTGCGTTTGGCCCAGGATTTCTCCAGTCGCTATCCGTTGGTCAATGGCCACGGGAACTTCGGCAGTATTGAAGGCGATAACGCCGCCGCCATGCGATACACCGAGTGTAAACTGACCCATGTGGCCACCACCATGCTGGAAGACATCGAGCAGGATACGGTGGATTTTGTGCCCAACTACGACGGATCGGAAGAAGAGCCGTCCGTGTTGCCCTGCCGCTTGCCCATGCTTTTGCTCAACGGCTCCAGCGGGATTGCCGTGGGGATGGCCACCAACATTCCGCCGTTCAACATGACGGAAGTGGTGGATGGTCTGGTGGCCCTGATTGATCAGCCGCACCTGACCCCCGATGACATGATGCAGTACATCAAGGGGCCAGATTTCCCCACCGGCGCCAGTATTATTGGCTATTCCGGTATTCGGGAAGCCTTCCGCACCGGCCGTGGCAGCGTGGTTATGCGGGCTGTGGCTTCTATCGAGCAGATTCCGGGCGGCGGTGGTCGTCAGGAGCGTACGGCCATTGTGGTTACCGAGACACCTTTTCAGGTCAACATTAGTAACCTGATTGAAAAAATGGCCGATCTGGTACGGGATAAAAAGCTGGAAGGCATCAGCGATCTGCGCAACGAATCCGATCGGGATGGTATGCGTCTGGTCATTGAGCTGAAGCGGGACGCCAAGCCGGATGTGGTGTTGCGTAACCTTTACAAACACACCCAGTTGCAAACCACCTTTGGGGTCAACATGCTGGCCTTGGTCAAAAACCAGCCTCGCTTGCTGAACATCGTGGATGTCCTCAGTGAGTTTATCGAGCACCGGGTAGAAGTCATTGTTCGCCGCACCCAGTTCTTGCTGAACAAGGCGGAAGCACGGGCCCACATTTTGGCTGGTTTGATGATTGCCATTGGCGATATGGACAACATTATTAAATTGATCCGTAGCGCCAATTCCACTGAGGAAGCCCGTGAAAAGCTGACCACTAACTACAGTCTGGATGAGCTGCAAGCCAACGCCATTCTGGAAATGCAGCTGCGACGCCTGACCGGGTTAGAGCGGGAAAAAATCAATGCGGAACATTCTGACTTAATGGTGAAAATTGCCGAATACAACGAGATTCTGGCCAATCGGGGCCGAGTGCTGGAAATCATCAAGGTGGAACTGCTGGAAGTGAAGGAAAAATACGGCGATGTCCGTAAAACCTCCATCCAGCCCGATGAAAATGATGAATTTAGCATTGAAGACCTCACGCCCAACGATGCCATGGCGGTGTTTATCACCAAGCAGGGCTACATCAAGCGGATCGCTCTGGATACCTTCCAGCGCCAAAGCCGTGCTACCCGTGGTAAAGGGGCCATCAAAACCCGTGATGAGGATGATGTCACTCACTTCTTTACCGCAGGCATGCACAGCAAGGTCCTGTTCTTTACCAGCAAGGGTCGGGCTTACGGCCTGAAGGTGTATGACTTGCCGGAAGGCGGTCGCACCGCCAAGGGCTTGGCCATCATTAACTTGCTGGCTCTGGAGCAGGATGAAACCGTGACGGCCGTATTGCCGGTGACCGATTTCTCCTCGGGTCATTATTTGATTATGCTGACCAAGCAGGGTTGGATTAAGAAAATTGAGCTGACCAACTTCGACAGCATCCGCCGCAACGGCATTATCGCCATTGGTCTGGAAGAAAATGATTACCTGGGTTGGGTCATGGCCACCACTGATCAGGATGATCTGTTGATTGGCACCAGCTTGGGGATGGCCATTCGCTTCCCGGTGAAGGATCTGCGTCCCTTGGGCCGAACCGCCCGTGGGGTGACCGCCATGAAAATGCGCGCTGGCGATGAGATTGTGGACTTTAGCACTTTGCCTAACAACGATCACACCGCCGATGTCCTGATCATCACCAACGATGGTTTCGGCAAACGCACCAATGTGGCTGAATTCCGTTCTCAGAACCGTGGTGGTATCGGTCTGATTTCCACCAAGTTCAAGAACGCCAAGAGCCGAGTGACCAATACCTGCATCGTCACTGAAAATGACGAGCTGATGGTGGTCAGCGCCAATGGTGTGGTGGTTCGTCTGCGGGCCGGTGAGATTTCTCGCCAGAGCCGGATGGCTACCGGGGTGCGTATGCAGAATCTGGATGAGAACGATTTTGTAGCCTCGGTTACCAAGATTGTGCCTCTGGATGATGAGGAAGCCCTTCTGGGTGGAGATCTGTCCGCCCTTGACGGTGGTGAATCCGCCCCCGCTGCGGAATAAACCCCTCTCTTTTTAAAGCAAAAACAAAAAGCCTCCGGTTGCTGATCGGGGGCTTTTTGTCGAACCGGTTAAAATAGTCATAGCGGCATTGGAAGGAGAATAGACCATGGGGTTCCATATCAACGAATCCATTGAAATTAACGCTGGTCCGGCACAGGTGTGGCAAGCCTTGCTGGATTTTGAACGCTACCCGGACTGGAACCCCTTTATCATCAAGCTCAGCGGGAAGGCGGCGGTGGGTGCGCTTCTGGATGAGTGGGTAATGGCTTCCAAAGAAAAGCGAGTGCGTTTTAAAACCAACATTCTGGAGCTGGTTACGGCGGAAAAACTGGTTTGGCGTGGTGTCTATGGGGCCGGATGGTTGTTGAACGGTATCCACCAGTTTATTCTGGAGCCTTTAAATAACGGACAAGAAACCCGATTAACCCAGAAAGAGACATTTTCCGGTGTGCTGCTGCCTTTTATGAATATGGAAGAATCACGGCAAGGGTACCGGGCCATGAATGTGGCCCTCAAGCAGTGGGTGGAAACCACCTGTGCTTCTACCCCGTCCTGATTTTTGTTATGCTCACCATGCACCAACCGGGATCCCTGAACTATGACTGCAAGCGCTTTAACCAAACCGGAACTGTTGTTACCCGCCGGAAGTCCTGAAAAACTCAAGTACGCCATTGCCTATGGGGCCGATGCGGTCTATCTGGGCTTGCCCATGGCCAGTTTGCGTACACCTGGACGGGGCGAGCAGTTTACCCCGCAAAATTTGGGCCAGTATGTCTCCTACGCCCAAGCCCGTGGGGTCAAGGCCTATATCACCATTAATATTTTCCCCTCCAACCACGATTTAAAGCGCATTATTCCCCATTTGGAGCTGTTGGAGAGTATTCGCCCGGATGCCATTATTTTTACCGATCCCGGCGTTTACCGGCTGGCCCGCAAGTATGCACCGTCTGTGCCTTTGCATTTAAGCACTCAGGCTAACACCTTGAACGTGGAAGCCTGCGCTTTTTGGCAGGATTTAGGCGCAGAGCGGGTCATTCTGGCCCGTGAAGTGCCTTATCGGGAGATTGTGGAAATCCACGAAAAATTACCCGATCTGGAGCTGGAATGCTTTATTCATGGCTCCTTGTGCGTGGCCTATTCCGGCCGCTGCGTGATTAGTGATTATTTGACCGATAACACCAAGAATTCCAACAAGGGCATGTGTGGCAACAGTTGCCGCTGGGAGTTTGAATCTCCCAAGCCCCACGAGGGCCTTTCTCAGGCGGGTTTGGCCGAGGCAGGCTCCTGTGGTTGCGCGTCACCTGATGACGCTACGACATGCAATGACGCCGATGGTGGAATGAAATCGTTGCAACTGGTGGAAACCACACGCCCCAATAATATCTATACCTTTGAAGAGGATGAAAAAGGCTCTTACATGCTGAACTCCAAGGACTTGTGCCTGGTGCGGCATTTGCGGGAGTTGCAGGATGCCGGCATTGTCTCCTTTAAAGTGGAAGGGCGTACCAAGAGCGTGTACTATGTGGCCACCGCCGGGCGGGTGTATCGGGAAGCCATTGACTACTTCCAGCAACACACCACGGCCCCGGAGAGTTTGACCACCCGCTGGGTGGCCGAATTGTCTCAGGCGGGGAACCGGGGCTTTACGGAAGGCTTTTTTGACGGTCGTCCCAACAAGGACGCTTACAACTACGAGGATTCCCGCAGTCACCAGACGGCCATGTTCCTGGGTACGGCCTTGCCGGATGAGGCTGGTTCGGTGCTGGCGGATGGTGGCTTGCGCTTTAAAGCCCGCAATCCCTTCCGGGTGGGAGACGCCGTGGATTGGATTACGCCTTCGGGGATGGTTTCCTTCACGCTGGATGCGTTATATGATCAACAAGGGTTCCCGGTGCGGGAGGCCCAGACCAACCATGTGGTGACCATTCCGGTTCCGTCTGAATTAAAGGCGGATGAATCGGCTCTGGCCTGGTCTATCGTTCGAGGTAAGGAGTTCGCCGCCGTTGTTTCTTAAACCCTCTCTCATTGTTCAGGACATTACCACTATTGATCTAGCCCAGCTCAAGGCCAATGGTATTAAGGGCTTTATTTTCGATTTGGACAATACCATTATGGCCCCGCATACGGGCACCTTGGAGCAACACATTGAAAGTTGGCTGGTGCTGTTGCAGGCAGAAGGCTTCAAGTGTCTGGTGCTGTCCAATAACAAAAAGGCGGAATACTGCCAGTTGGCCGAAAAGGTGTTGAATATCCCGGTGATTAGTCATGCGGCCAAGCCCCGGCGTTCTCAGTTTCGCAAGGCTCTCGAAATGATCGGCTTGAGCGCCCGGGAAGTGGCCATGGTGGGCGATCGTCCCCTCACTGATATTTGGGTGGGGCAGCGCATGGGCGCTTTCACCATCCTGGTAGACCCGCTTATCAAGCATCAGGAACGCCGCTTGTACAAAGTGCTGCGGGGATTGGAGCGCTTGTTTGTTCAAGGGGGATAGAACCACACCTCCGCTCACGGTGATGGGGTTGATGTCGGGGACTTCCGTGGATGGGGTGGATGCCTGTTTGGCTCGCTTCGCCCTGGAATCCGGTCAATTGCGCTATGAGATTATAGCCACGCACAGCCAGACCATGCCCGCTGAGTTGCGAGAGCGTCTGCTGCGCTGCATGGCGGACAAGCAGATTCATCTGCAAGAGTTCTGTCGGCTGAACGTGGAGGTGGGTACCCTGTTTGCGGAAACCGCCTGGGCCTTGATGCAAACGCATCACATCACCGCTGCTGAGATTGATGCCATTGGCTCCCATGGGCAAACTTTATACCATTGGCCGCCCAGCCAGTCTGGTCAGTTGGGGGGCACCCTGCAAATCGGGGAGCCATCCTTGATTGCCGAAAAAACGGGCGTGCTCACCATTGCCGATTTTCGCCCTCGGGATATGGCCGCAGGGGGTCATGGGGCGCCTTTGGTTTGTTTTGCCGATCAACTGCTCTTTCAGCATGAAGCCATGGGGCGCTGCATTCAGAATATTGGTGGGATTGCCAATGTCACCGTGGTGCCTTCCCTGGCCGATGCGCAGCAAAAGCATTTACCGGTGATCGCCTTTGATACCGGCCCCGGCAACATGTTGATGGATGCGGCCATGGATCACTTTTTTAGTAAAGCCTACGATGCCGATGGCGCGGTGGCCGCCAGCGGTCAAGTGCATGCGGGATTGTTGGCCCATTTACTCAGTCATCCGTATTTAGGGCAATGCCCTCCCAAAACCACGGGACGTGAGCTGTTTGGGGCGCCCTATTTTCAACAATTGTTGTCTCAGTTTGCGGAGATTGCCCCGGCGGATTGGGTCGCCACCCTCAATCGGTTTACAGCGGCCAGCATTGTGGATGCCTATCAGCGTTTTGTGTTTCCCCGTTATGCGGTGTCTGAGCTGGTGGTGGGCGGCGGTGGGTCGTTTAATCCGGTGCTGCTGGAAAATTTACGGGCGTTATTCGCCGAGCAAAAGCAGCCGGTCCCAAAGCAGTCGATCCTGGTAAAAACGCACGCTCAGTTTGGCATTCCCGATCAGTACAAAGAGGCCTTGGCCTTTGCCTTGTTGGCTTGGGCTAATGTGGAGGGGATTCCTAATAACATTCCCACCTGTACCGGCGCCCAGCATGCCGTCATTATGGGCAAGCGGGTTACATAAAGTCTCTTGGAAATTAATTGTTCTGGGTGAGGTAAGCTTTGCTGTGGCGGGCTTTCTGGATGTCCATCCACACCCCCACCACACTGGCCAGCGGGAACGATAAAAAGATGCCGGAAAAGCCCATCATTTTGATGCACATTAAAAAGGTCAAAATAAACAGAATGGGGTGTAAATCAAACTTGCGGCTGACCAGCTTGGGCCACAGCCAGTAGGCTTTGATCAGATAAAAGCAGCCCGCCACTAAAAGCACCGGCAAAATATGGATTGGATTTCCGCCCATTTCCACCACGGTGATGATGGGCAAGAGGCCCAGCCAAGGGCCAATCACCGGGAGAATGGAAACACCGCCCAATACAACGCCCAGCAACAAAGCGTATTTAACGCCCAGAATCAGTAGGGCAGCGTACATCAGGCCGCCGGATAAAAAACTCATCAGCACTTGCCCTTTGACCACCGTGTAAAACTGTCGGTGCAGCCGGGTCAGGAATTGTTTGGCGGCGGCCTCATGTCGATTGGGCATCAGGTTAATGAGCCCCTCTTGCAGGGTCTTGCCATCCAGCAGTAAATAAAAGGTTAATACCAGAGTGGTCAAAATATAAATGATGCTGCTGAGGGCCGTGGTGCCCACATCCAGCACATAGCGGCCCAGTTTGGCCGCGTAGTTTTTAAAAATGCCGGTGAACTTTTGCGTGACCAACGTGCGGGTGCCCGATAAAATGCGAGCCTTGGAGCTTTGGGCCACCGCCTGTTTGAGCGGGGTGCCCGGTACTGTCATGCGGGCGTTTTGATCTTTGGCCGGAACGGTTAAAAAAGCGGCGGGTGGAGAGGCGCTTTGTGAGGGGTTTTGGGCTTCTCCGGATTCTATATTGGCCTTGCTGAAATGTTGCGGAATATCCTTGGCGAAGTCTTTGATCTGGATGGACAGGGGGGCGGCAATTTGCAACGTGGCCAAGCCGAAGAGGGATAACCCCATCAGGTACACCAAGGCAATGGCCAACACTCTGGCGAGGCCCGCCGGTATTTTCCCCTGTTTGCTAAAAAGGCGTTTGAGTGCCGCTTCCAGCCACTGGACGGGACTGAGTAATAAATAAGTCAGTATGAGAGAGGCGGCCAACATGGCGATGATGGCAGGCAGTAGCTCGGTGAGGGAGATACCCACATAGGCCAGAAAAGCCAGACACAGAATAAACAGGTTTAACCGGGTGAGCGGAGAAAATAAAACATCCTGGCCTGTGGAAGATGAAGGCTGCTCAGGCGTCGCTGGCTTGGACATGCGCGTCTTCTCCTGAAGTTATTTGGCCTGCGTTTTCAGACGCTTTGGCATCGTTTTCCAGTAACAGGCGAATGATCACATTCAGGGCGCTGGCGAGTGGCAAGGCCAATAAAACCCCCAACAGCCCCGCCACCTGGGCGCAAATGAGCAAGGCCAGTAGAATGACCATAGGATGCAAGCCCATCACATCCCCCACGACTTTGGGGGCCAAAATGTTATCTTTCACGGTTTGGTAGGCGTAAGAGCATGCCCATACGTACAAGGCGGTTACCGGATCCATATTAAGTAGAATGACCGTCAGGCCAATCATAATGCCAATCCAGGTGCCCACCACGGGAAGCAGTTCGGCAATGGCGAAAATGGAACCCAATAAAAAGGCGTAGGGCACATGGAAAATGGAGTAGATCAGGAACATGTAAAAGCCGGTTACAATGCCCAGCAATACCTGCCCTTTGACGAAGGCAAACATAACCTGATGAAAGGTTTCCAGTAAGTAACCCGTGGCGGGGCGGCTGTGAATGGGCAGAATGCGCAAAAATTCCTGTTTGATGCGTTTGGCGTCAATGAGGAAATAAAAGGTTAGAATGAGTCCGGCCAGAAAATAAATGAGGCCGTTCACGGTGCCGGTGGCCACCGCAATCAGGTTGGGGATGGCCGAAATCAAAAAATTTTCCAGCTGGGACACGGCGTTTTGAATCACACTCTGCTGGATAACGGTTTTTTCCTCGACGGAAACGGGCTTTCCGGCAATGGAGTGGTGTTTCAGCATGCCTTGTTGCTCAGCCTGTTGAATGTCTTTTTGAAAGACGTTGCGCAAGGTACCTTGACCAATATTGTGATCGACCCAATCAATGGCGGAATCGGATGCTTCCATGGCCTGCACGCCCAGTCGTTGGCCCAGATCTCCCAACTGAACCGCCAGGATGGGCAAAAAGCGAATCCCCCCTAATGTAAGCCCAATCAGCACCACGGCGTAAACAATTAAAACTGCCAAAATACGGGGGTTGGCCTCCGGGGAGTGCTGGGTGATGAGCCGGTATAGCGGTTGTTGATGGCCCCATTGAGAGAGGGCCTTGATGCTTTTTTCCAATAAATTGACCGGCCCAATGAGGATGTAGGTCACAATCAGCACACTACCCATTAATGCGGTGATGGCGTAAAAATATTGAATGAACAGGCCCAAGCCGCCCAGCATCAGAATAGTGCTGGCGATGCTCAGCATCAGGCGGATAGTTTTCTCTGGCAGCAGAGATTGATTGGCCTCTTTCCCGTTCATCATGACCTTATTATAAGGGTTTCCCTTGAAAACTGGGCTATGTGGAATGGTCATGACCTTTGGCAAAACCGGATTGCATAGCGTCGTCCAAATAACGCTCGCCCGGGCTCATGCGTTTGGTGGAATTTCGGGGGCTTTGGTGCGTTTGTTGCAGAGCGTTGTCTGGAATTTCGATACAATGAGAAGAATCGGCTGCAAACTCCAAGATAGGATTTGTGGACTGGATGGAAAGTGATGAGCAAGCCCTAAGCGTGAGAACCAATGGCTGTTTGGTCAGGTTCGGGCTTGGCAACCGAAAGCAATAACCCCCTGATTGGGAAAGAGGAGCGAGGCTCAGGCATGATTCTGGAAGAATTACTGGTACAGGTTTTTGAGCGGGGAGCCAGTGACCTTCACCTGTCTCCCGGATTGCCGCCGGTGTTGCGGATTGATGGCAACCTGGTGCGCACGGAATACCAACCGCTTTCCAAAGAAGATTGCCAACGACTGATTTTCAGCATGCTGACCAACGAACAGCGCCGGGTGCTGGAGCAAAACTGGGACTTGGACTGCTCTTACGGGGTATCGGGGTTGGGCCGCTTCCGGGTCAACGTGTACAAGGATCGGGGCTCTTATGCGGCGGCCCTGCGGACCATTCGGGCTGATGTGCCCACGTTTGAGCAACTCAATTTACCGCAAGTGGTCAAGGAAATCGCCGAGCGGCCCAAAGGGCTGGTATTGGTGACGGGGCCCACCGGTTCTGGTAAATCCACCACACTCGCGGCCATGATCGATCATATTAACAGCACCAAGCCTCACCACATTTTGACCGTGGAAGACCCCATCGAATTTTTGCACACCTCCAAGCGCTGCGTTATTCACCAGCGGGAGTTGGGTCAGGATACCCGCAGCTTCGATAACGCCTTGCGGGCCGCTTTGCGGGAAGATCCGGACGTGATTCTGGTGGGTGAGATGCGGGATTTGGAAACCATTCGTTTGGCCCTGACCGCCGCGGAAACCGGTCACTTGGTTATGGGTACCTTGCACACCTCCAGCGCCATGCAAACCGTGGACCGGATTGTGGACGTATTTCCCCCGGAGCAGCAACAGCAGATTCGGGTACAGCTTTCCAACAGTTTGGTAGCCGTTTTGTCTCAGGCCTTGTTGCCCAAGCTGAACGAACTGAAAGAGAAGTCCGGTCGGGTCATGGCCCTGGAAATTATGGTCATTACCCCGGCCATTGCCAACCTGGTTCGGGAAGGTAAAACCGCCCAGATCTACTCGTCCATTCAAACCGGGGCCCAGTACCAGATGCAGACCATGGAAACCTCCCTGAAAGAGTTGTATCAGAAAGGCATGGTTACCTTTGAGGATGCCCTGTCCAAGACCACCCGTCCTGAGGATTTCAAACGTCTGGTCAGCGGGGGTGGGGCTACTCGCTAGCAACCAGAAAACAGGTTGGGCGCAGTGTATGGACGTGCTTAAGCCCAATATGCTCATCCCTGGTCGCTTACAATAATAGTGCGCTCTGTTGGATTGCAGTGCCCGTTGAGTCAGGCGCAAATAAGAAAGTGTGTCTGCATGTACTTAATGCTATCGGAATATCTGGATCATTTATCCACGGAGCGAGGCTACGCGGCCAACACTTTGGAAGCCTACGAGCGGGATATTCTGGAGTTCCTGAGTTATCACGACAACCAGCGGGTCAAGCTGTATCATATTTCCCGTCGGGAGGTGAACCGGTATTTGGGAGAGTTGCGGGCCCGAAATAATGCTACGGCGTCTATCCTGAGGAAAATTAGCAGCATTAAGGGCTTTTACGAGTGGTTGCAGATGAAAGGGGTGCTGCGGGATAACCCGTTGACCTTGTTGGAGCTGCCTAAGCGGCGAAAGCTGCTGCCCAAGGTCTTGAGTGTCTCTGAAGTCAGCCGCTTGCTGGCCTGCGATCAGTTGACCTTGCAGGACAAGTTGATTGTGGAGTTACTGTATGCGTGTGGGCTGCGGGTTTCCGAATTAACGGC
This sequence comes from Vampirovibrio chlorellavorus, assembly GCA_001858525.1. Taxonomy (GTDB): domain Bacteria; phylum Cyanobacteriota; class Vampirovibrionia; order Vampirovibrionales; family Vampirovibrionaceae; genus Vampirovibrio; species Vampirovibrio chlorellavorus. The sequence goes on along the minus strand of LAPX01000007.1, from coordinate 316,790 downwards.
CTTGCAGGTCAAATCCATTGATTTGGGGGGCGGGTACATTCGGGTGCTGGGCAAAGGGGATAAGGAACGACTGATTCCGTTGGGAGAGGTGTCTCTGGAGATTGTGCGCCATTACTTGCGAGAAACCAGCTTGCAGGGAGAAGACCCGTTGCTGGTCAGTTTTGAGGGCAGGGGTTCCCTGTTGAAAACCCCGCTCAATCGTCGGGAAGTATGGCAGCGGGTGCGGGATATGAAGTACCTGATTGGGCGAGAGGTATCGCCGCATACCTTTCGGCACAGTTTTGCCACTCACTTGCTGGAGAACGGGGCGGATCTTCGGGTGGTGCAGGAGTTGCTGGGCCATAGTGATATTTCCACCACGCAAATTTATACGCAGGTCAGCAAGCGGCATGTTAAATTGGCCCATCGCAATGTGTTTGATGTGGACGGCAGCGAGAATTAATTTATCGGTTTTGGGGCGGGTTTTGGGGTGCGCTTGTGGGTTGTTAATGTCCTAAATGGCTGAATGGCCTGCATTAGGGCAGAGGGGATTAAATTGGACTTAATATATCTTAAATATGTGTTCCGTAGTTTTAAAAGATTGTTTTTATATATTTGTAAGGCTGGAATTGAAAATTTACTCCTCTCCCTCACACACACTACTCACCTCCCTCCTCTACTAGTTTCTTGCGTTTAAGTGCCTCTCCGATTTCGGAAGAGGCATTTTTTTTGCGTGATTGCTGGGTTTGAGGCCTCTTGGAGATTTTATTGTAAACAAATGGTAATAAACTGTTCCGGACTCAATAATGATTGTTTTTATGCAATCACAAGGCTGGATTAAAGAAAACAGGCTGGGTTTGAAAATTAAATAGGCTGGGTTCAAAATTAAAAATTAATAAAACTCTTCTTTTATTTGCGCTTTTGCCATTTTTCGGAAGGCTGTTTTGGCTTTCAGAAAAATGGCTTTTTTATTGGAGATTTTGAGTTGTTCGTCGTTGCGGTCGCCTTTCTTCGTGTGTCGATTGGGGCGTTTTGCTGGGGCTAGGGTTTGCAGGTCGCCGCACACTTTCCGCTGGAGAGGTTTTATAAGAACGGAGAAGCATTTGAGGCTTCCCATCCCACCGTACTTAAGCTGGTTTGCGCCATGTCGGTTCATCAACCCTACCCTCCCCAGTTCAACGCTTTCAGAACGATTTACGCGCCCCCCGTGGCTGCGCCTTCGATTTATACGGGCGCCACTGCCGCGCCCTCTTATCGGCCCGTGGGTGTTCCGGCTTATGGCTTGCCGTTGGCGCCTGCCGCTTTGCCGAACCGGAATCAGAACGGGAACGCGTCCTTTTACAGTGGCTACACCTATTATTTATCGCCCTATCAGCACCCGCTGATGGTGCATCAGGCCGGTGCGGCCGCTAACAACTGGTTTCTGGACGCGGTGGGTAAAATGCCCTGGCAGCAGATTATTCCCTCCTGGACAGAAATGGTTCGCATGGGGGTGCGTTCGGCACAGGATCAGGTCACCAGCAGCCTTTCCAGATGGCGTCCCAAACGACCGGGAGAAGAGCCGTTACGCAACGCTGCCGAGCAGGTGATGCAAGGGGTCGGGCACTGGGTTTAGGGCATTGGCCTTGAGTGCTCTGGGGGAGGCACCTCTTTATTCCCGGGGGCAAATTCAGTACACTGATGCTATCTTCCCAAGCAGGAGAATCAGGCAGGGCCATGAGCACAGATCAACTTGATAGTCGTCCGCAACCCCGCATAGAGACTTATATCCCCCTGTATCGCAAGTATCGGCCCCAGTTGTTTGCCGACTTGGTGGGGCAGGAGGCCATTTCCCAGACGTTGGGCAATGCCATAAACCTGAATAAAGTGGCCCATGCCTACTTGTTTTGCGGCCCTCGGGGCACCGGAAAGACTTCCACGGCCCGTATTTTTGCCAAATCCCTTAACTGTGAGCAAGGCCCCACGGTTTCGCCCTGCTTGCAATGTGCCTCCTGCACAGGTATTGCCCAAGGCAACGCTCTGGATGTCATTGAATTTGACGCGGCCAGTAACAACGGGGTGGGTGATGCCCGTGAGTTGATTGAAAATTGCCAGTACAGCTCTATGACTGGGCGCTTCAAGGTGTACATCATCGATGAAGTCCACATGCTGACCTCTCAGGCCTTTAACGCGCTGCTGAAAACCCTGGAAGAGCCCCCGGCCAACGTTATTTTTATTTTCGCCACCACGGAAGCGCACAAGGTGCTGCCCACCATCATCAGCCGATGCCAGCGCTTTGATTTTAACCGCATAACCACCGAGAATATCGTGTCTCGCCTTCGCTTTATCGCCCAGCAGGAAGCCATTGCCATTGATGAAGAGGCTCTGCTGATGATTGGCCGTCACGCCCGGGGCGGCTTGCGAGACGCGGTGGGCTTGCTGGATCAGGTGTCTGTGCTCAGCCGGGCTCAGGCGGATAAGGTCATTGGCCGCAAGGATGTGGCCCTGTTTATCGGCAACCTGGAAGAAGATTTGCTGCTGCGCTTGGGTGGAGCCATTGCCGAGCGTCGGGCTGCGGATTTGTTGCACGAGTTGAACGAACTGTTGAACCGGGGCATTGAACCCATTCAGCTCCTGAAAGATTTGACCGTGCATTTCCGAAACTTATTGCTGGTGCAGGCCTCTGGGGGCAATGCTGACCCGGAACTGTTATCCCTGCCTCCGGATTATTTTAATCAACTGGCCCAGCAGGCGGCTTTGTTTCCCGCTGTGGAAGAAATTCCCCAGATTATCGGGCGGCTTTCTTCGGTGGAACGCAATGTGCGCCAAAGTTCTCAGCCCCAGTTGTGGCTGGAGGTGGGCCTGATTGAGCTGGCCTATCGCTATGAGATTCAGTTGGTTCATGACTTGGCCGAACGGGTGTCCCGGCTGGAAAGCCAATTGGCGGGCGGATTGCCCGTGCCTGCTGCGGGATCTTCCCCTAAGGCCGCTGTGCCGGTTCAGCCTGCTGCTGTGCAGCCTGTGGCGGCTTCTCCCGCGCCGGTTTCTCCCGTTGTCCCTCCGAGACCCCAAGCGAGTCCTCAGCCTGTCAGAGAGCCTGCCCCTGTGGCGATGGCCTCAGCATCCCTGCCAGCGGCGGTGCTTACGCCTTCGGCTCCTGTGGCACCGGAGCCCTTGCCTGTCCCGGCGGCCATGGCTGCGCCGGTCAGTGGATCACTGGAGGCCCTGTACGCTCAGGCGTGCGCCCACATTCCTAGTCTGATGTTCCGCTCTCTCATTCAGCAGCAAACGTTTCCCCTCAGCCAGGATGGCGACATGTTGGTGGTGGGCTGCCTGAGCGAAGCCCATTTGAACACGGTCAAAAAGCCGGAGAAGATTGCCCACTTGCAGCGGGCCGTGGATAAAGCCTTTGGCCGCGCTATGCGTTTGGAATTGGTGCTGGAAAAGAAAAAGCCTGCGGGTGCCTCTTTGCCTGTTTCCGGGCCTGTTTCAGCCTCGGTGGCGCCGGTGGCGAGTCTGCCCTCGGAGCCGGTGGCTGTGGCTTCCCCGACTGCCCTTACCCCGAGCATGGTTTCCTCAGCGGTTTCCTCGGTGTCTTCAACAGTGGCCCTGGTGGAGCCTACAGTTATGGCGGAACCAAAAGCAATGGCGGCAACCGCAGTGGCCGAGAAGCCGGTCATTCCCTTTGCCCCGGCCATGCCCAAGGTGGAGGAAACCCCGTTAATTCCCCTGAATTTTAATGCGCCGCCCCAGCCGCTGCCCGCTGCCCCTTCTGTCCCTAATGGACCTCCGGCGGATGAAGACATGCCGCCTATGGATATGGGCGATCCCCCACCTATGTTGGATGAGGATGAGCCTTACCCGGACCCGGTTTCGCAACGATCCCCGGCCACTGAAGTGCTTAATTTGGCGGGTGATCCGGATTTGAACGAGGCCAAAAAGCATGCCGTGGAATTGCTGCAAGGACGGATTCTGGAATAAACCAGTAGCGGAACCGTGCTGAATAGCACTTGCGGATCCGCTGTCTGGCGCCATTCCCGCGAGACGGTTCCCCTGGTTTGCGGAACAGGATACAATAGGAACTGGTGTGATGTGGATCGCCAAGTGCGTTTCCAATGCAGCATCCAAAGCCGAGGCAACTGTGGACGTGTGGAAAGCTAAAGTTTTCTCTTCAGAAAACAAGATTTTATTACTGGTAATTACCAGTATTTCCGTGTCGTTTTTAATTGTGGCCTTTGGCATTTACACCAACTACAACAATTCGTTGGCCGATAACTACGATCGCTTTGCCAACATGATCACCGAAGTGGTCTCTGTGGGTGGGGTGGAGCGGCTCTCCTCCAACAATCCTGAGTTTGGGGTCAAGCACTTTGCCGATGACATGGTGGCGGGCAGTGATGATATTGCCGCCATTGAGTTTTACGATAAAAATGGGCGACTGATTTACAAGAGCGTCAAGCCCTTGTCTGTGGCTGAAAGTAAGACGGTGACCGATTATGTGGCCCCCTTGCGTCGGGTGTTGCACGATGACATGGATCCCGAAGATGTGGGCACGGTTCACGTGAAGCTGACCGGCAAAACCTTGCGGGATATTAAAGTCGCCACCGGCAATATTATTATCTGGGTGTTTTTAAGTGCCTGGTTTATCTCGGTGCTGGCTGTGTCCCTGAATACCTACATTCTCAGTAAGCATTTGCGCACCTTTGTGCGGGGGGTCAAGCGCCTTTCCACCGGGGATTTCGGCTACAAAATTCTGGAGCATGATCTGTGGGGCGAGCTGAAAACGCTGGCGGAATCCTTCAACGACATGTCTATGCGCTTGCGGGCCTATGAAGATCAGAATCTGGAAACCATTACTTTTGAGCGCAACAAGCTGAAGGCCATTCTTCTGAGTATTGCTGATGGGGTGGTGGTGTGTGATATGCAGGCCAAGGTGGCCATTATCAACGATGCCGCTTGCGATATGCTGGGTTATAAATCCAGCGAATGGGCCATGGGAAGCAACCTGAAGGACTATACAACCGAAAATGGGACTCGCTGCTTTGAGCCCATTATCACGGATTTTGAAAAGATACTGACCAACAAGCAAGCCGCCTTGCCCCCCTTGTTTATCCATAAGCTGGAAGTGCCGGGCACCACTCTGAAAATTATGTTGTCCCCCATTCAGGACGCCGATGGGGACATGCTGGGCTTTGTGCTGATTATGCACGATGTGACCAAGGAAACCGAAGTGGACAAGATGAAGACCAGCTTCATTTCCAACGTGTCCCACGAGTTGCGCACGCCGGTGACCACCATTAAAAGTTACGTGGATACCATCTACAATCACGGCAAAGATTTAGACACGGAAACCTACGATGAGTTTATCGAGACCATCAACACGGAAACCGATCGTCTGAAAAAACTGGTGAACGATATTCTGGATTTCTCCCGACTGGATGAAGGCACCGTGGTGCTGGAGCGGGAGTTGGCCGACATGAGTCCGGTGATCAACCTGACTGTGCAATCGGTGAAGGTATTGGCCGATCAGAAGAAGATTACCCTCAGCACCGCCATCGAATCCGGCTTGCCCAAGTTGTACATTAACAGCGATAGCATTGAGCGGGTGCTGCGCAACTTGCTGAGCAATGCCATTAAATACACCGATGAGGGTGGGCGCATTCGGGTACGGGCGGAAGTGACCGAAATTGGGGATGCTTTGGAAGTGTCGGTGCAGGATACTGGTAGTGGCATCGCGGAAGAGCATTTGCCCCATCTCTTCGATCGGTTTTATCGGGTGGAAAACAAAGTGCACACGGTCAAAGGCACCGGCTTGGGCTTGCATTTGGTGAAAGTGGCCATTGAAAAGCACCACGGCGGGGAAGTGTTTGTGAAAAGCGAAGTGGGGGTGGGCAGTACCTTTGGCTTCCGGATTCCTTTGGGCGAGCCGGGGTCTGAATTGCCCGGTGAGGGCACTGCCACCAGCGCCTTGTCCGTTTAAGCTTTCCGGATAGTCTCTGCGCTTTGATGGGGGCCGTTTTGTGGGCAGGCTTTGCTGTGGTTGCTGTTTCGATAGGGCAAAAAAAAAGGCCCTACGGAAAAAGGGCCTTTTGAATTTTACGTAAGAAAGAAAGGAATGGTTAGACTATTCATATATTATCAGAATCCCCAAATGGATGAGTCAACAGACACCTGAATAGACACGAAAATTAACAATGTTGTAAACATACGAAACATTAAGGCAGCAGATCGCTTTTGCCCCCTGCCCCGAGTCCGTGTTTTGTGGCTGCTTTAATTCCAGCTGAACCAACTTGGGTTGGCAGATCCATAGCCTCCCCAGCTGATATGCCCCAATTCTTTCTGAGTCATGACCCTACCTGGAGCGTACTTTTGACCATTCGGATCGCTCCATTTGCTGCGTTTACTGGCTACCAAATAAAAGGGGACACTTTCTGCCGGTCCTGTGCCGTCTGGATCAAAATAGAACATTTGAGCATATTGTCCATCCCAAACGTAGCCATAGGTAACCCACCATAAAACACCGCCATTGTGGAGCTGATAGCAGCGCATTTGACCCACACCACAGGTGTTCATGCCGGCATAAACAGCGATAGCTCCCCCAGGCGGATAGGTCATGACTTCGTTATTATTCAGATATTTTGAATAGTTCATTTTGGAGGGTAACAGAGAACTTAATCCGCTGCCCCAGCCGTATGTGGCGTCTTGTTGGTCAATCCAGCTTTCTCCCCCTTGAGTGTTATATTCATTGAGAAAGATTGCAGAAACCATTGAGGCTACTTGCTTAGCGTTGCTGTTGTAACCATTGGCTTGCTGGTTACTGAGGATTTTGGGGATTGTGAAGGTGGCAATCATGCCCAAAATAGCCAGCGAAATGAGTAATTCGGCCAGGGTAAAGCCTTGTGTTTTGCCGGTTTTAGGATGTCGGACTGATTTAGGCTTTAGCTGAGTGAGTGAGTGAGTGAGTGAGAGAGTGAGTGAGAGAGTGAGTGAGTTCCATGTTTCATTTCTTGGCTCCATGGGTCTAAGTTTGGGGCGGTTGGAGTCATGCGGCGTATTCCCGGGTTGTAGGGACCTGTTGAATGTATCGACCGGCTGCTTAAAAACTTGAGGGTATTTTTACAAAACTGGGTCTAATTCCAGCTAAACCAGGAGGGATCAAACGCACTGTTCAGACCTAAGCTTGCAATATGATTTACTGAGCCTGACTTAAATTTTCCTCGACTGGTAATAAAACCGTTGTAGTAAACGCCGAACTGCACCGCTTTCAGGGGGCCATCTGCCGTGGCTGTAGTATTGTTGATGGGGTCGGGATCAAAGGCAAACTCAATGACATTTAAATTGGATGTGCCTCCAAACGCCGTATCGTGAAACCAGAGGACCCCGCCGTTGTGCAGGTAGACACAGGGTGTGGCGACGGAACAGCTGGCTGAGGCAAAACCGGGGAGAGTGTCGATGACTGTGCCACTCGTGTCTAACTTTAAATAATTCAGGTAGGGAATCAAATCCCGGGAGTATGTCGTTGCTGTAATCGTCCCATCCAGCTTGGCCTGCTGGAAAGCCGCAGAGATCATGGCGGCCACTTCTTTGGCTTTGGCATTGTTGGCGCTGGCTTGCTGGGCGCTGAGGATTTTGGGGATGGTAAAAGTGGCGATGACCCCTAAGATGGCCAGCGAAATGAGTAATTCGGCCAGGGTAAAGCCTTGTGTTTTGCCGGTTTTAGGATGTCGGACTGATTTAGGCTTTAGCTGAGTGAGTTCCATTTTTTATTTCTTGGCTCCATTGGGTCTATTTTGAATCATTATCGACTGAGGCGTCAAAAACTTTAGAATGGGGCATTTTTACAAAGAGGCAAGCCGTTTCGGGTTAGTGATGGGTGTCTGTAGTTGGCTCAGTCGACTCCATAGGGGTGTCGGGGTTGCTTTCAGTTTGGGGGATCTCGATATGCCCCCCTTCTGGCGGGGCAGGCTCTTTTTCCGACTCGGTTTCTGTTTGTTCGGTACTATATTGGGCACCTACCTGGTTTCGCCCATTTTCCTTGGCCCGGTACAGCCCGGCATCGGAAAATTCAATCAGGGCTGAGGGGGTTTCGCCATGAGTGGGGTAGGTGGCCACTCCGCAACTGATGGTGACGTGCTTGGCCACGCCTTCGGCAATGGGGTAGGCCTCTTCGGCCACTGCTTTTACGATTTTTTCGGCCACGGCCAGGGCCTCTTCCTCGTTGGCCCGGTCCAGAACGATGGCCATTTCCTCGCCTCCGTAACGGGCCACCATGTCTACGTTGCGCACGGTCTTTTGTAATTTTTTAGCCACTTGCCGCAGCACTTCATCACCGGCCTGGTGGCCGTAGGTATCGTTGAACTTCTTGAAGAAGTCGATGTCGATGAGCACCAGCGAGAACTTGTGTTTGAAGCGGTTGGCCTGATCAATGGAGCGGCGCATGTGATCCTGAAAGAATCGGTGGTTGTAAAGGTTGGTCATGCTGTCGGTGGTGGCCAGCGCGTAGGTTTTTTCATAATCCTGGTTTCGGAAGAAGTACTTGAGCATAAAGGTCACCGTAATGGTGATGACCAGGCACACCATGGGCATGGCCACATTGACCCACAGGTGCTGGGATTGATACATGACAATGGCAAACAGGACGTACAATACCGAAATGTTGGCCGTGGTCAGCACACCCGCCAGCGGAGAGCGCATTTTGAACGATCCCCAGGACGCTAACAGGCAAATCAGAAGGGTCAGCAAAAAGTTGACGTAGGGAGGCACTCGCTGCACATAGTGCCCATCGTTTTGATAAATGTTATCAAACAGGTTGGCTTGCAATACCACCCCCGGCATGGTGGGGTAGATGGAGGTGTTTTTAATGTCGTAAGCCCCGACGGCGGTGGCCCCTACGAAAATGACTTTGTTTTTGAGCAGTTTTTTTAAGGCTTCATCTTCCTCATTCAGGGGAAGGCCAGCCTCTTCTTTTTTCATGGTGCGAATGACCTCCCAGGCGGAGACCATTTTGTAGGGTTGCGGCACGTATTTGCTGTTTAGGGCGGCTTCCAGCAGTTTGATGACGGATTCTGTTTTTTGTTGCTCGGTTTTGGTTTTACGAAGTTCTTTGCCCAGGGTGGTGGTTGGGGTCTTGCTGCCAGGATTTTCCTTGCTGTGTTTTTCGGCCTCTTCGATTTTTTGACTCAAAAAAGCTTGATAGATTTTTAAATCGCGTAGGCTTTTAGTGTAGTCGTCTCGCTTGACGTTGACGTTGTACCAGTTCACTAAAAAATTACCGCTTTCATCCAATGGTATGTTATAGCCGGAGAACTTGAGCCGGCCATCTTTGGTCAAGGTTATGACCGGCTTTTTATGGGGGTATTTCATGTCCAGCACGGCCCGTAAGCCCAGATAAGGAAAGTATTTGTACTCAAAGTGTGGTTGCCGTGCGTAAATCGGGTTGCCATAGTCATCCAGTATGTAGCCCTGGGCGTCTACCAGCTGAGGATTGGTGGGGTTTTGATCCTCATAATGCCCTTCCTTGATTTTGACCACTGGTAAGTACTGGGTTTTGGCAAACAGGTAACCTCGGGCATCGGTGCGATTGCCCTGGCTGTCGTACCAGTGTCCATCCCGTTGTGTCAAAGGCTTATGGCTGGTTTGGATGAAGGGCTGATACCGAAAACGGAATAGCAGCGGGTTGCTCCGGCTGACCCCGTCTACATCGGCTCCGTGGTTGATAATACCGATGTTTCGCCCTACGACCAGCAGTTCATCCATAATGCTGCGGTAGTGGTTAAAGGTCATATGGTCGTTATCAAAAAAGATGGAACCATCATTGGCATTGCGTTCCAGCTTTAACATGCTGTTCGCGGAAGTCTGATTCAGTTCGGAGCGAACTTCCACGGCCAAGGGCAGCAGGTGCTCAATATCCTCGGGTGTGAAGTCCTTGCCCAGTTTCTGGTTTTGCAGCAGCTCGTTGTCAAAGTTCATGCTCAGGAAGACGTTGTTGTATTGCTTGAAGGCGTCTATCAGCTTTTGGTCGGCATCCTCACTGCCCTTGCGATGGGCCACGAACATAATGTCGTAAATCAGGCTGCGGGCCCCGGCCCGGTTTAAAAAGTGGATCATGCGTGCGTGTACATCCCGTGGCCACGGCCAGACCCCGAATTCATCATTCAATACGTTCAGGGAGGAGTCATCAAACTGCAAAATTAAAACATCTTTACTGGGACGCTTGGTGACTTCTCCCCACTGCATTTGGGCCCGAAGGTCATAGGTTTTTAACTCTAATTGGGCCACCATGCGATCAATACCCGCCAGTAGGAAGGTTCCCAAAATCAGTGTCACCACAACCGTGGTTAAGGCCGCTTTGGCCATGATGTTGAGAATGTTGTGTAGCTTTGACTTTTCGGTTTCGTCCTGCTGTGAGGGCTTCATCACCGGGTCTCCCTGTAAGCGTTGAGTTGGAATAACCTCTGAAAGATTGACGTTAGGCCCGCATTGGCATCAATGGAAAATCAGTTTGATAGGGGGCTTGATGAGTGTTTCGGCCGTTCCTGTGAAATATTGAATTTTTTTCTGAGATTGGCCCTTTAACAAATCCGTATATATTTTTTAAGTTTTTTATATTGAAAGACAATTGCACCCATTTGAATGTTTTTATTTTTTAAGAGCGAATATTAATTATGGAGACCGCCGCCTTATGCAGCCATTTCAGCCTCAAGAGAGTCAGCTTTCTGTGGAAGTAAACTCGGATGCCCAGTTACAGTCCACCTCTCAAGGTCGAGATTTGTTGGTTCATTTGCAAACGGCGCTGCCCAACCCGCTGGATCTGTTATTAAAGCCCGGTTTGGGCTCCTTGTTGGGTAATGTGGTCACTCAGCAGGCCTTGCCTGAAGAAGAGGCTGTGTTCAAGCCCGCCAAAACCATATTGGGTCAGCAATGTCGCCTGTCGGAGTCTCTGTTGTGGGACATGCAGGAGCAGTATTACCGGGAAGCTGGCATTAACGCCTGGCAACAGAGTGTCCCTTCGTTTATTACCAACAGTGCCTACATTGCCGAATCTTACGCTGAGATGGTGATGGCCTTCGTCGAAGATTACTTTGAGCATCTGGATTTGAGCGAGCCCCTGACCATTATTGAACTGGGTACGGGTACCGGTCGATTCAGCCATCACATGCTGAAAGAGCTGGAAAGCAAGTTGTCCAGCTTTTCCAAATATGAATCGGTCCGTATTCGTTACATTATGTCCGACTTTACCGACAGCAACCCCTCTTTTTGGGAGCAGCATGAGCGTTTGGCCCCTTTTGTGGAAAAAGGCATGCTGGATTTTGCCGTCTTTAATCCTCTCGTGAGTGATTCCTTGACCCTGCGGGTCAGTGGTGAGGCGTTATCGCCAGGCTCATTGAAAAATCCGGTGATTGCCATTGCCAACTACTTTTTCGATTCCATTAAGCAGGATGTGTTCCGGGTGGAATCCAAGGTGCTGAAAGAAGGTCTGGTGACCTTGGAGCGCAATCTGGAAGGGGTCGATGCGGATTCAGCTCCCCTGCTGAGCGAAATTACCCCGGTCTTTCAGTATCAGGATCTGCGCAGCGACCAGTATTACGACGATACTCGTTTGAACGCCATTTTAAAGCATTACCGGCATACCGTTCGCAATGGCAGTATTTTATTTCCGGTGGGCGCATTTCAGGTTATTCAGCATCTGGAAACCTTGTCAGATCAGGGGATGATGCTGATTTCCTCCGATAAGGCATACACCAGCGTGGAGGACATGACCCGTTTTTATCTGCATGATTATGCCCAACACGATGGGGCCTTTTCCTATATGGTCAACTACGATGCCATTGGCCAGTACTTTTTAAACCAGAGCGGTCACTATTTCCACACCGAAGGCACCAGCCTGAGTCTGCAAACGGTTTGCTGCCTGAAATTGAATGCCCCAGTGCAGAAGTTTGAGCACCTGAATTATCTGTATCGGCACAAGTTGAACCGGGCCAACGCCATCAACAGTGTGTGCGCCGCCATGCCGGGGCGAGAAGCGTTTGGGCCAGCCGCCTATGTGGAGCAGATGTTAGCGCATATTCGCCTCAACCTGTGCGATCCTCAAGCGTTTTTGGTGATGGGCCAGCAATTGGTCGATGCCTTGCCCCAAGCTTTACACTCTCAGGTGGCGGATTTGAAGCTACTGATGGAGCAGACTTGGCAGAATTATTATTTCTATCCCGGGGAGACCAATATTCCCTTCTGGTTTGCCCAGCTCTACTATGGTATGGCCGAGTATGAGAAGAGCAACGCGGCGTTGGATGAGGCCATTCGGTACTACGGTCAGCATGAGGCCTTGTACTACCTGAAAGGGCAGAACTATGAGCAGCTACAGCAGTGGCATAAAGCCCGGGCTGCCTACGAATGCGCTTTGGTGATGAAGCCTGATTTCCCGGAAGCCAATAGTGCCCTGAAGCAAGTGGACGCTCGGCTTAAAGCCAGACCATAGCCACACCCAGGGCCATCAGCAGAGAGGCCAGTGCCGTTCCGGCCAGTAGAAAGGCCAAATCCACAGTGCGTTGTTCGTAATGGATGGTGCGCTTCTGGATTTGATCGTAGACCTGGCGAAAGTCGGCTTCCTTGAACACCCGGAAGTAGCTGCCGCCGCCCAGCCGTGCGGTTTCCCGCAAGGTGGTTTCATCAAAATTGACTGGCAATTGCAGGCCTTGGTAAGTAATGGTGCCGCCTTCCGGGCTGCCCACCCCAATGGTGTACACGGTGACATTGGCGGCTTTGGCCTGCCGGGCGGCTAGCTCCCAGGGAAAACCCTCGTGGCTATCCCCATCGCTCAGCAACACAATCACCCGATCCGGGGCTTTCTTAGCTGGCTGGTTCTCCTTGTTGGCGGGCAACTGACCGGAGGTGCCGGGTGGGGTCAGCACTTGTAAGGCCGCTTGCAGGGCGCTGCCAATCTCGGTGCGGGGTTTCAGATCTTTCAGGTTCAGGGCCTTCAGGTAGCCCACTACCTCTTGGTGCTGGGGAACGGGCGGGGTGACCACATACGTGCTACCGGCGAAAAACTCCAGACCAACGCGGGCATCCGGGGGCAGGCTTTCCACAAATTCAATGGCCGCTTGCTTGGCCGCCGTTATGCGATCCGGCTGAATGTCGTTGGCCATCATGCTCAGTGAAATATCCAGCACCAGCATAATATCAGCCGAGTTGACCGGCACCTGGGTACTAATGGTAGGGCGAGAAAGCGCTACAATCAGCAGGGTCATAATCAGGCTGACCGCACCCGGAAACAGCAGTCGCTTCCACACCGGCGGGGCGATTTTAATCTGCTCTACCACGGCGGCGTAACTGAAGTGTAGGGCCTGTTGCACCAATCGCTGGCGCAAGCGGTTCAGGTACAGCCACCAGAAGAGGGGAATGAGCAGCAACAGCAGAAGCATCCAGGGCCATTGCAAGTACAGGGTAGAGAGATCTTGCCAGATCATCAGGCCCACCGGCTTTCACTGTTCAGCAAGCTCAACAGGGCATCCAGTGGGGGATGACTGGTGGAAATGAGGGTGGCCGCTCCCAGTGCCTTCAGTTGATGCAAACGACTCTCCTGATAAGCGGCTGCCTGCTTGGTATAGGCTTGCAGGCAGGCTGAGGCATGGGTATCCACCTCCAGTCGGTGGCCGCTTTCCGGATCGATTAAGGACAAAGTGCCCAGATTGGATGGAAAGGCAGTTTCCAGAGGGTCACTGAGCATCAGGCAAAGCAACTTGACCCGCTGGGCTAATTCCCCCAAAGCCACATGCCAAGGGCTGCCATCGGGGTGCCCGCCATCCAGAAAATCGCTGAGGATGACCACCGTGCTGTGGCGGGCTGCCACCCGGTTCAATTCCTGCCAGGTGCGTTTCAGGGGATCTGTGGCGGAAGGTGGGTTATGGATTGCCGGATTGGCTGCCCATTGAAGCAGTTTTTGGGTCAGGTGCTTGGCATGGCCGGGGCCATTGCCGGGAGCCAGTATTTCGTTGCTGTTCGGGCCAATCAGGCAGGCGCCCAGTTTATGCCCTGCTTTTTGGGCCAGCAAGGCCAGCAGGCCAAACAGTTCAATGGCCTGGGATAGTTTGGTCTGGTGCTGTCCAAAGTGCATGGAGGGGGTAAAATCCACCACAATCCACAAGGTCAGTTGCTTTTCCTCATGATAATCCCGTACGTGCGGGGTCATGGTGCGGGCAAAGACGCTCCAGTCCATTTTGCGGATGTCATCGCCGGGGCGATATTCCCGTAAATCAGCAAAATCCAGACCGGCTCCTCGCAAGATGCCTTTTTGGTTGCCGGCCATGGCGTATTTTAATTTCTGGCGCAGCAGGACGTCCAGACGGGCTAATAATACATCAGCGTTTTCCGGGATTTCAGGCCGGGGGGGCGGTGTTGGCAGACAAGCCAGCGGATCCAGTATGGGATCGAACCAACGCAGGAAGGCTGCCATGGGTTCAGGCTCCTGTCATAACCGGGGCGGGAATGGCGATCTGAATGTCCTTCAGCAGATTGTCCGGGGTCAGTCCGCTGGCCAGCCCTTCATAAGACAAAATAATGCGATGGCGCAGGCAGTCGTGAATCAGTTTTTCAATATCGTTGGGGGTTACGTAAGTCCGCCCATTTATCAGGGCCAGCGCCTTGCTGGCGTGGGCCAAGGCCAGGGAGCCCCGTGGGGAGGAGCCGTACTGAATGCCCTTTTGCTCGGGACGTCGGGTGGCGTCAATCAGGGCCACAATGTACTGCATTAGTTTGGGGTCCAGATAAACGGACTGTGCCAGTTGTCTTACTTCTAAAAGGCGTTCCTGATCCAGGATGGCCTCCAGCGTGGGCAAGACTTCACCGCTCATGCGCTGAATAATAACCAGTTCTTCTTCCGCGGAGGGGTAGTCGATGATTAGCTTGAACAGGAAGCGATCCAGTTGGGCTTCCGGCAAGGGGAAAGTGCCTTCCGACTCAATGGGGTTCTGGGTGGCCATCACCATAAAGGGCTCATTGAGCGTAAATGTCTCTTTGCCGATGGTGACCTGATGCTCCTGCATGGCTTCTAGCAGGGCGCTTTGGACCTTGGCCGGGGCCCGGTTGATTTCATCGGCCAGCACAAAGTTGGCAAACAGGGGGCCCACTTCCGTGCTGAAAATACCGCTGGCCGGGTTGTAGATGCGAGTGCCCACCAGGTCTGAAGGCAACAAGTCCGGGGTGAATTGAATGCGCTTGAATTCCAGATCCATGACCTGGCTGAGGCATTTGAGGGTAAGCGTTTTAGCCAGCCCCGGCGCCCCTTCCACCAGTACATGACCGCCAGCGATCATGGCCACCATTAAGCGCTCCAGCAGATGCTCCTGCCCGACAATGACTTTTTTCAGCTCGTACAGGACCCGTTCTAACAGGGCCTGACTTTCTTGCGCTTGGCTCTCACTCAATCGACTCATACGCTTATTGTACACCTGCAAGGGCTTGGATGTGAAACCGCCTTGCAGCATTTACCCCCCCTCTTGTTAAATGGCGGGGTTGTCTCTACAATGGCTCCATCCTGAGAAGTCCAAGTGCCAGGGGCACCGTTTGAAGATCTTTTTTTCGCTTGCTGATTGGTTTCATATCTTCAAATTCAAGTAGAGGGGTTCTATATGCAAAAAACGTTATTCTCTTCCTCGTTGGGGTCAAGGGCGGATTTATTACAAAAACAGCGCCGGGGCTTGGTTGCTCCACCGGCGAAACCGATGTTCAAAGCCCCAGCTCTCAATAATTGGGACTCTTTAAAGTCCATTTACCGCCAAAGCTTCGAGCGCTTTGGGGCGGGGCTTGCCAACAATGGGCCTGTGGCTGAGGAGCCACCAGAGCCTATCGACCCGGGAACCTTTCAGAAGGTTTTTTATATTCGGGAAGAGCCCCAATTGGTCACTCCCAAGGGGCAAATCCAGAAACTCAGTGACTCCTTGAAAGAAGCGGTTTCTGATACGGATAAGCCTATGCCGGAGCGGGTTCGGCTGCGTTTGGTGTACGAGCAGCAACCACCCATTGCGGGGATTCGGAAGTTTTTAGAAGATATGGCGACTCAGGCTCAAGGCAATAGCGCCCGAATGATCGGCGCCCGCCTGTTTATGGGCATGCCCCGGCACTTGCCGGAGATGGCATTGCAGCAATCGCCCCGAAATGATCGGGAAATTATCTTTGTGGTGGAAACCCAGAACCGCAGTCGGGAAGAGCTCCTGAAGTTCGCCCGTTTTTTGGTGAAGGGTTCTCCGTTTTTGCCAGAAAAATACGAATAGCGAAAAATACCAATCGCTTGAACCCAACTTACACAGCGGGACTGGCGGAGACCTGAAGGGCTTGTTGCACCTTGGCTAACACCAAGGATACAGGCACTTGCAGGCACTCAGACGTGGCGCAGTTGTCATTGCGCACGTCCCACAGGCACGGGCGGCAGCTTAGGTTTTGCACCGTAACGGCCTGAAAGCGGGCATCGTTGGGTGGCAATAATTTGCGCTCATCGGTGGGGCCAAAAATAGCCACAACCGGCTTTTGATAGCCCACAGCCAGGTGCATGGGCGAGGAGTCCACGCAGACCAGTACATCGGCGGTTAGCACCAGGGCCCCCAGTTGCAGCAGGTTTTTGGTTTGTCCATACAGGTTATGGAATCCGTGGAGTGCCGCAGGCAGAGCTTGTTGAATTTCCCGCACCGCTTCCGCGTCATCCGGCCCCCCGGCTAGATAAACCTGATGCCCTTCTTGGCAGAGCTGGGTGATTAACGCTGCCCACTGGGCAGGTGGCCAGCCTTTCAGAATGTTTTTCTGCACACTGATGGCGCTGACCCCAGGGTGAATGAGGATTTTTTGTGCGGGCTGATGGGGTGGCATCAGGCTGGCTGCCCATTGCTGATCGGCCAAGGAAGGGGTTCTGAGATGCGGGAGCACTGGCCGCATGGGCTGGTAGGCTTCTCCCAACAGCTGTTTTAGGAAACTACTGGCCAGCGCAAAGTACATATCGGCGGCATAACCCTTGCGATCATTCTTGGGGGCCAGGGGGGCTTCGGTGGTGAGCAAGGCACGGCTAACGGCCCCGGTTTGAAAGCCTACCCGGATGGGAATCCCGCTGGCAAATAGCAAAATGGGGATAAAGGGACTGCTGCCGCTGGAGATGACCGCATCAAAGCGTCCTTGCCGCAGTTTGCCCCACAGTTCGGCGAACAGGCTTTGTCGGGATTGCCCTTGCACTTTTAGAGGCACCACGTCATCGAGGGTCAGCAGATCTTTCACCGACTGGCTGCGGCCTTCTAGAAACAGGGTGCAGTGCGCTTGCGGCAGGGCTTGTTTAATGTCCTCAATGACCGGGGCGAATAAAATTTCATCGCCAATGCCCCCAAAGTTAATGAAGGCAATGCGCTTTATAGCGTCTGGTCTGAGTCGTCGGCTTTCCATTACAGTTTGCCCTTAAACGCGTTGGGGTGCTGGGGTTCGGTCAGCTTGGCGAGAGCAGCCACCATAAACCAGAACAGCAAGTTGACCGAAGGACGGTACCAAATGGTATCGAAGATGCCGTACATAAAGGAGCCCACAATGCCGGTCAGCAGGGCACTGACCAAGAGCTTTTCCGGCAGTGATAAGTAGGCGGCATCCAGGGCTAAAAAGGCCCGCAGCACCAGTACAAACAGCAAGGAGAGGAAAATAACCAGGCCAATAAAGCCTTGTTCCACGGCAATTTCCAGAGGGACGCTGTAGGCACCTAAAGCGTTGTAACCGGGCACCATATACAGGCCATACACCAGTTTAAAGGTACTATTGCCCGGTCCGATGCCCACAATGGGGTTATCTCGCACCATTTGGCTGGCGCTGTTGTATACGTTTAGCCGGTAAGAAATACTGCTATCCTCTCGCATGGCGAAAATAGAAGCCACCCGGGTGCGAATTTTCTCGGAACTCATTACCCCGCCAACCACGGCCATCACGCTAACCAGCAGAATGATGAGCCAAGCTGGTTTCATCCACCGGAAGGTGCGCAAGGTGGGATGATGCCAAATGAGATGGCCTAGACAGGCAAACAGGCAAATAAACATGCTGCCCATGGCCAAAAATCCACCCCGAGAACCGGTTAAAACCAAGGCCACCAGAATTAAAATGCCGGACAACAGGCTGATTAGCGAGATGACCCAGGTTTTGGGTTTGGCGAAAATACCGCAAATTCCGGCGGCGGTGGCAAAGCAGGGCACTAGAAATCCGGCCAGCAAGTTGGGGTTGGAGGGCTTTAAGGTACCGAAGATGCGATCCATCTGTAGTTCAGGGTTAATGCTGGTATCGCTCCAGGTGGCCAGCGGCTGAATGTGATTGAAGTGCTGATAGAAGCCAATCAGGGCCTCTCCCAGCCCCAGACAGACCAATAAGCCCATGATGGCTATAATGGTGCTGCTGCCGCTTTGGCTGATGGTCCGAAAGACGATGTAGCCTGCCACAAAGGTCAGCATTTTGGCCAAGCCAATCAGGCTGGTCAGGAAAAACGAGGAAAATGCCGTGGAGATCACCGCTGATCCCAGAAAGCAGGCCACCAGTACATCCACGATGGTCAGTTGATTGAGCCAGTTGGGGCGCAGGAGCAGGGCCGCGCCAAGGACTACCCCGAACAATAGCCAGGTGACCGCCCCAATAATGCCAGTGCTGCTAAAGGTGAGCAAGCCCAATAAGCCGAAAACCCCAAGGGTCAGTAAAAAACGCACGGCGGAACCATACCACATGGCATTGGCCTGTTGATGGGGCAGGTAATTGAGGACTTGTACCGGCCCGCTCAGTATCTTCGAGGCCCGCAACCATTCCGCAATTTGCAAGCCCGTGGTTTCCGCCAGCCGGGTCCAGAGACCTAGCAGCCGAGAACCTTCCAGTGCGTCCTTCAGAATCATCGTCGTACGTCCAATGATGGCTTAATGCGCTTTGGTGGGGGCTGGTAAAGGCTTTGTCGAGGGAGCATTGGTGGGTTTGATGTCCACAATGGCACCGGAAACCCGGTAATCATGCCCTTCCACTTCAATGCCCAGACCGATTTTCACCTTGATGCCCTCGGTCACATAGCCGTCCGCACTGAACAGGGCGTGATCCTTGAGGGTGACCAGATAGTCGTAACCGTAGGGATCGGCGGGATCTTCTACCGTTTTCAGGCTACCATTGGGCAACAGATAGGAGCTGTGTTTGGGAGTCTGCTTGACATCCAGTATTTCCACTTGACCCCGGGGCTGGTTGCGAATGGTGATGGACAGCTTCTTGCCGGGTTGAAACAGATTGGGTTCCAGGGTTTTCAGGTTGCGGATGTAGACGGTGTACTGAATGTCGCCTTCCCCCTGGATGACCTGCCCGGAGGTGCGGTACATGCCGGACTGGGTGAGCATAATGCCGCCTGCTACCAAGAGCCCAAGGGCCAGACCCCCAAAGTCGAAAATATTGATTTTGCCAAATAACTTGCCAGATTGATCGATCAACGTCATGAAAGTCGTCCTGTGCCTCTATTGGTTAAATTTGCCGGATACATTTGCCAAAGGTGTATACTTTAAGCGCTGACCACAGCCTGCTGAACCTGCTTGAGCAGGGTTTCATCCACACTCTCCAGAGCGGCTTGTAATTCCTGTGGGTTGGTGGTGGCCGCCCCAAAGCGTTTCACCACAATGCTGGCTGCTAAATTCCCTAAAATGGACGCCTCCAGCAGGGTCGCTCCGGCGGTCAATGCCAAGGTCAGGGTGCCTACCACGGTATCGCCAGCGCCGGTCACATCAAACACTTCGCTGTGGTTGAACACAGGAATGTTGGTGGCCAAGGGCTCGGCGCTGCCGTCTTGCCGTTCAAACAGGCTCATCCCGGATTCCCCACGGGTGATTAGCACGTTTTGGCCGTTGGTCTTGTTGAGTAAGTCTTGCCCGGCTTGCAGCACCGCTTGGGGGGTGTCTAGCAAGTAACCGACGTTCTTCTCCGCTTCCGGCTGGTTGGGCGTGAGGATGGTGGCTCCCTGGAAAGCGCCGAGATCTTGTTGGCTATCCACGGCCATAATCAAGCCGTGTTTTTTACTCAGCGCCTGACAGTGGGCAATTACTTCCGGGGTGAAGACACCCAATCCGTAATCGGAAAGTAGCAGGGCGTCGAAGGCTGGGGCTAACTGGCTCAGGGTATCCAGCACCTGATTTTCAATCTTGGCCGAGATGGGGGCGTTGGATTCCCGATCGATACGCACAATCTGCTGGGTGACCGAGTGGTTGGCAATGCCAGAGATGCGGGTTTTGGTACTGGTGGGGCGGTCTTCATCCTGAATCAGCCCGGCGGTGTCAATGCCATCCCGCTGCAAGGCGTCATTGAGGAGAGAGGCGTAGTAATCTTTCCCGGAAATGCCCACCACCGTGGTGCGTTTGGCCTTCAGTTTGGAAACGTTGTGGGCGGCATTGGCTCCGCCTCCCAGAATAATATCGGCCCGTTCGTGGCGTAAAATCAGCACGGGGGCTTCCCGGGACAGGCGATGGGTGGTACCGTAGACCATTTCATCAATGACCATATCGCCAACCACTAGCACACGGCCCTGGTTTAGCCGGGAAATAATTTTGCTCAACGTCTCTTTCATAGCGTTAATCATACCCGTAAGCGGCCCAGGGGTAAAGCCTCACGGGTCATGCCTTATGGATTGGCGGCGGCTGAGCTTGGGCTGCCCGGTTCAGCTGCTGCCTGACTTTTCTTGAGTCGGGCTTCCAGCGCTTCAATCTGTTTCTCGACTTCAGCGGCGTTTTTCAGTCCGGGCAGGGCTTGCTGGTAACTCTCAATGGCCAGTTCATACGCCTGTTGGGTCTCGGCCTTCATTTGCGGGATTTTAGCCTTGTCCGCCTTGGGATCGCTCTCGGCCTCACTCACTTTAAAGGCCAGCTGATCGGCCTTGGCCTCGTAGGTAATGCCCAGCGTTTTTTGCACTTGGGCCTTATCCAACTGCGATTTTTCCACCAGTTGCTTCAAGAGGGGAATGGCTTTGTCGTAACTGCCCTGGGTTTGGTAGGCAATGGCCAGGTTATAGGTGGTGTTGGGCTCATCGGGCTGGAGATCATGGGCCGCTTCCAGGCGGGAAACCGCGCCATCAATATCGCCAGAAGCCATCAGGGCTTGGGCCTTTTCGTTGAGTTCGGCCATAGAGCGCTGATAAACCACGTTTTGCTGACAGCCTGTTAATACAAGGCTCATGCCGACAACGGCCACGGATAGGGCCATGGCTTTCACGCCGTTACTGAAGGACTGGGTCATGGGCTTCCTGATTCTCCTTCCGATTCAAATGATTTTGCAGATATTGGCGAATGACGCCGGGGTAGAGCTGATGCTCCTGGGCCAGCACTCTGGCGGCCAAGCTTTCCGGGGTGTCGTCTGCTAACACGGGCACCCGGCTTTGCCCCAAAATGGGACCCTCATCCACCTGAGCAGTGACCAAGTGCACACTGCACCCGGATTCCCGTTCTCCGTTGACCAGTACGGCCTGATGCACCTTGAGGCCCACCATGCCTTTGCCGCCGTAAGCGGGCAATAAGCTGGGGTGAATGTTCAGGATACGTTGCTCAAAAGCGGCCAAAATGGGCGCGCTGATGATGCGATCGTAGCCGGCCAGCACCACCAGATCGACTTGATGGGCTTTCAGGCAGTCGGCGATACCTTCATCCAGAGCGGTTCGACTCGCGTAATCGGCTTTTTCAAAAACGGCTGTGGGGAGTTGTTTTTCTTTGGCCGTTTGCAGTCCCAAGGCTTCCGTATGGTTGGAAATGACCACACTGATCAGGGTGTTGGGCAGTTGGCCGGATTCAATGGCTTCCTGAATGGCCAAAAAGTTACTGCCGCGTCCGGAAAGTAATACCCCCAGCCGAAATGGCCCTGCATGCTTTATTGGAGGGTTCACTGGGGAAATCATTGGATCATGACCTGGGCTTGCCCATCGGCGGCGGGGATGAGTTTCCCAATAATGAAGGCTTGTTCATCGGTCGTTTGCCGGAAGCTGTCTAGCACGGCCTGAGCTTGATCGGCGGCCACCACTAAAATGTAGCCGATGCCACAGTTGAAGGTATGCCAAAGGGTCTCGTTGGAAAGATTACCCAATTGCTGCAAGTACTGGAAAATAGGCGGCATGGCCCAGCTACCTGCATTGATTTGAGCAGATACGGATGGGGTCAGCACTCGGGGAATGTTGTCGTAAAAGCCGCCGCCGGTGACATGCACCATGGCATGCACCGCTTGGGGGTGTTGTTCTAGAATTTTAAGAACCGGCTGCACGTAAATACGGGTTGGGGCCAGCAGTACATCGGCCAAGGGGGCTTGTAATTCGGGGACAAACGCTTGCAAGCCCAGGGCGTTATCCTGAAACAGGATTTTGCGCACTAGGCTGTACCCATTGCTGTGCAAGCCGTTGCTGGCCAGGCCAATCAGCACGTCTCCGGCTTGAATGTGCTCTTTGCGGGGGTAGAGGTTCTCTTTTTCGGCTACACCGACGCAAAAACCAGCCAGATCATATTCGTTGGGCTCATAAAAGCCGGGCATTTCGGCAGTTTCCCCGCCGATTAAAGCGCAATTGGCTTGCTGGCAGCCCTCAGCAATGCCGCTGAGAATTTGACGGAGCTGTTCCCCCTGAATTTTCTGGGTGGCCAGATAATCCAGAAAAACCAGCGGTTGTCCGCCATTCACCAGAATGTCATTGACGCTCATGGCCACCAGATCGATGCCCACCGTGTCGTGACGGTCGGCCTGAAAGGCCAGTTTCAGCTTGGTGCCCACGCCATCGCAGCCGCACAGCAAGACCGGCTGTTTATAGCCCTGCGGAATTTCAAAGGCTCCGCTAAACCCGCCAATGGCCCCTAGTAACCAGGGCTGCTTGGTTTTAAAAGCGGCCTGCTTGGCAATATCGACCACGGCCTCGGCACTTTTCAGGTCAACTCCGGCCTGCCGGTATGCCTCATCGGAAGAAAGCGTGGTCATGAATTACCTCACAGTGATTGCTGCCCATACCGGTAAGGGTAGCCCAAAAGCACGCCGCTGTCATTGGGGGGAGGGGCAAGGCCTCAAATGCATGTTGGTCTTAATCTGGGACGTGAATGGTGGCGTGGGTCACCCCAAGGCGCCTGAAGCCAGCTTGAATGAGGTTGGGCCTGGCCGCCTGAGTCACTTGGGCCGGTTCCATCATGATGGCCTGGGTCGTCTGAGCTTGTGGCAGCAATGGGGCCGTGGGGGCAAACGCCGGTGTCATCCGGGATTTTCCCAATCCGCTGAACATGATGAGACATAATAAAATGACCGCGATCAACGGCAGGCAGGCAATACCCAGGCGCAGAAGAATCCCCCGGACTGCGGCAATCTTGATCTTTCTTACAATGACGGGTAACAGCGCAGCCTGCATTAATTTCGACTTTCCTATCCGACTTTCCGCCCTCAAGTCTTGGCTTGAGGATGCTGATGTTGTACTTTCCACCCTCTTGGTGCGTATTCGCTCGCTGAGTATTTGGATAGTCTGTTAATGGATGGATGTTTTGATTGGAATTAAGAATTAAATGGGGCGGATGATGGGACTCGAACCCACGAATACCGGGACCACAACCCGGGGCCTTAACCTCTTGGCGACACCCGCCACGAAAAGTATCAAGTTGTTAAGTGGGCTTATTGTATCGAAGGCGTGATTTGATCTCAAGTCTCTTTTCAAAAAAATCGAGAAAGTTTCAGGCCCGCAACATTCGAGTGAGTCGCCTGCTGTGTTATTATCGAGCGCATGATCTTTCCTGAAAAACTCCATGTGGTCATCCTGACCGGTAGTCGCCAAGTGCACGGGCCCTTGCTGGCTGGTACCGGCTTGCAAAGTAAACCCCTGCTACCGGTCGGCGGACAGCCCATGTTGACCTCGGTATTCAAGGCTGTGGCGGCCTCTGACTTTGCCGCACGCCTTTGGGTCAGTACACAGGACCCACAAGTCCGGGCTTTGTCCACCGAGTATGGCTTTGAAGCCATCCCGAATGCCTCTGGGGCGGTTCGTTCTTTGTTAACAGCCTTGCACTCTCTGCCGGAAGAAGGGGAGTGGGTTTTGTTTGTCTCCGGCGATCACCCGTTGTTGACCCCGGAGATGCTGAACTACTTTGTGAGAGAAGGCTTGCGCAAGGATTTGGCCTTGGCGGTCGCTGTGGTGGAGCGTTCGGTGGTTCAGGCCGCTTATCCCGAGAGCCAGCGTACTTATTTCCACGCCCGGGATGGGGCTTTTTCTGGTGGTAATCTGTTTTTAATCAATCGCCGAAAGTTTCAGGCCAATGTCGCGGTGATGGAAACCATTGACGCCAACCGCAAGAAGCCCTGGAAAAATGCGTTTATGCTGAATCCTGTGTCCTTGCTTAAAATTTTATTTCGTCAATTCACTATGGCTCAGGTGGCCCAGGAGGCCTCTCGCTTGTTGCGTTGCCAGACCGATGTGGTGGTGATGCCCTTTGCCGAGTGCTGTATGGATGTTGATAAGCCTTCTGATAAAGCGCTGGCCGAAGTGATTTTGAAGCGCCGTGGTAGTCAAGGGCAAAATCACTCAGCGTCAACCCCTGAGACCGTGGTTCCATGAGTGTGGGCTGGCTGTCGGGGTTGTTCATCCTCTTTTGTATCAGTTTTCTGGGCAGTGCGCCGGTGCCTTTGCCTTTGACTGCCACGGTCCTGTGGCTGGGCCAGTTTAAAACACCGGTGGTGGTTGTGTTTGTGGCGACGTTGGGGTCTCTGCTGGGCTGGCTATGCCTTGAGGGTTTTTTAAAGCGCTGGATACAGCGGAAACCTCAGGTGGTGGAGCGGATTCCCGAAGCATATCGCCAATTGTTCCTGAAGCGCTTGGGGTTTTGGCTGTTTGTGTTCAACGCTTTGCCTTTGCCCTTGGATTTTATACGCTTTTTGGCCCTAATCAGCGATTATAGTCGGGTGCGGCTGGCTTTGATTTTCACGGCAGCCCGTTTGGTGCGCAATACCCTGCTGGTGGTTCTGGGGGCGGCCTTGGCCCAGCATCAGGCTTGGCTTTGGTTGGGCATGGGGGTGCTGTTGTTGCTACCGGTGCCTATGCAGCGATTGTTTCAGACCTCACCCACAGTTGCAGACTAGCAGGGTCCAAAAATCTCCGATTAAAACGGTTGCCTGCGGGTCAGCATTTTTTAAATACCTTCTTTCAGGGTGACATTCGTCATAGTCAGGGGCAGGCTTGTGAGCGGCTTTTATCGAAAGCACCATGCAAAAACCGCCTAATGCCAGTATGAGTGGCCTTAGGCGGTTTTTTAGTCTGGATAAGTGAGGATGGTAAAGGTTAGTCTCCCAGGGAGATACCCACGCCGCGGGCTGTATGCACCAGGGCGCTATCCAGCTTCACGTAGTTGTATTCTTCAATGGCGTTGGCAATGGGCACGGAGACCACATTGGGATGGCGGTAGGACACCATGTGCCCAAACTTGCCTTCCAGTACCAATTCCACTGCTTTTACCCCGAACTGGGTGGCCAACACCCGGTCGTAGGCAATGGGTGAGCCGCCGCGTTGCAAGTGACCCAGAATCATAACCCGGGCTTCCACGGCAATTTTGTCTTTAATTTCTTCCAGTAAGCGGTGTCCCACGCCACCCAGAATTTTGTTCTGGTAGCCGGGCTGATCGCTGTCTCTGGAGAAGGTGTCGCCGCCGAGGGATTTGGCCCCTTCGGAGATGACCACGATGGCAAAGCCACGGCCGTTTTCAACCCGATCGTTGATTTCAGCGGCTACTTTGTCAATGTCGTAGGGGATTTCCGGAATCAGTGCCACGTGAGCACCACCGGCAATGGCGGCACTCAGGCCAATCCAGCCGGCATCACGGCCCATAACTTCCAGAATCATGAGTCGGTTGTGGCTGGCTGCGGTGGTAATCAGTCTATCCACGGCCTCAGTGGCGATTTGAACGGAGGTTTGATAGCCGAAGGTCAAATCAGTTGAGGATAAGTCGTTATCAATGGTTTTGGGTACGCCAATGATGGGGATGCCTTTTTCAAAGAGGCGTTGGGCGATGTCCATGGACCCTTCGCCACCGATGCTGATGACGGCGTTGATGCCCAGTTTTTCCAGGCGGGCAATCAAATCATCGCAGCGATCCACGTAAGAGAAGGTACCATCCGCGTTTTTAACCGGCCAGTGGAACGGGCCGCCCTTGTTGGTGGTCTTTAGAATGGTGCCGCCCCGGATATGGATACCGGATACCGTCTTGCTGTCCAGCAAGACAACTTCCATAGGGTCGCGCAGCAAGCCGTTGAAGGCCTCAATGCTACCGATGACTTCCCAGTCATCTTCCTGCTCAGTGCGTCGTACAATTGCACGGATTACTGCGTTTAAACCAGGGCAATCGCCGCCGCCGGTCATGACCAGTATTCGTTTCTTAGCCATTGTTGAGTAATTCTCCTGCCTTTTCAAATCATAGAATGTATTAACGGGTATCCATTTGTCAAACGGCCATCCCGGAATCTGAATGCCTTACAGAGCGCTTGAGGATGATTGAGTGGGGTGGTGAGGGAAGTGTATGGTTGCTGTTTGTTTGATGAGCGGCGGGTCACTCCATCAGGTGATTGACGATTTTTCATGAGAATAATTGTTAAAATCAGTAATGGTAATTGTTATTAAAAGGTTTTGACTGGTGCCACCTGATATACAAGGTTGCGTTTTTAAGTTTGTACCGAACAACCCCGCTCTGTCCAGCGTGGTCATCAAAGTTTTGAAACGGGCCTATCAGGTGCATACTTTACCGCTTCCGCTGGTCAAGGCCGTTGTGGAACGGGGATTAGAGCAAAGTCGTATGATGGAAATGAAGGTGGAAAGCGCCCTTTTTGAAGAAAAACTGCTGGCTTATGCCAATCAGTTGCGTCCTCGCTTTATTAGTCAGTTAAATGAGTTGCGGCGACAAGGAAAAAAGTGGTAGTTTCCTGTTGACGCCCAGAAAATGGTCGATGTCCGTGCAGGCATGGTCGGGGACAAAAGACAAAAATGCATCAACGAAATTGCATGAATCAAACTAAATGAACAAGGTGTTGCTATTAATTTTGGGTGGAAGCCTTGGCACCCTGTGTCGCTATTATGTGGCCGATTGGGGGCAGCATCGCTGGGGTGTTTTTTTTCCGTACGGCACCTTATTGGTAAACTTGTTGGGATGCCTCTTGATTGGGCTTTTGCTGGGTGGCTTTGAACGTCGGTTTGAGGCCTTGGCGGCGGTACCGGTGGAATTAAGACTGATGTTAATGACCGGGTTTCTGGGTGCTTTTACCACGTTTTCCAGTTACGAACTGGAAGCTTTTGTGTTGCTGCGTCAAGGGGCTTGGGAGCGGGCCCTGATTTATATTTTGGGCAGTATCGTGTTGGGATTGCTGCTGGTGCTTTTGGGCGCTCGGCTAGGACGGGCCTTGCCCTTTTAAGTCGAGACTGATTGCTGCCTCTGGATAGGCAGTTTTTCGGGTGATTCATGGTTTTACTTTACTGAGCATCTGGGATTGATCTTTGAAATTGATCTTTCGAGTACAATGGGCACAGTTTAAATTAGGGAACATTTTTCACTGAGGCGTACCCATTTCAGGCCTCTTCTCCCCTCACTCAATTTTAAGGAAAACCGCATTCATGTTGCGCTCTTTGATGGCTCTGCTGGTGACCGGCGTTTTGGTTGTTTTTGGCTACTTTTTTGTGGTGACTCAGGAATTGCCCTCGGTGGAAAAAGTGCTGCGAGACGGGATTAATCCCACGCAGTGGACCCAGGTTTTTGCCGCCGATGGGACGCCTATTATGTCCTTCGGAAAGTTTCGCCATACCAACGTGAGAATAAAAAACGTTTCTCCCTATTTCATCGAGTCTCTGATTGCCACGGAAGATCGTCGTTTTTACGAGCACAACGGCGTGGATCCGGTAGCTGTTTTGCGGGCGGTGGTTCGCGATTTAACCCATCAAAAGCTGCGGGAAGGGGGTAGTACCATTACCCAGCAGCTGGCTCGAAATGTATTTTTGAGCAATGAGCGCTCTTTTAGCCGTAAAATGCGGGAAGCCGCTCTGGCTATGGAGTTGGAGAAAAAACTGACCAAAGCCCAGATTCTGGAGTTGTACATAAACAACACCTATTTTGGGGAAGGGGCTTACGGGATTCAGGCGGCCAGTGAAATTTATTTTGGCAAAAAGCCTGCCGCGCTCACGGTGCCGGAAGCGGCCATGTTGGCCGGGATGCCTCAGGCGCCCTCCGGTTATAACCCGTTTCAAAATATGAAAGGGGCCAAAGCCCGTCGGGATGAGGTTCTACATAACTTACTGGAAGTGGGTAAAATTTCTCAGGATGAATTTGAACGTTACAAAAAACAGCCCATTGCCTTGAATCAGGGTGGGCGGGGGCTTTCTTCCTCGGATCGGGCGCCCTTTTTTAACCGCTACGTTATGACTCAGGTGATGCGCTACTTCAATCTGGATGAACAATCCTTCTGGCAAAGTGGCCTGAAGATTTTCACCACGCTGGATTTGCGGGCCCAAAATCTGGCCCAGGGTGCGGTCAGTCGTCAGTCGGCTGTGTATGGACGGACTGGTAAAAACCAGCAAGCGGCTCTAGTGTCCATTAACCCCCAATCCGGGGCCATTTTGGCCTATGTGGGCGGCAAAAATTATCAGAACAGTCAGTTTGATCGGGTCAATGATGCGGTGCGATCCCCTGGCTCACTGTTCAAGATTTTTACATACACCACAGCCATTGATCGGGGTTACGAGCCCACCCGGGTTTATTTGGATGAGCCCATTAAAATTGCTGAATGGCAACCCAAAAACTACGACAAGTCTTATCACGGTTACATGACCATTGCCAAAGCGCTGATCACGTCCAATAACATTGTGGCGGTTAAGGTCATTCATGAACTGGGGGCCGATGCGGTGGTGCGCATGGCTGAGCAAATGGGTATTCATACGCCCATGGAGCCTTATTTGGGGCTGACCTTGGGAGGCTCCGGGGTCAAGTTGATGGATATTACTTCTGCTTTTGGGGTGTTGGCCAATCAAGGGGTTCGGGTGGAGCCTTATGCCATCGATCGTATTGTGGATGACAGCGGGCATGAGATTTACCGGGAGCATCCGGTTAAAACCAACGTGCTTAATCGCACTACTGTAGACACCATGGTTAAAATGATGGAAGGGGTGGTTGCCCGTGGTACGGGTAAGGCCGGAAGCATTGGCCGTCCTGTGGCCGGTAAGACCGGAACCAGCGATGATTATCGGGATGCCTGGTTTGTGGCCTTTACCCCGGATGTGGTCACCGGGGTTTGGGTGGGGAATGACAACAACACCACCATGCCGGGTATGACCGGTGGTTCTTTGCCTGCCAGCATTTGGCGTTCGTTTATGCAGCCTTATATGGCCAGCCGTCCGGCCAAAGACTTTGATTTGGCCTACAGCAAAGCATTGGAAGATGCTGATTTTGTGACTTACGACCTCAAGAACCTGACCACCAACGATGCGGGAAACAGTTTGGCCACCGGAGAAATGAAGGATGGTGAAATTCAGCAGGACCCGGTGTTAGAACCGGTAGCCGACCCCAATGCCACCGAGGGTGCTGAGGGTACGGTCAATGGCGATCCGGCCAACGCTGGAGAGCCCAACACGCCGGTGCGCCCTGCTTTCGATTCTGCTGTTCCGTCTGAAAATTCGGGACGGCCATTGGTTCCGGTCACGCCATCAGAGACACAGGCCCCGGTTCAGCAGCAACCCATGCCGGGTTACGGCAGTGCACCCGCACCGGCAAGTCCGAGAGTGGGATATGGGGTGATTCCGCTGGAACGGGCCCGCCGAGGGCGCTACGATTCAGGGAATACGGCGGCTCAAAGTTACGGGGCTTCCCCGGTTCCTGCCAACGACTCTGCGGTGGATAGTGGGCGTGCCCGCTACTAAATCCCCGCGTTGATTCCGAGGCTGGCCAGGGTACTTCTAATGGCGTTGCTGCCAGTCAAGTTTTGATAGTTGGCAATTTTGTTGAAGAAGATGGAAGTGGCGTTTCCTGGTTGTGCTTTACCGGTAATTCGATTGGCTACACGGAACCCAATGACGTCTGCAATCCCTTCTTCTGCCTGGGAGTTACCATCACCGGGGGTTGCAGCGTGTACCAGTTCATGGACCACTGTTTTTTCAAAGTCGGGTGCGTTGGGGTTGATGATGATTTTTTTCTGGTCCGGCAGAGTCACGCCGTTGACTTGCTGGCCGGCATCTAAAGCGGCTCTACAGTGAGGGCAGCTGACGCTGGATTTATCAAAGGAGCCTCCCAAAGCTGCAGCAGGATTACCAATTTCAATCGTGTACCCATTGGCTTTTGCTGCTGCCAGTAATCTAGCGCCTTCCGGATCGTTGGAAATAGCGCTCAGGGTATTGTTGAGACGGGGATCTTGAGAGGTTGTCAGTCCTTGTGGGGCAGCGCCTCCAAAACCACCCAAGGGCAGTCCTGATGCGGTCGGTAAAGATTGAGGCGCGTACCCTCCAGATCTTCCTGACAGAAGAAGCGCTGCCATTTGGAGAACGCTGCCAATGGCGCTTAAAAGACCGGCACTTTTATCAAGCGGAGCGGCACTCAAATCTATTTGCGGTGCCAATGCAGGTGTGGTCAGCTGCGGTGCTAGTGCTGGTTGAATCACCGGATTCAGGGGCTTTTGGAACGGATTTAATCCGAATGACGATACTTGACCGATCATGCGCTTTCCTCAAATCTAACTCTCAAACAGGGAAATGACTTGGCCCATTAGGGAACACAAGTAATTTTTGCCAGCGGGAATCGACTGGCTTTTAGGGTTGGTTTATTGACTAACTGCGCTTTAGGAAATTACTTTTCTTTTAAAAATAAAAACAATTAATTGAGGTAAATTGTTCCCTCTGCCATGAACTGTTACATCCCTTGATGTGGGATCAGGGACTTGTCAATGGGCATCAAGACAACACTCTGATCTTCTTGACGAGCACTGGGTTTGGCCATTGGATCAGATGACCTTGAGGGGCTTTAAGCGTTTAAGGGCAGGGCGAGTTGCTGATACACTTTTTTGAAGGTCTTGCGATGGAGTGGGGTCACACCCAGTGTTTCCAGGCCTTGCAGGTGGGCTGGCGTGGGATAACCCATATTCACTTCCCAGCCGTAGCCTGGATAGTGCTCGGCTAAGCGTTGAATGGCCATATCCCGGTGATGTTTGGCAATGACCGAGGCGGCGGCAATGGCCGCGGATGAACCGTCCCCTTTGACAATGGCGGTTTGCATATCAGCTGGCAAGTCCGGAATGGTTGCTCGGCCGTCCATGATGACCCTTAAGTCGTTATTTACAAGGGTCAGTCCGGCTTTGTGGCAAAGCTGCTCCAAGGCCCGGTACAGGCACAACAAGGAGGCGTAGTGAATGTTCAGCGCCTGAATTTCCTCTATGCTGGCTTCTCCAATACCCGTCCAGCAAAAGCTGTGGATGCCTTCCGATAATTCGGCCCGCAGTGTGGGCGTTAATTTCTTGGAGTCATCCAGCCAGTGCAGCAGCCGTTTTTGGCTGGGTGTTAGTTTGCGAGGAATGCACACCGCTCCGCCCACCACACTGCTAATCAGGCTGCCCCGACCCACTTCGTCCAGGCCAATCAGGTGGCATTCCGGGTTTTGTTGCTTTAAGAGAGCCTGATCAAATTTCAGCAGGCGGCTCAGTTGGCTCTGGCGTCGGGCTGGTTGCTTCTGCTTCGCTGACTTCTCGCTCTTTGGGGCTGTGCTGGGCATGTTCCAGGGTCATCCTTCCCAGTCGGGCATGACGAAACTCGGTGAGCAGGGCTTGGGCCGTGCGTAGTAAGTCCGGTTGATCCCCACTCAGTTTATAATGCCGGGCCAGCGCCATATTTTCAAGAGACAGTGCTTCCGCATCGTCTAGCTTGAAGTAACGGGATAATTGCCCAGGGTAAAGACCGTCGATGGTTTCAATCAAAAAGCGGGCCACTTCCTCTTCATCAAAGGCGGCATCTCCAATGGAGCTGACTGTGGCCAGTAAGGCTCCGGCTTCATCTGAATCCAGCTGCGGCGGGATGACGCCCGGGGAGTCCATCAGCTCGACCTCGGGGTGGATGCGCACCCATTGGGTGTCTCGGGTGACCCCTGCCCGATGGCCGGTCTTGGTTTTTTTCTGGCCGACAATACTGTTAATAAGCGTGGATTTGCCCACGTTGGGCATGCCTGCCACCAACACACGAACGGGCCGCCGTTTGCGCCCCTTGGCCATCAGTTTTTGCATGCTGGCTTCGCCCAGGGCCAGCACGTGTTGGATGAGCTGGGATTTGGCCTGACCCCCTTTGGCGTCATACAGCATGACCCGGCGGTTTTCTCCGGCCAGTGCTTTTTGCCAGCGCTTATTTTGCACTGGGTCTGCCAAATCGCTTTTATTGAGAATAATCAGCGTGGGTTTGTTGCGTATGGTGGTTTCCAGTCGGTGGTTGACCGAAGCCACTGGTAAGCGGGCATCCAGCACTTCCACCACAACGTCCACCAGTTTTAATAGCTCGCTGAGTTTGCGTTCGTATTTGGCAATATGTCCAGGGTACCACTGGATTTTAGGGGTAATAACGTCCGACTGTTGCATGGGCGGGGGCTCCGGTGGGGTTGAGGCCTGGTGAGGCGGGGCTGGAAACAAAAGAACGAAGAGGAAACTCTTCGTTCTTTGTTAAATAAAGTGCTGTGAGACCCTTATTTCTGGGTGGTTTTCTCACGAATACGGGCGGCCTTACCGGTACGCTCACGCAGGTAGTAAAGCTTGGCACGACGCACATCGCCACGACGCAGAACTTTAATGCTTTCCACTTTGGGGGAGTGCAGCAAGAAGACCCGCTCCACGCCAACACCCTGGAAAACACGGCGCACGGTGATGGTTTTGCTTACGCCAGCGCCAGCCAATTTGATGATGACGCCTTCGTAACCCTGCAAACGCTCTTTGTTACCTTCCCGAATGCGAACCATTACCTTGACGGAGTCGCCGGGATTCAGAGCGGGCAGTTCGCCTTCTGGTTTCAGATACTCTTTTTCGATTTCTCTAATGAGCTCAGTGGTCATTGTTTGCAATCCTTTTTGTGAGAGCCAGTGATAGAAACTTTAAGGGGTGGAACATCATGTGAGGTGAACTGTGGACTCATTGATTATGGAACCCACAATCATGATCAACCGCATGATGATCCCAATGCAGTCTCAGTAATGTATTGCAAACCTAGCACTGCCGTCAAGAGATCGGTTCTGCCTACCAAAAGTGGGGAGAATGTAGTAATTTCCAGAGCCAACCCAAGCTTAACAGGCCGGAAATCAAAATCAGGCTGGATCTTTGGGTGAGGAACCGGAGTATCCCTTCTCCCCAGATGGGTTTCAGGATTCCAATTAAGGCGAAAGTTAGCGTTAATAAATATACGGGAATACCCAGGGGGTGGTAAAGCCAGGATTCGGAGAGTTTCCCTTGGCTGATTAAAATAAAGCTGCGGGTAAAGCCACAAAATAGGCAGGGTAAATGCAAGGAGAGTTTAAACAGGCACCAGGAGGGTGGTCCAAACGCATTGTGCGGGGAAGGCCCAGGTAGGTGAGAAAGCCATTGGGCCAAGGGATGGATATGACCCAGTGCCCAAGTGTAGGTTAAGGCCAGCCAGGATAGTATGCTTAGGGCCGCAATGCTGGTTTGAGGCTTTTTAGGCGTGGGTTTTACAGTTGCTGAATTGGCCATCTTCTATATTATAAAGGCAAATCCCTGTGACTGATTTTCATACCGGAGCCGTTGATCTGGGTGACGTTTTCGATGATGTCCAACAAAGGATTGGGCAAAGTGGGGCTTTTTCCATCCTGCAGTTTGAGACAAAACTCAAAGTGCAATTGTTTCAGGAAGCTTTTTACTTCAGGATCCCCTGAATGGATATAGAGATTGGTGATGGTGGCCACATCTTCCATGGAGGGTGGGGTCTCGGTGATGTGACAGGTTTGTAGGTAATGCTGAATATAGTGCACCATTTTTAAAATATGTTCGGCCATAAAGTCCCGATTCTTTTCGGAAAGCAGGTATAAATAGTTCATGGCCTGATGCAGATAGGGATTAATGTCGTATTCCCGACGTCGATTTTTCGACTTATAAAGCCCCAGGATTTTTTCGCTTCCCAAAGAGCGCATTTGCTCCCGTTGTTCTTTTTGTTTAATTTCCCGGTCGGCGATAATCAGCACGGCTTCACTGATGAGGCTTTTGATTTCATCCGGGAAGCCAAACAACAGTTTGCAAGCCTCTGACAGTTTGGGCTGGCGATCATACCAGCGAATATAGCTAGACGATTGATTCATGCGGCAGCGTCAATTGCTTTCTGTCCTTCCGTAATAACAGGATTTTTCCCGTTCATCCCCTGTTCCTAAACGGGCCTTTGGTTTTTTGTGATTTTTCTTAATCTCATCGGCCTCAAATGATTCGCCCACGGCGTTGGTTTTTTTAAGGGTTCTTTGCAAAACCGAAGATTTAACCGGTACAGAGTGTTGTGGATTCTTTATAGTGAAGCTCTACGTTGGTTGAATCAATTCGCGGAACCTCTTCTCGTCTGATGGGGTTCTTTTTTTTGCAATGCTGCTGGTTGTTGCATTGGCTCTGTGGAAACGGTCCTGGTTTTGGGGTTGGCGTGGTTTTTTGTTTTGTGTATTTATAAAAGCCTGTAACCGGCTTGCCTTTAGACTGCTTGCCGTACCCCTGTTTTTCTGTGGAAATGGGCCTGATGCACTTTTCAGCGCAAAAAAAGCCAAGCTTTCTGGAGAACCCGTTTTTACGGGTAAAACCTTCTGCGTTTGTGCGGCAACGTTCCAGTGCTGCGGGTGCCAAGGTTCGATGGCTCACGGCCACAGGTGGGCTTGACCGTATTGATCGGTTACCTGCCCCGCGCTCATTTTCTGCGAAAGAGGCTCTAAAAGCGGCGCTCAGTCGTGGGTTGGTGGCCTTGGTTGTATTCGCTTTGCTGCCAGCGCCGCTGCAACAGTCTGTGTTTCAGACCTTGGGCTTGGGGCATTTAGGCCCTTCCCCTAAAGCGGTTCAGATTCCCTTGCCCGTAGAGTATGCTTATGTCTCTTCTCCGTTTGGTCAGCGCTGGGGGCGACCCCATCAGGGCATTGATTTAGCCGCTCAAACCGGGCAGCCCATTTATGCCATTGCCGATGGCACGGTTACCCATAGTGGCTGGGAGCCCGGCTACGGGCAAAGCGTGGTGATGGATCATGGGCACGGCCTAGAGACCCGCTATGCCCATTGCTCCCAATTGCTGGTGCCGGTGGGTCAGGTGGTGACAAAAGGCCAGCCCATTGCCAAAGTGGGCTCATCGGGGCATTCTACCGGGCCGCATTTGCATTTTGAGGTACTGGTGAAGGGCGTGCGTAAAAATCCGGCCTGGTATTACCCCTTTAAAGAGACTCCTCAACACTATTGGCTGACTGTCCGAAAAAAATAAAGGGTCGGCTGGACAGCGTTTTGCAGGCGATTGCTTGCTACTCGGTCTCTAGTGTTTTAACAGGTGGACGGGTGTGGGCCCGAATGTTGATAAATTCCACAAACAGAGAGAACGTGAGTGAGAAGTACACATACCCCTTGGGAATGTGCGCCCCGAAGGATTCGCCCACCAGCAAGGTTCCAATCATCAGCAAAAAGCTGAGGGCCAGTACTTTGACCGAGGGGTGGCGATCGATAAAGTCACCAATGGTCGCCGATGCCAGAATCATAATAACCAGGGAAATGACAATGGCTGTGACCATAATGGGAATTTGAGACACCAGACCCACGGCGGTGATGATGGAATCCAGAGAGAAGACCATGTCAATCAGGATGATCTGGAAAATAACACTGGTCATTGTCACCGACTTGGGCGTCAGGGTGCTGCCTTCACTCTGGTGACCTTCCACTTTTTCGTAAATTTCCTGGGCGCTTTTGACAATCAGGAACAAGCCTCCGGCCAGCAGCACTAAATCTTTACCGGACAACGCAAGCCCACCCAGGCTGAATAAAGGCTGGGTGAGCTTGGTGAGCCAGGCAATACTCAGCAACAGTCCCAGTCGTCCTCCCAAAGCCAGAATTAACCCGGCCACCCGGGCTTGATTACGTTGCTCCTTGGGAAGTTTTCCCGCCAGAATGGAGATGAAAATGATGTTATCGATCCCCAGTACAATTTCCAGCAAGGTTAAACTGGCCAAACTCACATAGGTTTGGGGCTGTTGCAGTAGTTCTAGCACGCGTTAATGATCCTTATTGAACTTCAACCAGTTCGACTTCAAACTTTAAGGTGGCGTTGGCCGGAATGACCGGGGGGTAGCCACTGGGGCCATAGGCTTTGTCCGGGGGGATGGTCAAAATGCGCTTACCGCCTTCTTTCATGCCCACAATGCCTTTTTCCCAGCCTTCAATCACCTGGCCGGAACCTAGTTTGAAGGTAAAGGGCTCATTGCGATCGTAAGAACTGTCAAATTTCCGTCCGTTGGTGGCCAGGGTTCCCAAATAGTTGACGGAAACAGTGTTACCGCGTTTGGCTTCTGTGCCGTCGCCCACTTCCACGTCTTCAATCTGAATGCCGTTGATGGTTTTGGTGCTGCTGGAAGACGTTGTCACGCTGGCGCTTGTTTCAACGGTTTGGGTGCTTGCTGAGGAGGACTCAGCGGTGGTTGTTGATGATGAGGCTTTGGCGGCTGTTTTTTCATCGCAGCCAGTCAGTGTGAAAAGGGCGCTTGCGCACAGGGCAACGCTAAACAGCGCTACGAACTGTTTTGGGTACATAAATTCTCTCTCCTTTATTCAAAAAACGGTATGGGGATCACTGCGGTTTGAACGTAATTTTCCAGGCAAGGCAGGCGTTGTATCAGGGCGCTTTCAATTTGTGTGGCCGATAGATTGCCTTAAACGATATTTTCTTTGAGGGCTTTAATGGCTGCCTGAACCCGATCGTTGACGCACAGTTTGTTTAAAATGCTGCCGACATGCGCTTTGGCCGTATGGATACTGATGCACAGTTGTTCAGCGATTTCCGGGTTGCTTTTGCCTTCCACAATCAGTTGCAGCACTTCCAGTTCACGGTCGGTCAAATCCGACTCGGTGGTGGGATTATCTGCCTGATTGATTTGGCGTTTTTGCTGGGCCAAAGCGGCGGGATCGTTAACCAGGGTCAGCACGAGGGAGGCAATGGCCGGGTCTAGCCAGACAGCCCCATCCTGAACCGTTTCAATAATATGAACCAGTCGCTCCGGTTTGACGTCTTTTAGCACGTATGCGTTGGCACCTGCGCCCAGAGCGGCAATGACTTCCTGCTCTTCACTGTGGGAGGTGAGGATGACGATTTTTACATCCGGATAGCGTTTGCGCACTTCTTGCGCCATATCAATACCGTTCATGCCCGGCAGGCCCAAGTCCAGCAGTAAAATATCCGGGCAGTTATGATCCAGCTTGCTTAAGGCCTCTTCTGCCGATTCCGCTTCCCCGATAAACTGAATTTGGGGGAACTCGCCCAATACGGCCATCAGGCCCATGCGAGTCAGGTGGTAATCTTCCACGATAAATAAACGAATCACCTGGGATTTGGTGGACGTAACATTTTCCATGGTTTGTTGTCCTTTCCAGCGTTCACCAGTACCTCAAAATGCCGAAGCACTTTAAATGTCCGATTATTATACTCTGCTTCCTGGTTTTTTTCGTACAATAGACAAAGTTGAGTAGTACAAAAGAACCCACAGAAACTTTTGCGACAAGACAGCGTCTTGCTCAAGATGATTGAGTTGTAAAGGCTTATAGGTAGTCGGCTTGAGGCGTGATCATTGACTAATCAGAAACTGTTATTTTCAGGGAGCCAAGGGTGAAGAATTGATGAAGAATCAGGGTACGCTGCTGTGTCTGGTCGGACTATTGCTTTGCGCGACCACACAGACACCGGTACAGGCCGCTAAAAAATACTACCCCCCAGGTTTTGTGCCGCCTTCGGATCAAAAGTTGTTGCCCACTGCTTCGCCTCCCGCTGAGCCTGCCCCGACGGTCATTATTCAGCCTGTCCCCGGGGGTAAGCAGATCATTATCAAAACCATTTCTGTGGAAAAAGTCAGGCCGGTCAAGCCACGCGATCCGTTGTTGACTTTGCTGGACGAGCACCGTTACTACGATGCCTTGCGCTTGGTGAATGGACGACTGAACAAGTCGCCCAACAATTTGTCGTTGCAAATGATGCGGGGGCAAATCTTGCGCTCCGATGGGAATTTTCAGGAAGCCATTGTTCAATACACTGAAATTCTGGAAAAAAATCGGAGCAAGTCCAAAACCGTGCGGGCCGGTGCTCTCAATGGTCTGGGGTGGACCTATTATTACAAGGCTTTGTACTCTCAAAAGCGGGGAGATAAAACCGGCTTTGAGGCTGGTCTCTCTGCGGCGGATGGGGCTTTTCGTCAGGCCACCCGGTTGGTGCCAAACATGGCTTACGCTTGGGCTGGTTTGGGCAAGGTGGCCCTGTCTAACCGGCAGGTTAGCGAGGCCGAGCAATGGGTTAAAAAGGCCAAAAGTTATGGCCCCAATAATTTAAGCGTTCAGCTGGCCGAAACCGAATTACTGCTGGCTCAAAAAAAGCCGGAAGAGGCCTTGCAGCATTTATACGGCATTAAAAAAACCACCACCCGAGAGCCGGAAGTGTTTTTGCAGTTGGCCAAAGCCTCTCTGGATACGGGTAAGGTGGACGATGCCATTATCAACCTGAAGCAAATGCTGCAAATTGTGCCGGAAGATGCCGATGGCTTGAAGTTGCTCAGTCAGTCCTACGAATTGAAAATGAAGCCGGAAGATGCCGCCCAGGCGTTGGAGAAGGCCATTGCCCTCAATCCCTCGGATGTGGACTCCGTGGACGCTTTGCTCAAGATTTACGATCAGCGCAAGCAAGCGGATCGCAGTATTTTGTTGCTGAAGAGCTTGCTTAAAGATCGTCCTAACCAGCCTTATCTAGCTCAGTTGTTGTTATCGCGCCTGTTAGAGGCCGGGCAGGGGGGCGAGGCCTACGCCGAAGGGCAGGGCTTTGTGGGCGTTATTTTGTCGGACACCAACGCCAACGTGATCGACCAACAGGCGGTGGTGAATCTGTATTTGCAAGCGGCTTATCAGCACGGGCGGGGGTTGATCAACCGCCTGGATTTGTTGAAGGACCCGGTTACCGCCAAGGCTCGTCAGTTCGCCGAGGCACGTCTCAATGCCGTGGTGGCCGATGGAGAGCCCGCCAACGGCTATGATATTATCAATCGCCTGAATCTGCTGTTTCTGGACCCACTGGCCACCTTGCCACCTTTGCCAGACCAATACACTCCCTCCGATGCCCAACTGGGGAAGGCGATTCAGTTGTATTTTTTACAGGGAAATCAGGCACAATACCAACGGTTGTTGAACTATGCCAGCTCCTCGTCCGTCAATGGCCTGACACTGGCCCGGGCATTGTATGATCTGGGGGATTACAGCGGGGCTCAAAGTCTGCTTGCCGCCAAAACTTTTAGTGATTTGGCTCAGGCGGAAGAGGCTCAAAAGCTCCAGCAGCGCATTAGCCACGATCAACGCTTGCTGGCAGAGCATATGGCCTCTTTGTCCATGCTCCCCAAGCGGATCTCCAGTGCTTATTGGCAAAATGCCGTGACAGAAACCCTGAAGGTGGGTAGTGCCAATGGGCGAGCGCATGGACTGGTGGCCCGCAGTCTGGAACGTCGGGAGCAAGATGCGTTGGCCTTGTTGCATCAGCGCTTGGCCGCACAGTACGCCACAGAGCCCAAGGACGAAAAATACTGGCGCCGTCAGGCTGAGAAAAACGCCAGGCATCTGGGCGTTTCTTTAACAGTTCAACCCAGCGCTAAACCTTAATTTGCTCAATGTGGGCGTTGAGGCTGACCCAGTCCGGGTGTTGATCCAGTAGGGTTAGCACATCCTGACAGTCAAAATTGGGCTTTACAGGGTAAAGGGCCTCTAATATGCGCTTGGCCAGTTCAAAATCCTCAGAGGTGTCCACGGTCCACCGGTGATGCCCCCAATTGTCGGGAGCTTCTAGGTTGGCCAGTCTAAAGCGTTGCGGTTTTTTGTAGAAAAACGGGGTGACATGTTCCCGGTGGGCGGGCTCAGTGGCTTCTTGCTGGGCCATTTCCAGCGCCGCCCGGGGGAACACTTCCACATCCAGCCCGCGTGGGTAGCTTCGCACCAGGGTGTTGGAGGCATAGTCCAGCGTGCCGTTGGCAGATTTAAAGTGGGCAATGACCCGATCCACCACGGCAGGGTCAATCAGGGGGCAATCGGCGGTGACTCGAATCACGGTTTGGGCCTGGGCTTGCTGGGCAGCACCGTGATACCGACTCAGTACATCCTGCTCAGAACCCCGAAACACGGGAATGTTCAGGCTTTCACACAAGGTCACCACGGGGTCATCACTGGCGTTGGTGGTGGTGGCCACCATCAGGGCATCGGCTTGCTGGCAACGTTGCAAACGCTCGATTTCGTAAGCCAGCAGGGGCTTGCCCAAGACCGGCATCAGCACTTTGCCCGGCAGTCGGGTGGAAGTCATACGGGCCTGGATGATAATCACACAGCTCATGACAGGGCTGCTTTCAACGTTTCAATCACCCGGTCTTGTTCTGCCTCGGTGAGATCGTAGTATAGGGGGAGGCTAATGGCCCGCTGATAATAGGCTTCCGCATTGGGGCACAGGTCCGGTTCAAAGCCCAGATCCCGGTAGTAAGGTTGCAGATAAACGGGCATATAATGTACATTCACCCCGATATTGGCGGCCCGTAAAGCCTCAAAGACCGGTCTACGCAGCTCTGGGCGGTTGACCTGAATCGGGTACAAATGCAGGGCCGAGTAACTGTCCGGGTGTTGCTGGGGGCGTGTGACCGGCAGATCAGCGAGGAGGGCGTCATAGCGCTTGGCCAATGCGTGCCGCTTGGCCACAAAGGCGTCCAGCCGTTCCATCTGGCTGTGCCCCAAGGCCGCTTGCATATCGGTCATGCGGTAGTTCAGACCCAGCTCGGTTTGCTCGTAGTACCAGGGGCCTTCCGAGGGATTGCGCATGAAGCGTTCATCCCGGGTTATGCCGTGGGAGCGCAGGCGCAGGAGCGTTTGGTAGAGATCTTCCCGGTTGGTGGTAATCATACCCCCTTCCGCAGTGGTGATGATTTTGACCGGGTGGAAGCTGAATACGGTCATTTCGGAAAATTGGCAGCTGCCAATGGGTTTTTGACGGTATTTCCCACCAATGCCGTGGGCGGCGTCTTCCACCACCGCAAAGCCGTAGACCTTGGCCAGCTGGGCCAAGCGGTCCATTTCCACACACTGCCCGGCAAATTGCACGGGAATGACCACTTTAGGCATCGCTTGCCCCTTGGCTTGAGCCGCTTTTAGCTTGGCTTCCAAGGCGGCCACATCCATGACGTAGGTGGCTGGGTCAATATCCACAAAATCCACGCTGGCCCCGCAGTAGCGTCCGCAGTTGGCAGAAGCTACAAAGGTGTTGGGCGCCGTCCATAAGGTGTCATCTGGCCCCAGGTCCAAAGCCAGACAGGCCATGTGCAGGGCGGCGGTGGCGTTGCTTACGGACACAGCGAACTTGACGCCACAATACTGGGCCACGGCTTGTTCAAAGCGTTCGATGGCCGGCCCCTGGGTGATGAAATCTGACTTCAGTACATCCACCACCGCCTGAATATCGGCCTCGTTAATGCTTTGTCTGCCGTAGGGAATGAAAGGCTGCATGGGGATTCTCACCTCGTACAAATTGGATGGGAAAGAATGGCAAAAGAGGGGCTGCCTGTTCAGTATAACTGTAGTTTGGGGCGATGGGTTCGGCCATTGGATGGAAAATAAGGGCGAGGGGATTGGGAAAACTAATGAGAAATCCAGGGAATTAGACTTGTTCACTTGCCCGTCTATGCCTATGATAAGGAAGGGTGGCTCGCCTTGAAGGGCTGCCGTTTTGGAGCCGGATTTGAGGCAGATGCGTTTTGAGTGAGACACCCATTCAGCTACGGCCGGTTGTTCTGAGCGATCGGGAGAATTTATTTCACTGGCGCAATCATGCGGCGGTGCGTCAGTATGCCTTGCAGGCGGATGAAATTGACTGGGAGAGCCATTGCCGTTGGCTGGATGCGACACTCCAGAACCCTCAACGGGCCTTGCTAATGGGGGCGCAGGACGGTGCGCCGGTGGGGGTGCTACGCTACGATGTGGCTGGAGCGGAAGCCCTGGTGTCTGTTTATTTAGTCCCGCAACGGATGGGGCAAGGTCTGGGAGCGCCCTTGTTGGTGGCGGGACACGAATGGCTCTCATCCCACTATCCTCAGGTGCGGCAACTGAATGCCCAGATTGTACCGGGCAATGTGGCCTCCATTAAAGTTTTTGAAAGAGCGGGATACCAAGCGGTGTCTCCACAAGCGCAACAGGGGATTTTGCAGTATGTCTACCGGTTCTAGTCAGGCCAATTTTCAGGTGGGCAACCGCCCGGTGGGGCCCGATCACCCGCCCTTTATCATTGCCGAGATGTCAGGCAACCATAACGGTTCGCTGGAAAAGGCCCTGGCCATCGTGGATGCCGTGGCGGAGGCCGGAGCGGACGCCTTGAAGATTCAGACCTACACCGCGGACACCATGACCCTCGATCTCAGTGAGGGCGAGTTTTTTATTGAAGACCCCACCAGCCTGTGGAAAGGGGAATCGCTGTATAACTTGTACCAAAAGGCCCACACCCCATGGGATTGGCATAAACCCATTTTTGATCGGTGCCGGGAAAAGGGCTTGATCGGCTTTAGCTCCCCCTTTGATGCCACAGCCGTCGATTTTTTGCAGGACCTGAACGTGCCTCTGTTTAAAATCGCCTCGTTTGAGATTGTGGATATCCCGTTAATCCGTAAGGTGGCCGCTACGGGCAAGCCCACCATTATGTCCACCGGTCTTTCGAATGAACAAGAGGTGGCCGAAGCGGTGCAGGCTTTTCAGCAGGCCAACGGCGGACCGCTGATTTTGCTGAAGTGCACCAGCAGTTATCCGGCCGACCCCAAGGATAGTAATTTGCGCACCATCCCTTATATTCAGGAGCGCTTTGGGGTTTATGCGGGCTTGTCAGACCACACCTTGGGCACCGCCGCCGCTGTGGCCAGCGTGGCCTTGGGCGCTGTGGCCATTGAGAAGCACGTGACCCTCTCTCGATCCGAAGGGGGCGTGGATTCGGCGTTCTCACTGGAGCCATCGGAGTTAAAGCGCCTGGTCGAAGAAACCCGGCTGGCCCATCGGGCTTTGGGGGGCGTGGGCTTAAACCCGACCGAGAACGAGCGCAAGAATCTGGTGTTTCGCCGTTCCTTGTATGTCACCGCCGATATTGCCCAAGGGGAGACATTGACCCCGCAGAATATCCGGGCCATTCGCCCGGGTTTGGGTTTACCGCCCAAGCATTGGGATGACGTGTTGGGCAAACGCGCCAAAACATCTCTCAAGCGAGGTAAGCCTCTGGCCTGGGAGATGTTTGAATAGGCTGACTATCTTGTTAAGGCCCTATTTAGGACGCTTGGGGTAGCCTTCTTTTTTCTTGAAAGACATCGGGCTTTTGGTAGGTTTCTTTTTAATGCCAGAGCGCAAGGGGGGCTTTTTACCAGCGAAGCGGGGTGAGCCTTCGCGCTCTTCACCTTCGGACTCCGTGGCGCCAAAGCCTTCTCTGCGAGGCTTGCCATAGGCAGGCTTATCGCCACGAGGCGCCGGGCCTCTGGAGGTTGCGGAACTTCTGTATGAGGCAGGACCACGAGATGCGCCGGGTGCGGATGGTCTGGAAACGGCTTGTCCCCCCAATCCAGTTAGGGCCTGGTTGATGCGCTTAAGTTCACTGGCGATGTTGTTTAAGGCATCAATCAATGCTTCTTGGTTACTATGATCTGTCATGAGGGGTTTTTCCAATCTTTTTTACAAGTTTAAAGTTCGTTAGCCTTTTTTTGTATCTTAAACAGACTGGGGTTACAAGAAAAACCGTGTATGGCGAGGG
The DNA here is from genome assembly GCA_001858525.1 of Vampirovibrio chlorellavorus. Classification (GTDB taxonomy): domain Bacteria; phylum Cyanobacteriota; class Vampirovibrionia; order Vampirovibrionales; family Vampirovibrionaceae; genus Vampirovibrio; species Vampirovibrio chlorellavorus. The sequence goes on along the minus strand of LAPX01000007.1, from coordinate 272,827 downwards.
GGGCCGTATTTGCGGTATGATGCTTTTATATAAAATCTTCGTTTTTTAATTGCAAGAGAGCAGACTTTTTTGATCCTTTCCCGTCTTCTACCGTTCTCCGCCTTACCCCCTTATGCCACTTGGCAGCGCTTTAACGCCCCGTTGTTCACCTTGTATGTTTTACTGCATGTGGTGGCTTTGGCCGGATTCTTCACCTTTAGCTGGCAAGGTTTGCTGGTCATGGTGGTGATGTCATTCTCTACCATTTGTCTGGGTATTACGCTTTGTTATCACCGGTTGTTGGCCCATCAAAGCTATAAACTGGTCAAGCCCATTACTTACTTTTTGGCGTTGTTGGGCTGCCTGGCCTTTCAGCGGGGCCCTATCTGGTGGACGGCTACCCATCGCCTGCACCACAGTAAAACCGATAAAGAGGGCGATCCGCATTCTCCCAAGTATAGTGTGTGGTGGGCGCATTTTTTGTGGCCTTTTTTCTGGCATCCACAATTGGATGATTCGGAAGAAATGTTGCAGCGCTTGGCGCCTGATTTGTGGAAAGATCCGGGCATGCGCTTTTTGGAGCGTCATTATAACGGCATCAATGTCCTGTTTTTACTGTTACTGTTTGCCTTGGGCTACTGGCTGGGCGGCGGTCTGAAAATGGGGCTGTCCATATTGGTTTGGGGCGGCTTTTTGCGCATTATTTATGGGCTTAACGTTACCTGGTTGGTCAATTCCGCAGCACACCTGTGGGGATACCGTCGTTATGACACCCCGGACACCAGTCGAAACAACTGGTGGGTGGCCCTCCTGACCTGGGGCGAGGGTTGGCATAACAATCACCACGCCCATGCCCGTTCCGCTAAAATGGGGTTTGTCTGGTACGAGCTGGATGTGACTTACTGGATCATTTCCCTGTTCCGCAAGCTGGGGCTAGCCACTCAGGTGGTGGGTTCTCCCCTGGATCGTGAAAAGGATCGTCAGAGAAAGGGTTTGCAAACTGAACCACTATCCATGCCTCTCAAAGAGACCATGAATCCCCGCTTACCCAAAGCTCACCAGTAAAAAGTCTGGAAAAACCGGGTTGAATGCCTAGGCTGCTATTTAGGTGCCGGTTAAGCGGCGGTTAACAGCGTGACCCCGGTTCGGGTGATGACCATGGAATGTTCGTATTGGGCGGTCACAAAGTGCGGCGCGGTGTACAGCGTCCAGCCGTCTTCCGCTTGAACGGCATCCCAGGCGCCACTGGAGATAAAGGGTTCAATGGTGATTACCATGCCTTCTTCCAGCATCCGATCATCGGCCATATCGAAGTAAGGGGGAATGAAAAAGGGTTCTTCATGCAAGCCTGTGCCAACACCGTGGCTCCCCAGGTTTAAAATAATAGAGCAACCCGATTCCTGGGCGGTCTTTTCAATGGCTCGGCCAATCTGATTGAGGGGTACGCCTGCTTTGACCACTGAAATAGCCCGCTTCAGAGCCATTTTTGCTGTTTGAGCCACCTTTTTTTTAAGATGAGGGACGGGTTCCACTAAAAAAGTGTAACCGCTGTCGGCAAAGTATCCGTCCAGCTCTGCAGAAACGTCAATGTTCACCAGATCACCCGGTTTAATGGTCTGGTCTCCGGGTACACCGTGGGCCACTTCATGATTGACGCTGATGCAAGTGGCACCGGGGAACTGGTAGATTAGCTCTGGTGCGGAGCGTGCCCCGTGGGATTCCAGGTGCTGACGACCAATGGCGTCCAATTCCAGCGTGGTGATGCCGGGTTGAATGTGCCTGCCCATAAGCTGAATGGTCTGGGCCACAATTCGTCCAATTTTCCGTAGTTTAGCGAGTTGCTCTGGGGTTTCCACGGTCATACACTTTACTCTCTTTTAAAGGGGCTCTAATTCATTTTACAGTGCATTTTTGAGAATTAAAGTGGTTGTTTGGAGGAGGCTCTGATTGGATCACGCAACGCTATGGAGAGGCTTTTACGCATTCAGAGATGGATTTTACTCATTGAAGTCGTGAACGTGAAATTGCGACTGAGGGGGAAAATAAACCCCGAAACTCAAAAAGTGCCGGGGTTTATAGGGTTTCTGCTCAGTAATTTTTATCCAATTAGATTACCCATGCAGGATCATGGTTTTCAGGCGCGCGTCCACCACAGCCCAGTTCACGTTGTTCATAAAGGCCTGTAGATAGGAGGGGCGCTTGGTGCCAAAATCGATCATGTAGGCATGCTCGTAAACATCCAGCACCAACAAAGGGATCACATTCACCGGTACGCCCTGGTTGTGCAGATCCAGCCCGTAGTTGTGCACTCGGTGATCGCGCATGTTGTAGCCGGTTAAAGCCCACCCGCGAGAGGATTTGCCCACGGCCAGCAGGTGATTGACGTAATTCTCCCAGGTGCCAAATTCCTGGGTGAAAATTTTGTGCACCAACGCTGTGGCAGTGGCCGCAGTCTTGGACCCGCCCATGTTTTCAAAGTAGTACTCGTGCAAAATCACCCCGTTCAGGGCGTAGGTCTGCTCGGCATGCAATTCCCGATAGGGGCTGTAGGTGGCGTTCATTTTCTCCAGATCCGGCTGCATGGCGCTAATCTGGTTTTCAATATCGTTGATTTTACCGACATACCCTTTGTACAAACCCAAGTGCTGCTCCAGTTGATTTTGGCTGATGCCTTCCACGGTGGACAGGTTCTCGAAGGTCTTGGCCTGAATGGCTTCCTTGGCGTCATAAGGGTGCATGGGGTGATCTTTGGGCATGCCTTTGCCGGGCAAATTTTTTGGGGCGGCTTTGGGGGCAGCTTGAGCATTCAACCGAAACTGACTGAGGGCCAGGGCACTGCCACCGACGGCCGCGGCCAGCTTTAAAAATTCCCGACGGGCCATGGGCTGGGCTGATTGCACCATCAAATCTTCCTGAGATTGGGTCATTACTACTCTCCTCCTGATAAAAACACACGCTGACGAGCGTATCGCCATAAAAATGATCAGCCTTTATTGTGCCCCAAACAGCAAGGACTGCCTATGCTCCAACGCAGAATGGACAAGCAAAAATTCGACCTGCGGCCTTGCCCTTGATTCAACTCGTTTTGGTTAATGCTGAACGTCCAGTTTTTCTTTCAGCAAGGTGAGGGCGCTGTAGTTGGACAAGTTGTAATGTACCGGGGACACCGCCACCATATTGTTGCGGATGGCCTCCACATCGGTGCCTTCGGCTTCGCTGGTTTCAATGACTTCCCCGGCCAACCAGTAGTAAACCCCACCACGGGGATCCACTCGACGCTCGTAGCTATCGGTGTACATGCGGGTGCCCAATTCTGTAATTTGCACACCTGCAAAATGGTGTTTTGAAACCGCCGGGATGTTCACATTCAAAATACTTTTGGCCGGAATACCCACTTTCATGGCTGTGGGTAAAAATTCGGCGATGAATTCCGCCCCATGATTGAAATCAGCCAGCTTGTCCGAGCCGTTAACCAAGGACACCGCCATACTGGGAATGCCATGAATGGCCCCTTCCAGCGCCGCGCTGACCGTGCCGGAATAAATGACATCGGAGCCCAAATTGGGGCCATGGTTAATGCCAGAGACCACCACGTCGATCTTCACATCCAGCAAGGCATTTAAGGCCAGCTTGACGCAATCGCTAGGGGTACCGCTGGTGGAAAAGGCCTTGGCCACCGGAAACTTCATTTCCACTTCGTCAATGCGAATAGGCTTGTGCAAGGTCAGGGCGTGGCCCATGGCGCTACGCTCCCGATCGGGAGCCACCACATAAACCTCGTAATGCTGGGATAATTTGGCGGCCAATGTCTGAAGGCCTGTGGCATAAATGCCATCATCATTAGAAATTAAAACTTTAAGCATACCCCTAGTGTAATACGGCCCGGCCATTCTAGGGAAGTGCGTTCCTGAAAAGAATAGAGAGCAGGTTTAGTATTGATAACTATGGTGAAACAACCATCTTAGCCGAGTGCTGGTAAAAGGGTCTCTGACACGGGGGAACCAGGCTTTTTTCAAGAATTCCAGAATGCGTATCATGTTTCACCCCAAGAGAGTCGCTCTGCCTATATATGAAATATAACAAATAGGATCCTGCCAATTTCACCGCCATGTGGTGGAGATTTTAGAGAGCCAAATATTGATCCATGGGTTTATGTCTGGGGGTGGATGTCAGGAGTGAAGCCCCTCAGCACAACAGTAAAGAATGCCCGCCAATGCGCTCACTGACGGGGATTCAAGCTTAAAAAATCTGGATTATCGAACAATAGCCGCCAATACTGCTTTTTGAGCGTGCAGGCGGTTTTCGGCCTGCTCAAAAATCACATCGGCGTGTTTCTCCAGCACCTCAGCGGTGATTTCCTCGCCCCGGTGGGCCGGTAAGCAGTGCAGCACAATGGCCTCCGGCAAAGCCAGCGCCAAATTCTCGGCATTAACCTGATAGGCCTTAAAGATCTGCTTACGGGCCTCGGCTTCGGCTTCCTGTCCCATGCTGGCCCACACATCGGTGTAAACCACGGAAGCGTCTTTCACCGCCGCCTTCACATCATCTGACACCGCCACAGTGGCCCCACTCTGGGCGGCAATGCTTTGGGCCTTTTCTACCACGGCGGGTTGGGGCTGATACCCGGACGGGCTGGCAATAGTGACATCCATGCCCACCATGGCGCAACCCAGCATCAGGCTGTTGGCCATATTATTGCCATCGCCCACATAGGTCAGTTTACGGCCCTTAAAGCTGCCAAAGCGCTCTTGCACGGTCAATAAATCGGCTAGCACTTGGCAGGGGTGATAATCATCAGTCAAGCCATTAATTACCGGCACATCCGCCCACTGGGCCAGTTCTTCCACGTCCTTTTGGGCAAAGGTGCGAATCATAATGCAATCCACGTAACGGGACAGGGTACGGGCGGTGTCGGCAATGGTTTCCCGCACGCCCAGATTGATTTCATCCTTACGCAACATGAAGGGATGAGCCCCCAGATCGTAGATCCCCACCTCAAAACTGACGCGGGTACGGTTGCTGGGCTTTTCAAAGTACATGGCCACACTCAGGCCTTCCAGCAATTTGTGGGGAATGCGGTTGCGCTTAAGCTGCTTGAGTTGGGCAGCCAGGGTCAATAATTCCTGTAATTCTTCTGGGGAGTATTCCAGAAAGGTTAAAAAATCGCGGCCTTTTAAATATTCCGGCATTACCGGGGCACTCAGGGTGGCAGACATACAAATAAAGCCTCTCGCTCACAAAATAAAACGGATTCAGGGGCATTTTACCTGAAAACCAAGAAAAAACGCAGCGCCTTCTACCAATCGGCCCGGGCCAACGGCCCACAGGTTAGTGGTATTTCCGCTACACTATATTTGCCATATACCCATGCCCCGGACGATTATTCCCACCCCACCCAAACCGCCGTGTGGCCCCGTTTTATAAGGAGTCCCCCTCATGCGAAATAAAGCCGTGATTGCGCTGGCTCTAGCGCTCACCCTGGTCACCGTCTATCAGCAAGGACAACTCAGACAACTGCGCAACGAGTACAAGATCCTCAATAGCCAAAACCTGAACTTGCTGAATCGTTTGCACGATCTGGAAGCCCAGAATGAGCAAACCCAGTCTCTCCTGGAGCAGATCAATGCCCGGGTTGGTTATATGGATAGCAAGGTGGCCAAAGTCATGGACAAACGAAGCACCACCGAACGTTTGCCACACAGTGATGAGACTGAAGCTGTCGAAGCTGGGGACAGCGAGGAAACCTCTCCCCAAAAGCAGGAAGGTGGCATTTTAGACAGTCTGCAACAACTTTTCCATTAAATAGGTCTGTTTGCTTGCAATTATTTTTTGACCTTGCGTGACAATCCGGCAATTTAAAATTAGGATTTGTTTTTTTAGTAAATGCGTGAGCCTGATACGGGATTTCTCGCTTCGGCCATTAGCCCCAAGGAGATGCCTTATGACGGATACTCAAAACCCTGCCACTTCCAACGTAAAACCGTTTGCCCATCCGGCAGCCCCCCAGTTTTCCTCTTCCACTCAGGGGATTCGCCTCGGCAAGCAATCCACTTATGCCCTTGCGGGCATCGTCGTGGTCCTCGTCCTGTTGGTGGGTTACCAGCAATTCCAAATCAGCCAACTGTCTGGGCAACTGGCCACTGTGAACGACACCCTGAAAAGCAGTGATGTCAAAAGCCGCCTGGAATCTCAGGAGCAATCGCTGGGTGAATTGAACAACCGGCTCGCCTATCTGGATTCTAAAATTGAAGCCACCAATCATACCGCTCAGGAGGCCCTGAAGCGCATTAAAGCCCATGAAGATAAAGACATCATTGGCAAACTGGTGGACGGACTCAAGCAAACGCTGGGACTTCGTTAATCAGCGCTGTTTGTGTCTCTCTCGCCCACGATTAGGCCCCTAGGAGTGTAGTAAAAACGTTATGATTATGTTTTCCAGTCGACACAGCCCCATTCGTTTACCCCAAACACCCAATACAAATCGGCCCAAAGTGCCTCTGCCAAAGTCTCCTTACTTTGGCGCAAGTGAGTCTAATGAAAGCATTGAGTCTGGTGAGAGCATTGAGTCTGAATTGTCCAGATTTACCCCTACTCCCCGTACTCGTTTCCTGAAAGCAATGAGTGACAGGGCTTGGGAGATAGCCCAGGTCGAATTTTTAATGGCCATGCAACAGGCTGATGTTCCTGGCATTAAAAAGATCCTTGAAAATCAAACTTCGGTGGTGCGTCAAAGCAGCCTGTTCAACACTGCGGATGACGAAAGTGAGCGGACACCGCTTCATGTTCTGGCAGGTGGAAAACTGTTTCGAGCCGATCAGTCCTTCAATACACTCCGCACTATTATCCTGATGTGTAAATTGTTTGGTGTCGATTTTAATGCCCGAGATTGCTTTGGAAAAACACCTTTAATGCTCGCGTGTATCACCTATGATTTGCCGTTGATCAATCTCTTGCTGGAGAACGGCGCAGACATTCGCGCTCAGGATAATGACGGCCATACAGCGGCTGATTATGTCCGAGCCAACCCTTCTCTCGAAGCTCAGGGGCTTTTAAAATGGCTGGAAGAATACCGGAAAAACACCCCATAACCACCTTCTGACAGGCTTTTCTCTGATTCGGAATTTATCCTTTCTTTATCTTTGGCCGCTGTCATTTGGGGTTTCTGTTTGTTGCGCATATAATGGGTCACACTGAGCGATTCCCTCCACTTGGCTCTTGCCGAATCGCTCCTCTCTAAGCCCACTCAAGCAATAATCAAGAAATGGCGATGGTTCCCATGACAAACACGATTCAAATCAAACTTCCTGATGGCAGCGAAAAACAACTTCCCCAAGGCGCTACCGTTCAAGATTTAGCGTCCTCCATTGGGGCAGGGCTGGCCAGAGCCGCTATGGCCTCGGTCATTAATGGAACCGTCAAAGATCTGCGTACCCCCTTAAACGATGGGGACACCGTGCGCATCCTCACCAAAAAGGACGCCGAATCGCTGGATGTGCTGCGCCATTCCGCCGCGCATATACTGGCCCAAGCGGTGCAAACCCTGTGGCCGGGCACCAAAGTCGCTACCGGCCCTTCCATTGAGACGGGTTTTTACTACGATTTAGACATTCCCAATCACAAGCTCAGTCCCGATGATTTTCCCAAAATTGAAGCGGAAATGCAGCGCATTGCCAAAGAAGGACAACTGTTTGAACGCTATGTGATTCCCGATGTCGAGGCCAAAATCGCTGAATTTAAGAGCACCGGGGAACGCTATAAAGCCGAAATTCTGGAAAAATACAAAGACGCCCCGGAAAGTACCCTGTACATCAACAAAGATGCCAAAACGGGCGCTGACATCTGGTTTGACCTGTGCGAAGGCCCCCACTTGCCGGATTCATCCTGGTTGAAGGCCTTTAAAATCCTCAGCGTGGCCGGTGCTTACTGGCGTGGCGATGCCAACAACCCCATGTTGCAGCGGGTTTACGCCACCGCCTTCTGGGAGCAAAAAGACATTGACGCTTACCTGCACCAGATGGAAGAGGCCGACAAGCGGGATCACCGCAAACTGTCCAAGGAATACGACTTTTTTAGCATTGAAGAAGAAGTGGGCTCCGGCCTGATTCTATGGCATCCCAACCTGGCCACGGTGCGGGAAGAACTGGAAAACTACTGGCGTCGGGAGCACCGTAAAAGGGGTTACGATTTGGTCTACACCCCACACATCGCCAAGCGGGATCTCTGGGACACCTCTGGCCACACCGGCTACTACATGGAAAACATGTACACCATGGAAATCGACGAGCAAGAATACATCGTCAAACCCATGAACTGCCCCATGCACGTCCTTATTTTTAAGGGACGCATTCGCAGCTACCGGGAACTGCCCTTGCGCCTGAGCGAGCTGGGCACCGTGTATCGCTACGAGAAATCCGGCACCATGCACGGGCTAAGCCGGGTGCGGGGCTTTACGCAAGATGACGCCCACCTGTTCTGCCGCATTGATCAGATTCGCAGCGAAGTAGTAGAAGTCATTCGCTTTGTGGATGACACCTTAAAGCTGTTTGATATGAGCTTTGAAGTAGAGCTGTCCACCCGTCCTGAAAAGTGCATTGGCGATATCGCCATTTGGGATCAGGCTGAGCAAGCGCTGAAAGAAGCCTTGGAAGAATATGGCCTGAACTATGTCATCAACGAAGGCGATGGGGCCTTCTACGGACCCAAAATCGACTTCAAGCTGAAGGATGCCATTGGCCGCACCTGGCAATGTTCCACCGTGCAGCTGGATTTCAACTTGCCAGAACGTTTTGACCTGAAGTACACCGACCGGGATGGTCAGGCCAAACGGCCCATCATGATTCACCGGGCTATTTTTGGCAGCCTGGAGCGCTTTGCGGGCACCCTCATCGAGCATTACTCCGGTGCCTTCCCCTCATGGTTAGCCCCGCAACAGGTGGCCATCCTACCCATCTCCGATCGGCACGTGGAATACGCCCAACAAGTGGAAGCCACCCTACGGGCAGACATGGTGCGAGCCAAGACGGATATCTCCAACGAAGGCATCGGCCACAAGATTCGCCAGGCGCAGTTGGCTAAAATTCCGTATATGCTGATTATCGGCGATAAGGAACTGGAAGCCTACCAGGTGGCCGTGCGTAGCCGCAGCCAAGGAGACTTGGGCGCTGTGTCCCTCAGTGTGTTTGCCGAGCAACTGCTCGCTGAAATCACCACCAAGGGCAAGCAGATGCTCCAAGTGCCTCAGCAGGTCGGCTAGGCGATGCCGGTTAGGCCAGCGCGTCGACCCTCGGTCTGGATAGGGGCGATACTTGCCCTGATCTTGCTGGTTGGTTTTTGCCTGCCCAGGGCCATCGCCGCCAGCCCCCTGAACGAACTGGAAGTGCGCGGCCTGATGCAGAGCAGCTGGTCCCAGTACAAAAGCACCTTCATCCAGGCGGATGGCCGAGTTATCGACTACAACGGCAACATCAGCACCTCCGAAGGGCAAGCTTATGCCATGTTGCGGGCTTTCTGGATGCGGGACAAGGCCACTTTTGATGCCACTTACCGCTGGGCTAAAGACAATCTGCAAATCCCACGGGGCGACCATCTGTTTTCCTGGAAATGGGGCCAGAAGGCCGACAAAACCTGGGGAGCCCTGGATACCACCAGCGCCACGGACGCCGATCAGGACATCGCTTTGGCCTTGCTGCTGGCTGCCAAAATCTGGAATGAACCTCAGTATCAAAGCGAGGCTCTGCCCATTCTGAACGAGATTTGGGATCGGTTGACCTTGAATGCGCCACTGGGGCGGGTCTTATTGCCGGGCGACTGGCCGCAAAAAGGTCGCACCTACCAAATCAACCCATCCTACTTTGCGCCTTATGCCTATCGGGTCTTTGCGGAAGTGGATGACAACCACGACTGGACCTTGCTGATTGATTCTTCCTACGAGATTATGAGCCGGGCGGTCACCCAGACTGAAAGCGGCCTGATGCCGGACTGGGTGGAAATCTCTCTGGACAATGACAGCATCCAGTTGTACAACGATCCGCTGGATGCCCGCAGTGACTTTGGTTATGAGGCCATCCGGGTTTACTGGCGGGTGGGGCTGGATGCCCTGATGAATCCACTGGAGAAGCGGGCTACCCAACTGCTGAAAACCAAAAACATGCTGCCCCGCTACTGGAAAATCCGCAAGGATTTGCCCATTTCCATCACCTGGGACGGCATTGTGCGTCATCCTGATTTAAAGTCTGGAGCCATTTACGGCGCGGTTTTCCCGGGTTTATACTTGCAAGATGAACGTCTGGGTGAAGAACTGCTGCAAAAAAAGATTGTGCCCAACCTGAAGCCGGGTGGTCAATGGAACACTAAAAACGATTATTACGCCCAAAACTGGCTGTGGTGCGGCTTGGGTCTCTACAACATCTATCTGGATCCGCCACGCTTTAGCCGGGGGTCTGCCGTGGGCCGTTTGACCCGGTTGTTTTCTTTGGCTCCCACAGAAGTTTACTGAGTTTACGGGTGTGATTGTTTCTAATTGTTAAAATTAGCCCCAAAACCCTAAACTTTTGAGCACTTTGAACCGAGACCCATAGTATCCCTACTTCTATGGTCGGGTTTCTGTGCGCAAACTGGGAGTTTAAGGCCTATGAAACAGCGTTGGTATGATAAAGACCCCACTCTTTCCATGGCTGTCAGCCTCCTGCAGAATGCCTCGCGCACGCATCAGGAAATGACTGCTCGTTATCTGTTCTCAGTAATGGAAACAGAGGGACTTTTAGACTCTGCGGAGCTGCGAACCAAGTCCGAACGGGTGCGCTTTATCTTCCCCAGTTTTCGTCGCAGCGGCTTTGAGATGCATGCTCGTCATTTGGTGGAGCTGCTGAAGCACCTTTCTGTAGATAGTCAGCAAGCCATTGCCGTAAAACTCATCAACTACATCTACATTCTGGATGGTGGCATGAGCGAACTACCCCTGTTACATGAAGGCCCACAGGCGCACTTGATGCCGCAGTCCGAACTGGGCTAGGCACTAGAAGTATTGAATTAATGACAAGGCCTCTCTGATGCTCAGGAGGCCTTTATGGTGCTGAGAAAAATGGCATCCTGAAAACCCGGGTGCGGAGAGACTGGGGACAAATGAATCCATGCCCTCAGCTATCTGGGGATGCTCGTTCTGCTTCCATTGCACTTCGTAACAAGATGCGCTCATGGAAGCAATTCCTGTTTTTTATTTGTTTTTTTATCTATATAAAGCTGAAGTAAGCCTTGAGCAGCCTTGGCGGACTATAGGAAAAGAAAGAGAGAGCAGGACACATGACTGAAACTGAACTGTCTTTAACATTGGGACTCGTGGTGGAGCCTGAACAGAATAAAGTTTATATTGATCCCCTGCTACAAGCGGAAATTATGTACCTCAAGCAGGTTTTCTGCATTAACAAAGTCCAAACCGTTGAAGTGGGTAGAGCCAACCCGGATTTCTGGGCCGATTTGCTCCCCTGGCACAGCATCAACTAATCTTCAACCAATCGTTGTAAGGTAACAGTTTCAAACCTGAACCGCCTGAGGTCACCCCTGAGGCGGTTCTTCGTGTGGAGTGTCCCAGAAAAATAACTGCGGTGAGTCTCTCCTCCCTACACGTTTCTAAAACTCGTGCAGCTCAGACAAACCAATCGTGCTTCTGGCAAGAGTGCCGAACCCTTTTTTTAACTCGCTTTACTCAAACAGTTAAAAACGTGTAGGGAGGGGAGACTCACCCCCATTATTTAAAGCAGATTCACCGGCAGGGGATGGGAAATCAACTCGTCCTGTAGCAGGCCCAGTTCGTAAGCCAGTTGAATCTGGGCAAGATTACTTCCCAAGCGGGCTTCAATCAGGTTGGAATTGCTGCGAGCCAACTCCAGCTGACCATCCAGCACGTCCTTGGTGCTGCTAAAGCCAGCCTTGTTGCTGACTTCCAATTGGTGCACCAATGAAATGGCCAATTCATAACGCTGTTGGGCCAGTTGCAGATTTTTTTTGGCCGTTTGCACCTGCGCATAAGCCCGGTTCACTGCCGCCGATACCAAATCAACACCCTGTTCGGCTTGCAGATCCAGTTGTTTTAAATCCGCTTCCCGCTTGCGCTTCTCCTGCCCAAAGCTGGCCTTGATCAGTTTCTGCAAGGCTTCCCGTCGCAATACAAACTCCTGAATGTCCGGGCGGGTCAGGGCAACTTTTTGGGCCTTCTCCAACGTTAAACTGTCTGGAAATAACTTGAGGGTGGGCACCATATTGATTTCGCTTTGCAGGCTGACTTCCTCGGGCACCAGCACTTTGTCCTCGGGCAAGTCCAGGAAGTTGCTCAAGGCCACTGAAGCCGAGTAATAGGCATGATCGGCGCTCATATAACGGCTATACCGATCGATCAGCGCCATTTCCGTTTGGGTCACTCCAAAGCGGTCGGATTCCCCACTCAGAAAACGGCTTTCTTCCACTTTGAGTTGGGTTTTTCCTTGCTCAATGGCCTGAAACGCTGAGTATTTGGCTAAATAAGCCTGCGTCAGGGTGTAATAGCGGGAGGCGCTTTCCAACAAGGCCTTTTGGCGAGCCACCTGAACATGAGAGCGGGTGGCTTGCACGTTGGCACTTTCCGCCTGCTTCATCAAGCCCAACTGAATGGGGTTTAACAGGATGAGCGGATTAGATTCGATTAGATCTTTGGCTTGGGCTTCGGCCTCTTTGGCCTGTGCCTCAGCCTGACGCACGGATAAATTCCGTTCAGCGGCTGTTTTCAGCACTTTTTCCAGACCGATCTTTTGCAGGTCGCCCACATTGCCATACAACGGAGCGGCCTGCCATTTCAATTTCAGCACTTCGGCGATCACCGAAGCATCGGAAGGGGCGACCGTGGCATTGGACTCCATTTTTTCGGACTTGGCAAAGGGTTTACGAGAGGCTCTTGATATCTTGGCGGGCTTTTCCAGCGGGCCATTCACAGTGGGCATGGGGGACAACACATCCAGAGGCAGGGCCTTACTGGCCGGACGAGCCGCCAGCACCGGGAGCGTCGTCTGAGACAGCAACAGTCCCAAGCCTATTGCCAGGCTCAGGGTGAGATTGGGGGAATGTGATTTGGAAAATAGACTCATGGCTGCCTCTATCATGCATGCTGGAATTATTTTACCGGCTACCTAGTTAATTTGCTTGTTAAAGCGCAGAATACTGGCCCCTAGGGTGATTACGGCCATAAGTAGCAAAATCAGGGTTTGAAACCACAGATCGCCGCCGCCAATCCCCTTAATCACCACCCCGCGAATGATATCCAGATAATAGGTCAGGGGCAGTGAGTAACTGATAATCTTGATGAACCAGGGCATGGGCTCCAACGGGAAGACAAAGCCGGTCAACAGCAAGCTGGGCAGAAAGATGGCCACGGTCAGCTGAATGGCCTGAACCTGGGTGCGGCACAAAATGGAAATCAACAAGCCAATGCCCAGGGAGGTCAGAATGAAAATGAAGGAGGCCACGCACAGGAAAAAGAAACTGCCGGTAATGCTGATATTAAAGAACCACACCATCACGCCCAGGGTCAGCAACATATCAAGGAAGCCGATAAAGGCATAAGGCAGGACTTTCCCCAACATGAGATCCGGCACTTTTACCGGACTGACCATTAATTGCTCCAGGGTGCCAGACTCTCGTTCCCGCACCACGGCAAAACTGGTAAATAAAATGGTCAACATGTGCATCACAATGGCCAAAATAGCCGGCACCAAATAATAGGCAGACGACATTTTGGGGTTGTACAGCACCTTGGTTTTTAGCTCGATGCCTGCGGGCAGGCTGCTGTCGGCGTTTCCCAAACCGGCTTCCGCCAGCAGTTTACGGTTGTGGTTAAAAACCACCTGACTGGCCCCATCCACAATGGTTTTGGCAATAGTCCCCTGAGTGCCATCCACAATAATGTTGATTTGCGGCGCGGTGGCCCCCGTCAAGGCTTTCTCAGAGTAGTCTGGCGGGATGATAATACCCACCCGATAGTTGCCATTGCGAATTTTCTGCATCATGACCGCATCCGAGGGCACCTGATCCAGATCAAACAAGGTACTGTTCTGGAAATCAGCCATCAAATCCCGGGAAGCGCTGCCCTGATCGTAGTTAACCACTACTGTGGCAATGTGCTTGAGATCCCGCTGTACGGCCAAGCCCGTTACCATGAGCTGAATGACCGGCAAGGCAATGATAAACATGACCAGATAAGGGTCTCGCAAGAGCTGGATAATCTCCTTGCGGAAGATGGACTGAATGCCAGCCCAGCTTAGGCCCAAAAATTCGCCGCGCTTTAGGGCCTCAAGCATCGTTGCCGTCCTCATCGTCATCAAAGCCACTGGCGTGGGTCTGTGCCAGCTTATGGCCCAAATCCTTTTGGCGGATTTCATCCTCGGCCATGCTGGCCTTGGTCAAGGTCACAAATACGTCTTCCAGCGACGGTTCAATGGCCCGAATCTGCTGCACGGCCACATCGGCCCGATCTAGATCATGGGTTAGCCGGGCCAAGACATCGGCATCTTCACTGACCACGTGCAAGGCCTGCCCAAAAATGGTCACATCCTGTACATAAGGGAGCGCCTTGATCTGGTTAAAGGTTTTCACCAATGGTTTGCACAGCACTTCCAGGCGAACATTTCCCTCGCCGACCACGGCTTTGGCGTGTTTTAACTCTTCCAGTCCACCACTGACAATCAGTTTGGAGTTATAAATATAGCCAAGGCTACTACAACGCTCGGCTTCATCCATATAGTGGGTGGTCACAAACAGTGTGACCCCATTACTGGCCAGCGTAAACAGCAAATCCCACAAGCCACGGCGGGCCACCGGATCCATCGAGGCGGTGGGTTCATCCAGAAAGATAATTTCAGGCTGATGCACCAAAGCACAACACAAGGCCAGGCGCTGTTTCCAGCCACCCGATAACTGCCGGGCCAGAAAGCCCCGGTAATGCCCAATCCCCACAAGATCAATCACTTCTTCCTTGCGACGCTTGGCCCCGGAGCCCTTGACCCCGTATAGCTGGGCGTAAAAGTCGATATTCTCTTTCACCGTGAGATCTTCGTAGAGGCTAAACTTTTGGGGCATATAGCCGATTTTGGAACGAATACGCTCAGGATCGCGGCGGACATCAATGCCGCTGACCAATGCTTTCCCGGAGGTGGGGGCCAGCAGCCCGCACAGCATTTTAATGGTGGTAGACTTGCCAGAGCCATTGGGCCCCAAAAAGCCAAAAATCTCACCCTTCTCGATGTGCAGATTGAGGTGATCCACCGCCACTTTCTCCCCAAAGGTGCGCACCAGATTTTCAGTCAGAATGGCCGGTTCGGACAACTGCTTGCGGGGCTGGGTTTCGGCGGGAAGGGTCATCATGAATACTTTGAATTAAGGTTAGTGCGTGGCGCTAACCGCTGTAAGACAGTTACCACCCAACGACACAGGGCACTTACCGGGCAAAGGAAACGTCGACCTTCATGCCAGGGTAGAGAGAAATTTTGCCGGTTTCATCCTTGTTGGCAACGGTAATCTTCAGGCGAAAGGTGGATTCCTCACTGCTGCTATCGCCGCCACTGTTGGGAATAAACTCGCTTTTGGGATTGACGAGAGCCACCTGACCTTGAAAATGGGCTTTGGCGTTGCTGCGGGGGGTCACGGAAACCGCTTGCCCCGGATGAATGGACAGGGCGGCCAGCTTGGATTCCGGCATAAACACATCGGCCCACAGGTGGTCATAGTCAATGATGGTAATCACCGGTCGACCGGGAGCCACCAAATCGCCGGGAGCCACGGCCACCACGCTCACGTATCCGGCAGCCGGAGCTTGAATTCTCAGTTCTGATAACTGGGCTTCCAAGGCTTTTACATTGCTCCGCGCCTTTTCCACATTGGCAGAGGCAATGCTCAACTCTTCGGATTGGGCCCCTTTGGCCAATTGGCCATACTGGGCCTTGGCTGCCGATAACTGGGCACTGGCAATACGCTTTTCTTCAGAGCGCCCCCCTGATTTCATCAGGGATAAAGCGGCTTTGGCGGCACTCAGGCTGCTTTGGGCCGATTCCGCTGAAGCAACTAGGCCGTCATACTTCTGGCGGGAAATAATCCCTTCATCCAGCATGGATTTGGCGCCATCCAGTGCTTGCTGGGCCTGCTGGGCTTGCGTTTCCGCAATTTGCACCTTGCTTTGGGCCTGAGCAATCTCTTCCGGGCGCGCCCCGGTGGTGACGATTCTTAAACGCTGTTCAGCCTGTTGAACACCGGCGCTGGCCTGACGCAACTGACCGGTATCGGCCCCTTTGGCCAGCAGCTTTTCCTGAGCCAGTGCCTGAGCCAAGGTGGCTTTGGCATCGGCGATTTTGGCCTGCAAATCGGTTTCATCAAACACGATTAAAGGCTGGCCCTTCTGGACCACTTGGCCTTCCTGCACCAAAACCTGTAAAACACGCCCGCCGAAGCGAGAACCATTTCGAAATTCGCGGGCCTGCACCTCACCGGCCAGTTTAAAAGCAGGCTGGGACGGCCATAATCCGGAGAAGGCCACCCCTAACACAGTGAGGGCCAAAAGCAGAACCGCGCTTAACACCAGTTTGAACGAGAAAGGCTTACGCATGCAAATCAGAAAACTTTTTCAACTGACGGATAGCCATCATTATACAGAAAGTGGCTCGGAATCGAACCCCTTTTGTCCTATTGATGATTGAAAAGATGATGACTGGCGCGGGAAAAAGTTCCGTGCTACAAGCCCATCAAGCGCCTGACCGCCAACGATCCCGCCAAGACTTTGCCTGAAGCCTCACTAGTCCAGATGATTGTTTTCCCGCAGGTATTCCCGAACCTGATTCAGCGAAGCCTGCACAATACGGGTAATGCGGGAACTGGACAAGCCCACCATGGCGGCAATATCTTTCACCTGCATATTGCGGTAAAAGCGATATTCCATAATGGTGCGGTCTTTGGGGGGTAAACTTTCAATGGCCCGTTTAATGGCACGCCCCAACTCGACGATTTCCAGGCTTTCTTCCGGGGTGGCCGACCCATCGCTGATAAAATCGTAAGAGGTGTCGCCATCTTGGCCTTCCTGAATGCCTTCAATGGATAGAATGGTCTCGTAAATGGCTTCCCGCACGTTTTCCTGAGACGGGTTGTTGGCCGTGGCCCCATGAGGCGCGTGGCCGCCTTCTGTAGAGGCCGGTGCGCCCTCTTGTTCTTCATCCGTTTTGGCATGTTTCAGGGTGTACCACTTGTAGCGGGAGCGCAATTCATTCCGAATGGCCCACCGGGTGGCGGTGGCCATATAAGAGGTGTTCAGTTTTTCCACCTCTTCGGCCGTTTTATTTTTGAGCAATGCCTGAATGGCAATGGCCCCAATGCTCACCAATTCTTCGTAATCCACCATGTGCGAGGGGATACGGCGGTACTCCACCTTGGCCACCCGCTCCACCAATGGTAGAAACTGGGTAATGTTCACTTTGCCGGGTACTTTTTTGGGTGATGATGACACGTCAGCTCAGTCCAACCATTTCGGGTACCTTAATTCTGCAAGGGAGGCGTCTTTCCTTTGGTGCGCCAGGCGAACATTAAAATCTCAGCCACTGCCTGGTATAAATCGGGGGGAATTTCCTGATCAATCTCTACCAACCGAAATAACGCTCTGGCCACCACCGGGTTTTCTACCACTGGCACTCCATTTTCGGCCGCTATTTTTTTGATGCGTTCCGCAAATAATTCAGTGCCTTTGGCCACCACTCTGGGCGCCTCCATTACATCAGCATTATACTTTAAGGCGACAGCGATGTGTATGGGATTGGTTGTAACTACATCAGCTGTAGGAACCGCCTCCAACATACTTTGCTGCAACATTTGCATGCGCCGCTGTCGGATGGCGTGTTTGACCATGGGATCGCCTTCGGTGTTCTTAAACTCATCCTTCACCTCTTTGAAGGACATTTTTTGATCCTGCATGAACTTCCAGCGCTGATACAGAAAATCGGCCATGCCCAGGGCCAGGAAAGCCCCACCGGCGTAAAAAATAAACTGCATCAGCACTTCGCCCAACAGACCCAGAATAGCGAAGATGTTTTCCGTGCCGCCCACGGCCAGCATGTGTCCCAGATACTTTTGAAAGACAATCCAGGCCATCACTCCCAGCACCAGCATCTTGATGATGTTCTTGACCAGCTCGATGACCGTTCGTTGAGAAAAAATATTCTGGAAGCCCTTGACCGGATTAAGTTTATCGAACTTGGGACTGACCGCTTTGGTGGCAAAAATAGGCCCCACCTGGAAAAAATCTCCGGCAATGCCCAGCAGCGCCGCCACCAGAATAAACGGGGCAATCAAAAAGGCCACCGCTTTCAGGGTAATCAGGGTTAAGTACTGCCAGCCAATGTTTTCAATGCTTTTGTTGGGGATTTGCTCAAACACCAGAATAAACAGGGTGGCGATTTCCTTCCAGATGAAGGGGGCCATGCCAAACAGCATCATAAACATCAGCATGAGAAAGACCGCCGTGGATAGGTCCTTGCTTTTAAAGACCTGGCCTTCATCTTTAGCTTTTTTCAGCTTCTGGGCAGAAGCCTCAAACTGTTTATTCTCATCGGCCAAGGCCGAACATCCTTCTGTTGCGGGGGACTAAGCGAAGCGGAGCGTCCCATGGGTGCCCGTGCGATGGAGCAGTCAATCCTCACTCCCGATGGATGACTACAACTGCTTTATTATAATCGCCTTACCCGGATTTCCCAAAAATGGGCCTTTACACAACAGTTCATTCAGGCACTTTCGCCCTTGATTTCTTTTTTATTATCAATATAGGAACGCAATACTTTTGGAGTGCATTCATGGTTCAGCCGACCCCACCCGATCTGGTCAAGCAAGGCGTTCCATTTTTGGCGTGGCTTCTGGCCACCGTGGTTTCAACCGTGCTTTCCCCCACTTGGTGGCTACTGAACACCGCATTGCGTCCCTGGATAGACTTGCAGCAGTTTTTACAGGACTTGACTTCCCTCCCAGGAAACTTAAAGTGGTTTTCAATGGCCTTGCTACAGCTTAAAGCCCTGGGCCCGCAGGTTTTATGCCTGCAAATCCTGCCAATTTTAGTGCTTTGCCTGATATTAAATTTAATTTACTACGGGTGCCTGGTGCGACTCTTTGACCTGGCAATGCAACGGGTTCGGCTTATCCGCCAGCGCAAAACCGGCGAAGGCCTTATTACCAGCTAAACCAGGAGGGATCAAAAGAAGGGTTTTGAGGGAACGTCCCCCAAGCGTCCATCGTGCCAGGTTTGACTTGACCCAAAGTCGTTATTTGTCCGTTCGCGTATAGTTGAAACTGTATCGCTTTGCCCGGCCCATCTCCAAAACCAGCATTTAAAACCCCATCCGGGTCAAAACCTAAATCTACACAATGATAAGCGTCCAACACGCCAAAAGTCTGACTGGCATTAATCCACATAGCGCCACCATTATGAAATCGAATACAGGGGGTGGCTGCCGAACAGGTTCTTGAGGTATTTGAAACGTGCGCATCAATTTGACTATTACTGGTATCAATGCTGACGTAGTTCAGGTAAGGCGTTAATTCATAGGCTGTAAAACTCGTTTGAAGGGTATGCTCTTGTTGATACGCTTGGAAGGCTGCCGAAAACATTGCTGCGGCTTCTTTGGCTTTGGCTACGTTTTGAGAGTTTTGCTGTGCCGTGAGGATTTTAGGAATGGTAAAGGTGGCAATCACGCCCAAAATGGCCAGCGAAATCAGTAATTCCGCCAGGGTAAAGCCTTTGAGCCATGTTTGCCGTTGATTCATTTTGTCTTATTCCAAGCCTTTCACATTCACCTTTTTAGTATCGACCCGATTCCCAAAAACTTTAAAAAATGACCAAAACCCGCTTAAAGTGCCTTACTGCCAACTAAACCATAAAGGATCGGCTGCTGGCATTGCCGAAATCAACCCAACGCTATAAGTGCTGCCAGGTTTCATTTTTGCACGAGTGGTTATAGATCCATCGTAATAAACAAAAAATTCCACCGCTTTAGAGGGACCATCGGCCGCACTCCCGCTGTAGACACCATCTGGATCAAAATAAATATTCAAAATATGTAAATTGCTGGTACCGCCAAAAGTGGCACCATCATCAAACAACAACACTCCTCCATTATGGAGCCTCGCACAAGGGTAGGTTGTGTTACATGCCGCAGAGCTCAAAGTAGGAACATGATCAATTAAAGCGCCACTGGTATCTCTTTGCGCATAGTTCAAATAGGGCAAAATATCAGAAGGTTTGGTAGCACTTGATATAATGCCGTCGTATTTTGCCTGTTGATAGGCAGCC
Organism: Vampirovibrio chlorellavorus; assembly: GCA_001858525.1. Taxonomy (GTDB): domain Bacteria; phylum Cyanobacteriota; class Vampirovibrionia; order Vampirovibrionales; family Vampirovibrionaceae; genus Vampirovibrio; species Vampirovibrio chlorellavorus. The sequence continues at coordinate 252,513 of LAPX01000007.1, read as the reverse complement.
GATAACATTCCGGCAACCTCTTTAGCCTTGGCGTTACTGGCAGAAGCTTGTTGACTTGAAAGGATTTTGGGGATGGTAAAGGTGGCAATCACGCCCAAAATAGCGAGGGAAATCAGCAATTCTGCCAGGGTAAAGCCTTTGACCCATGTTTGCCGTTGGCCCATTTTGTTTTTTCCTAACCTTTAATACTCACCTTTTTTTACTATCGACCCAACGGATAAAAACTTTAATTTAGACTGTGCTGGCAAGACTTTTGTTTGTTTTACACAGATCAAACAGCTTAAACCCATTCCAGCTCCAGCAATAAGCGCCAACAACTACTATAATGTACAGGAAGGGGCAAGCAGCCCAAGACACAAACAAGTCGGCATCAGAGAGGACAAACCCACATGACCGCAGGAACCCAAGCGCTGAACAGCACGGAAGCAAAGTTACAGGCCCTGCGGGAAACCATGGCCGCACACGGTCTGGATGCCTATTTGGTGCCCTCCGTGGATGAGCATATTAACGAGTACTTGCCGGATAACAAGCAGCGCCGGGCCTGGATTAGCGGGTTTACCGGCTCTGCCGGGGATTTTGTAACTGGTAAAACAGAAGCCTGGGTCTTCGCCGATTCCAGATATTACGAGCAAGCCGATTATGAAGTGGACACTGCGCACATTCACATCAGCAAACTGGGTCTGGAGGGGCACCCCAGCGTGGCGGAGTCCGTGAAAAAATTGGCCGGGGCGGCAGCCGTCTTTAAACTGGGCTTTGATCCTTTTACCTTGACGGTTCTACAATTCCAGAGTTTTCAAAAAGCCTTTAAAAATACGGCCATCGAATTGGTTCCGGTGGCCGGGAACCTGATTGATCCGCTGTGGCAGGAGGCGCCGAAGGCCATACGTTCCAAGGTGTTTGCCCTTCCCGATAGCCTGACCGGGCAAAGCACGATGGAGAAGATCACGGCAGTGCAAGGCAAACTCAAAGCGCTGAAAGCCGATTTACTGCCCGTCACCAAGCTGGATCAGGTGGCTTGGCTCCTCAACTGGCGAGGACAGGACATTCCCTACAATCCGCTGTTTACCGCGTATGCCCTTGTGACCCCCGATGCGGCCCATCTATTTATGGATAGCACTCGCGTGGAGCCTGAGGCCTTGCAATGCATTGCAGGACGGGTGACGCTCCACCCCTACACGGCCTACACGGACACGCTAAAATCACTAAGCGCCCAGAAAACCGCACTGATTGATGCCAAGCACACCACTTGCGGTACATTAAACATCATTCAGGAGAACGGCGGCGCCATTCAAGAGGGAGAACATCCCATTGAACTGATGAAGGCCGTCAAAAATCCGGTGGAAATTGCGGGCATGCAAGCGGCCAACCTCAAGGCCAGCCGGGGAAAAATCCGGGCCTGGGCCTGGCTGGACGCTCAGCTCAAAGCGGGTGAAACCGTCACCGAAGTGGACTTTCAGCAAGCCATTGAACGATTTTACGCCGAGGAGGACGGGTTTTTCGGCCTCAGCTTCAACACCATTTCAGGGGCAGGGGCCAACGGCTCCATCGTGCATTACGGCACCCCCAACCCCAACAAGCGACTGGAGACAGGCGAACTGTTCCTGATTGATTCCGGCTGCCAGTTTATGGGTGGCACCACCGATGACACCCGCACCTTGCTGGTCGGCGATACGGCCACCCCAAGGCAAAAACTGCGCTACACGGAAGTGCTAAAAGCGCACATCAATTGCGCCAGCCAACAGTTCCCCAAGGGGACCGATGGGGCCAGACTGGACGGCATTACCCGGGCCACCTTGTGGCAACACGGGCTGGATTACGGACATGGGACCGGACACGGGGTGGGCGCCTTTTTGAATGTGCACGAAGGTCCCAATGGCATTCACAAGTTGGCCCACAAGCCCCTGGAGCCGGGGATGATTACCAGCATTGAACCCGGGTTTTATGAACCCGGCTGGGGTGGTATTCGTCTGGAGAACCTGTACCTGACGGTGCTTCGGCAAACAGATGCCAACGGCCAAAGTTGGTACGGCTTTGAAAGCCTGACCTACATTCCTTTTGACCCCAAGTTGATCGACTGGGCATTGCTGAATCCGGATCAACTGGATTGGCTCAGAAGTTACTATCAGGCCATTGTGGAAAAAATCGCCTCCAGCCTGTCCGCTGAAGAGAGCGCATGGCTTGAGACCACTTGCCGTTTGCCGGATTGAACGCCGGAAGCCTGTGGCCCAACTTAGGGCGATTGTCCGGAATATTGAATGAACCCCAGCATTCACCGCTTAATCTCAAGCGCCTTTATGAGATACTTTGGACATGCAGTTCATACTATTCTTGTGGGATCGTTTAGACAATGTTTATGACCAAAGTGGGACTTCCCTCTTTCAACACACCTCAAAAAATCAGCCTTTCAGCGACTGATAGTGACACCACCTTTTTTTACGATTTTGGACTTCCCCCAGCGCTTCAACTCGTTCCTCAATCCATCGAATTTATTGATCCAGACATTGACACCTCAGACTCTGGCGCTAACGATCAGTTTATCAAGTGTCATCCCCCCGAAACACCGCAAGTCAAAAAGGCCAATAACCCCTTTTCAGCTACAGCAGCACCATTTCCCAAATTAAAGACATTAAGGCTCCCCAAAGCCTCAAGCCAGCAGTCTCTGGATGACTACCCAAGTTTAGAGAAGATTAAAAAAGAAATTGAGCCACTGTTGCGTGACCATAAAAAAAGAGGTCCTTACCCCAAAAAGGTCATCCAGTTGGCACGGCAGGCTGCTAGAGAAAATCCAGATCTGAAAACCAAAAAGTTAGCGGAAATACTGGGTATTCCCAACGCCATTTTATATTATTGGCTCGGATACAGAAGCCCCAAACGCCCCGGCAAGAAGGCGATCAATCCAACGGTATAAGGTTGGTTTTCTCAAGCGCATCAATGGCTTTCCCTTTGGCGATTTGCTCGTTTACTTTTATTCGGCCAGCTTACTGCGTTTTTGACCGTACACAAAGTAAAAGATCAGACCAGCCACTAACCAGACCACCAGCCGAATCCAGGCATCTATATTTAAATTGACCATCATGTAAATATTTCCGGCCATGGCTAAAATCGGGATAACTGGCATCCACGGGCATTTAAAACCGGTGGGGATATTGACCTGCTTGGCTGTAAACAAGGTGTATAAAGGCTTGGCCATAATCAGTAAACCTGTCAGTATTTTGAGCGCCTGAGCCAAGGACAGCCCCAACAGACCCACCGGCTGCAAGAAAAAGGCGGGTGTGGTCAAAGAGAGTCCAAATAGTTGGACGGGCTTGCTAAAGTCGTGAGCCAGCCCAAAGCAAAATACCGTTAGGCCCAAGGCCAGTTGTAAGACGGCCCCTACACTGTGTTGAGGTGTCTCCTCGGTTTTGTAGCGCATAATTAACACGCTGCCAGAGACCACCACAAAGGCAAACAGGGTACCGATACTCACCATATGGTGCAATTCCTCCATGGGCACCGCTGCGGCCATGATTGCCGCAATCAGGCCAGTCACCACGCTGGCATTCACCGGCGTTCTGAATTTGGGATGAATTTTGGAGAACCAGGGAAACAGCAAACCATCCCGGGCCATGGCGTAATAAATACGAGGCTGAGACATCAGTAAAATCAGCACCACCGTGGTCAGGCCCACAAAGCCCCCCAGACCAATCAGCTTTTGGGCCAAGGCATTACCCACACTGCCAAAGGCCGCTGCTAAAGGCGCACCGGCGTCAATTTGAGAGAAAGGCACCATACCGGTAATCACGGCGGATACGGCCACATATAGCACCGTACAAATCAACAGGGAAGCGATAATGCCAATGGGCAAATCTCGCTGCGGATTTTTCACTTCTTCCGCCGCAGTCGAAACGGCATCGAAGCCAATGTAGGCAAAGAAAATCAGGGCGGCCCCCTGAAAGACCCCAGACACCCCAAAGGGGAAAAACGGATGCCAGTTGGCCGGTTGCACCCAGGGAATGCCTGCTACAATCACAAACAGCACCACGGCCAGCTTGATCAGCACCATCAAGGCGTTAAAGCGGGCCGATTCCTTAATGCCAAAGCACAACAGGCCCGTTAAACCGACAATCAGCAAAACAGCAGCCACATTTACCTGCAATGGTCCAACCGGCAAGGCCAGCAACCAGGTCGGCACCGTCAGGCCAAAGCCCTTTAAGCACTCACTTAGATAATGCGTCCACCCCACGGCCACCGTAGAAGAACCGATGGTGTATTCCAGAATCAAATCCCAGCCGATAATCCAGGCGAACAATTCCCCCACACTGGCATAGGCATAACTATAAGCGGAACCGGAAATGGGCAAGCGGGTGGCGAACTCCGTATAGCACAGGGCCGCCAAAATACAGGTAATACCCGCAAACACATAAGAAAGCATGATGGCAGGGCCTGCCGCATCCCGGGCAGCGGTGCCAGTCAGCACAAAAATGCCCGCCCCAATAATGGCTCCCACCCCAATGGCGGTTAAATCGACCGCTGATAACACCCGTTTCAGCCCACCCTCTTTGCTTTCGGCCTCACTGAGGATTTGAGCCACGGGCTTGGTGCGCCATAGGGAATGCTTCATGCTTTACCTCACTCTGCTCCCGCTTCAGGGGTTGATGGGATCACGTCTTACTATTGTATCCGTTGTATTCATCATTGAGCGCTTCCATTAAAAACCGCACAAAAAACAGCGACCCGATCATCCAATCAGGTCGCTGCTTGCTTGAGAATAATGAAAGCTGCTTAGGCCTTGGGCTCGGTCATGGCCTCCGGGGACAAAATGGCGGCCAAGCTTTCCTTGGTCAGCAAGTTGCCTTGATGATCCTTGATGCCCAGTTCAATAACAGCATCCGGCACGCTTTTGCCTTCCTTGTTCACCTTTTTAGCCACCTGAGCGGCTTGCTCATACCCAATGATAGGGTTGAGGGCCGTGACCATCTGGGCGCTATTTTCCAAACGGTACTGGGCGATTTCCTGATTGGCCTGAATACCCGCAATCAGTTTTTCAGCGAACACCGGCAGGGCATTGGTCAAAATGCGCATGGATTCAGTCATCTTCAGCAAAATGGTGGGCATCATCACATTCAGCTGAAGTTGCCCGTTTTGCACGGCCAGCGAAATGGTGTGATCGTTGCCTTGCACGATGTAAGAGATCTGATCCATCAATTCCGGGTAAATGGGGTTCACCTTGCCGGGCATAATGGAGGAGCCGGGTTGCCAGTCGGGGATGGTAATTTCACCCAAGCCGGTGCGAGGCCCCATGGAATACAATTTAATATCGTGAGCGATTTTTTCCAGCTCTAAAGCGGTACTGCGCAAAGCGGCGGAATAATCGCCAAACAGGCCAAAGCTGCTGGTGGCCTGGAAGTAATCCTTGGCGTGCAACAGGGGGAAACCGGAAATGACCGACAGATTTTTGGTCACTTCATCCCGGTACTGAGGATGGGTGTTTAAGCCGGTGCCCAGCGCTGATGCGCCCAACCCGATAAAGTGCAAACGCTTGCTGGCATGCTCCACGTTCTCAATGGTATCGGCGATGGCTTGCGCATAAGCGCCAAATTGCTGACCCAGCGTCAGGGGCACAGCATCCTGCATGTGGGTACGACCGGGGATGAGTACGCTTTTGAACTCCACGCTCTTTTGGCGCAGGGACTTTTCAAACGTTTGCAGCGATTCAATCAACGGGCCGTGCATGGATAAAAACGTCAAACGCATCACGGTGGGGGTCACATCGTTGGTGGACTGCCCGTAGTTGGCATGATCGTTGGGGTGAACCTTGTATTCACCCAGTTTACCGCCCAATAGCTCGGTGGCCCGGTTGGCCAGCACTTCGTTGGCGTTCATATGATTAGACGTACCGGTGCCGCCCTGATACACATCCACCACGAACTGGTCGTTGAACTTACCGGCAATCATCTCGTCGGCGGCCTTCATCAACGCTTCGCCGATGGCCTTGTTGTGGGCGGCATCGGATTTATCCAGCAAGCCCAGTTCCATGTTGGTTTTGGCGGTGGCCTTTTTAATCCAGCCGAACGCCCGAATCTGCTCTGGCATCATCTGGCACACGGTCAGCCCGGAAATGGGGAAGTTCTCCTTGCCCCGCAGGGTTTGAATGCCATAGTACACGTCCGCTGGGACGTCCTTGTAGCCCAGCGAGTCCTTCTCCTGACGGGTGGCCGTTTTTACTTCGGTGGCAGTGGTCATGGAATCGATTCCTTTATGCAAACCCTATAAAACACAGCGCAGCGCTTGGCTGGTCGCTGGCCCTAAGGCCCTTTTATTTTAGCTGAAAAACCGTTCTTAATTCCAGAATATTTCCTCTATGCTTGTACAAAAGAAAATAAGTTACTTGGAGTAATACCTATTTTATGCAGCCCACAAATTATGAATTGCTAATGCAAAAAGTAGAACTACGTTCAGAAGCTAGCGAAGCATTAAGCGCTATTCAAAATAATTTATTAAAACTCCCTAGTCTTCAGTTGTTAAATTTAAAAAATCCAGCTGAGCTATACTTAAACCAAGGTGTTATTAATCGATATTTAATTATTGAAGAAGATTTCAGATGGTTGTTTTTAAACATTCCCATTGACAGAGAGAAACCTTTATCGATAAAAGAAGCACGTAAAGCAAGCCTTCACATAAACTCAATTTACTTGCATACTAATGGTGTATTAGATAATTTTGCGTGGCTGTTTTTACATCAACTTAAACCGAAGCTATTAGACTCAATAAATCCGAAAAAAGTAGGTCTGTTCTCACAAGAAATACTCTCTATTATTCCAGAAGTAGACGAGAAAAACACCCTTATAAATTACAGAGAGTGGCAACAGCAAATGCTCAAAAAAAGGCATCCAGTTGCGCATCGCCTTCCCTTATATATCCCTCCTCAAATTCTCCTTTCTCAAGAGGAACTAGAGAAGAAGGCGAGTTTGGAAATGCAGCAAATACAAAATACCGATAATTTTGCAAAAGAGTCCATTAAAAGCACCAAAGAATCTCAATACAAAAGCATTGAAGAGCTAGTTCAGCAAAACAAAGACATCGATAAAAGAATCAAAAAACTAAGAGAAAAGCAACGTGAAATAGATAATGAAATTAACAAACTTGGACGATTTCAACCAGGGTTCCTTTACCCTGAGGAAAATATATTGCACCCAATTTATCCAACAATACCCCAAGATCTCAAGGCGCTAGACGCTATAACAAATGCTTGCTCCAACATTCTTTATGAAGCTTGTAAATGAAACAAGAAAAGAAAAATTTAAAATATCTATCAGAGGAGTTTTAAATCTATTCAGCATGCCCCTTCCGATACCGCCCCCATAATGCCCACCAGAAAGATGCTGTCTTCCTCAGCGGTAATGGAATGCTCCGCGCTTTTGGGAATTTCAACAAAAGCACCGGTCGTAATCGGATGACGCTTCTCTTCGATTACAAAAATAGCCTGCCCTTCAAGCAGCACCGCAAAGGCCGCCATATCCACATGATGGCTGGGCAGCTCATCGCCCGCTTGAATGGCAATTTTAATGAGCGTCACCCCCTGAATGGCAGCGATGGGCGTTTTAGTGGGCTTACCCGATACAAACTGAGGGTTTTCCAGCAAGTTAATTTTATCCTGAGTGGCAATTTTCATCCTCGTCTCCTTTTTTAAAATTTACCCCTTCTTCAATCGGCTTAATTATAGCGATCGAAACTTGGGTTTGAAATTAGCACCTCGATTATCACCCTCCAAACCACGACCACCCATCAAAGTAAAACAGGAAATTTTGCCTAAAAGTCTTTCCTATGGTAGGATACCGGCCAACTTCCCCACAAACCGCTTGCCAACCCGCCCTTCAGAAAGGATAGCCCTATGCCTTCCCCCAACCCCGAGCTTTCCACCCAACACCCGCTCCTGGACGGAATGAGCGCCCGCCAGTTTTTTGAGCAAGGCACCGGCTACACTTACGACGATTTCATTCTGCTGCCCGGCCACATCGATTTTTCCGCCGATGAAGTGAGCCTGGATACCCAAATCAGCCGCCGCATCAAGCTGAAAACCCCGCTGGTCAGCTCCCCCATGGATACCGTGACTGAAGCGGATATGGCCATTAATATGGCCCTGCAAGGCGGCATGGGCATCATTCACTACAATAATTCCATTGAAGAGCAACGGGATGAGGTGTCCAAGGTCAAGCGTTACAAAAACGGCTTCATCACCAGCCCGGTCACCCTGCGCCCGGATCACACCATTCGGGACATTGATGACATCAAGAAAAAATTCAACTTCTCCGGCGTGCCCATTACCGAAAGCGGCAAAATGGGCTCCAAGTTACTGGGGATTGTCACCAACCGGGACATTGACTTTGTACAGGACCGCGATTTGCGCTTGTCGGAAGTGATGACCACGGATTTGGTGGTGGGCAAAGAAGGCTGCACCCTGGAAGAGGCCAACCAGATTCTGCGGGAAAGTAAGCGGGGCAAGCTGCCCATCGTCAATCAAAATGGCGAAATCGTGGCCCTGATTTCCCGAAATGACTTGAAAAAGAACCGGGACTTCCCGCTGGCATCCAAAGATCCGGTGAACAAACGCTTGCTGGCTGGAGCAGCCATCGGCACTCGCCCGGAAGATCGGGAACGGCTGGACGCCTTGGTGGAAGCGGGCCTGGACTTGGTGGTTCTGGACTCCTCTCAAGGGGATTCCATCTATCAAATCCAGATGATCGAGTACATCAAGCACAAGTACAGCAATCTGGAAGTCATCGGTGGCAATATTGTCACCCAGGACCAAGCCCGTAGCCTCATTCAAGCGGGTGTCGATGGTTTGCGCATCGGTATGGGCGTGGGCTCCATTTGTACCACCCAGGAAGTGATGGCCTGTGGGCGTCCTCAAGCCACCGCCGTGTACAAAACCGCCCTGTACGCGCAGGAATTCGGGGTGCCGGTCATCGCGGATGGCGGCATTTCCACCATTGGCCATATCATCAAGGCCCTGTCTTTGGGCGCCTCCTGCGTGATGATGGGCTCCATGCTGGCCGGAACCGAAGAGGCACCGGGCGAATACTTCTATCAAGACGGCATTCGACTCAAGAAATACCGGGGCATGGGCTCTCTGGAAGCCATGAAAAAAGGCAGCGCCAAGCGTTACTTCAGCGAAGGCGATAAAATCCGGGTGGCCCAAGGGGTCTCCGGCGCCGTGGTGGACAAAGGGTCCATTCAGCGATTTTTACCCTACCTGACCCAAGGCATCAAGCACGGTCTACAGGATCTAGGTACCCGCAGCTTGAAAAACCTGCACAGTAACCTGTACGCCGGACGATTGGCCTTTGAAATGCGCACCCACGCGGCCCAAGTGGAAGGCGGCGTTCACGGTCTGCACAGCTACGAAAAAACCTTTGTCTAAGAAGCCTTAGCAGCCGTTTCGGTCGCTTTTTCGGCGGTCTCAGCAACGGCTTTGGCCGTCCCCGAGCCTAGGGCATATCGCAAGCCCACCACGCCCAAGGCGCCCGCAAAAATAATGCTGGCCCATTTCAGAGCCTGATCGGCAAAGGTCTTGTTCTTTTGGGCAGAGGCCACACCGGCTTTTTCAAACTTGTCCTTATTGGCGGAAGAGGGTGCTAAGCCGGATTGGGCAAACAGTTTCTCAATGTAGGCATCGGCCCCGTCACTGGCCGTAGGGGGCTGGCTCAAGCGCCAAATCTCGTAATCAGCGCTTCCACCGTGTGATGAATCGACCTTGGACATACGCACCATCCCAACTCAAAAAATGGATCTTTCTTATTGAAGGCATAAAACCCTGTTAGCATAAAACCATTGCTGGGTATTTTTGTGCGAACAACCCTGTTCCATGTTACGGATCAATCGCGTTTAAGGCTGGATTCCCGTCTGCGCGGGAATGACAAGCACCTAAAAGGCAGGGTGAGCGATTGTGAGTTTGGAAGCGCTCAATTCAAATGGAAGATTTTGACTGGCTTGAGCCAATGACTGACGCATTGCACCACGCCCAGGGGTTTGTCTTGCCAAGTGGCCAAATACAGCGCGTTGGGCTTCAGCTTCAACCCTGTATTGCCCACGGCGCTTTCATAATCAGCAGAAGGTAGCACCTTCATTCCGTTCCACAGCTTTTGGGCTTCTTGCTCATTGGCCAGAGGCAACATGGGCAAGCCCAGATACACGGAAGGATCTTGCAGATAGGCGGCCGGGGTTTCACTCTGCTGGAGGGTGTCCAAAGCCACGCTGTCCGCTACTTTAAACTGCCCATGCTCGGTGCGTACCAAGCCGGACATATAAGCGCCACAGCCCAAAGCCTCCCCAATATCACGGGCCAGGGAGCGAATGTAGGTGCCCGATCCACACTGAATATCCAGTGTTAACACCGGATGCGCAGGTGTACCCCGGTCAATGCTCAGGCAAGTCAGCGCATCAATCACGGCTTCCCGCACCGGTAAGTCCGCCGTTTTGCCTTGACGGGCCAGCTCATACAGCTTTTTTCCGCCCACATGCACCGCTGAATACAACGGCACCTGCTGCTGGATGATGCCTCGAAACTGGGCCAGCACCGATTCCAATCGAACCTCTGACAAATCCAGATTGCTGCAATCAACCTCAGACAGCACTTCGCCTTCACTATCCAGGGTGGTGGTGGTCTGTCCCAAGGTCACTTCCGCCGTATAACGCTTGCCCGAGGGGAAGTACTCAATCAGTCGGGTGGCTTGCCCCAGACAAAGCGGTAGCACGCCTTCCGCCAACGGATCGAGCGTGCCGAGGTGCCCGATCTTTTTGAGGCCATAGATACGGCGCAGGCGGGACACCACGTCGTGGCTGGTAATGCCTTTGGGCTTATAAATGTTGATGGTGGCAAACATAGTGTGGGTATCAGTCCTATTGAAAGCGGCTTGAGCAACGAGACAAAAGAGACAAAGAGCGCGTTGCTGTGGTTTGGAAACTTGACAGAAGCGTTTGGAGGGGAGAATAATTCTATTACCAATACAAGCGTTTGCCAGCCCTGTTGGCAAATCTTCTGAAATTTTCTTTTGGATGCGGGTGTAGCTCAGTTGGTAGAGCGACAGCTTCCCAAGCTGTAGGTCGAGGGTTCGAGACCCTTCGCCCGCTCCAATTTATTCCCCTCACTGTTCATTGCTTTTTATTAAAAAACGGAATTCCAGTCATTTTCTGGAAGGATTTTGTTTTTAGTAGCTCGTTGCTTCAATGCGAACCATTCTTTGGTTTTAAGCATTTCCCACGATTTTTCTCACCGCATTTCGCCTTTTTAAGCTGGACATTGCAAATGCCTATGTATAACTTGCCTGGTGCCACGCCTGCACTGTTGCCTCGCACTCAGCGAGAACCTCAAGCTACTTCCAGCGCTCAGGCTGCCATCCCTGCCTCAGCCCACAACTCCAGTGGGGAAACAATGCTACAGGCTCTTCTCCATGTTGCGGAGCAAGATTCTTTCTCCCATTCTCCTCCTGCGCCTCAGGACTCACCAGAGTCCTTAAAAAGCCCGTGGACGGCCACCCCTGAAGCGGTTATTGAAAAAATACATAGACAACAAGGGCTTATCCCGGCCGGGGATATTGAAGATATTATCGTCAGCAATTTCCCAGTTGCCGATCACCGACTGGCTTTATCGCTTTTAGATAAAATGACCCGCTTTGCCAGCATGAAAAGCTTGAACGGGTTACAGGGTAAGCTGCTCAACTATTCCCAAAACACAAACCAGCCCATTTATTACGAGCGAGAAGGCTCCCTGGGCAGTACCCTTCATTATTTGACGAAAAAGTATAAATACTCCAAAGGCTTGCCCTCTCCTTTTAAAAATAACTCGGTTCAAAAAGAGCCTCTGAGTAAGGTTGAACAGGGTGCCATTCTGCTGGATGCCGTCACCCTTCACCAGTTGGCCCAATCGCCCGCATTGCGACAACATATTGCGCAGCACAAGTTGCCACTTTTATACCCACAAGGTTGGGATGAAGGCATTAACCCGTTTAATCAATTGTCCATTGAAGGCACTTCCGTGAAACTGGCTAAATTGGTCAGTATTGCCAAGCACTTACAACAGGAACAAGGGCTGAGTGAAGATCAATCGGTTCAACAGGCCATGTCTCACGCCACTCGTTCCCATCTGGCAAGCTGGGGACTGGCGAACCATTTACGGATTCTGGAACCAGGCCTACATCCATTCAATTTGGAAATTACACCGAACCGCTTTCCGTCCAGTGACAAAATTGCTGAACAAATGGCACCAGCCAGTATTTCCAAAGAAGAGTTGGTCAGGGTGTTGCAAAATTTTCAGGACCACACCCACCGGGAAGGGGCATTGGATGTTCTGGCTCGGCAAGCTGAAATCTTCAGTCCTCTAAGACTTAGTCTGACCGCACATGACTTGCATCTTAAAATTCTGGATTACGCCAAAAAACACCACATTGCAGCAGAGAATATTTTTTATCATGTACCGGCACGGGGTAAGAGTTTTGGCCTCATCAGCGCCAACCATTTGATGGTTAACGAAGTGTCCTTGGGACAGCTAATTGAAGATCCATCGACCCTCAAAAACCCTTCCAAAAGTCTTCTGGTTATTCTGGATGATGTGGCGGGGAGTGGTTACAGCCTGCTCACGGCACAGGAGTTGCTCAGAAAACAAGGGTTTACTGGAAAAATCGTCATTGCGCCCATCATTTCGACCACAAAAGCCAAAACACTGATTCAAAAGACCGCCGACTCGAACGTGGAATATGTGACGGGGCATCAGGTTTTGCCTTTTAAAAATCAACCCGCATACCAGGCGCTTTCCCCCATGCTTCAAAAATTAATGCATCGCATATTTGGCTCTTTAGGCTTTGATAGAAATGGCCTTAGCATTGCTTTTCCCTATATGGCCCCCGATAATAACAACGCTTTTTTTTCCAAGGAAATAGCCCCGTATTTTACCCTCAACCGAGCCGGCTCCAAGGGCTGGAGTTTTAATTTTCCTCTGGAAGATCTGGATGAACTCATGCAAACCGACTTTGAAAACCATGACACGGAATCGGATGATTCAGATATGGAAGAGCGTTATAGTCAAAACGCTGTGGCGCCTATGTCCCTTGGCGGGCTGAAAAAAAGCCCTGCGCAGATGAATCTTTCCATTCACGAGGCTGAGGAACCTATGGATATAACACTGCCAGAAGAAACCGCTTTGCCTGCCATGGCTTCAGGTCCTCATCATGCCCATTCAAATTTATCGAAGAGTTTTTAACCTGCTTGCGTCAGACGGATGCCGTGGCTGAAAATCTTGGCTATTTCAGTTTTTCTGACTTTGTGTAGCTGAACAAGTTGGCGCTGCTAACAAATTTTAAAAAGCTTCCGGTTTAAGAATGTATGAACCGACCATGGCCTTCTGGCTACGTTCTCTCAATTTTGCCGAGTCACCTTTTTTATGAATAACATCGCCACCTACCTTCCAATAACCCCCATTGCCAGCCCTCGTTCGAATGAGAGCAGCCCAAGAACGGCTGTCCCCAAAAGAGTTTTGACCCCTGGCGATGAATCCTTGGCCTCTCTGTCACACCAGCCGGTGAACGAGCGTTTTGAAAAGACTACAAAGTCTTTAACGGCTGATTTGCTCCAGCTTTCTTTGGTAAAGGACCTCTCGGTCAGAGCCTTTTCCCCAAAGGCTTCTCCGGAACAATTACTGGAAAAACTGGCAGCCCAACAGCGCATTATTACGGCAGAGGCCATTGAGGAAGACCTTATCAAAAAATTCCCGATACAGGCTGATCGCGATTTAGCCCTGAATACGCTGACTCAAATGACTCGCTTTGCCAATATGAAAGGCATGAATGCCTTACAAAGTGCGTTGGTTCGTTACCGCAATCAAACATCTCAAGCTATTTACTATCAAGGAGAAGCCACGCTGGGCAGTACACTGGGTTATCTCTTCCTAAAGCATAAAACCTCTCAAATAATGAATCCTTTTGTAAACCCAGTCACCACCGAAGTGGGCGATTTAAAACTGGTGGAAAGTGGTGCCATTTTACTGGATCAACCAACCAAGGCCCGGCTAAAAAGGGATCCCAAACTGTGTGAACATATTCGCCAGCAGGGCATCAAGCTGTTGTATCCCCAAGGCTGGGATGAAGGCGTTACTCCCTTTCACCAGCCGCCTCTGGATGCCATGATGGAGAAACTGGTTCCCGTCATGGCTACAGTGAAGCAAAGACAGGCTCATAGTCCGATTAATGAGGTTGAAGCCATACAGCAGGCGTTATCCGCCCCCACCAGAGCACTGATGCAATCACTCAATCTGGAGAATTCGCTGGTACTTGTAGAGCCTTTGTTTGGATTGATTCCGTTTTTCAAAAGAAATAACACCTCGCCTGTAGAAAAAGTTGCCGAACAGTTGGCACCCAACCAGCTTAGTCTGAATGAATTGGAAAAGGCACTGGCTGAGTCACCGAGGCAGGCAGACCCTGAAAAAAAGCAATTGATTCTGAAAATCTTGAACGATCAAGCTGAAGTTTACAGCCCACTACGTTTAACCCAACTCATCCAGGCGAAGCATCAGGATATTTTAGCGCGGGCCAAAAAGCTGGATATCCCACCTCAATCCATTTTTTACTATATTGATGAAAAGAAAAAAAGTTATGGGCTTATTAACTATCAATACGCCCAAGCCAACCCGGTCAACCCGGAGCAGTTCATTGAGCGCCTTGATGCTTTGCCCGACTCTCCAGATAAAAAACTGCTGGTGATTCTGGATGATGTGGCCAGCAGCGGCGATAGTCTGGTAGACGTCTACAATAAAATTCGGGAGCAATTGGGCCAAAAAGCCCAATTGCACTTTGCCCCTTTGGTTTCAACCAATCAGGCGAACAGTGTGTTTCACGAGATTCAAGACAGTGATCCCAATTGCACTTACAGCCCCAGTCAAACCGTGACTTTGTTTAAAGATCAACCCTTCTATAAACAAGCTTCTCCAGCGTTAAAAACCAAGCTGGAGCGTGCCGTTATTCATCTGGGTCATCGGGATAATGGCCTGAGTTTGGCTTTTCCTTACATGGCCCCCGATAACAACAACGGATTTTTTGCAAAGCATATGGCCCCGCTGTTCACCTTAAACGGGGCTGGTTGTAAAAATATAGAACCCCAAGCGCCAGCCAAGAAAGCTGCCTTGTTGGCACCCAAGGCAAGCAGCTCCCCCGTGGTGCCAAAGCTGGACCTTGCCCGTCTTCAGTCCGCATTGCAAGCACTTAAGGATCAATAGATTTTGTTCTATCTCTTACGCACCCGCCTGTATCAACCTGCGCAGGCCCCTCTGAGTCTGCAATTCAAAATAAGTTGATCTTGCGAATCAGGCCTGTTAAGGTAGCATTTTTAAAATATCAAGTAAAAAATCCCATCCAAACCAAGTAATAAAAAGGATCTTGTCATGGCTGTCGAACTGGTGACTGTTAATAAAGTCGTAAAAATGAACTATACCCTCACGGATGCCAGCGGCGCCCTGCTGGACTCTTCTCAGGATGAGCCCATGGAGTACTTGCAAGGGCACCAGAATATCATTCCTGGACTGGAAAATGCCCTGGAAGGCTTGAAAGCCGGTGAGCGCAAGCAAGTCACCGTGCAGCCAGAACAAGGCTATGGCGTGCATAACCCTGAACTGATTTTTGGCTTACCCATTGAGCAATTCGGTGGCGAAGCGCCTCAAGCGGGTATGGTGGTTCAGCTTCAATCTGAAGAAGGCGTGATGATGGCTACCATCGTCAAGCAAGAAGGCCAAGAAGTCATTCTGGACGCCAATCATCCCTTGGCGGGTCAGGTACTGAACTTCGATGTGGAAATCGTGGAAATCCGGGAAGCCTCCGCTGAAGAGCTGAGCCACGGTCATCCCCACGGTCCCCACGGACACCACCACTAAAACGGCTTTCAGCGAAACCGCTGTAACGTGTCCGGGCGCACAAAATCGCCAATCGTCAGAACCGTATTGGTGATAATGGGCCGTTCTGGCACGTAAGCAATCCCATCCTTTCGACCATACACCCGAAAGTAGGGATCGCCGTATAATTGTTGCCACTGGTCACTTTGTTCTAAAGTGGCCAGATTTGGCATATTGGCCTCAATCAAAATAAAGTCCGCCTTGGAGTGGTGAATTTGAGCGGCCGCCTGTATGGCTCGCTTAGGGTGCTTGCGATCAAAGAAAGCATCGTTGGTCAAGAACTGCGCCTGTGTGTAAACCTCTTCATACCGGCCATCCATGGACACTTTAAAGCGGGGATACAACTGCCAGTAGGCGAATTCTCCCAAGCCAAAGCGCACCAGCAGGTTTCCCTGGTACGGCGATTGACGCAAATACTGCAGGGCCGCCACCGGGTAACGAATCACCCCGGCCCCCTCGCTTAACTCATCGGCCACAGGCACCGTTAGCAAATTGCGTTGACTACCCAGAAAGCACAGTCCGCCCAAGCTCCCCAGCAACACCAGAAGGGGAACCCAACGTTGCAACAAACCACCCTGCATCCCCTTCAGCCTGGCAAAAACCACCGGCGGACTTCCCTTGAGAGCAAGTATGATGCGCTCAAATAGTCCCCTGGAAAGCAGCAGCGGCAGGTAGGCCAGCACAGCAACACTCAAAAACGATTGCAGGCGGGCACTTTTTAGGGTCATGGCCACCAAAAGCAACAGAACCAGAGCGGGCGACAGGCCCAGTTTTTCACGATTCCCCGGCTGCCTGGGCCAAAAAATTGCGTTCAGCGCCAGCAGCAGCACTGTCGCCAAGACCAGTAATTGCTGCTCCACAAAGAGGCCAGACCCCAGCGGTAAGGGGTCCCACTCCTGGATGCGGGAGCGATCCCATGTCCACGCCGCTATTAAAAAGGCCCAGTAAGAAACTCCATAAGGGTTGAGTACGGCCAGCAATACGACCCCGCCCAGCGCAGCCAACCCATAAGGGACACCCGATCGCCAGGAGCGTTGTTGAATCATTGCGCCCAGCCAATAACATTCCAACAATAAAAAGCCCATGGCCACGCCACCGTGTAAATTCCCCCACAGGGCCAATAAAACAGGGAAGAGGCCCAGCCACCGCAAACTCAGTTGCTTAAGGCGGATTTTTTCCAGTAAAAAAACAAAGCCCAGAAACCCAACAAAGGAAAACACATGAGAGCGCACCGCCGGATAAAACCCGATACCGTACAACCGGGACAATAGTAAGCTGCCATACAGGCCAAACAACCCAGAGACCTGATAGACCTGGCGATGTAATGCGAAAATAGCAACCAGCAAACCCAGCAAAATTCCGGCCTGAAGTGCCATCAAAATGGACTCCCCGCCACCGGTCAGCAATTGATAAAACACAAACCCGGTTAGCCACTCATGATCCACCCAACGCGCGTTGGGGGCGGTATAGGAAAAGACATCTCGGTAAGGAAAGCGCCCCGTTTGAAAATATAATGCGGCGACCGACAAGCGCCCCCATAAATCGGGGTCCACAAATTGATGGGTGACCACGCATAACCAAGCGTCCATCCAGGCCGTTAGCGGATAAAAAGCCTTTTTACCCCAAGCGTTCAATTTTGCCCAAACACTCATATTTTTATTGTAAGTGATTTTTGAGGACTCTCATTTTAAATATTTACCTTTGAACCTCTCCAAGTCCTTCACGTCATGTGCTATAGTTCCCTATACAGTAATTTTGTACTTTGAAAATCCAGTTCCTCCATTTTCCCAAACGCTCATCAAGCTGCGCTTTGGACTTGCCATAAGTTCAAACCCCAGCTTTATGGGGCCGATTTGGATTTGACAGGGCGAATACGGACGCAAACTGCGCGTCGAGGTGCTGTTCCTCGTAAAAACAAGCAATTTGACAAATGCCAAAAGCAATGTCATCGCCGTTGATTTCGGCGCTCGTGCTCGCAAAGCTGCTTAATAGCAGTCTTGTAGCATAAGCCAAGAAATCCCCTCGACGTACTGAGGGTGGCCACCTTGTACCTCCTGCATGCCGAGGTACCGGGTCCCCCACGCATGCTAGCGGAAACCCAATGATCATAAGGTGAATGCGA
Organism: Vampirovibrio chlorellavorus; assembly: GCA_001858525.1. Lineage (GTDB taxonomy): Bacteria > Cyanobacteriota > Vampirovibrionia > Vampirovibrionales > Vampirovibrionaceae > Vampirovibrio > Vampirovibrio chlorellavorus. The sequence continues at coordinate 234,481 of LAPX01000007.1, read as the reverse complement.
ATTTCATGATCGAGCCTGGCGAGGCCAAACGCTTGGATTAACCCTAAGGTCCTGGGAAGTGCCTTGGGTTGGTTGACGATAACTCTTCCCTACACGCGTAGACGTTTGCCGGCGTACGTTCTGGACGAGAGTTCGAATCTCTCCGGCTCCACCATTTCTTCTTGTAGGGTGTAGTATAAGTGGGTTTGCGTTTATAAAAAGTTAAAATGTCCACCCCAGCGTTAGCCTATCTCTATCCTTGGGGCACAATAACACCCCAACACAAATTTCTGTCAGATCTCGGACTCTCCCCACAGATAACAGAAAATTGGGACGTGCATATCTATGAAAAACATCTGGAATCAGGATTACACGTCAAAATACTTCATACCGGTTTGTTTATGTTCGATTTTTCAAACTGCTTTGTTGAAGGGGCAAAATCAGAGCAGACTGATGATCTAGAGACATTAGAAAGAATTTTATCCGAACGACTGTATATCTTTAATGCACATCTTTTGTGCTGTTACAGTGAGTTGAAAAAGTTTACTAATCTCGATAGACAAAAGCACTACGTCCAACGCAATCATTTATTGAATATTTCGGACATTAATACACCCGATTTATTTCAAACAATCGATCGAGATTACAGGCACCTGGATCTCAAAATCAACAATACCAAATTGTACACCTCAACATCGATCACCTCAGAACAGCTCACTTTAGCAAAGGGGTTCTATCCAATAGCCGTTTTTGAAGAGTCATTTTTATCTTTAGATAAGTTGTTACGTTTAAATGAACCTGAAGCACTTCAATTAGCAGACCTGCTCGCTTTCAGCCTTTATGAACTGGATAACCACCGCTATCACACCGCTTTGATACAAGCCTGGGCGATTATTGAAAAAATATTAAAAAATTTGCACAAGAAACACTGTAAGTTAAACAACGTTGAAGCAAATCCTAAAATCAAAATTTCCCAAGCAATTAAAATTCTATATTCTAGAGATCAACTTTCTGCATCAATAAATCAAGATCTCTCCAAAGTCAGAGAAATTAGAAATGATTGGATTCACCAACTCAAAGCTATCAATTATCAAGATGCCCAATTATGCGTTAAAACAGCCATCCAGCTTTTTAATCAATGCTATGAAACCAATTTGCAAATTGATCCTTGTCTAGGTTGGTATTAGTGAGTTCCGATTAGTAATAATCTAAAGCTATGTTGAAGTGAAAGTGACTTTTGCTGTGCCCATTAATTGCCACCTCCCTAATTCCCTCAGAGGTTGAAAGTCAACGCTTCCGAGCTATTCTTTCTAATTGGGCCATTGCTGGTAGCACACCAAAAATGCCTGACAAGGCACCGCTAAATGTTAATGCGGTTGTGCGCTGACCCCGGTCAATGGGGGCTCCAGTCCGGGTGTTTCAGCCAACAGGTAGCGGGACACCAATCCCCCCACAATGCCCGCAGCACTGGGAACCAGCAGAAATAACCACAGTTGCTCTAGCGCCTTGCCGCCTACAAACAGCGCCGGGGCCAAGCTTCTGGCGGGGTTCAGCGAAACACCCGTAATATTAATTCCCGCCAGATGAATGGCCACCAAAGTTAAGCCAATGGCCAGCCCGGCCATCTGCTTGGGGGCTTCTTTATGCTGTGTTGACCCAAGAATGACCGTCACAAACAGAAACGTGGCCAAAAACTCAAATATCATGGCAGACGTTTGGCTATATTGCCCTAAATACCCAAAGCCCCAGCCATTTTGCCCAAGGCCTTCCACACCCACACTATAGCCCGTCAAATGCCCCTGTAACAGCAGCAATAATACAGCAGAAGCGCAAATAGCGCCGATCAACTGAGCCACTATATAACCTAGCAATTGCCTGATTTCCATTCGTCCGGCACAATAAACGCCCAAGCTAACAGCTGGATTAATATGGCAACCCGAGATGGGGCCAACCCCATAGGCCATCGCCGTCAACGCCAGACCAAAGGCCAGGGCAATACCCAGCATTCCCACGTCTTTTCCCGCGATCACCGCTGTACCGCAGCCAACCAATACCAAGGTAAAAGTCCCGATGAATTCAGCAAGATACTTTTTCACAATTCATCCCCCTCCGGTCACGTTTCAGTCACCGGAAGCATAGCATTCCACGGGCTTCACTGAAACTAACCGGGCAGCTAAAATAAAAGGGCGCTGAAAAAAGCAGAGTAAATTCCAGCTAAAAAAAGTCAGGACATCAAGGCAGGTTTAGCGTTTCGTGAACTGCGCCGTGGTGGACGCTCGCCTGAAAACCATGTGGCTGCAAAGTTAAGTTTACTTGAGGGGGCAAAACCCCCTGCTCATTTGCGTTTAGCGTTCTAGTATTGCAGACTAGCGCTGAATGTTAAAAATGTCGCCGTATTTTTGCCACAGGTAATCCACAAAGTAGCGGGCGTTCAGGGGTTCTCCGGTGACCCGTTGCACAATGGTGGTGGCTGATTCCATTTTGCCCACCGCATGAATTTCCTTGTTCAGCCAGCTCTTCAAGGTGAGCAGATTCCCGTGTGCAATGTCGTTTTCCAGGGCGGGGTTTTGCTGTTTGGCCGTGTTAAAAAACTGGGCGGAATATAAGTTCCCCAGCGTGTAAGTCGGAAAATACCCAAACGATCCATGAGACCAGTGAATGTCCTGCAAGGCGCCCTCAGCGTCATTGGCCGGAGTAATGCCTAAATATTCCTGCATTTTGGCGGCCCAGGCTTCCGGCACTTCATCCACTTTCATGGTGCCTTCAATCAAGGCTTTTTCAATTTCATAGCGCACCATAATGTGCAGATTGTAAGTCACTTCATCGGCTTCCACCCGGATGAACGAGGGCTGCACCCGGTTAATGGCGTGGTAAAACTGCTCAAGTGTCACGCTTTTTAGAGAGGGGAAGGTCGCTTGCAGCTTGGGCAGATAGTGGCTCCAAAACGCTTTAGAGCGTCCCACCAGGTTTTCCCACATACGAGATTGGGATTCGTGAATGCCCAACGAGGTACCTTCGGCCAGTGGGGTACGGTTCAGGGCCGCGTTGACTCCTTGCTCATACATGCCGTGGCCCCCTTCGTGCATGGAAGAGGATAGGGCGGAGAACACGTCATGCACGTCCACCCGGGTGGTCAGGCGCACATCCATGGAGCTTGCCCCAGAGGAGAAGGGGTGCGGGGCCAAATCTAGTCGGCCAGCGGCAAAGTCAAAGCCCATATCTTTCAGCACTTGCTCAGAAAAGGCCAGTTGATCGTTTTGCGGGAACGGCCCTTGGTGCAGGAAATCGGTTTGCGGGGTGTAGCCACTATTCTGGATGGCTTTGAGCAGGGGCACCAAGTCCGCTTTTAGCTGTTTAAACTGAGGGTCCAGTTGCTTGACGGTCAGGCCCGGTTCATAGTCATACAGCAGGGCATCGTAAGGGGAGTCCCCGTAGCCTTGGGCCTCGGCCATGCGTTGATTGAGGGAGATGATTTTGCGCAAGACCGGCTCAAACTGCTTGAAGTTTTTATTGGCTCTGGCCTCGACCCAGGTTTTGTGGGCTTCGGCGGTGGTTTCTACAATTTCTTGCAGCAGTTCAATCGGTGTTTTCTGGCTTTTATCAAAATTGCGCCCCACTTCCCGCACCAGGGCCTGGCTCATGGTATCCAGTTTTTCCAGAACTCCCGGTTGCCTCAAGCTGCGGAGGTGTTCAGCCATTTCCGGGCTGGTCATCATATTGTGAGAGATTTTGGCCAGGGTGGCCATTTGCTTGGCGCGCAAGGGGCCGCCTTGTTCCGGCATATAGGTTTCCAGGTCCCAGCCCAGTATGGCCTGGGTGGCCGATATGTCGTGGATTTCGTTGACCAGCGCCTGAAACGCCTGAACGGATATCGCTGTGGATGTTTGCATGGCCTAACCCTCTCTTTTCGCACTCGCTTTGCGCTTAATCTCTCATATTATTGTAGCCGGAATGAATCGCTCTCAAAAGGGCTTGACGCAAGGCTAAATCGGAGTGCCTCTTTAGCGTTGCAGGAACAGATCCGGATCCATTTCCGAAACCGATTTGACCCCACGCAGGCGATTGACCAGCTCTTCTACCTGAGGCATGTCAATGGTGGGGGGCAAATCCGGGTGCAGGGCGCTGGCCTTGCGAATGCCCGTTTCTAAAATCAGGCCGTCGGCCATCTCAAACCAGGGGTCCGGCTCGGTGTGCGGGGTTTGATGCTCCACCCAGACGGGTAAACTGATTTGTTGTTTGAAAGGGATCAATTCTTGGGGCGGAAGGGATTGGCTGGAAATGGCTAGGCTGATCGGGCCAAAGTTGCTTGGGAGTTCCCGGGCCAACGTTAACAAGTGCGCCAGTGTCTGGGCCTGTTTGTTGGCGGCTTGACCAATGCCGGTGGTCAGGTGCTGAGGGGAAAGATCCACCAGCAATGGGGGCAGATCGGCCTTCAGTCGATTTTTGTAATGCAGCAACTCGTTCAAGCGGCTGTTGACCACACCGCTCTCCGAAACAAAAGCGCCACTGAGCACCGAGAGTCTTAAAAAATCAGCGCCGGTGTTTAGGGCAATGGCCAATGCGGTTTCCGGGTCGTTGCGCAATATGGAAATCCCCACGGGCAAGTGGGTGAATTGCTTGAGGCGCTTGGTCAGCAAGGCCATGGCAATGGCCCCGGCCACATCCATACGCTCCCGGGAGAAGGGTGTATCGTGATAGTTCTCTAAAATCAGGCCGTCCACGCCGCCGGTGGCTAAGGCCGTCGCCTCTTGCTCGGCGCGGGCAATCAGGGTGTCCCAGTTGCCGTCCCAGTCGGGGGAGCCGGGTAGGGCCAACAATTGCACCCGACCGATAATGGGTTTGGGTTTTTGAAATATTTCCGATAACATAGCCATATTCTAATACGGAAGCATTTCTTCTCACAGCGTCCGTAACGGAAAATATCTGGAGACTCGTCCGCAGTTTCTACAACCCAATTCCTAATCCCAGCCCTCGCGTTAGCCCGTCCAAACCTGATCTTTTCCAAACAGGCTCGGTTTGAGCCAAAACGCAAACCGGAAACCGCTCCGCTTTTTATTGGAGAAACGGATTCCCTTAAGAATGGACAACACCTCATGAAAAAACCGACTGTCGCTATTATTGGTCGCCCCAACGTGGGCAAATCCACTTTGGTCAACCGCATTATTGGCTCCCGAAAGGCCATTGTGGACGATACCCCAGGTGTCACACGGGATCGATCCTATTACGACGCGGATTGGCAAGGGAAAGCGTTTACGCTGGTGGACACCGGCGGGGTCATGCCGGATGCCGATTTGGAAGAGCATCCCTTTGCGGATTTAATCAACATGCAGGTCGAAGTGGCCTTGGCAGAAGCCGATTTGGTTGTGTTTTTGCTGGATGGCCAAGCCGGCATCACTTCGGTGGACGCCGATATTGCCGAACAGCTCCGTCGGAGCGGCAAGCCCATTTTGCTTACCATCAATAAAATCGATCGCCACGATCAAAAAGCCTTGGCCGCTGAGTTTTACGCCCTCTCTTTAGGGGAGCCTTACTCCCTGTCTGCCTTACATGGCAACGTTGGTGTGGGTGACTTGCTGGATGAAATCATCAAGCGTTTGCCAGTCCCCCCCGAAGACGTGCAAGAGGATACCCGCATTCACATCGCCCTGGTGGGCCGTCCCAACGTGGGCAAATCATCCATCCTGAATGCCCTCTTGGGCGAAGAACGCTCCATTGTCAGCGATATTTCCGGTACCACCCGTGACTCTCTCAATGTCCCGGTCACCTTTGAGGGTGAGGAGTTTGTGCTGGTGGATACCGCAGGGATTCGTAAAAAAGGCAAAGTGGACTACGGCATCGAGATGTTCTCTGTAGATCGCTCTATTCGGGCGGTCCGAGACGCCAATGTGACGGTCATGGTGCTGGACGCCACTGAAAACATTCAAAGCCAAACGGCTGGTATGGTGACCGATCAGGATAAAAAAATCATTGATATGAGCAACCAGGCTGGCAAAGGGCTGGTGCTGGTGGTCAACAAGTGGGATTTGATTCCCAATAAGACCTCCAAAACCGTGGATACCTTCAAGAAAAAGCTCTATCAGGAGCTGCCGTTTGCCGCCTTTGCCCCGGTGCTGTTTACCAGTGCGGCCAAAGGCCAGCGCCTCAGTAACATTTTTGAGCTGGCCAAAACCGTTTATGAGAACGCCAATCGCCGCATTAAGACCAGTCTGGTCAATGAGGTCATGGCCGAGGCCTTTACGCTGTCTCCCCCTGCGCCCATTAAGCAGCGCCGTTTGAAGTTGCTGTACGCCACTCAGGTTGGGGTGGCGCCGCCCACGTTTATCGTGTTCGTCAATGATGCTAAACTCATGAAGGATTCCTATCGTCGTTACCTGGAAAAAAAGTTGCGTGAGAACTTTGAGTTTTCCGGATCGCCGATAGTCATCGTGCCTCGTTCTCGTGAAGAGAAAAAGGAAAGAATGCAAAAGAAGGGAAAATAGGCGGTAGATACAATGCATTACCTGATTGCGGCCGTGCTTGGCTATTTGATTGGGGCGGTTCCCACAGCGTACCTGGTAGTCAAAAAGCTGACCGGCCAGGATATTCGGCAGGTGGGCAGCGGTAACGTCGGTGCCACCAACGTAAAACGGGCCGCTGGGTTCAAACCCTTCCTGTTTGTGCTTTTGGTGGACTTCCTGAAAGGCACTTTGCCGGTTCTGTTGGCCAAGTTTGTGTTTCCGGGGGCCCCTTGGTTACACGTGCTGGTGGCTTTGTCGACCGTAATTGGTCATAGTAAGTCTATTTACCTGGGCTTTGCCGGTGGAAAATCGGCTGCCACAGGCCTGGGTGGCTTTGTGGGCCTTGATCCGGTGGCAGGGATTTTACTGGGGGTGATTGCCTATGTCACCATGCGGCTGACCCGGATGGTCTCGGTGGGTTCCATGCTGGCCAGTGTGTTGGCGCCAATCATGCTCATTGTGTTTAAAGCGCCGCTTCCTTACCAAATTTATGCCGCCATTGCCGGAATTTATGTTATTTATTTGCATAAGGCCAACATTCAACGGCTGTTAAATGGTACGGAGAACCGTATTTAAAATGAAAAAGCTGGCAATTTTGGGAGCAGGCAGTTGGGGGCTGACCCTGGCCTGGCTGAATGGCGCCCAGAATGAAAACGTGTGGCTGTGGGACCGAAACGCTGATAAAGTGGCTGCCATGGACCGGGATCGCAAGGTACTGTTTCCGTTGCCGGTTATTTTGCCCCAAAAGCTCAACATGACCGCTTCTCTGGAAGAGGCCGTTCGGGATGCTGATGTGATTGTGATGGTGGTGACCGTTTCCGGCACCCGGGAAGTATTGCGCCGTTTGCGGGATGAAGTGAAGCTGCCCAAGCATGTGGTGCTGGTGAACGCCTCCAAAGGCATTGAGTTCCCTAGCCTCAAGCGCATGTCTGAGGTGTTTGCCGAAGAAATGCCGGACAATCCGTATGCGGTTTTATCCGGGCCCACGTTGGCTATGGAGATTTTGAATGGTCTACCGACCGCTTGCTCCATTGCTTGCGAAGATTTAGAGATTGCCGAAGCCTTGCAACGGGATTTATCCCACGATTTATTCCGGTTGTATTCCAACACCGATGTAACCGGGGTGGAGCTGGGCGGAGCCCTGAAAAACATTTTCGCCATTGCCAGTGGCTATATGAAGCAAAAAGAACTGGGCGATAATGCCCTGGGGGCTTTAATCACCCGAGGGTTGTCCGAGATGACCCGCTTTAGCGTGGCCTTGGGGGCTGATCAGGAGAGCCTGTATGGCATGAGCGGTCTGGGAGACTTGCTGGCTACCGCTAACAGTCCGTTGAGCCGAAACTTTCAGGTGGGGGCTCGCTTGGCCAAAGGGGAAACGCTGGATAATATTTTGACCGACCTCAAAGTGGTGGCCGAAGGGGTGAAGACCACCCATGCCGTCTACGAGTTGTCTCATAAAATGGGGCTGGATACACCCATTGTGGATATGGTAGAAATGTGTCTGTCTGGGCCTTTTTCCGAGAAAATGATTGTGAAAAGCCTGATGACACGAAAGTTGAAATCCGAGCAAAAGGAGTCTGGCAAGTCCCTTTAATAGGGTTTTAACCGATTTTCAAGTGGGGAACATCGACATCAGAGTGGGGGAACAAAATGATGTTACAAATTCGGCCCAACGCTGCTTGGCAGCCTCAAAGCGCTTCCGGGCATAAAGAGTCAGCGCCCAAAAAAGGATTGCGGTGGACTGCGCCGCAGGCCAAGCCTGTCTTTACCCGTCCTTCGTCACAAAGGAAAGACGGCTTAGAAGGGCCATCGATTGGCTTCAACCGAAGGCAGTTGCTTCAGGCTGGTTTATTGAGCCTGTTACCATTATCGGCGTTTGGGTTGAGGCCAACGCCAGCCCAGGCCCATCCTTGGGAAGATATCCCCATTGAGCGCCTGACCCCGTTCTCGGAGGAGGACTTGCGGCAGAGTCAGGCGGCAGCGGCCAAGGCCCGGCCCTTTCTGTTTCCCTTTGAAAATGCCTTGCTGGATCGGCATCAACACTTGCTGTTGAAGGCCAACGATTGGATTCGCCAAGCCCAGACCTTGAAAGCACAGGGGAAAGATCCTCGGCTGGTGCTGGATCGAGCGGCTCAAAAAGCCCAGCGAGGCGATCAGGAAGCGCAAGCGATTCTGGATGCCATGCGCCAATATTTCAAATAAATGTGTTACGAACCGGCAGGCGCTTGTCCCATGGTGCGGACCATCTTGGAACGCAACCCGTCGAAGCGCAGGGCTTCGTCTTTGCTGTATTCGGTGTTTTTTAGCACGGCTTGGGCGGAAGGGTGCACCATAATAATGTTGTCGATATGCAGCTGCATAAAGCTGTAAATTCGGGGGGAACTTGGCCCGCTCCGGTTGATGAGCTTGGCATCGGTGACGGCCAGGAAGCGTCTCTCCGGATCGTTGAGCAAGTCGCTGATGCGGCGCTCTTCACGGGCATCTCGGGAGACGTGGATGATGCCCTGCACTTCGTGATCGGCGGTGAGAATGACCACTTCCATGGGGATGGCCGCTTCTTTGCCGCCAATGCGTTTGGTCTTTGGAGAATTTTCTGAGGGGAGTTGCCCGGCTGACATGGTGCTGCTGTCCTCATGCTCGTAGGGGAGTCGCGTATGAGGGGTATCGGCCGTGTTGGGCAAAAGTTTAATCGGATTTTGAGACTGTAAATTGAAACCACCCACATCACGGTGATTGAAATTCAACCAGCAGGGGGCATTCCTCTGAGGGCTTGAACAGATAGCGACTGGGGCCTCGTGGATGCGTTTTCAGGCGCGGCGCTGGGGGATGAATTCGGCTAAGTTGATCAGGGCTGTCTTGGCGGGGGAAGGGGGTAAGAAATCCAGTGATTGTTTGGCCTTGGCCACATACTGATCGGCCAATTGCTGAGTGCCACGCACGGCCTCACTCTGGGCCAGGTACTGCTGGATTTTCTGGATCAGCGTTTCATCACCGGGGGCTTCAAATAACTGAGTGGTCAACTGCTTCAGTTCCGCTTGCGCCTCAGCACTTAACTTCTCGGATTCCATTGCCAATAGGATGGGGGCCGTTAACAACCCGTTCCGCAGATCATCCAGCACGGGCTTTCCCATTTCGGCTTCTGTGGCGGTGTAGTCCAGCAGGTCATCGGCCACCTGAAAAGCAATGCCAAAGTGGTGCCCGTAGGATTTCAGGGCCTGAATCTGCTCTTCCGGCAAGCCGTTAATCACGCCTGCCGATTCGCATCCGGCGGAAAACAGGCTGGCTGTCTTGCACATGGTCTTGCGGTAGTAGCTGTCCCATGAGCTATCCAGATGGTAGCTGCTGTTCATTTGCTCTACTTCCCCGTCACACAAATCGGCAAGTACATGGGCGAAAATGGACACCAACCGTGGGTTTCCCAGTTTGGCGAGCTTGACGCTGGCCTGTGCCAATAGGTAATCTCCACTGAGAATTGAAATTTTATTGCCCCACTGGGCTCGCACGGTTTTGCGTCCCCGGCGCAGCTCCGAGCCGTCAATGACGTCATCGTGGAGCAGGGTGGCCACATGAATCATTTCGGCCACGGCGGAGGCTTCCACGGCCTGTTGGATTTGCACTGGGGTTTGGTTTTGACTGGCTTGTGCACACAGCAAAGTGACCACTGGGCGTAGGTATTTCCCCCCGCTTAACAGGGAATATTCCACGGTCTCTGCTAAAACCGCAGATTGTGGCGGAATGATCGCTTTCAGACTGTCTTTGACCGAGTTTAAGGGCGCCAGAATCAGATCAAACGCTTGTTGTACGGCGGGCGACAGCAGGGAAGACATATTGCATCCAATCGTTGGGGGTAACGGCGGCTTGTTACTGAGCCATTATCGGTAAGAACCGGGGCTGCGTCAAACTGTCTCTATTTTACAAGGGACGCCCATCGGGAGAAAATAATAAAACGCAGTCTCAAGCGTTCAGTTTGTCCGCTTTGCTCAGGGAGTCGAAAAATTCAGTTCTATGACCCAGCCTGTTTTGTTGGTCACTGGCCCCCCCGGTAGTGGTAAAAGCCGATTTTTAGCCAAAGAGGCCATTCGTCTGCACGTGCAGGAGGGACTTGCCCTGTCCAGTCTTTGTTTGCTGGCGGTCAGTTCTCAAAATCAATCCCGACTTCAGGCTTACCTCCGGCTGGAGAGTCAACTGGCCGGTTTGGAAGCGGCTAAAGTGGTGGCTCAAATCACGGTGCAGCCCCTGGACCAGTTTTTGCTGGCCTGGTTGAACGCCGATCAGCCTGAAGCTATCCACTGGCAATTGTTGAGTGAGCTGGAGAGCCAGACCTTGATTGCTCAAGCCGTGCAAACCATCATTCAACCTGAGCATCCCTTGTTTTCGGCGAGTCAGGATGCTTCATTCACCCGGTTAATGGCCAACCTGATCCGGCAATGCCAAGTGCAGGGCTGCTTACCGGATCACCTGATCACGTACACGGGACTTTCCCCAGAGCGGGTTCATTTACTGGGGCAAATTTATCAGCAATTCCTCAGCCTGTGCCAGCAGGCCCGCCTGCTGACCTATCCGGCGCTGGCTCACCTGCTTCAACCGCAAGATACCCCTGCCCATCCTAATCCTTTGCCTGTGCACTTGCCTGCGCTCTTGCCTGAACTGGTTTCGGCCCTCTTGATCGATGAGGCTCAGGAGTTATCGCTCGCTCATTACCACTTGTTGGCCCAGCTACCGGTGCGACTGGTTTTGGCGGGTAATCCAAAGTTGGGGGTTCGCAGTTACCGGGGCGGACAGCCGGACTGCTTTGATACTTTCTTCCAGCGGCAAGGCCGCCCTGTCACTCATCAGGTTCAGCAGGCCAATTTGCGTAATAACGCGCCGGTCTTATCCTTGCTGAACAGCCTGTTACCGGCGCCGATTTGGGAGGAGCAGGCCCCCGATTCAGAGCAGCTTGGCCAGATGGTTCAATTTGGTTATTACACCGATGCTGCCGCTGAAGCCACCGCCTTGGCGGATTACCTGGCGGACATTGTAGCCACACAGTCCATTGCTGTGGCTAATTTTACAGTGGAAGGCGGCACTCGTTCGGCCACTTGGGCGGATTGTGTGGTGCTATTGCGTTCCGGCCGGTATAAATCGCACCTCTATGCCGCCTTTCTACAGCGAGGCATTCCGTTTCAGGATGAGAGCCTGAGTGAAGCGGTGCTCGATTTTCAGCGAGATTTTTACGCCTTGCTGCAAGTGCTGGCCATTTGGGAGCAATGGGGCCTTCAGCCGGAACAGTTTGAGACGCCAGAAGTACTGGAAAGTCAGGCCTTGCGCGCTGTAGCCTCCTCTCCGGCATGGGCCGCCTCTTTGAAAAATCACAATCGCTATTTACTGCGCTGGTTAGAGGCGGTTTTACACGATACAGCCCATACGGGGGCGCTGGCCAAGCTGGCAGCGCCTGTTCAGGAAGCAGACCAAGTCTGGTTGTTGGGCCTATGGCTGAATCGGGAGCAAACGTCTCCCGAAGTTGTGGAGAGGCTGCAAGCGGTGGTTGCCCTGTACCACACCTGGCTGCAACACCCTGATCCGGGGCAGTTACTGGATGGCGCCTTACAGGCTTTTTCTCCCAGTCTTACACCGGGGGATAGCAGTCCTGAACTGGCTTTGTGGGCCTCTTTGCAGCCCGTGCGAAAAGCCATGGCGCAATTGGGCCAGCGATTTTATCAGGCCACCGGCCAAGGGCTGTCCTTGCGTATGCTATTGAGCCAGTTTGAGCAGTTCTGGCAGACTTCGACGGGCACTGACAAGCAAAATCAGGTTCGCTTACTTAGCGTTCACCAGGCCCAGGGAGAGACATTTCCCGTGGTGGCCATGCCGTTTCTGCAAAGCGAGGAATTTCCCAGTCATCGGGAAAGCTCAGAGTGGCTCAGTCAGTCGGTTCTGGAATCGTTGGGCTTGCCTGCCCTGTTTAGCGAAGCCGAAGAGCGGCGTTTGTTTGCGGTGGCAGCCAGTCGGGCCAGTCAGCGTTTGTTTTTAACCTGCCACCAACAGCAGGATACCGAACGGGTCTTGCCCTCGCCCTACTATACGGCCCTGCTGGCCCAAAAGCGGCAGTTGCTGCACTGTCCCTCGGCTGCGCTGGTGTGCGCTTGTGAATCTGCAGCCAGCGCCGTACCGGCTTGCGAGGTGGATTATTGCAATCAGCCCCCTCGTTTAAATGCTTTACAGCCAGAACTAGACCTTGACAGTGAGTTGCCGGATTTTCAAAGCGATTACCAGAGCAAAAGCGCTTGGGCCCAACTCCATCCGCAAGCCCCGGAGCCGGTTTTTGAGGCTAATGAGGATCTATCGATTAGCCCCACCGCTATTACCCGGTACATGCAGTGCCCCCGGCAGTATTATTACAAGCACTTGTTGGGCCTGAAAGAGCCGGGCTCGGTGGCAGCCAGTCTGGGAACGCTAATTCACAAGGTGATGGAAGCCTTCAACAGTCAAACCCCGACGGGAGAGCATACGCCCCAGCGCTTGCGGGAAGTGGCCGAGGCTTTCTTTGGGTTTGAAAGCGATTCTCATGCCTTTTACATGGCGGGCTTCGGGGAGCGGGAACGCCAGACCTTGGCTCAAATGAGCCCCTTGGCCGTGCATTCACTCCGACAGTCATTGTTGGCTTCTATTGAGGATTTGACGGAGAAGGGTTACTTCGACCGTTACGGCACCCTGAAGGCTATTTATGCCGAGCGGGAGTTGAAAGATGTGGTGCTGGCCGGGCTAGAGCGCTGTCGTTTGACCGGAAAAATGGATGCGGTGATTCAACTGGCCGATGGTCGCTGGGAAGTGATGGATTACAAGACTTACGGGGCCAGCAAGTACGGCACCCGCTGGGAATTGTGCGAGCAGCGGTTTGAAGCCACGGTGGATGCCTTGCCAGACGAGCCAGAACTGCCCCATCATCAGCGTTTTGCCAATAAATTAAACGCGGCCTACCCCATTGATTATCAATTACCCCTGTATTACTGGGCCGCTCAGCAGGATAAGACGCTCATAGGCGGTATGGCCGGGGTCTCCCTGCAACTGGTGCGTCCCCAGTTCCCGGATAATCCCAGTCAGGGCTCCATTCGGCTGGGCTTGGGTGCGGATGTTCTGGATGCGCAACGGAAACGGGTTTTAGGTGATATTCAGTCTCATGTGGTTGATCCCATTTTGAGTAGCGCGCATTTTTCGCCGGTGCCGGAATCGGGGGCCTGCGATTACTGCCCGTACGCGGGCATTTGCGAGCAGGGAAATGGCTCAGAGGGTGAGGGTTTGGAGTAATGAGTCAACTGGATCTGTTTGAAGTGCCTCCATTTGAAGTGCCTCTATCCGAATTAACTGGGCCATCAGAAGTGCAACACGCGGGTAAGCCTTCGGGCGATGATTTTCTAAAGGGCTTGAATGAGCGGCAGCAAGAGGCTGTCACCACGCCTATTGATGAACCCTTGCAGGTGTTGGCGGGTGCCGGGACCGGCAAAACCGAGCTCATCTCCCGGCGCTTTGTGAAACTGGTGCAGGATTTGCGCCAACAGGGCACGGCACGCCCGGAGGAAGCCATTTTGGTGGTGACCTTTACCAAGGACGCCGCTCAGGGCATGCGGGAGCGGATTCATCGTCGGTTGCTGGAAAACGGGGAAAGTGGCCTGGGCCCCGATGCCTGGATTAGCACTTTTCACCAGTTTTGTATGCGGCTGTTGCGTTTGCATGCCGTGGATGTGTACTTGCCGCCGGATTTTGTCATTCTCAACCCGCTGGATCAGCAGGTTTTGTTCAATCGGGTGGTTAAAAGCGTCTTGCTGGGGGAGAACCATTCGCTCGGGCCATTGCTGGCCCAGTCTGGCTTGTCGGCCCACTTGCCACCGGATGTTTTGAGTCTGGCTTCGCTACAGGCCTGCGGGCTGGAGGATGTGGAAAGCACCTTGTCCGCGGAACGTTTGTTTGCCCTCATTACCCGAATTAAAACCGCTGGCCTTTCCCCACTGGAGTTTTATGAGACCGCCTTGCGGCAATCCAAGGCTTTGACCGAAAGGCTAACCGACTTGCCAGTGCCGCATGACCCTGATGCGGCCAAGCTGGAGAATATGTTGGCGAAGGTGGAAGCCTGGACGGGCAGTTTGTCTCCCTGGGCGCATAGCAGTTGGCAACCCATCCAGTCCGCAGAACGCAAAGCGGAAGCCAAGGGCAAGAAGCTGAGCCCCGGCAGCTATAAGGACGAAGTGGAGGGCTTGGCCAAGTTTTATCTGGTGCCCAAAACTTTTGAGCCTGCTTTCCCCGATACGAAGCTATTGACCGACGCGTTGGCCGTTGAAACCCGGTTGATCGGCATTGTGGCTAGTGTGTATGCTCTGTATCAGGCTCGCTTGCTGATGGAAAAGGCCTGCGATTTCGATGACCTGATCAACCATACCATTCACCTGCTGGAACGCCGCCCGGATTTGCGGCAGCGTTACCAAAATCAGTTTGCAGCGGTCATTGTAGATGAATTTCAGGATTCCAATGGCAGCCAATTGCGCTTGCTGGCATTGATCATTCGGGAGCGGGCCCAGAACCTGACCGTGGTGGGCGATGAGAAGCAGTCCATTTACGCTTTTCGGTTTGCTCAACCAGAAAACCTGCGGCTGATTTTCGGGAAGCATCCCCACAAAACGGTGAACCTGCAAACCAACTACCGATCCTTGCCGCCGGTGCTGGCAGTGGCCAACCAACTGACCGAGCAAATTGCCCAAGGCCCCAATCAGCAGTTGGAACCCTGTGAGAAAAACGCGGGAATTACTGAACCCAAGGTGGTTTGGCTGAATTTGGATGAAATGATTCAAAAAGAGAGCGGCCAACCGGGTAAAAAGCCCATTGAGGAACAAAAAGAGCGGGAAGCCCAGTTTATCGCTCTGGAAGTGGCCCGCCTGGTGGATGCTGGGGAGTGTCGTTTCTCTGATATTGCGGTGCTGGTGAAATCCCACGCCAAGGCGGAGCGCATTCAGGGTCAATTGGCGGCGCTGGGGATTCCCTCGATTAAACCCAAGAATCTGGGCTTTTTTCAGGAGTCGGTCATTCAGGATGCTATGGCCTTGCTGCGTTTGATGTGCGACTTGAGCGATGAGTTATCGCTGGTGCGTATTTTGCAGGCCAAACTGAACCATCGGCAACTGCGGGCCTTGATGACCTTAAAGCACAGCTTGCCCAACCCTTCCCCGGAGTGGGCGCATCGCAAGGCCACCTTGTTCGATGCCTGTCTGCACTTGCGCGAACGCTCTCAGGATTGCCCGGCCTTGCCGCTGGCTGTGGCTCAGGCGGTGGGCGATCTGGCCTTTCAACTGTTAGCCATTCGCAAGCGTAAGGCCCGCTTGGCGGCAGTGCCGTTGTTTCAACAGTTGGCGGCGGCGGTGGGCTTAATTTCCTCCCAGACGCCTGCGTGGCAGCAAAAGCAGCAGCGCATTACCTTGCGCATGTTTGAAAAATTACTGTATCTGTTTGGGCAGAACAAGCCCATTCAGCCCACTCTGGACGAGGTGTTGGAGATTCTGGAGCAATACGCGGCCAATCCCAATCAGGAATTGCCAGTGAAAGAGGAATTGTCTGGCGAGGACGCCGTGCGCATTATGACGGTGTTCGCTTCCAAGGGGTTGGAATTTCCGGTGGTGTTTGCCGCTTATACCGATTTGGGCGGCAATCGGGGTGGGAACGATACCGCCCTCATTTTTGATCCCCAATATGCAGGCAAAGCGGGCTTTGGCCTGATTCTGGGTAAAGTACATGGTCTGGATAACCTGAAAAAAGAGGTTTATCAAAAATGCTGGCTATCTCCTCGCTCAGCCACGGAGGCCCAGCGGGTGTTTTATGTGGCCCTCACACGGGCCATGCGGAAGTTGTACGTGGTGCGCAGCACTCAATCGCCGGACTGGACGGCCCCGGATGAATATCCAGCGGCATGGCGCACCGTTTTGTCGGAATCGGAGGATGAGGCCTTTTTGGCGGAAACCTATTGGGAAGCCGATACTGAGGCCTGGCGGCAGACAATGACCCGCTTGCAATCCACGCCGCCGCCTTCATAAACGGATGGTTCGGTAAATTTTAAAGTGCTTTGGGTTTTATTGACTCAGTGGCTTCTGCCATGAGCGCACTATCTTGAACCTGCCAGTTTGCTGGTGTTTATTTCACGCATTGAAGATACGGTATTTTTTTGTTTTAAGTGCTCTTATTCCAGAATTTTGTGTTTTTAAAACTGTGGGTGTTTTTGCAATATGTTGAATCGTGTGAATCAGGCCCAACGGCCTTTTGTAATAATCGGCCATCGGGGCGCTACTACCCATAAGGATCTCAGTCGGGTTATGCCGGAAAATACCTTGCTTGCCTTTGAGTCGGCCCAACAGCAGGAAGTGGGCATCGAACTGGATGTCATGACCACCAAGGATGGTAAGGTGGTGGTGCATCACGACTTTAAAACTGGGCGGACTTTTCAACTGCCGGGTGAGCAAAAACAGGTGGGGCGAACAAACTGGCAGGAACTGCAAAAGGCCCGATTTAATTTTACAGAGTATCAGCAAGCCATGCAGCGGGTGATGGGTCAGGCGGTGCACTGTAAAAATACCGATCGTTTTGAAAACCTGCAAATTCCCGAGTTGGAAACGGTTTTGAATCGTTTGCCGAACACACCGGTTTATATCGAATTAAAAACGGCAGGCCTATTTGGGAACAGACACCTGGAGCGTAAGGTCGTGGATACGATACGAGAGAAGGGGTTGCAGAATCAGGTCACCGTGCTTAGTTTTTCCCCCTTGAGCTTGTGGAAAGTCAAACGGCAAGATCCCCAAATTCAGACAGCCTTGAACGTGCTTTTACCGGGCTTTGTTCCGCGTGTACCCTTATTGCAAAAGTTGTTTGTCAATTGGTTTGCCAAGCGCCTTTTGGGGGTGGATGCCATTCATCCCAGCTACGCCCGGACCACGCCGGAGCTGGTTCAGTTGTCACATCAAGCAGGCTTGCGGGTGGTGCCCTGGGTTCATGGTGAAACCCGCGACCAGGAGCAGGAGAAATTCCCTAAACTTAGGGCTATGGGCGTGGATGGCCTAATTACCAATGCTGTGGATTTGTTGAATGAAGAAGTGAAAAATCACCCCTAGGGCTTGTGTTAGACTTTTAGAGTTGTGAATACTTCCCACGGCTTTGCAGGAGCCTTTTAAAAGTGCTTATCCTGCATGTGGTCCTTTGTATAAATCCACTTTAAAAAGAAAGATTATTGAACCATGGCACTTACATTTCAGGAGTTGGTCGCTAACTTAAACCAATATTGGGCTCAGCAAGGCTGCGTCGTGCAGTTCCCTTACGATATGGAAAAAGGGGCCAGCACCATGAACCCGGCTACCTTCCTGCGGGTGCTGGGGCCGGAACCGTGGAATGTGGGCAACGTGGACCCCTGCCGTCGTCCTACCGATGGCCGTTACGGGGAAAATCCCAACCGCTTGCAACATTATTTTCAGTACCAGGTCATTATGAAGCCCTCGCCAGACAACATTCAGGATTTGTACCTGAAGAGTCTGGAAGTGCTGGGCATTAACATTGCCGATCATGATATCCGCTTTGTGGAAGACAACTGGGAATCTCCCACCCTGGGTGCCTGGGGCGTGGGCTGGGAAGTGTGGCTGGATGGTATGGAAATTACCCAGTTTACCTATTTCCAGCAGGCCGGTGGTTTGGATATTCACCCGACCGCTGTGGAAATCACTTATGGCTGCGAGCGCATCGCCATGTACTTGCAGGATGTGGACAGTGTCTACAAGCTCAAGTGGAACGAAACCCTGACTTACGGCGATATCTATCTGCAAAACGAGATTGAGCAGTCCAAATACAACTTTGAGGTGTCCAACCCGCAAACCCTGATGCAGTTGTTTGACCTGTACCGGGGCGAGGTGGAAAACGCCTTATCGCACCAGTTGGTGCTGCCCGCTTACGATTATGTGCTGAAATGCTCTCACGCCTTTAACTTGCTGGATGCTCGCGGGGTCATTAGCAAGGACGAGCGTACCAACTACATTTTGCGCATTCGTCGTTTGGCCGAGCAAGTGGCCAAGATGTATGTGCAGCAACGTGAGGCGCTGGGTTTCCCGTTGCTGAAAAATCAAGCCGCCCCGCAGTTGAATTAATTACTGAAAAATATTTTGGTATAGTGTTCTACTGGTAGCTGTAAAAGGAGTTATTGTCCAGGGCTTTACACTCCCACAACCAGTCCCTTGGGAATTTGAGCATAGAAATAAATAAATCTGGTCATCCCCCTCTATGTTGGGGCCTATAGTTCCGTTCCAGTCAACCAAAAACGCATCCGTGTTAAAACCATTTTCAAATCCAGCGACTGTAGCGCCATTAGGCAATATGAACCCACGTTGCCCTCTTTCATTAAAGGGTGAAGAATCTGTTTGAGTCCAACAACCTTCCGTGAAACTATTGCTAGTACAAACTCTAAGGGCATTTACGTTACTCAGTATATGAGTAGCATATGTTGATGTGCTGACGTCCCCTTTTTGATAACCCTCATACACAACTTGGGACAGTGTTGCGTATGTTTCTTTGAAGACAGCAATGCGTTGTCCGTTTTGTTGGGTTGTCAGTATTTTAGGAATGGTAAAGGTGGCTATCACGCCCAGTATGGCCAGAGAAATGAGCAATTCGGCCAGAGTAAAGCCTGATTTCTGACCTCGCCCAGTCTGCCGGTTCTGTTTAGACTCTTGCAGGGCATTCCCTTGATTCATATTTGGCTCTCAGAATTAAAGGGGTTATATAAGGAAGTATCGATCGCTTATTTAAATACTTTAGGACAATTCAAAATTCTTAACAGATCTTCACTTTAGGGCTGTTTCTGATTTGCGTTTTAGAATGAATGAGTGCACCAACTACATTTTGCGGATTCGTCGTTTGGCCGAGCAAGTGGCCAAGATGTATGTTCAGCAACGCGAGGCGCTGGGTTTCCCGCTGCTGAAAAACCAGCCTGCTTCGCAGTTAAATTAGACCATTCTTTGACTTTGAATAAGGCCACGTCCGGGTTGAATCAGGTACAATAAAAGCAGAGTCGCGATTTTAGGTGGAAAGCGTACGATGGAATTGGGCATGTCAAATGTAATGCTGGGCTGGATTGTGCTGGCTTTATTGCTGGGCATTGTGGAAGTGTTCACGGTGGGCTTCTTTATGTGCTTTTTTGCCATAGGCGCCCTCATTGCTGCCTTAGCTTCATTATTTATACCGGGCTTGTTGGGGCAGACGCTGGTCTTTGTGCTCTCTTCCTTATTAATGGTTTGGTTGGCCCGCCCGGTCCTGAAAAAAACCTTTAAAGTGGGCAATCGTCCGGCTGTGGACTCTAACGTATCGGCGCTGATTAACACCACTGTTTTGGCACTGGAGCCCGTGGACAAGTACGCTGGCAAGGTCAAGGTGACGCATACCGGTGAGGTCTGGACCGCCTATTTGGCCGATGAGCGGGGAGACATCATTCTTGCCGGTCAGGAAGCCCTGATCGTGAAGGTAGATGGGGCCAAGCTGGCCGTGGCTCCCCGGCAGACTGAGTTATAAGGGTTCTCGTTATTCGTATTGGTTGTATTCGTTCGCAGTTTTGAAACAGCATAGGGAGTTTAGTATATGGAAGTACTGGGTGGCTTTTTAGTCATTATTTTGGTTTTTTTCACACTGGTGGTCGTTGGTTCTTCGGTGCGCATTGTGCGTCAGTCCACGGTTGGGGTGATAGAACGATTGGGTCAGTATCTGGCTACGCAAGAGGCCGGGATTCGTTTGTTGGTGCCGTTTCTGGATACCATGCGCATGGTGGATATGCGGGAACAGGTTTATAACTTGCCCTCTCAGCCGGTCATTACCAAAGAAAACGTGACCATGAACATTGACGCCATCATCTACTTTCAGGTGACCGACCCTGTTCGGGCCACCTATGAGGTGGTGGATCTGATTACTGCGGTGGAAAAGCTGGCCCTGACCACCATGCGGAATATTATTGGGGAAATGACCCTGGATGAAACCCTGGCCAGCCGGGATGTCATTAACTCCAAGCTGCAACACGTCCTCGATGACGCCACGGGCAAGTGGGGCCTGAAGGTAAACCGGGTGGAAGTGAAAGACATCGATCCGCCCCGTGATATTGTGGATTCCATGCAAAAGGAAATGCGGGCCGAGCGGGAAAAACGGGCCATGATTCTGACCGCTGAAGGGGAAAAGCAATCCGCCATTTTGCGATCGGAAGGGGAGCGGGAAGCGGCCATTCGGAATGCCGAAGGCGTCCAGCAGGCCATGATTCTGGAAGCGGAAGGCCACAAGCAATCCTCCATCAAAAAAGCGGAAGGGGAAGCTACTGCCATTCGCAGCGTGCAAACCGCCGAAGCGGAAATGGTCTATAAAATGTTCACCTCTATTAAAGATGCCAACCCTTCCAAGGAAGTCTTGCAGGTGAAGTATCTGGAATCGCTGGAAAAAGTCTCCCAAGGGCAATCCAACACCCTGTTTTTACCGTACGAATCCATTGCCTTTATGGGCGCATTGGCCGGTTCGGTGCGGGCGGTGCAAAATCAGGCGGAAAAAGGCGGTTCCAATCAGGGCTAGCTATCGTAAAATGGTGCCAAAGAAGGAGTCATTCCATTGCCCGATTTGGCCATTTTGGATAAAGCCGTAGAAGCACTCATTCAATGCCACCAGGCTCACGGTAGTCTGGTGGTTTTGACTGGGGCTGGGGTCTCTAAGGAAAGCGGTATTCCCACCTTCCGAGATGCTCAAACCGGACTGTGGGCCAACTACAAAGCCGAAGATCTGGCCACCCGGGAGGGATTTTTAAGCAATCCGGCCATGGTGTGGAATTGGTACGATTTTCGCAGAAATACGGTGTGGCAGGCCCAGCCCAACCTTGCTCATCAGGCGTTGGCCCAGCTGGAAACGCTGTTTCCAGCCTTCACCCTCATTACCCAGAACATTGATAACTTGCACCAGCGGGCCGGCAGCCAGACTGTGCTGGAATTGCACGGCAATATTTTTCGCTACAAGTGTCTGGATCACAATCATCCGGTCAGTTTGGACTTACTGGCCGATGCTGAAGCGTCTCCGCCGCATTGCCCGGTTTGTAACGCCTGGGTGCGTCCTGATGTGGTCTGGTTTGGGGAAATGCTGCCACCCCAAGTTCTGGACAGGGCCTTTAGCGCTGCTCAGCAGGCCTCGGTGATGCTCATTGTGGGTACTTCAGGGGTGGTGCATCCGGCGGCCAGCTTACCCCAGTTGGCCAAAGAGGCCGGGGCGACCGTGATTGAGATTAATCCGGAAATGAGCGCCTTAACCCCTTTTGTGGTGGATCACTTTTTACAAGGGCCTGCGGCGGCAGTTCTGCCAGCCTTGCAATCGGCGTTGACCCTTCGCTTGGGGACTATGGAGGCTTCACATGCCTGAGTCTAACCATGCGGATTCGCTTTCTCTGGATGATTTGGGCGCTGTGCCTTTGCTGGAAAGTTTAACCTCTGGGGCTATGGTCTGCGATGCGGCTGGACAGGTGCTCTATGTCAATCCGGCCTTGCGGCAGTTGTTGGGAACACCTTCCCTGCAAACAGTCACCCGTCTGAACGATTGGATACAGCCGCCCCCCAAAGTGGATTGCGCCTTTTGTCTGGGGTTGCCAGACGGGGAGCCTACCCCGTTGCATAGCGGTTTTTTACAATCCGCATCCCAGCCAGCCCAACCGGAGGCTTTGAAGGTTAAGGTGAAACACAGTACCCTTGGCGCTGGGTGGATTCTGACCCTGGTGGACCCTTTTTCGGAAGACACCACCCTCACTCAGGCCCATTCCGATTTTGTGAGTACGGTCAGTCACGAGTTTAGAACCCCCTTGACTAGTATCAAGGGTTTTGCCGATACCCTGTTGCGCTATGGCACCCAGTTGCCGGATGAGGAAAAGCGGCGCTTCATCAGCATTATCAAGGATCAGGCGGATCGTCTGATTCGGTTGGTGGAAAACCTGCTGGCCGCTTCCCGGCTCAGTGCCGGGCGGGTGGAGCTGAGTTACCGCCCGATTCCTCTCAAAAAACTGCTGGAAAAGACGATGGAGAGTGTGCGGGCTAAGACCATGGCTCCTTCTTCGGCTCACTCTGGTACTCCCCGGGTTTTTCAACTGAGTGTACATCCGGAATCCATTGAGGTCTGGGCTGATGCGGATAAGCTGGAGCAGGTTTTCATTAACTTACTGGATAACGCGGCCAAATACTCGCCTGATGGTACTCCGGTGAGCGTTCGGGCGGAGTTTCTTCCGGAGGATGACGCTCAGGTGCGCATTGTGGTGCAGGATCAGGGGCCGGGTATTCCGGCGGAATTGCTGCCCAAGATTTTCACCCAGTTCTACCGGGTGGAAAGTCCCTTAAAGCAGCAAGTGGAAGGCACCGGTTTGGGGTTATATATTACCCAGTCCTTAACTACTGCCATGGGGGGGCGGATTTTGGCTGAAAGTGCGCCGGGTCAGGGCAGTACCTTCACCGTTATTTTTCCAGCGGCTACCCCGGAGCGGCAGGCCATTTACCAGCGGCGCCTGTATGCCTCGGAGGTGGAGCGATGAGCGATTTTCAGGTGGTATTGCTGGTGGGGAATTCTCCCAGTCAGGATATGTCCGCTTTAATGGGCAATTTTGGGCACCCCAACATGCTGACCCTGCTGCATAGTGAGCGTCTGGGGGCACAGGGGGAAGCGGTTCAAGCCATTTTGGCCGAGGCTATGCCGGATTTGATTTGTCTGTTCGCGGATGATCTGGAGGCCCAAGGCGATGATGTGCTGGGTTTCTGTGAGCAAATTCGGGAGCAGGGGCTGAAGGTTCGGCCTATTGTGGTGGTGCAAAGCAACGGGGCAGAGAATCAACGCATTCAATACCTGTTACAGGGGGCCGATGACATTTTGGGGCCTGCTCTCTCGGAAGAGGAGTTTCAGATTCGTCTGCTGGTGCACTTGCGGCGCAATCTGGATTTTGGGGCCAATGTCGTGACTCAGTTGCCGGGCTTGCAGTTTGCCCAAAAAGTGGTGCAGCGGCGGCTGAATCAGCAAAAGCCGGTGGCCCTTTTGACGCTCGAGCTCGACCATTTTGACGTGTACAGTGAGGCCTATGGCGACTTGCCAGCCCGGCAGGTGCTGAAAACGGTGGCGGCTATGCTCAGCCGGATTGTGATGGTACCCGATTTCATCAGTCAGAGCGATGAAAATCACTTTGTCATTGTCACTCATCCGGATAAGGCCGATAAAATTGCGGCGTTGGCCTGCCGTCAGTTTGAAACCGTCTCCCCCAACTTTTATTCGGAAAAGGATCGCAAGCAGGGCTACCTGATGTCGGTCATTGCGGACAATATCAGCCGTCGGGTACCCCTGCTCAGCTTGAGTATCGGGATTGCCTCCACGGAGACCCAGCCGTTTGATTCTTTTATGTCCCTGTTTAACGCCAGTCAGCAAATGGGTACCTTGGCCCGTATGCAGCCGGGTTCCAGTTGGCAAAGTGATCGCCTGCGGTTGGCTGGAAGCACGGCCTCGCCGGTTGTTGCTGATATCCGTCCGGGTATTTTGGTGCTGGAAACCGATGCGGCCTTGGCTTATCTGCTTAAAACCACTTTGGAAATGGAAGGCTATGCGGTGGAGCTGACCACCAACCCGGTCGATGCCTGGCAACGCTTGATGGAAAGCGCCCGGTTGAGTGGAACCCGTCTGGTTATTCTGGATGCGCTGGTCAATCAGGAGGAATCCGGTCTGCAATTGGCTGCGGAGATTCGGGCGCAGTACCCGGAATTACGCATCATCTGCGCTTCCAGTTTGCATAATCGTCAGCGGGTTTTACAGGCCGGGGCAGACTTGTATTTACCCCGGCCCTTTGAATTGTCCCGCCTGTTTTCCTGGGTGCATCGGCTATTGGCGGAAAGCTGATGTCCAGTGGCACATCCCTTTAGGGGTGGTCTCATGCGTTTAAGGGATGCTCTGTGGACAGGGTTGTTTTCATAATGGGGGGACAGCCCATTGATCAGGGATTTTTCCTATATGACTGCCAGCACCCCTATTTGCCCCATTTTAAGCATTCGCAATCCCACTGTGGATGAACTTTGTTTGGGGGCCGACTGTGCCCTGTATTTGCCTGCGGTCAAAAAATGTTCTCTGGTGTATTTAGGTTTCAAAGCCATGCTGGAAGTGCAGCGGCTGCAGCAGCCTCAGGCTCAACCCCAGCAACCGCAAGCGCGTCCGCCTCAATAAGTCTTCATACGGGCAATTGGACTTAATATATCTTAACCTGAGGTTTAGCAAACCTCAGGGATTGGTATTTAAACCATACGGATTTATAACACTAAACGTAGTGTGTCTTTTTTCTATTCTCCAATTTCGTGTGATTCATCAGGGAAAGCCCAGGCATAGGCTTTCCTTTTTTATAGGCAAAATCACAAAAAAGCACGATCCGAAGACCGTGCTTTTTCAGTATTTAGAGCGTTGCTGAACTAGTTGTTCAGGTGCTTGTTCAGCACATCGGTGAGGGTGGATTTTTTGTGATTGCCCACCATTTGCTCTACCGGTTCGCCGTTTTTGAAGATGATCAGGGTCGGAATACCGCTGATGTGGTAGTTTTGGGCGGTTTGCAGAGAGTCATCGGTGTTGACCTTGACCACTTTCAACTTGCCTTCGAACTCGCTGGCCAGTTCGTCGATGACCGGGGCCAGTGCGCGGCAAGGTCCGCACCAGGGAGCCCAGAAGTCAACCAGAACGGGCACATCGGCTTTTTTGACTTCCTGTTCAAAACTTTCATCCGTTACATTTAATACGTTTCCCATTAGCGGGCTCCTTTACATATAACGCAATCACGGGGATCCAGGAGGTTGGTGCATCTTGTATCCCAACGCCTTGGATCTTTGCTTTTCATTGCGTTTGATTCTATCATAAAGCTGGTTGAACTTGAGCGTTACCCGATATCCCCTCTCTGATTCTAGCGCTATCGGTTTTTTGGTTTTCTCGCTCGCATTTTCCGGTTCTCTATAGAGACAAAGGTTTTTTCAATGGCCCCAAAACTGCTCGATCGTTATATTTTCAGGCAACTACTGGATTACTTTGTGATGGGCGTGGTGGTGTTCACCCTGGTGGCCTTCTTCTCCGACACCCTGCTCAAGTTTATCCGGGACGTGCAGAAGTACGGCATTCCCTTTAGCACCTTAATTACCATGGTGGGCTTGCAATTGCCCCGATCGATCGCTCTGGTGATGCCTGCCAGTGTGTTCTTGGCCGTATTGCTGGTATTTAACCAGTTGAACAATCAGTTTGAGATCGTCGCCTTTCGGATGAACGGCATTAGCTTGTGGCGCATTATGGCTCCGGCTTTGGCGTTGGGCTTGCTGTGCAGTGGCATGGCTTACTGGCTGAATGATTATGTGGTGCCCTGGTGCAACCAGAAAACCGAGCAAATGAAGCGCATTGCCATTAGCGAATCGGCTTTGCCTGCCAACGGCAGCAGTTTTACCTACACCACCTTCGATGAAAAGCACAACCTGACCCAAATGATTTACGTCAGCAATTATCAAGGGCATCATTTGGAAGATACGACCATTCTGGATTTGTCCAAGCCCAAGGCCATGCAGATTTATCAGGCCCGCTCTGGCGAACTGAATGCCTATGACGGCTGGAGCCTGGAAAATGTGAATCATTACACTATCGTGCGGGGACAAAGTGCTGCCGCCGATGAGCAGAAGTTCAGTAGCGGCCATCTGGGAAGTTTGCGTTTGGGCGATCTCATTAAAAATCCCAATCAGGATGAAAAGCTGGCCGAAGTGGAGCGGGAGCGCGCGTCCGGCACCTGGATTAGCTCGGAGCAACAGACCTTTGGGCAAATGCTGCAAGCCATTCAAAAGCGGGAATCCAATCAGGAACGGGTAGCCCGTGGGAATTATCTGCAGCTTTGGGCCAAGCTGACCTGGCCGCTGAGTTGCCTGGTCATTATCCTCAGTGCGGTTCCTTTATCCATTACACCGCCTCGTCAAGGCAGCAACCGTGGATTTGTTTACGCCATTGGGGTGCTATTTCTTTTTTACATGCTGCACAACACGTTTCAAAACATTGGTAAATCCAGCCATTTCGATTTTATCGCCAGTATGCCCCTTCCCGCTTACCTTACCTTGTTGGCCTGGATGCCGGTTACCATTATGGCCATTATTGGTTGTGTGCTAATTCAGCGAAAAACGAATGTTTTGTAAACCAAGACTTTTCGTTTTTCGGTCATTTAAAGTGAAGCGGCCCTTTGTGGATTTAAATAATCATAAGTTGTCTTAGGGCTGGGCTTGTATGGATTGATTTGTACAGGCTGATTGGTCTATTGAAATTAAAAACTAATTATCGAGACAAAGTCATTTTCAATTGTCCGGCTGGGTAATAGTGGGCTAGTTGCTTGGGTAGGTTTGGCAAGGGTTTCGCGGATTTTTTTGTAATGGGAAAATTGAGCTATTTTTAGCAAAATTGAATCGTAATGTATAAATTTTTATTGATTTCCAGGGTGATTTTTTAGGGTGATTTTTTAGTGGGGGTTTCGCAAAGTACAGATGAGGCAAGACTCTACGGTGTCCATATATAAATGATGTGCTTTGTGACTGTGTTGACAGTTGCGCTTCAGGCGTCATTATGGGAGAGGTTAGTACCAAATTGTTAAAGTCAAATTTAGTTAAAGTCATTCTTTGGAAGGAAGTACTTCAATGAAGAATAAATTATTCGCTTTGGCTCTGTCCATGGCCGTTGTCAGCACCGCTGGCGCTTTCGCTGTTGTTGACAACAACGACCAACGATGGTAGCAACATCGGTAACACCAACACCAGCGTTACCTCCCCTGTTACCACCACCAACAGCATCGACAACAACGATCTGTTCTCTAACAACAACCTGACCGACAACAGCGATCAGATCAATGGCAACAGCTTGCTGTCCGGCAACACTGCTACCGACAACAGCAACAACAGCGGCCAGAACAACAGCACCAACACCAGCACTGACAATAGCGACAACCTGAATGTTGGTATCTCTGACGCTTTCAAAGATCAGTCCAACAACAGCAACCAAGACAACACCACCAACAGCCTGAACGGTAACAAAGCGTTCTCCGACAATGCTTTCACCAGCAACGACGGCAACGACAACAACGCTACCTACACCGACAGCAACAACCAGGCTAACGGTAACAGCCTGTTGTCCGGTAACGAGACCAACGCGTTCTCCAAAAACAACCTGACCAGCAACGATGGCGATGACAACAACTCCACCACTGTTGGTTTGACCGATAACTTCAACAACAAGAGCGTGAACGGTTCTTACAACACCACCAACACCGACAACAGTGAAAACCTGAACGTTGGTATTGCTGATGCTTTCAAAGATCAAAGCATTGACAACAGTGGTAACAACCGCAATAACGATAACAGCGTTAACACCAACCTGGATCTGGCTTTCCAGAACAACGTGCTGGGTTCCGGCTTGAACGCTGCTAACGCTTGCGTACAAGACAACGGTAACCTGGTGAACGGCGACCAGTTCAACGGTAACGGTGCTTTCGGTAACGGCTCCACCTACATCGGCACCAACAACGGTTTGACCGAAGGTTCCTTTGGTGTGGTTGGCGATATGACCAACTCCATCTTCGTGAATGCTGATGGTTTCAACGGCGGCGCCAGCCCTGCTAGCATCACCTCCGCTAGCTTCTACAACACCGCTGTTGGCTTGAATGGTTCCAACGTAACCGGCACCATCAACGCTACCCAAAACAACTTCTAGTTGAAACTGTCTGAAACTTCAGATTCCAGGCTTCGGCCTGGGATCTGGGTTTCACCCAGAATTTCGTTTTCCTGATTCCGGTTCTCGTTTTTTAATTGTGTATAGAAGTTAGTCAGTCCAGGAGCAGCGCACCCCATGACCACACAGGTTCTTTACAAAAACTCAAAATTCTTTTTGGGCTTCACCCAGTGTGTGGTGGTCGCTTCTTTTTTGGCCCTTTCATTTGGCACACTCCCAGCTTGGTCTCAGGCTACCATTAACAACGGCGTTTATGACAACGGTGCCATAAACGGCAATCTGAATACTATGAGCAATCAGATCCAAAGCGTACCGGCCAGTAATCCAGGCAACACTATGAACAACCAGGTTTGTGATTCTTCCGGTATTTGTAACAACGGTGGAAACATGAGCGGTAACCAGAACTACAACGGCAACAACAATAGCAACAGCGCTCAAACCCAAACGCAAGTTTATTCTCCCACGCAAGCCCTGTCCACTGGCGGTACATCCGCGCTGGTCTTGCCCCGCAACCCCTTGGCCCTACCCAACGCCAACTTGGGCCGCTCCAACTTTGGTTTGCAATTCGGTTTAAACAACAACCCCATTCTGGGCAACCTGAATTCCGTCAACGGCAAAACCGACGCCATGAGCTGGTTTTTGCAAGGCGGTCTGACCATTCCCTTCGGTAAAATTCCCGATATCATCGCCAACCCCCGCAACAACCAATTGGATGACATTCGTCAGCAGCGCATGATGGATGAGCGGGAAGTGTTTGGCTCCCTGCAAAATCAGCAAAACGCCAAAGCCAACGTGCAAGGCAAGGTGGTTCGCCTGAACGCTTACAACTACGCCACCACCGCTTCCCCCAAGCTGGAAGGCGTTCGGGATGGCCTGAGACAGGTAGAGTCCGAAAAGGCCACCCTGTTAAATTCTCCTAAAGTGCTGGCTCTGGCGGATGCCGAAGTGTTCTCCAAGCCGCTGGGTAAAGGCGATAAAGTGGGCACTACCACCACCGGCGAAGAATATCGCTACATCGGCCACACCAATTCCGGCTGGGTCAAGATCATTATGTCCAATGGCCGTGAAGGCTGGGTCAAAGGTCAGTTTGAGTACCTCAAAAATGACTACACCGAGATTGATACGGTTACGTTGGGCAACCCCACCGACGACTTGAAGAATGCTCAGTCTCCCCTGCGTGGTAAACTGGCCGTTTCCGCTTCATCGGCTCGTAAACAATAATTCTTTCCCCTCTTCACTAAAGGCCTGCGTGCTTCATGGCGCTGACGCTTATAAAATTTCAAAAATGGATTTGCTTATCGACAGCGTTTTTGCTGTCTTTAAGTCTTTTATGGTCTGCTTCTGGTTGGGCTTTGCAAAACGCAACCCCCTGGACTTCTGAGCGTAGTGTTCAAAATCTCGTGTATGGTTCATCTTCTTTTAATGATGTCACCATGGCCCTTGGGCGTGCACCGGATGAAATTGTACGCTCTGAACAAATGTACCCACCCATTGTTAATTTTTACTATTTTGATGAGAACAAAAGTGGTGCCGCGACGGTCTTTGTTTTTGAAAATGGACTACTGGTGGGAATGCAATACAAATCGCCGGATAATCAGTATGTGGATATGAGCTACTTCCTGCAAAACAAAGGCGATCGTCAATTGAATTATCCTTACACCGGTGGTTATCAGGGCTACTTTCCTTACTTTCCGCTGTATGGCATGCGAGGGAATTACTACTAATGCCCAGGTTTCATCAATTTTTTCGGCTGTTAATAAGTTTGGCTTTGGTTTTTGCCTCCATACCCGTTGCGGCGCTGGCCGATACTACCGATAGCCTGGTCCAGGCTCGGGCAGCCATGCAGACTAAAGACTGGTCTGCCGCCAACTATGAATGGCGACAGGTTTTATCAACAGATCCAGACAATATTGAGGCCAAAGTAGGCTTGGCGCAGTCCTTGTTTAACACCAAGTTTTACGATGAATCGATCACGTTGCTGGAAAGTATTCCACCCCAGAAACGCCCATTGGTTGCCTCTTTGGGGCTGGCTCGCACTTATGCCATCGTGCAGGATTACCTCAAAAGCCGAAACGAGTACATCGCCATTTTGCGGACCAATCCATATGAGGTTAACGCCTTTATGGAGTTAAAGGCCCTGGAGCCCAAGTTGACTGAGCCTGAGCGTAAGGCCATTGAGAGCAATCTGGCCAAAATTGCAAAAATGGCGCAGGCCAAGGGAAGTCAGGCCTTGGATGAAGCGCGTTATCAGGATGCCGCTCGTTATTACGAGGTGGCCGCCGCTCAGTTGAAAACGGTGGGCATCATCAACGATTACGCCATTATCCTATTGCTTGCCGGAGACTATTCGAAGGCACATCAACAGTTTATGTTGCTACGTTCCAAAAATAAAATGGGCTTTTCTGAGGTAACCTCCAACGCCTCTATTGCTTCCTTGAGTGTTGGCAATTTGGCGGAGGCTAAAAAAGAAATTCTGGATGCCATTAAAGATGCGCCTTCGGATAAGCTGAAAGCCCAGCTCTATAACAACATGGGCTTTATTCTGGAGATGAGCCGCAAGCGCACGGATGCCAAATTTGCCTATCAGCATGCTTTGGCCCTGAACCCCAATTTGGTGACCGCTCGTAAAAATCTGGCCTTTGTATTACAGGCCAATCAGGATTATGCCGAGGCCATTCAGGAGTATCAGGAAATTCTTAAAAAACATCCGAAAGATTCGGAGTTGTGGAATCGGCTGGGCTTTGTTTATGAGTTGCAATACAAGTCCAAACCGGCGGTGGCAGCTTATAAAAAGGCCATTGCAGCGGATCCCCGGAACAAGGATTCCTATTACAATTTGGCTTTGCTGTATAAAAAAATGAACCGGATGAAAGAGGCCAACGAAACCTTGAAGACTTACATGGAAGGCTTGTATGCCGATCTGGAGTCCCAAAACTCGTCGGCTCAGGAACAAAATAAAGTGCAAGGCGCTGCCGCTGAAAAAAATCCACTGAAATATGTGGTGTTGTTTCCTTCGTCTCCCAAAGTCACTGCCAAGTTGCAATGAAATTCCCTGCTTTTCTGAATCTCTGCTTTTATCCGGTGATAGCCCTGTTGTGCTACTTGCCGATTGCTGCTTCGGCTCAGGAAATGGATCATGATAAGACCTTGGACACCGTGGAAATTCAGACGTTGGGGCGAAAATATGAAAATCTGTCTCAAGAGCGCCGTTTAACGCAACTGGAAAGACAGTTGAACGCCAATCCACCGACGAAGGCCAGTTCTCAATATCGGGTTAATCAGTTGCTTAAAGCACAGCAGCGCAGTGTCTCCGAGGTGCAGCGTCGACAATCGGTGCAGGCCTACAACTCCGGGATTGATTTGGCCCGTCAGGGAAAAAATAATGAAGCCGTGGCCGCTTATCAGGAAGCCCTCAGCTTTGATCCGTACCTGATTCCCGCTTATAACAATCTGGCCAATTTACAGGAAAGTTTGGGGGCTTTTGAGCAGGCTCAGGCAACCTATCAAAAAGCCATTGAAATGGCTCCCAATGAACCCTTGCTGCATTTTAACCTAGCGGTTATTCAGGAGAAGCAGGGCAAAATCATGGAAGCCTATGATCATTATCATCAGTATGTGAAGCTGTCCTCTAATCCCGATCCACAAATTGTAGAATTGGTGCGTAGTTTTGATGCTCGTCGTTTCTCGGCCAGCAAGGACCCTGACTACTCAATTCTCACGACGAAGGAGTCTCGTGGAGAACGCTTGATTTGGCAGGATTGGCAGATGCCGTTGCCTGTTTTCGTAGTCTTGAACGATCCCTCCCAGGCACTTTTTGTTCCGGAAGTGTATAAAGACTTTGATATCTGGACTCAAGCTACCCAGGGGCGCCTTCGCTTTCGGGAAGTGGGCTTCCCGGATCAGGCCCGGATTTTAATCACCTTGAAGCAGGGGCCTTTAATGGATGCCAACGCCAGTATCGGGCACGCCAGCTTTAATATTGAAACCCTGAATACCGAAGACCCCATGAAACGGCTTCGGGTGACCATTGTAGTGAACACCGGGGAACCGGGCAGTGCCATTACTCTGGAAAATCGTAAGCAGCAGGTGCGCAAACTGGTTTTGCACGAGCTGGGTCATTCCATTGGTATTTGGGGGCATAGCAGCGATCCGGGCGACATTATGTACACCCACCCCTTGGTTTCAGACTTGTCCAGCCGGGACGTGCGAACCATTCAAAAGTTGTACGGCATTCAACAAGCGCCCGCTTCAGCGGCCAGCCATGCCGGTCACCCCTAAGTTTTCTGACTTTATACGTTGAGTTTTATTTACGGGTGCCAGGGGTGTTGAGTAGATAGGGGCTGTCCTGCGGCGATGGTTGAGTAGGCCAGTTTTTCAGCTCGTAAAAGATAACGGGTGCCTCTTGGCCTGATTTGGTTTGAGTCGCAGGGACACTTGGGTCAAGCTGGGGTGTGTAAATCCGGTTCATATTCAGCTCCCAGCCCAACACCGTTCCGGCTGAGGGGATGTTCGCCTGGGCCAGAACCCAAGGCTGCCCTTGCGCCTGTTGGGAGAGTGTGGCAGGGGTAGCCAAAAAGCCCAGCCAAATCAAGCAATAGAAGGTTTTGCACAGTCGTTGTGGTTTGCGTTCTGAACTCATAGCGCAAGCTCCCCTTCCTGTGATTTTTCCGTAGAGTCAGGATTGAATCTGGGACTCAATCGAATATTTACAAAAAGACGCTAAAAGCCCGGGTTTGTTGCGCACCGTTAACTAGCCAAGAGCTTAGGATAATAAGCCTTTTATAGAGTTGCGGAACGATGGTTTTAACCTGCGTTTACATGGCCCGGCTGCGGAGTTGCTGCAAAATATCGGCCCGTTGGGCTACCGGTAAGGCGGCAAACTGATCCCAAACCATTTTCAGGCTCATGCGATCGGTGGGAAAGACACAGGCATGCAGCAAAACGGTGGTCATAATGTGCTTATCGCCCAAAACCCGTTTTACAGCTTTGAGGGTGCAACGAAAGTCTTTTGAAATTTCCGTGAAAACAGAGTTGCCCAGTCCAACCTCGTGACTCATCACGACATTCTTACTCATAGTCCCTCCTAGCTGATTGCAAAGCCATCAATGGCCATTTTGTTTAACTGTGTCAATCTATCCTTCACTACTATTTTACACAGAGGACTGGCTTTTTGGCATTCGCTACCTTGGTGCCGCTCTCTACTTTCTTACTATAGGAGACCTTATCTGAGCACAGCACATGCTTTTTACCCTTTTTACAACCCGGTTTTGGTTTATTAAGAAACATTGACGCCATGCGGTGGCGTTTATGGCCGGGCCGATAATTTATGTAGCGGCAACTTGTCCAAAAAATGAAACCCTGACTCAGCATTTTTCTGAAAATGCGAAGAGGTTTCCCTGAAAATTCTTCGATTCCAAGGTGCTATAGGTTCATGGTTTTGGATAAGGCGTTGTCTATGGCCTGTTGCAAGGTGCCTTTGGAGGTGAAAAATTCTGGCTTAATGGGATGCTTCTTCATGTGATGCGGGTCAAACACAAACACACCGGGCAAGGCATCTACCCCAAACAGCTTGGCAATGTCCTGATTGGCCGGTTCGCTGACATCCAGCATGACCAGGGTCAGGCGGTGCTTGTAGGGGCCTTCTTTCAACTCGTGAATGACGGGTGTCAGTTGCTTACAGGTACCGCAAGTATCGCTGTAAAACTCAACCAATATTGGGACTTTAGAGGTTTTAAAGGCTGTTTCAATGCTGAGTCCCGGATCGTAGGAGGAGGGCAGGTCTTTGGTCATCCATAACTGGGCGGCAAAGGCCGAGGCAAATACCAGAGAGGTAATCATCAAAACCAGTAAAAAACTACGTTTGAACATGGCGGCTGCCTTTGCTTGGGTGGGGACTGCAATCGGTTTTTCTGAGGGGAGTTGTAGGGGCATTTTACCGGAAGTCGGTGCGATCATTCAATCTGATTTCCTTTTGGGCATGAAACCCCTGTCTGGTCTGGAAAAAATGAGATGCCATTTCAATAGGTCACCAAGGGGTAAAATAGAAATTACAGTTTTAAGTTGGTTGGCCGATAGTTCTTTTGAGCGAGTTAGTGCATTGGATTAACACCTGAGCATGAAAAAAATTGCTGCTTTACAACCCACTAGCGCTATCCTGGCATCTTTGATTGCCGGTGGGGTCATGGCCTTGCTACTTTGGCCAGCCTCGGCCTATGCCGATGCCTATCAGATTGGACTGAGTCTGTATTCTCAGGGTAATTATTCGGGAGCCATTCGGTACTTTCTGGAGTCCGTGGCTCAAAGCGGGGGCAATGCCAACGCCCATTATTATCTGGCTGATTCTTACCTGAAATTGAACCGTCTGGTGGAGGCTCAGGCTGAGTACCAGAAAATTTTGACCCTGGCCCCGGATTCTCAGGCGGCCCGCCTGTCTCGGGTGGGCTTGTCCCGTTTACGGCTGTACACGGAAAGCAGCAACACTCGAGAATGGCACAAGGTGGGTGATTTTGGCGGAGATAAGGTGGATCGCTACCAAGGCCTTATTCCGGCGGGAGATGACTACCTGGATAATGCCACCGAGGGTGGGCGGCGAGTCCGGTGGGCTTTGTCCAAACTGCCACTGAAGGTTTTTATTGAAGAAGCGCCTTTG
The DNA here is from genome assembly GCA_001858525.1 of Vampirovibrio chlorellavorus. Lineage (GTDB taxonomy): Bacteria > Cyanobacteriota > Vampirovibrionia > Vampirovibrionales > Vampirovibrionaceae > Vampirovibrio > Vampirovibrio chlorellavorus. Next base: position 199,555 of record LAPX01000007.1, on the reverse strand, counting down.
GGCATTCGGAATTTTCAGCCGGGCTTTGTCGCTCAGGTCCGGCGGGGGCTGGATGTCTGGTGTGCTGCCCTGGAAAATCAACTCTCTTACACGCAAATTACCAACAAAGAGCAGGCCGATATTCGGGTGAGCTGGGTCAATAACATTGATAGTCAGGGGTATAGCGAGGAAGGGCGAACCGCTTATACGGCTGGCTTGATGACCCCGCATTATCAAGGCGATCGGATTGATTATATGGATGTAAAGATTGCCACCTTCGATATTTTTGGAAAGCCACAAAACAGTGAGCAGATTCATGCCGTGGCCATCCACGAGCTGGGTCACAGTTTGGGGCTGATGGGGCACAGCGATCAGCCGGGTGACATCATGTATTCGGAAAACCGCAGCGTCATTAAGCCCTCGTTGCGGGATGTGGTGACGATTCGTCGGTTATATGCCCTGGCCGCTGATATTAACAACCTCCCGTCTGATCAGCGTGAGCTGAATCCCGAACGGGCACAGGAGCTGGCCAGCGCTGAGGACAAGGCCCTTGAAAAGCTGGAGCGTCAGGTCAAACAAAGTGGAACCCCCCTGAATTATTTGAACCTGGGGGTGGGGTACTATCAAAAGGCGCTTCAGACCATCCAGAAGGGTGAAAACGCCAAGCCCTGGCTGGAGCAGGCCCTGGGCGCCATCGATAAAACCATTGCAATGCAACCCAAGGACCCTCGGGCCTATCATCGGCGCAGTCTGGTTTATCAGGAACTGGGGGACTTTGGCAACGCGCTTGGCGATATTGAGAAATCCATTACTTACGATCGAAACGAGCCCGACTACATGATGCTGAAGGCCTGGTACCTCAGCCAGTTGAACCGCAAGGGGGAAGCCCGAGGGGCTCTGGACGCTTACCTGCTGGCCAAGCCGTCCGCTGCAGGTTCCTCCGAGGTGCGGCGTATTCAGGAGGCCCTGGTTAACAAGTAACAAGGGCTAAGGAGTGGTTTTATAGCGTGCTCGGCTTGGGTTGGCCGACTATTGAATGCTGGATTGCATGTGGTTTTAAATTTGAATCCACATGAAAAGTAAACTTATGTAAAAAACTTTGAGGTTTAGGCAATTCATTTTTTTCAGGGGGATTTATGAAAGTGCAAACAAACAACACACACCAAAACATAATGTCTCTCAATTAATAATAAATACTGCCTCTCTCTATCCGATCTCTTGCATTTTTTCCCCCTCACGCAAGAGATTTTTTTTTGCGCATTTTTCACTCGTAAGTAGGCCATTCCCGGGTCTAACGCTGAGCATCCTGCTCTTCTGGCGAAGTGAAGTGTATGCATTGCGCTTGCCTGATAACCACCCTTTAGGGCTTCTGACAGAGTCGTTTGGCAAGTTTGTTTAATTTTTGGAAACGGGTGAGGACTGCGATTGAATTGCCTGTTATGATGGTGGAAGAGATGTGCTCACCGGATCTGCCCTTTGCCTGATTATATGGACGGAAGGCGGATATGGCTGAGGCTTGGGATCGGGAACCGGAACCTGTTGGGGGAGTATTGCGTCATGAGTCATCAGGATGATCAATCTCAGCGTTATCGGTTGAGTCATGTTGTGAATCATATTGGGGCTTTTGTGCAAGATTCCAGGCAAACTGTACAGGATACTCAGGCGGGCCTGATTGGTAAGTCGGCCTTATCCTGGCTGGCATTGATTACGGCCAGTGTCGCTTTGGCGGCCATGGGGGTGCTTCCTTCAACGGCCAAAGCCCAGTTGCCGCCTATTACCGGGAATGTCCAGCAAAGCCAACAGGGACTGAGTCAACAGGCCGGGCCAGAAAACGTCATGATTATTCTGGATTCCTCTTATTCTATGTCCGAGCCCATTGAGCAAAGCGGCGAGAATAAAATGATCGCCGCCAAACGCACCGTGCTGGATGTATTGCGCAATATTTCGCCCAGAACCCGTGTAGGGCTAAGGGTTTATGGCAATTCCGCCAACCAGTTCACCGCCTGTAAAGCCACCAGCCTGTTGGTGCCGCTGGGAGAAAATAACCGCAACCTGATTGCCAGTAAAATGATCGGTCTGCGGCCCACTGGGGCCACTCCCATCAGCTACACGGTGTTGCGATCCTTGCAGGAAGACTTTAACGTGGTCAACGGCACCAATTCCATTATTCTCATTAGCGATGGCATCGAGACCTGCGGCGAGGACCCCTGCGATGTGGCTGTGAAAATGCAGCAAATGGGCATTCATATCAAAATAAACGTTATCGGTTTGGGTTTGCAAGACTATGCGGCGGTGAAGCAACTGCGCTGCGTGGCCTTGGCTACCAAAGGTCAGTTTTATACCGCCAATACCGCTGCCGAGCTGGCCAACAGTCTGAACAAAGCGCTGGCCGTGGAAACCAATGTTCAGGGGACGGTCATTCAGCATTCAGCGCCCCCGGCGCCTTCCATTCCCCAATCGGGTCAGTTACCTTCCGCTGCCCCTCGCAAGGCGACTGCCCCAGAGGTTGTTTTACCGGCTGCGGTACCCATTGAGTCCAATAAGAGGTAAAATAGGGCCACATGAAGGCAGTCAACCCCAAGGCATTCCGGGCCCTAAACGTATTTTCACAGACTGGCGGTCACGCCGCCCCAACAACACGTATAGCCAAATCATAAATAGGATGGGACGTTTCAATATGCACAGCCAACCCTTAAACCGTCAGCCACTCAGCAAGCGCTTCTTGCCTTTGGCCTTATCCACGTTGCTGGTTTTTTCCGCGCTGGTGTCTTCCGCCACCGTCATGGCTGCTTCGCCAGCCAGCAAGCCTGCGCCTGTTCAGAAGAAAGAAAGCGGTAAGCCCGCTCCGGCTGATAAATCCGATAAAAAAGAATCTATTGGCAAACTGGACGCCAAGGAAAAAGCAGCGCTGGACAAGGAAATTGACGCCAGTGTGGCTAGCGCCATGAAGGTAGAAAGCCTTGATTTGCTGAAAAATCCTGCCCAGCACCTGAACCAGAAAGTGACCTTTACCGGCGTGTTTAACCGCTTTGCTGATACGGCCCTGGACTATAAAAAAGCCTTCCGCGATTCCCGCGATTATGTCAGCTTTTTCATTCTGCGCCCCGATGTCTCCCAGCACACCATTCCTCTTTCCGAGCTGAAGTTGTTCTTCCCGCGCAAGAAGAGCAGCGAAGTGATGGAACTGGAAACCGGCGACAAAATCCAGATTGTGGGTACTCAGTTCAGCAATGCGCTGGATGAGCCCTGGGTGGATGTGGAGCACATCAAAATTCTGCAAAAAACAGAAAAGCCTGAGCGCAAGCACGATCCGGAGTTCTAATCTCCTGCTCATCTGGTTTAAAAGAATCCCCCGGTTTTGCCTACTCGAGCGGACTGGGGGTTCTTCTATCGTTAAGCGTTTCAAGATTCCGTTATCCCTAACTTTATATTTCCCAAAATCACGCTTTCCTTGGGGCCAGTCGAGGTCAATGCTACAATCAGGCTGGGTTTTATTCTCGTAATTGAAAACAGGATTCCGCTTTTTTCATGTCAAATGCTTCAACAAATTCTTTTCCCTCCGCGCAGCCAGAGACCCTTTCCGTGACCGCTCCCGATGCTCAGGATGTCTTGCTGGCCCGTGCCCGTGGGGTGGTGGATATTGAAATTCAGGCGCTGGAAGACTTAAAAGCCCAAATGGACGATCAGTTTGTGCGGGCCGTGGAACTCATTGAGGCTTGCACCGGCCGTGTGGTGATTACCGGCATGGGGAAATCCGGGCACATTGGCAAAAAAATTGCCGCTACCCTCTCCAGTACGGGCACGCCCAGCTATTTTTTGCACCCCGCTGAAGGAAGCCACGGGGATTTAGGCTTGCTGACTCAACAGGATATGGTCATCGCCATTTCCAATAGTGGGGAAACCCCTGAAATTCTGGGGATTTTACCCTTGGTGAAACGCTTTGGGGTGCCCTTAATCGGCATGACCGGTAAGGCCAGCTCTACGCTGGCGCAGCAAAGTGATGTGGTCTTGAATATTGCCGTTCAGCAGGAGGCTTGCCCGTTGGGCTTGGCCCCCACGGCCAGTACCACGGCCACCTTGGCCCTGGGAGACGCTTTAGCGGTGGTTTTGTTGGAGCGCCGGGGTTTTTCTCCGGATGATTTTGCCTTGTTTCATCCAGCGGGCAACTTGGGCAAGCGCTTGTTATTGCGGGTCTCCGATGTCATGCACACCGGGGATAGCCTGCCACGGGTTTCTCTGGACACGCCTTTTCTGGAGGCCTTGATGGAAGTGAGCCTCAAGAAGTTGGGAATGGCCATTGTCCTAGATGCTCAAGGGTTGATGCAGGGTATTTTAACCGATGGAGACGTGCGTCGGGCCTTGACTCGGTTTAGCGATCCCCGGACCATTCCGCTGGCCGAGGTGATGACCGTTTCTCCCAAGCAGATTGAGCCGGAGGCTTTGGCCGTAACCGCCTTGCGCTTGATGGAAACCCATAAAATCACCGTGCTGGTCAGTTGCTCCCCGCAGGGTCAGCCCATCGGGGTGGTGCACATGCACGATATTCTAAAAACCGGCATCAGTTAGCCGCTTTTTAAAACGTGCATAGATAGTCGGCGGGCTTGTAGGGCGTTTGCGCTATCCGGCTTGCGAGACGTGTTGGGCGGCTTCACCGGAGCGGGCGTAGCACACCTGGTTGCGTCCATGGTTTTTGGCCTCGTACAGTTGCTCATCGGCTAGGGCCAGCGTATCTGAAATCTCGGATCGATGCAGACTGGCCTTGGGTAAGGTGTTTACTTCGGCCACACCGACGCTGATGGTCACCTGGAGGGTTTCCCCATGTAGGCCGGTAATGGACAGTTTTTCCACGGTTTGCCGAACCCGATCCATCAACTCTACCGCGGATTTGAGGTTGGTATCCGGCAGCAAAATGGCGAACTCTTCCCCGCCAAAGCGACAAATCACGTCACTGCGGCGTAGTTTTTGAGTGAACAGTTCAGCCAGCGCTTTCAGTACCAGGTCGCCGCTGAGGTGCCCGTAGGTATCATTGAAACGTTTAAAGTGGTCCACATCCACCAAGCCAACGCACAAGGGTGTCTGGTTCCGGCGAGCCCGCTCCAGTTCCGATTCAAATCGCTGGTAATAGCCCCGGCGATTCATCAGTCCGGTCAATTCATCGCTGGAGGCCATGGCTAGGGCTTTTTCCAGAACCAAGGCCCTGCTGATGGCTTGCGAGGCCAGTCGGACGGCTTCTTGAGCCACCTGGCGGCTTTCCTCTCCGATTAGGGCGTCGCTGGTGTAAAACAGGTTAAAGGTGCCCTGGATTTCCCCGGTGGCCAAGTCGACCATCGGCAGTAACAGGGCCGATTGCACGTGCTTGATGCCAAAGATATCGCCCAGTGCGCGTTCACCGAGCTTTTGCCCGTTGAGGTGCAGGTAAAACCGGTTGCGGGCCATGGAGGACAGCAGGCCCACCAGATTGGAAAATTCCCTGATTTTGCGGCGCTTGCCCTGCAGTCCGGCGTGGCTGTAGCTGTGCAGCTTGAGAGTCCCATCTTGATTGCGAATGTCAAACAGCACTTCCCCTTGGCTGTTTTCCGGGTTGAAACCCACGTATTGGCAAGCGTCAAAACCCAACCGTCGGGTGAATATTTCCAGAACCGCAGTGATAATGGCATCGCGATCCACGGCGGTGACCAATCGGGAGGCCAACTCTAGCACCACGCCCTGCACGAACGGCAAGCTCTGAGACTGGCGGAAGCGCAGCAGGCGGTTTACTTTCGTCGCTAAGGTGGGGCAAATACTTTCTAAAAGGGCTTGCTGCTGGTTAGTCTCGCTGGAATCGCTTACGGCCAATAGGGCAGTTTGCCCGTTCTCCAGTGGAAAGCAGGTTTGTGTAATCAGTTCCGGCAGGCGATTCCGCAAGGCGGCATCCTGAGGGCCTGTCAATTCGTGGATTTTAGCCCCCGGGGTTTGTAGATCTTCCAGCAGGGCGTATAAACCGGTTTGTTCATCGGCAATTAGCACGGCACAATGGCGGGTCCCTAGCACTTGTGTGAGGGCTCGATAGATTTGGGCCACGGCTTCAGGCAGTTGCTCGGACAGATCAAACTGAAAGGCGGATTGGCAGCGGGCCTGCTTTAGGGCATAGTCGGCCTCTGCCAACGGATCACAATGGGCCGCTTTCTGGTTGCAATTTAAAATCTCTTGAAAGACCTGCTGGGCTATTTGACTCTCTCGCGCGTTGTTCGCGTTGTTGAGGTTGAGCAGGGTGGACAAGCCAACGGCAAGCTTGACTTGCTCCGAAGCTGTGGCGCTTGGGAAGGCATTGGCGTGTGGCAGTCTTTGGCTCAGCATGCTCATAGTACCGATTGGATCGTCCCTATCAACTGAACGGGGCAGGCTTTACACCAGTGGCAAATCAATGGCCCGCTTCATTCCTGGTTTCACTACAGGCATAAAAACAAACTCCGGGGCATTTGTGCATGGGCTGTCTTTTCTTGCCAGTCGAAAGGATGTTTTTGGGGGCTGTCTGTTCCACGGTATACCCGCCGCGAAAACCCAAGCATAGTTATCATATATTTGGGCCGTTTCAGAATCGGCCAGCGTGTATAGACCAATGGGTCAGTTTTGCAAAGTGCCCGTCAATTAAGCGTTTTCCATGATGGGATATAAACAATTTTTAGAATTTTCTGAGACCGGCCTGTCCCCCTCTTGATCTGCGGGCGCCGTTAGGCTACATTACAGTTCTCTTCCCCGTTACCTACTTCATGCGGAAGTGGTGGAATGGTAGACACGCATGTTTCAGGAGCATGTGGCGCAAGCTGTGGGGGTTCAAGTCCCCCCTTCCGCATATTCGCTAATTTTTTGATCCGGCGCTATAATATTTTCAAGATTTTTTTTGCTTGAGCCAATTGTTCTTTATCAGTTCTGGAGGAACGTTCCATTTCCAAGTATCCACCCCAGCGGCAGGTTAATAAAGGTCCGCAAATTTTAAGTCCTGAAATCAGGGCAATGGAAGTCCGTCTGATTGACGGCGAAATCAATGAAGTCATCTCCCGCAGAGATGCAGAGGCCTTGGCCAGAGAGCGCGGCCTTGATTTGGTGGTGATGAGCTTTGACTCTTCGCCGCTTGTTGTGCGTCTGGTCGATTTTGGCAAATTCAAGTTTGAGAACGATAAGAAGGCGCGCGAAGCCAAGAAGAAGCAGCACGTGGTCGAGGTCAAAGAGATCAAGATGAGCGTGCGGATTGATGATCATGACTATGACACCAAGCGAGCGCACGCTATTAAGTTTCTGGAAGCCGGCAACAAGGTAAAATGCACCATTCGCCTGAAGGGTCGTGAAACCCAGCATGCCAATCTGGCATTTGATCTCGGCAGAAAGTTTGTAGTAGACTTGCAAGACTTCGGATCCCCCGAAGGGGACATCCGGATGGAAGGCCGCACTATTACCATCAATATCGGGCCTGCCAAGAAGAAGTAAGCGCTTATCCAAATGAAACGGGCAACGTTTATTTCCGACACCTGACCGTCCCATTTTCCAGTCCAGTCGAAAAACAGGGTATACCCTAGGAGATTAGTTAGTCATGCCCAAAATGAAAACCCACAAATCGGGTGCCAAGCGCTATCGCGTGACCGCTACCGGTAAAGTGATGCGGGCTCAAGCGTTTCGGGGTCACTTGAACGTAACCAAGTCCTCCCGCCGCAAGCGTCGCCTCAACTCGGATGTGGTTATCAGCACCGCCAACGAAAAGAAAATTCGTTTGGAGTTGCCGTACCCCAAGTACTCTCGCTAGTTCCAACGCTCGTTTATTTTTGAATCACAACTCACCGTAAGGAAATTTAAATCATGCGTGTAAAAAGAGGATTTGTATCCCGCCAGCGCCATAAGAAAATTCTGAAGCTGGCTAAAGGTTTCCGGGGCACCCGGAGCAAGCTCTTCAAAGTCGCTAACCAAGCGGTTATGAAGTCTTTGAAGTACGCTTACCGCGATCGTCGTAACAAGAAGCGTGATTTGCGCCGCTTGTGGATCGCCCGTATCAATGCCGCCGCTCGTCAGCACGGTATGTCTTACAGCAAGTTTATCAATGGCGTTCAAAAAGCTGGCATTAACCTGAACCGTAAACTGTTGGCCGATTTGGCCGCTCGTGACGCTCAGGCTTTCGCTCAGTTGGCCGCTCAGGTAAAAGCCGCTATTTAATAGCGCTTTTCCTGCCTAAATCCTTTAAAAAGCCTCTCAGTTTCTGGGAGGCTTTTTTGTAGGCTTCAATGTTTCTAAACAAGCGTGTCTAGCACTTTTAGGTTGCCGCTTTCAGATGGTTGTAGTCAGAAAGCATCGTGAACCCCTTAAAATAGATGGCGTTAACGCTGCGGCCAAGCGTAATTGGGGGAATAGGCCGGAAACGTGTTGGCCTGCTGAGGCGGAGTCATCGGGCGTGTGATTCCGGGGGCAAAAGGATTGCTACCCACCGGTGGTGCAAAGGCTTTGGGGGCCACTGATGCCAGAGAGGGCATGGACTGTGGCTGGATGGGTTGGCCCAAGGCCGCTTTTTCCTGCTTGCGTTTTTCGTTCCACTGGGTCAGCTTGATACCGGCCAAAGGGGCTAACAGACCCAAAATGCCAATGGTGCCCAGCGTGCTGCCAATGCCCACCCACACGTTTTTGGCCAAAGCATTTTTAGAGAAGGCAGCTACGGCTTCCCGACTTTTAACCGCACCCTCTTTCGTCAAAAGCTCCTTGCTCAGTGCTTTGGAAATCCCCTGTTTCAGCAGCGGGGTGCCTACAATCCAGAACATCCAGCCCAGGGCGGAATCCAGAATGCGCTCTTTGTACTCGTTATCGCTGCGGGAGGACAGCAGGCGGGAGGTGATGAGTAAGGCGAACATGGCGGCCATTTGCTGTTGAGAGGTAAAGGGGGCTTTCTTGCTGAAGTCAAACAGCTTTTTCAGGGTGCCCTCTCTCAGGCCTTTAATGGGGTTGATTAAGCGACGGTTGTAGGTGTCAACGGCTCCCACGGCAGCCAACAAAGGGGTTAGGGCCAATCCCAAAGGCAGCGGATTGCCGTTTTTCAGTGCTTCTGTGATGTAGGGGAAGTGCTTTTCCCAAAAGCCTTTCTTCTTCGGTGGATTGCTGAGTGCAAGGTTTGGCTGATTCTTGCGCAGGCTGGTTTCTCCGGGGAAGTAGTCAATGCCGAATACTTTTTTAGTCAGCCCGTTGAGGACAAAGGGGCTGATGAAGGTTGCGGTCATTCCGGCGGCCAAGCCGATGGGAATCGTCCAGTTTTTGGCGGTAATGGTTCGCTCAATGGCGTTTTTGGCCATGGTTTGCCAAGTGGTGCTTTGCGCGCCCTTATTTTCCCAGGCCTTGGCCATGGCACGGGAGAAACAGCTGACGTCATCCAGTAACTCGTTGGCGGCAAAGGAGGCCTTTTTGCCTGTCCCGTCCACCCTGAGATCCACTGTAAAGTCTTTGGCATCCGTTTTAATGGCGTTTACCAGCGCTTTGGCCTTATCATTAATCACTTCCCGGGTCGGTTTCTTATTCCACACGGCGTTAAAGGCCTGTTCGGCTTCAGGGGGCAGGGCTTTGCCTTTTTCCAGGACTAAACGCTCAGCCAAGGCTTGCTTGAATTGGGTCTGGGCTTCATTGGGGCAAGTTACGCCCGGGAATTTTTCGGGGTTGGCAATATCCTGAAACAATTCCAGTGAAGGGTATTGAATAAACTCCTTGCTGAAGGCCTGGTTTTTCCGGTCAAAAAAGGCCTTACCAACCCCCCAGGCCACCACGCCCCCCAGCACACAATCAGTCAGGATAGAAAGAATCTCTCGGCCGAAACGTTCTGCGGCGGCGGGCACGTTTAAGGAATCATCCCCGTACATTTTATTGCGACGTAGGTCCATGCCCGTTCGCAATAGTCCAAACCCCATCACGTCTTCCACCAGCATTTCCGCGCCCCGGTTATTTTCAAAACAGCGAGACACGGCTTCCATCGTCCCGGTGACTAGACCCAAGCCGCTGCCACCGCCAGCGGAACCGAAGCGGGTCTGGGGTTTTTGACGTTGTGGAGATTGTGACAGGGGTTGCATGGTAGTGGTTAAAACCTCTGGAATAAAATTTGGTGCCCATACGCAAAGAACCGTAAACACGGGGGCTTACGGTTCTTGTCGAATTTGGGTCTGGATTGAAAATCTGTTTGCAGTGTTGAAATCTTGCAGTTTTCTAATCGTTACCAGCCAGCAAGCCGTAAGCCATCATCCGATGATGATGGTGGTGGACGTGCTGATGATGTAAGACGAGATTCAACATGATGCGTATAAGAAAACCACAAACGGCTTCAAATTGCCAAGCACTATTTTGGGAGGGGGTTGGAGGACCGGCGTTGGCTTTTAAGGGGTTTTCGCTTAAACAGCGACGGCCAATTCCTGAGAAGCCGCATATTCGGCGATTTCGCCCAAAATGGTGTGGACTTCCTCGAGTGTGCTGACACTGGTAATACGGCTGCGGTAGGCGCTGGCCCCGGGGAAGCCTTTTACATAATCGGTCAGGTGGCGGCGCATTTCCTTCACCCCAGTCACTTCGCCCCGGTAATCCGCTAATAAACGGGCGTGTTCATAGGCGCTTTCCAAACGCAGCTTGATATTGGGCGGCGCCACCGGTTTCCCCGTTTTCAGGGCTTCATCAATGGCCCCAATCAGCCAGGGCTGGCCTTGGGTGCCCCGTCCAATCATCACCCCGTCCACCCCGTAGGTGGTCATCACGTGCAGGGCGTCTTCCATGGACACAATATCGCCATTGGCAATCACCGGAATGGACAGCGCTTCTTTCAGTTCGCCGAAGGCTTCCCACTTGCAGCCGGGCTTGTAGCCCTGGGCGCGGGTGCGGGCATGCAGGGTGACCATGCTGGCCCCGGCATCCTGACACATTTTACCGAATTCCAGATAGTTCATGGTTTCGCTATCCCAGCCCAGCCGGAATTTGACGGTAACCGGGGTGGGGGTGCCATCCTGTTCCAGCGTTTTCACCAGGGAAGAGATGAGCTTATAGGCCAAATCCGGTTCTTTCATCAGGGCGCAGCCCTCAAAATTGCCGGTAATCTTTTTAACCGGACAACCCATGTTAATGTCCAGCGTGTCCGGTTGCTTGTCCCGAATGATGGTGCGGGCCGCTTCCAACAGCACTTCCTCCCGGTGGGCGGCCAACTGGTAAGCAATGGGTTGATCGATGACGGTTTTGTCTAGGATGGGGGCGTCAAAGCGCTTGGAATACACCAGTCCGTTGGAGCTGATCATTTCCGTGCAAATGAGAGAGTCTGGGGCCCAACGGCGCACCAATCCCCGAAAGACCACATCAGTGACTCCGGCCATGGGGGCCAGTATAACCCGGCTATTAACTGTGACGGCACCGATTTGCAATGGGGTGGAAAAAATGGCGTGATGGGTGGAAGGGGTGGTCATGGGGCAGAACGCTCAGCGGTTGTTGGTAAATTCTGTCGGCAAAATACGTTTTATGATTTGATATATCATATCTAAAACCGGAGGCGTCTGAAAATGAATGGAGCCACGTCCAATATGACCGAACCAGAGAATACTTTGTTGTTGGCCCCTGATAAAGCGGATCGGTGCTTGAAGGTGGCGATTCAGGCCGCTCAGGCTGCCGGGAAAATACAAATGGCCTCCTATGGGCAGGTCGTGCAGGTGGAATTCAAAAATACCAGCATTGATTTGGTTACGGCTGTGGATAAAGAGTGCGATGCGGTGATTGTCGATATCCTTAGTAAGGGCTGTCCGGAGGCTTTGCTGCTGACGGAAGAGACCTTTCAGGAAGGGCAAGCGGTCGATTTATCCAACACCTGGGTGGTCGATCCACTGGATGGAACCACGAATTATGCGCACGGCTTCCCTCATTTTGCCGTTTCCATCGCCTACTTTTACGCCGGAGAGCCGCAAATCGGGGTCATTTACGATCCCTTTAAAAAAGAGTTGTTCTATGCCTTGCGTGGTCGAGGCGCCTTTTTGAACGATCAGGCTATTTTTGTCAGCAAGAATCGGGCCCATACACTCAGTAACGCCTTGTTGGCCACGGGTTTCCCTTATGACATTGCCACCTCTACCGTGAATAATTTGCGCCACTTTGAGCGCATCGCCCCCCACTGCCAAGGAGTGCGTCGTCCGGGGGCAGCGGCGTTGGACTTGGCCTATGTTGCTTGTAGCCGACTGGATGGCTTCTGGGAGTTGAAGCTCTCTATTTGGGATGTTGCTGCTGGCGTTTTGCTGGTTGAAGAAGCTGGGGGCAAAGTGACCAGCCTCACCGGCGGACGGGTTCCGTATGCGGAGCGGCGAATTCACCTGATTGGCACCAATGGGAACGACTTGCATGGCGAGTTGGAGACACTGTTGGCCCAGGATGCCTAGGCTGTTTGGGGTGCGCTGATAAAGTGCGTGCTTTACACTGCCCGCCTTAATCGTTGGGAGATCATTCCCCTTACGGTATAATGGGCCTCATTCATCGTAAAAACTTTGGAGACTTCTGTTATGGCAAACTCCGTAACCATTGTGGGCCGTTTGGGTCAGGACCCCGAGATTAAATACTTTGAAAGCGGCAGCGTCAAAGCCCGGTTTTCGGTGGCCGTGGACCGTAATTACTCCAAGGAAAATCGTATTACGGACTGGTTCACCATCGAAGTGTGGGGTCGTAAGGCGGAGTTTGTGGGTGAGTGGATCAAGAAAGGCGCTTTGGTCAGTGTGACCGGGCAGCTGGAAGTGAATCGCTACAACGATCAGGCGGGCAACCCCAAGGAATGGCCTTACATTAAAGCCATCGATGTCGGCTTTGTGGGCAGCAAGCGGGATAATGCCGCTCCTATGGAAGTTGGCGCCGCTTTTTAAGCCAGGTTCGCTGTCCAGTGCCGGGATGTTTAACCGCGATGTTTAATAATGATGAATCTCGGTATTAATCCATTGTATTCACTGTCTCCACTGAGCATTGATAAGGATATCCTATGCAAATTCCGGGTTTAAGTGTCGGTATCGTGGCGGATGATTTGACCGGGGCCTGCGACACAGCCTTGCAGTTTTTTTCCGCTCAAGCCCAGACGCATATTTTGCTGGACTTCCAAAAGCTGGCCAATCAGGAACCGTCTCAGGCTGTCTCGGATCAGGACAATCAGGTTTGGTCCATCAATACCGGCTCTCGGCACATGCAACCGCTGGAAGCGCAATCCATGGTGCGTCAGGCGGTGGCTTTTTGCAGGGACAAGCTGGGGGTGGAGAATTTTTACAAGAAAATTGACTCCACTTTGCGCGGACACATTGCCCATGAGTGTTTGGGGGTGTTGGACGAGCTGAAAGCCCAGTGTGCCGTCATTGTTCCTGCTTATCCCCTGGAAGGGCGCCGCACGGTCGGTGGTTATCAGCTGGTGCGGGGCGTGCCCGTTGAAAAAACTGTAGTGGCCCGTGATCCGCTTTTTCCGGTGCGGCAATCCCATGTGCCTACCCTGTTGGAGCAGGCTACTCGGCCCGGTTTGGTGGGCTATATACCGCTGAGCATGGTGTTACATGGGGCTGGCCCGGTTCTGGTTAAGCTGAAAGAGCTGATTGAAGAGGGTAAAAAGCTGGTGGTGATTGATGCCACCAGTAATGAAGATTTAGAGCAAATTGCTTTGGCCATTGAAAAGGCTCAAAAGTACGCCCGGGTGATTCCTTGTGGATCCGCGGGGCTGGCCAACGCCTTGGCTGCACTGTGGACCAATCGCCCGGAGTTGGGGAGTGAACACCCCAAAGCGAAACGGGTGTTGCAGGCCAACCCCTCTCCCATCCTGATTGTGAACGGCAGTACCACCGATACAACCCGTACTCAAACCCTGCGGCTGATGGAAAATTACGCTTACTACGGGCAGGGCAGCAGTTTGGAACTGTTTGAATTGACCCCGGATCAGATTTTAGGCCTCAGCCCGCTGGATGGCTTGCTGGATAACCTGATCACCTCACTGGGTGAGCGAAACACGGTGGTTTTATCCAGCGCCTTGAAGGAAGAGGCTTGCGCTCGCACCATCAGTCTGGCCAAGGAACATCATTTATCCGACCTTGAGGCCTCTGAGCGAGCCCAGAAGGTGCTCTCCCAGTTGACTGAGGCGGTGTATCGTCGTAAACCGGTCAAGCTGGTTTTGGTGGGCGGAGAAACCACCTGCCAGGTCTGTCAGGAGTTGCGCAGTAACCAGCTGGAAATTCTGGCGGAGGCGGATGACTCTATTCCGCTGAGCACCGACAATCAGGGACGTTGGATTATTACCAAATCGGGTGGGTTTGGCACTCCTCTGGCCCTTGCCAACGTGGTAAAGTTTATCAAGCAACACGAGTCTACCTCCGTTCATGCCTGAAATGCCTTCTAACACCACCACTTTTTGCCTGACCATTGGTGATTACACCGGGATCGGCCCGGAAATTACTGCTCGCTTTCTGGCTCATCAGGCGGATTTGCCCGATGATGGGGTGCGCTTGCGTATTTTCGGGGATATTGCCAACCTGGTGCATACTGCGGATGCGCTGGGTATTGAGCTGCCGGAAGGCCATCGTTTTGACTATGAAGATCTACAGCACTCCCGTTTTACGGCGCATCAAAAGCTGCCCGGGCAGGTAGCCTATGAGAGCATTGAGGCGGCGGTCTCTGAAATTAGTGCGGGGCACGCACAAGCCTTGGTCACCGGACCTATTTCCAAGGAAAACCTGCACTTGGCAGGCATTCCCTTTACCGGGCATACGGAAATGCTTCAGCAACTGGCCCGCAAAAGCTATGGTCAAACCTTTCAGTCCGATATGTTGTTTGTGTATCGACAGTTTCGCATGTTGCTGCTGACCCGTCATGTGGCCTTGCGCAAGGTTTCTGAATCCCTGAGCATTCGGGAAGTCACTCAATCTCTCAGCAATCTGGCTGAATTTTTTCAGACCGTTTGCCAGATTCAAACGCCCCGCCTATGCATTTTGGGCGTCAATCCGCATGCTGGTGAAATTGACGGTGAAGAAGAAGAACGCATTATTAAACCGGCCTTAAAAGGGGTAGCCCAAAAGTACGGTTTTGGCATTGAACCGCCGGTAGCAGCCGATGCCGCCTTTCGGCATTTTGATATTGAACGGCTGCAGTATGACGCTTATGTGGCCGCCTATCATGATCAGGGTTTGATTCCTTTTAAAATGGTGGCTGGCCTCAATGCGGTGAATGTGACCATTGGCCTCCCCTTTTTGCGCACTTCGGTCAGTCATGGCACGGCGCCCGACATTGTGGGGCAGGGAATTGCCGATCCCTGTAGCCTGATTGCCGCCTACACCATGGCGCATCGGTTGAGATTGCCTGCCGTCCAGCCCAAACAGGTTGTGCTGAATTCATAGCGCAACCAAAGAACACCCCAGAGGGCGTTCTTTGGTTGAGAAGAGGCTTTATACTTCGCCGCGAGAAATCTGGTTCAGTAACTGGGTTACCCGTGCACCGCGCTCCAGGGAATTATCCAGACGGACTTCGATTTCGGGCGTGTAGCGCAGCCGAATACGTTGACCAATGGCTGATCGAATCTTGGGTGTTTGCTCTTGAAGCACAGCCATCACTGCGTTTTGGGTGTCTTCATCGCCCATCACGCTGACGAAGACCCGGGCATGACGTAAGTCGCCACTGACTTCCGCATCGGTTACGGAAATTAATTGATTAACCAGAGCAGGATCCTTGACTTCAGTGGTTAAAATATCACTGAACTCGCGAATGACTGCTTTTCTTACTTTATCAGCCCGGCTGAAATCACTGCGGTTGGCCATGGCTTAAGACCTCCAATGGTTAATCTTCGTATGTTGAATTAAAAACGAAACGCCAAGCGTATTTGTTTCAAAAGAAAACGGGTTCTGTTCAAAATGCAGTTTGGTTGTCTGATATCGGGCTTTTACAGTGAGGTGCGTTCCAAAGCCTTGGTGGTGAAGACATCAATGACATCGCCTTCTTGCAAGCCCTGGAATTTATCGAAAGAAATACCGCATTCGTAACCGGTGGCCACTTCTTTCACGTCATCCTTAAAGCGTTTCAGGTTATTCAAGGTGCCGGAGAAGACTTCCTTACCGTTACGCAACACCACGGCTTTGGCATTTCGGATCAGCTTGCCGCTGGTGACCATACAACCCGCAATGGTGCCGGTTTTGCCCACTTTGAAGATTTGACGCACCTCGGCGGAACCGGTGTGCACTTCCTCGGTTTCTGGCTCCAGTTGCCCCAGAACCCATTTTTCAATTTCTTCGGTGATGTGGTAAATCACATCGTAGCGCTTGATGGTCACGCCTTCCTGGTCGGCTAAACGCTGAGGGGTCGTGTCTACCTTGGCGTTAAAGGCGATAATCAACGCGTTGGCGGTTGAAGCCAGCATCACATCGGCCTCAGAGATATCCCCGGTGGCGCTGTGTACGATGTTGATTTTCACTTCGTCGTTGGTCATCCGTTGCAGGACATCGACCACGGCTTCTAATGAACCTTGGGTGTCGGCTTTCACCAGCAAATTAAACTGATTTTCCTTGACCGCGTTATCGCTTTCAATCTCGGAGCGGCCGCTAAAGCCTGCTGCCACAGAACGGCTGACCCCAATGCGCTGATCCCGTTCCTTTTGTTTACCGGCGGCCAAGGATTGTTTGAATTCTTTGTCGTTGCGGACTACACGGAAGGTATCGCCTGCGTTGGGAACGCCATCCAGACCTAAAATTTCCACTGGTGTGGATGGACCAGCGTGCTGGATGCGAGAACCGTGATCATCAATCAACGCCCGAACCCGGCCGCCGACTGAGCCAATCAATACGTTATCGCCGACTTTCAAGTTGCCGTTTTGAACCAAAGCGGTGGCCACAGGGCCCATACGCTTGTCCAGTTGGGCTTCGATGATAAGCCCTTCACCGGGAACGGTCGAGTCTGCCTTGAGTTCCAGCAATTCAGAGACCAGCAAAATTGAATCCAGCAAATCATCCAGACCCAGTTTTTGTAGCGCGCTGACTTCAACCGTCAGGGTGTCGCCGCCCCACTTTTCAGCGGAGAGACCGTAGTCGGCCAGCTGTACCAACACCCGATCCGGGTCGGCATCGGCCTTGTCGATTTTGTTGACCGCCACAATAATGGGAATTTTAGCGGCCTTGGCGTGGTTGATGGCCTCAATGGTCTGGGGCATCACGCCGTCATCGGCAGCCACTACCAAAATAGCGATATCGGTGGACTGGGCGCCACGCATCCGCATGGAGGTGAACGCTTCGTGACCCGGGGTATCCAGGAACACCACGCGCTGATCGCCTTTTTCAACGGTGTAAGCACCAATGCTTTGGGTAATACCACCGGCTTCACTGTCTACAACCTTGTGACGACTTTCCCGAATGGAGTCCAGCAAGGTGGTTTTGCCGTGGTCAACGTGACCCATAATCGACACGACCGGGGCCCGCTCTTGCAAATGCTCAAATTTGGTTTCATCCAGCTTTTTGCTTTCAGCGCCCAGGTGACTGTACTCACCCTCGTGTTTTACTTTTGCGGTTTCTTCAACCTCGAAGCCAAATTCCTTGGCCACACCTTTGGCAAAGTCGATATCCAATGTCTGGTTTACTGTCACCATCATGCCCTTCATAAACAGGTGCTTGATGATTTCGGTTTCTCTCAGGCGGAGTTTTTCGGCCAAATCGCGAACCACAATCGGCTCATCAATGCGAGTGATCTTGGGCAAGGCATCCAGTGCCGCTTGTTCCTCTTCGCGCTTTTGGCGAATGCTGAGGCGGTTTTCATAAGGCGAGGGACGACGAGAAGATTGTCCTTGGCGTTGCTGGGGTTGCTGAAAGCCACCCGGACGCTGACCACCTTGACCGGGGCGAGATTGACCGGGTCTGTTTTGGCCATAAGCAGGCCGATAGCCTTGTGTATTCTGTGGGGGGCTTTGTGGCCCGTTCTGTGGGGAACCTGGGTAGGACTGAGCCGGTCTTTGGGGTGCACCGGGTTGTGAAGGTTGCTGATAATTGCCTTGAGGCCTTGGATTCCCGGGGTACGGCTGCCCTTGCCCGGGTCTCGCTGCGGGTCGCGCCTGTGGGGTGAACCCTTTATTGGCGTTATTCGAGGAAGGTGTTTCAGCTTCCTTCTTCTCCGGAGCTGCGGAGGCCTGCGGAGGTGCTGCCTGAGTGGGCGTGTTTCTCACTGTATTTTCTGCCGTGGCAATTTTATTTTCGCTGACGGCTTGTGGGGCCTGCTTGCTGGAAGCTTCGGGCTGGCCTTGCGCTTTAAACTGGCTAATCAAACGATCGGCAACAGTCTGGTCAACTGTGCTAGAGTGGCTTTTGACCTGAACGCCATGATTTTTTGCAAGTAAATCAATCACTGCGGCATTACTGACGCCCAGGATTTTGGAGATTTCGTGGACTCTTACTTTGGGGGACGTCACAGTGAGGAGATTCCTTTCAATTGGTCATTCAAGGCTTCCAATATAGCATTAGGGATCGCTCTTTTCAACGTGCGCTGAAATTTCTTTGCCCGTAACGCCTCAGTTAGACAGGTTTTGTTCCTGCATACGTAGGAGGATCGTCCTTGCAAAGGGGGATTTCCATCGATTGAAAAGTGGTGATCGTGATTGCTGGTTAGGCAAAGCATGCTTTCACGAGGAAGCTGTTGTCGGCAGTTAATACACTGTCGAAGTATGGTACGTGGCAAGACAGGCCTCCAGTGGGGAGTCTAGCCCTCCACTTCCTCCGTTTCTACAGAGCGTTCTGCGTCTTGTGCGGGCGCTTCTTGGGCGTCTGCGTCGGCTTCGGGCTGGCTTTCTTCAGTGTAGATTTCACCAGCAGCAACCGGCACCGGTTGTTCTTCACCTTCAGGGAATTCTTGGCCTTCGGGGATGTAATCGGCTGGCGGAGCTGCCATTTGCTCGAAGTAAGCCATGCCGCCTTCTTGCTCCACTTGGCCAATGCTTTTGATATCCAGCTTGAAGCCGGTTAATTTGGCTGCCAGGCGGACGTTTTGCCCTTCCCGACCAATGGCCAGAGAGAGTTGATCATCGGGCACGATGACCAGTGCTCTGGATTGACGGGGATCGTGCATGATGATAACCCGGATAATCTTGGCGGGAGCTAACGCGTTGACGATGAACTCCACCGGATCCTGGGACCAGCGGATGATATCGATTTTTTCGTTCTTCAACTCGTTGACAATGGCCTGAATCCGGCTGCCACGGGTCCCAATGCAAGCGCCCTGGGCGTCCACATCCGGATCGTGAGAAGTAACGGCCACTTTGGTCCGGTAGCCTGCTTCTCTGGCAATACTCTTGATTTCGACCAGGCCGTCCTCGATTTCAGGTACTTCCAGCTCGAACACTTCTTTTACCATAGCCGCATGAGCTTGGGACACAATGATTTGGGGCACACGACCAGAATCTTTCAAGTCCAGCACATAAACCCGCAGCTTGTTGCCAACCCGATAGTATTCAGAAGGCAGTTGCTCTTTGGGCGGCAAGATGGCTTCGGATTTGCCAATGTTGACAATGACATTCCGGCCTTCAATGCGCTGAACAATAGCCGTGGTGACGGAACCGCGTTTCTCTTCAAATTCTTTTTGAACCAGCTTCTTCTCAGCTTCGCGAATACGCTGGGTAATGACCTGTTTGGCGGACTGAGCGGCGATACGGCCAAATTCATCCGGGGTCACTTCAATTTCCAGAATGTCGTTCAGCTCAACGTCTGGCTTGATTTTGCGAGCTTCTTTCAACTCGATTTCAGGCTCACGGGGGATTTCCTCGCCCGCTTCGTCGTACTCAATCTCTTCCGGGTCGCTCAGTTCATTGACCACCCGTTTGAGCTCATAAATACCAATTTCGCCGGATTTTTCATTCAGGCGGCACTCATAACCAGTCAGATTTTCCAGCTTTGCATAGCGCTTGTAAGCGGCCAGCATGGCTTCTTTTAAGGAGGAAATGACTACGTCTCTGGGAATACCACGTTCCCGCTCCAGTTGTTCAGCATGTTCCATCAACGCGGGGCCAACTTTAATCATGGTGACGGCTTACCTCCTGTTAATCCTTTGATTTGTTAATAATTATAGTGCGTCAATCGCTGAAGATAAGGGTGTAGCGTCCTCATCTTCGGGGAAGCGAATGACTGGGTTGAGGTAAACTGCCTGCTCGTCTTGCAGGCAAACCTCGAAATCTTTGGCGGTCTTGCTGTCACGCAGCAGGACTGCTTGGCGGGCTTCATCAAATCCTGTCAGAATACCTTCGGCCACGGTGGGCAATTCTGAAGGCAGTGCTTTTGCCGCTTTTTTCTTGTTCTTGGATTCTGCGGCGCCAGTGATGCGGACCGGCTCTCCTTGGTAAAACATAAATTCCCGAGTTGTTTTTAATGGCCTGAAGAGCCCGGGAGAGCTGACCTCAAGACTGTAGGCCACATCTGACAGCAAAGAAAATGTTTCCAGAACCGGATCCAGGCTGCGACTGATGGCCTCGCACTCGCTGATGGAAATAGAGCCTTCTTTCAAGTCTACATACACCCGTAAATACCAGTATCCGGCTTCTTTTTCAAAGGCCGCATCCACCAGAAAATACTTCGGATCGAGTTGACTTTCCACCAACGTGAAAACAGCCTGCTGAATGGCTTGCACTTGCTCGGGTTTCAGTTGCGTAAAAGGTGAGACGGTCCGTTTCATTCCGGGTAAGGTACTCCTGAGGGTGTTTTGTGGATTCTGGTTTTGATTTCGGCTCTTAACAAAAGAAGTGGGCCTTTGTTCACTGACCCACTTCTGACAATCATCAAGAAGTAAAGCCGATTTTAACATAAACAAATTTCTGGCAAGGTCTCTATGTTCAAGGTGACAGTAAATTTTCCAGAGCCTGCAATTGTGGCAGGTTTCCGGCGCCTACCACCACATCTTCAGGTTGCAAAACCAGATCGGGATTGGCGGCCACCTGGACTTTTTCGTCTCCTTGCACCAGAGCGATGACGTTCACCCCTGTCTTTTGTCGGATTTTGGCTTCTTTAAGGCTCTTTCCGGCCAGCTCGCTGCCTGCGCCAATGGGTAGCCAGCGAATCTGGGTGCCTTCCAGTAAGCTGAAACGACCAAAAACGGTATGCTCTTTGGTCACAGCCATTCGGTGCAAGTTGTTTTCCAGTTGGCGAACCCGTGCAATCAACCGGTCTGTTTCCAGAACCGGGTAGTGTAGGTGGTTCATGATGTTAAAGATAAAGCTGATGCTGGTTTCAAACTCTTCATAGATGATACTGTCGACCCCGATTCGGTGGAGGCGATCTATGTCCGCCCGATATCTTGAACGGACAGTGCAGTAGGTCCTGGGATTGATTTGTTTGGCTAGTTGTACGCTCGATTCGGCAGTTCGCACGTCCGGGAAGGTAATGGCCAGGATGGTGGGTTGTTCGATTCCAGCGGCTTCTAGCACCTCTCGGCGTGAAATATCCCCGTAGACGCAGGTAATCCCTCTTGCCTTCAGCTTGCGGACGGTTTTTAGGTTCGTTTCCACCACCACATACGGAATCCCCTGTTCTTCCAAGGCTGTGGCCAGATTTCTGGCGATGGGTCCATAACCGGCAATGATGACGTGTGCCATTGTGGCCGCCTCTGGCTCTTCTAGTTCGGCAGTCGTTTTTACCCGTTTCAGTCGTGCTTTCAGGTAGGGAGTGGTCAAACGGTGAATCAGGCGAAGGACAATGGGGGTGAGAAACATGGAAATGATAATGGCGTCAATGATGATGGGATTCCAGAAGCCAAGTAGTTGCTGCCAGCTGGGGACTTTACTAATGGTATCCAGAGTGCGACCCATCAGTACAAAGGAAAATTCTCCCACTTGAAAGAGGGAAAGTCCTGCCCAAAGGGCTGTTCGATGGGGGAATCGTGACGTGCGAACCGCTGCGTAAGCG
The DNA here is from genome assembly GCA_001858525.1 of Vampirovibrio chlorellavorus. Classification (GTDB taxonomy): domain Bacteria; phylum Cyanobacteriota; class Vampirovibrionia; order Vampirovibrionales; family Vampirovibrionaceae; genus Vampirovibrio; species Vampirovibrio chlorellavorus. The sequence continues at coordinate 177,695 of LAPX01000007.1, read as the reverse complement.
CAAAACGCTTTGAGTAGGATTAAGAGGGTGGTGGCCCCAACTACCAGCCAGCCGTGCTGCAATAGAAAGCGCACATCAAACAAAAGGCCCATGGAAACAAAGAACAGTGTGATGAAAACATCTCGAAAGGCTTTACTATCGGCGATGACCTGTCTGCAGAACAGGCTTCGGCTCAGGGCCAAACCCGCTACAAAAGCTCCTGCCTCGTAAGATAACCCCATTTGATGCGTCAGTAAGGCCATCCCCAATCCGATGCAGACCAGTGCCAAGGTAAAGACTTCTTTTTTGTTGGTGGAGGCTAGTCGATCCAGAAAGACGGGGACTACTTTCAGACTGATGGCAACGGCAATGGCCCCGAAGATTAGGGCTTTAAAGGTAATCCAGGCCAATTGTGTGGTGGTGTCGCTGGTGAAGGGTTGAGTGAGTGAGGGCACCAAGGCCATGAGTGGGATAATTGATAAATCCTGAATGATGAGTATGCCTAAAATGAGGCGTCCGTGATCGGAATCAATTTCCCGATGATCTTCCAGGCTTTTCAGCACAATGGCAGTACTACTCAGTGCTAGGGTAGAACCCACCAGAAAGGCTAATTGCAGTGGGAACTGCGCCAGAAAATGTAATGCAATGGTTAAAGCCAGGGTGGTGAATGCTAATTGCAGCAGACCTGCTAAAGGGGCTTGGTATCGCAGTTGACGCAGCTTGTCGACAGAGAGATCCAGTCCGACAATAAACAGCAGGAAGATGATACCGACTTGGGCCATAATTTGGATCTCGTGGACCTGAACCAAGTTCAGGGCATTGGGGCCCAGTAAAATGCCGGTCAGGATAAAAGCCAGAAAGGTGGGGAGGTGAAAGCGTTGCAAAATGTAGGCAAGCACCGCCCCAATGGAGAAAATCAGAGCAAGCAAGGTTAAAACGGAAGCATCCAGTGCGCTGTGTTCCATTGCTGTTAGTTTTACCCTCCTCCGGCCAGTTTACTAATTAGTCTAACAGCTTTACTTGCCGGGGGCAAATCCAAGCTTAAGGCACAGCGTGCCTGAATCGAGGACAGCCTTTATGTGAATGAGTCTGGTTTTTGAGGAAATCAAAAGAAATTCGGAGCCTCTTAGGCTATAATCACCAAATAATTTTGAAGTTGTGTTTAAGCAGCATCCCGCTTTCATGAAAAATCATTCTTTTTCGGTCAAACAAGTTTCCGCACTTGTGGTGGGTACGGGAATTTCAGGCTTGTTTACGGCTTTAAAATTGGCAGGGGCAGGCGTTCAGACACTACTCATTACGAAATCCGCCCTGGATGAAAGTAACTCTCGTTACGCGCAAGGCGGAATAGCGGCGGTGTTGCCATCCAACCCGGATGATTCTCTGGATTTGCACCTGCAAGATACGATTCGAGCCGGGGCTGGGCTTTGTAATGAACCATCTGCCCGCTCTATTTTGGCTGAAGGTTATGCCTCCATTGAGGACTTGCTGTTTTATGGGGTTCCTTTTGATCGAAATCCTGACAATCAACTGGCTTTAACCCGCGAAGCCGCCCACAGTGTCCAGCGCATTCTGCATGCTGGCGGGGATGCCACTGGACATTCCGTAGAAATGGCCTTGATCGATAAAGTTCGTAAAAATCCCCTGATTGAGGTGATGGAGTATGCCCAAGTGGTGGAATTACTCCTGGCCGATGGGGTTTGTCAGGGGTGCCGGGCCGTAGATTACCATAATCATAAGGAAGTGGTGGTATACAGCCCTCATACGGTACTGGCTACCGGTGGTATTGGGCGAATTTATAGCCATACCACCAATCCAGCAATCGCCACCGGGGATGGTATCGCCTTGGCGGCCCAAGCTGGCACGGCTATTGAGAACATGGAATTCATTCAGTTTCACCCCACTGCTTTTTACGCCGATGGACAGCTTCATTTTCTGGTCTCCGAAGCCCTGCGCGGTGAAGGGGGCTTGCTGAGAGATGGGCAGGGCCAGTTGTTTGCCAAAAAGTATCATCCAGATGGAGAACTGGCCCCTCGGGATATTGTGACCCGGGCCATTTACGCCGAGATGCGTGCTTCCAATCTGCCGTATGTCTATCTGGATATTACGCATCTTCCTGCTGAGACCATCGAAAAGCGCTTTCCCACCATTTTGAGTAGTTGCTTGAAGTTTGGGGTTGATATTCGCAAGGATTGGATCCCGGTGGCGCCTGCTGCGCACTACCTAATGGGTGGAATCACGGTGGATGTGGAAGGCAAAACCACGGTTCCCGGACTGTATTCGGTCGGGGAGACTGCTTACACGGGTTTGCATGGTGCCAACCGTTTGGCCAGTAACTCTTTGCTGGAATGTGTGGTTCTGGCCCGGCGAGTATCCCGTTATATTGAGGAAAATCCCAAGGCCCTCATTGCCAAAGATGCTTCAATTTCATCGGGTCAGTATAGTTATGAGTCTCAGTCCGCCATGTTTGAGGCTTTAGGGAAACTGCATGACCTGATGTGGCAACAGGTGGGCATTTTGCGGAGTGGTGATGGGCTGAAGCGGGCTTTGACTGAGCTTCAAATTCTGGAAGCGCAGGTGGTGGCCAATCACTGGCAGCAAGTCATTCCGGTTGGCTTTGAGCTGATGAGTCAGTTGAAAGTGGCGCGCTTAATTGCTCAGGCTGCTTTAGATCGCTGTGAAAGCCGAGGCGCTCATACCCGCTTGGATTTTCCGGAGCCAGATTCGGTTCTCCCCATGAAAACCCTCAGCTCAGCGACCGTGGGTGCTGCTGTTCCATGAGCGCAGCATTAAGTTTGAATCGGCTTTCCCTGAGCGCCGAGCAGCTGGCCTTTCAAGGCATTGTCCAAGCGGCTTTGCTGGAAGATTTGGGTCAGGGTGATGTCACTACAGATCCATTGCCGCAGTTGGTCCTGTTGCAAAAGCAGGCCCTGTTCCGTGTGCGTCAGAACTGTGTGGTTTCGGGGTTGTCCGTGGCCGCTTTGGTCTGCCAAATGGTCGATCCGGCTTTGGTGTTTACACCGATGCTTCAGGATGGGGATTTTACAGAGGCTGGTACGGTTATTGCCCAGGTAGAGGGGGCGATGGCCTCCATTCTGAAAGCGGAACGCACCGCTTTGAACTTTTTACAGCACCTCAGTGGGGTGGCTACCGAGACCCGGCGCTATGTGCAAGCGGTCAGCGGCACAGAAACCAAAATTACCCATACCCGGAAAACCACTCCCGGCTTGCGTTTACTGGAGCAACAGGCTGTGATTCACGGGGGCGGGGTGCCGCACCGGTTTAACCTGGGCAGTTGCGTCATGCTGAAAGACAATCACTTGCAAGCGTTGGGCGATACCAACCCGAATCAGGCTATTGCTGTGGCTGTGAAGACGCTGCGGGCCAAAATTTCCCATACCACAAAGATTGAGGTGGAGGCGGATACCCTGGCGCAAGTCCAGCAAGCGATAGAAGCCGGTGCCGATATTATCCTGCTGGACAATATGAGCCCCGAGACCATTCGGGAGGCTTTGAGCTTCATCCAAAATCGGGCCATTGCCGAGGCCAGCGGCGGTATCAGTTTGGAGACCATTCGGGCTTACGCTGAAACCGGGGTGGATATCATTTCCACCAGTAAAATTACCCTGGGCGTTCCGGCCATTGATGTCGGCCTGGATTTGGACTAGCCTTTCAAAGAGCGCGGCGATGGTAAAAATGAATGGCGCTTAATTCACAAAGCGGTACTTCACCAGCGTCCACAGGGCGGAAATGCCGTCCCGCCAAGTGATTTTCTTTCCCTCATCAAAGTTGCGGCCGCTGTAGGAAATGGGGGCTTCGTATAATTTGGCCCCGCGCTTGAGTACCTTGGCTGTAATCTCTGGTTCAAAGTCAAACCGGTTGGATCGAATGACCACGTCCTTCAGAAACTCGGCCTTGAAGGCCTTGTAGCAGGTTTCCATATCGGTCAGGGTGGTGTTGTAGAGGATATTGGTCATTAAGGTCAGGAATTTGTTGCCGAAGTAATGCAGCACGTTGAAGGCCCGGACCGGTTTTCCGGCGGTTAAACGGCTGCCATAGGCCACATCGGCTTTGCCATCCAGAATCAACTGAATTAGCTCCGGGTAGTCTTTAGGATCGTATTCTAAATCGGCATCCTGAATGACGATAATATCCCCGGTGGCGTATTGCAGGGCTGTTCGGAGGGCCGCCCCTTTGCCTTGGTTGGCTTCGTGATAAACCACCGTGTAGGGCGTTTGTCCCTCATAGCGCTTCAGCAGGTCACGGGTTCCGTCGGTGGAACCATCATCCACCATAATAATTTGCTTTTGCAGGCCGCAAAAATCCACCGCATTCACTTTTTCCAGCAGGTCACTCAGGAAGCGAATTTCGTTGAATACGGGGATCAGGATGCTGATGGTTTGGTAAGTACTCATAGCTCAACTTTCTTGGGGAATAATGCTGTCTTGGGGATTATCGGTTAACGTCTCCAGCAAATCACTGGCGGGGCGATAGGTTGGGCTGATGAGTAGGCATTGCTTCAGCATCAGGCAGGCTTCTTTCAGGTGGTTCAAGGCCACACTGTACTGCCCTAGATGAAAATAGATTTCGGGATCGTTGGGCAGGGCTTTCTGCCCTTGCAGTAGGTACTTGCCAGCGCGATCCAGCCAGCCTGCGTTCATCAGGGCTCGTCCGGCAAATTTGGGCGCTTCCAGATTGATTTGAATTAGGAAATCCACGTAGTTCAGGTAATTTTCAAGATAATCGGTGCGATTGGCCGCAATCAGGTTGGCGATATCGCTTTCCATGTGGTTGCGAACTTGAAAAATGGTGGGCACCGTTCGGAGTTGACCGCTGATTAATCCGTACAGGGACACACACCAGTGGTTTTGGCGCAGGCTCAGTAGTTTGCTCCAGGCCTTTTGCATGGCTTGGGTTTTGCCTTGCAACATGGCGCAGTAGCCGCTTTGGTAGTAGTCGTCAATCTGGTTGTAGAGTTGGGCGGCTTCCTCAAACCGGCCTTGGGCTCTCATGGCCAGGCCCATGAGCTCATACAGCGCCCGTTTTTCCTCAATGCTGAGGGCTTTGGCTTGTGCCATGAGTGGGCGTAACGATTCCTCGGCTTGTGGGGCCTTTCTCTCTCTGAATAAAAGATCTCTGGCTTCATTAAGTTGAGAGAAGACAGCCACCGACCTACCCCTCCTGCGTGGGAGGGCTGGTTTTAATCAGGTTAACCGCCTCAATGGCCTTGTTCAGGCGAGCTGTTTCAGCTTCCTGAGTGGCTTGCCGGTTGCTTTTCTTGATCTCTTCGAAAATTTCTTCTCGATAAATGGTGATTTGCTTGGGAGCTTCAATGCCAATTTTGACCGAATCCCCTTTGGTTTCCAGGATGGTCACTTCTATTTCATTGGCGATGATGATTTTTTGACCGGTTTTCCGGGTGAGTACCAGCATAGTCCCTATTCTCCTTTGTCAGCGGATGCCGGAGATGAGACCGAAGGCGCTCCTTTGGGTTGTTGCTGTAGTACTTCATCAGGGATGAGACGGGTTTTAGTGCTATAACCGCTGTCATGCAGCACCACTTGCAGGGCTTTGCGACTGGCCTGGTTCACCACAATGGGGCCCAGTAGGTTGGTGGTCATTTTGCTGGGATCTTCCTGGGGAATGTTGACGATGGTCATCACCAGAGCGTCTTCAGCACTGTGCAGGGTTAAGTGTTCAGCCGTTTCATCGGACAAGGCAAACTCATAGTCAATGCCGAACAGTTTGGGATTGGTGACCACAAAGGCCAGCTCAGGGTCATCGGCGGATTGTAGCCACTTAAAGGGTGAATCTTCGGCATGATCCAGAATAACGTAGCGCGCTGAGTCGCTAAAACCCAAAATCGGCTCAATAAACTGAATGACGCGCTCTTCGTCAACAGAGACCTCTCCAAAGCGCGCGGTTTGAATAATTTTGTTAGCCATTGGGGGTTCCCATTCTCACCAACTTTTTACTTTTTATTACATTCTTGTATAATACCGTTTCAGGGATGCCTAGATTGTAACAATCCATAAGCTATTTTAAAGAAAAAGTCATAAATGGGCCAGTTTTTCTAAACTTTTTCACGATTGGGTCGATGACAAAGGGACTTGAGGCACGCAATGGGACTGAGGGATTATTGCAAACGTATGATGACAAGCATCACGCAGCAGGAACTGGAGCGACTTTTGAAGGAATCAGAGCAGATTGCCAAGGACTGGGATACCTATCTGCAGTTTCGGAAGAATCGCGAAGCCATTTTAAAGGAGTTTTTGCCCAGAGAGGGCGCGAATTAGCGACTTTGAACGGGTAAAGTGGGTTATTGGTTGAAAATTGATGATCCCTTGGATCGATTGTGGCCTAAAACCGAAGATTGATCCCTGTTGGGCTTTCGGGTAATCCGGTATAGTAGTGCTGTTACAGTTTGGCTGGCTTGCAAGGGCAAGTTAAAAGGGCACGTCCGGAAGCGATGTTGTACGTGGAAGGCCCGTTGGGTTCTGGAAAAACCAGTCGTTTGGTGGCGGAAACCAGTCGATTGCTGCAAACCGTACCGGCATCGTCGGTGCTGGTTCTCTGTAGCAACCACGCTCGTCAGCAAAAATTTATCGAGCGCCTTCTGGAATCCCGGACGCAGGCGGTGGCTCAGCTGCCCATCTATACTTACGCCGGTTTTGTGCGCAATGTGCTGTTTAATTACTGGCCGTTGGTGGAGCAGGAAGTCAGCCGCACCCTGAAAAAAGGCGCTTCGGTGATCCGCCCTGAATTGTCTGGCCTGGAAGACAGTGAGCTGATTTTAAAATGGCTGTTGGCCCGTTTGCGAAAAGAGTCCGAGCAAAAGGGGCAAACCGTTTTCGAGAACTTTCCCGGATCGGATCAGCATATTTTAAAGCAAATTGTGCGCCGCCTTCGCTTGCGTTCGGAGAATCTGCTCTCCCGCAAGGATATGCAGGAACGATCTGTGCTGATGAATGAGATGTGCCACGCTGAAGTCAGTTGGCTGGAGCAGCAGTTTGATATTGAAAGCTACGTCCTACGGGTGCTGGACCCCAATAAGCAGCTGGATATTTTCAACAGCCTGCTGAAGAAGGACAATGCCTTGTCCACCGGGTTGAAAGGTGAGATTCGTCACCTGATTGTGGATGATGTGGATGAAACCATTGTGGCCCAGCAGCGGCTGATTGAGTTTTTAAGCCCAGATTTGGAAACGCTGGTTCTGGCGGCGGATGTGGATGGAGGCTCCCGGCGGGGGTATTTAAACGCTTATCCGTATGACTGGAATGCCCTGAAAGGCTTGCGTCCCGGGGAAACGGTGGTTTTAACCCGAGAGGATAGTGCTTATCAGGCGGGACAGGCTTTGTTGGCCAACTGGAAGCGCACCGAAGACTTTTCGCCCATGCCGGCTATGGTCAGCCTGAACGATGGGTTTATGACCCGGGTGGAGCTACTGGAACAAGTGGTGGATGATGTGCTGGATGCTCTGGAGGCGGGCTACAGCCCCGGCGATTTTTGTCTGGTACTGCCCAAAACGGATTTTTTGAGTTTCCATCAATTGCACAGTCGCCTTAGTCAGCGGGGCATTCCGGTGCAACTGCTGTCGGGTACCAAGCGCCCCAGTGATAATCCCAAGTGCAAGAGTTTTATTTCCCTGATTCAGTGGGCCAATGCCTCGCAGTGGAAAGTTTATCCCTCTCGGTGGGAAATTAAGACCATCCTGATGCAGGGGTTGGGCTTTCAGCATTTACCCGATATTTCTGGAGAACGGCTGGATCAGTTGTCTCAAGCGGTTGGCGATTGGTTGGGCAGCAATTCGGAAGGGTTTTACCCTTTGCCGCCCCTGGAAGTGCTGCCTTTTGCTTTAACCGAGCCCGCGCTGTCCCGTTATCAGTTGTTGGGTCAATGGCTACAAAAGGCGGCCGCACTGGGCTTTGATCAACAGCTCTATTCGGCTTTCAAGGAATTATTGGCCCCTTGTGCCACCGAGCGAGATGGTTACGCGGATTTGAACCGCATTATTCAAAGTTATTTGCGGCAGCGAGAAATTTATAAAGGCCTGACCCGATCGGGGCAAGCCCCGGATACGGTGGCTGGTGAGGATTTTAACCGATGGTGGCTGGAACAGGTGAAAAGCGGCACCATGGCCGATACGCCTGAAATGCCGGAGGCGGTGCAGCCAGACGCCCTGATTATCGGCACGCCTCAAAAGATGATTGATTTGGAAATTTACCGCAAAGTGCAGTGCTGGCTGGATGTGAGTGCCCGTGAGTGGGCTCGCAGTGACAATGCCCCTCTCTACAATGCCTGGGTGCATTCCGCAGTGTGGGATGGCTCCAATACGGCCTTCAGCGAAGAGTTTAACGAGGCGGTCATTCGCACTCGGGCGGGGCATATTACCCGCTCTTTAATGCTGCTGGCCACGGAGCGAATTCAGGCTTATGCCAGCGAGCTGGACGATTTAGGGGGAACGCACATGGGCTTGTTAAAACCGCGCTTGCTGAATGTGCCGGAAACCATGCAGGATTTGCAGGCGCTGGAGCGTGCTGTCTTGCGGGCGGATCAGCAACCCATTCTTGCTTATCAGTCAGGGACCATGGCCATTAGTGCCGTGCCCGGTGCCGGCAAAACTTTTGTGAACGTGGAATTGTTGCTGGAGTTAATACAGCGGGGCATCGAACCGGATCGTATTCTGGTGCTGACGTATATGGACAGTGCCGCTAAAACCCTGCTGGGTCGATTGAAGAAGAAGCTGGCCGGTGTGTCCAATAAATTGCCGGTGGTGTCCACCATTCACAGTTTGGCGTTTCGCATTCTGGCTGAAAACGATCATGCCGTGCTGGCCGGATTTTTACCGGATGATATGACCATTTTGGATGATTACGGGCGGGGCGAAATCCTGAGTAAGGTGGCCTTGCTCACGCAGCCGGAATCTACCAAAAATGTGATGGACTGGCAGCGGGCCATCGATCGGGGTATGAATCACTGCAAAATGTTTGGCATTACGGAAGCCGCCATTCAGCGACACATTGAGAGTCAGCCCGGTAATTTTCGCTTGGCGGAATTTTTACCCGCGTACAAGTTGTATAATCACGAGTTGCACCATAGCGGTTCCCTTGATTTTACTGATTTAATTACCAAGGCCGTGGATATTCTGCGGTGCTTCCCCGATATTCGGGAAAAATATCAGCGGCAATTTGCCTATATTATCGAGGATGAGGCTCAGGATTCCTCCCGCTTGTTGCAAGAATTTATCGCCCTTTTGGGTGGAGAAAATCCCAATTTAATTCGCACCGGCGATACCAATCAATCCATCACCACCACCTTCAGTTCTGCTGATACTTCTGTGTTTCGGGATTTTGTCAAAAACGCCCAGGTGCCGGTTCGCATGAATCAAAGCGGACGCTGCGCCCCGGAAATTATTGCGCTGGCCAATTTCTGGATGCGGCAGGCCAGCCAGCTTCCCGGATTGGAGCAAGCATTTGAGCCGGTGGATATGGAACCTGTTCCAGGACAAAATCCGGCATTATTACATTTACCATCAGCCGAATTGTTTGATCTGGACAAGATGGAAGAGAGCTGGCTGGTGGAGCGCATTCAACACCTTCGGGCGGACCAGCCGGAAGCCTCCATTGCCATTTTGGTGCGCACCAATCCGCAAGTGAATCGGGTCACTGCTATGTTGCATCAGGCCCAAATTCCGGCGGTCAGTTTGAGTGAGCAGTTGAACGTGAATCCGCTTTTTTCGTTCATTGTTTGTACGCTCAAGTTGCTGGCTTCTCCTTATGATTTACCCCTGCAAAGTCAGTGGTATCAATTGCAGGTGGAACGCTCTGGTTTGCCAGATAATGCTTCTCGTAAGGGCCTGATGGACAGTCAGCCCTTACTGTATCAATCGCCCTTTCATTTGGACGATGAACTGTTGCGGCAGTGGTATTACGATTTTGTTGACTTCAGTCGGCAAGCGGCGGGGGGAAATGTCAGCGCCCTGGTGGCTCGCATTGTGGATCGGTTTTGCACGTCTGTGGCCGATCGCAGTAACGGGTATTTGTGCGCCTTGATGGCTCAGGATATTTTGAATGCATACCAGCATTTGGTGCATTTATCTCCCTTGGAGATTGTGTTGCACCAGTTTGAGGCCTTTCAAAAATCCTGGCGGGGGAAGAAGGGCTTTGGGGAAGTGTTGGCCCAAAATGCCAGTCAGGTGGTGCAGGTGATGAGCATGCACAAATCCAAGGGGCAGGAATTTGACGTGGTGTTTATGCCCTTTTTACAGTCAGATCCATATTCATTTCCTCATTCATTAGACAGTATTCGATTTAATGAGGTTGATAAGTTGGTTCAAGAATTAGATCGTATCGTTTTTCAAAATAATGGAATTTTATTATCAGATACATATCAACTTGATAAAAAACGGGAAAAAATTGAAGAGGAAGCCCGGTTAATTTATGTCGGCTTGACCCGAGCCAAGCGGGCTTTGTATCTGTCTGCACATCTTCAAACAATGAGTCGGTATAACAAGGTACATAAGGTGGAGCCGGCAGCTGCTTTTCGTTTACTGCAAGCCAAATTGAATCCGCCGCTGGATAATGTGGTGTCTATTGGGGATGGGGAGGCTCAAAGTGCCCAGGCCACTTGAATTTACCCAGATTTCTTCCGATGCCTTTAAATCCTGGAGCCGATGCAAACGTCAGTTTTTTTACAAGCACGTCAAAAAAATGCAGTGGCCTGCGGATATTCAGCATTTCCGGCTGGGACGGGACGTGCACAAACTGCTGGATTATCAGGCCCGTGGACTGGATTGTACACTTTTGCTGGAAAACGCTCCCATGGATGTGCGGGTGAGTTGGCAGAAGCTGATGGCGCATCCTGTGGCGCATTTACCGGTGATTGCCAATGAATGGGCCTTTCACGTGCCCATGCCCACTCGTCAGGGATACACGGATTGGTTGACCGGGCGAATTGATCGGGTGGCCCGCCGTGATGATACGGTCTTGGTGATCGACTGGAAAACCGGGACTGGGGTGCCTCGTAACCCGGAGGTGGACTGGCAAACCCGGTTGTATTTGTATGCCTTGGTGGAAGTGGCTCAAACTGAATCCGCAGCGGATTTGAACCTAAACTGGAATGGGCCCCTTCAGCCGGAGCAAGTGCAGTTTGTGTATGTGGAAGTGAAGGCCGATAACCACTCCCCCGTACGGGAAGTGATTTTGAATTACAACGCGGCCAAGCATGAGGCCACCCGGCAAACCCTGTCCACCATTGTATCGGCCATGGCGGTGGAAGAAGAGTATGACTTGCCGGATAACCGTCAATGTCCCGATAAATTTTGTGCCTATCGAACCATTTGCGGCATCGAGAATTTAAATTAAGGAAAGCGGAAGCCTCAGCTCTATTAATTCCCCTTGCCGCTGGTTTTGACCTTGGGCATGGTCTCAAGTAACAGCTTGGTCCAGATAAGGCGGTTTTTAACCGACATAGTGGGACGACTGGTGTAGCGCACCATGTAAATGCCCTCGTCGGTGGAAAAAATACGTTGTAACTCATCCTGATTTTCGGTACCCGCATTGGTCAAGGCCCACTCATACAAAACATCTTGGGGGCTTTGGCGAATGATAGTAATGGCGGGGGTCAGGCCTTGCTGTCTGAATTGCGCAATATTCATTTGCATAAACTGTTCAGCGGTGGCCTTTGTTTGCAGGTTGGGGAAAAAGTGCGTACTCACCAATTCAGTCCAATGGTTGATGCTTTCTCCGTTTACCACGTATTCCCAAACCGGGCTTTGCGGTTGTTGATTCCAGAAACCGGCCTGCCAGGGGCGGCCATCAAATCGCAGGGAAAGGCGTTCGTATTTTAAATCCTGAGGGTCTACAGCTGATTTTTGTAGGGCTTGTTCACTACAGAGCAGGGGGCCATCGGGCTGAGGGTAATATTCCACACATTGGGTTTTACTGTTAGCGTCTACCGGACGAAGGCCAACTGGAACTTCAGCATGCACCGCATTTTGTAAGAGCACTGTCACTAGCAGGGTCAATAGTAAATAACGATTTTTCATTGAGAAGCTCCTAAGCTGTTCCACTTCTTATTGAAAAGCCCCCTCTCAGCAAGAGAAGGGGCTTTTCAAATTTTAGACTTGGTTATGTCCCAATGGTCCAGGAGTTCATGTACTCGGTCATTTCTGGCGTCAGTACATCAATGGACACGCCCATGGCTTTCAGCTTCAGGGTGGCAATGTCGGTATCAACGTGCGCGGGTAAAACGTGAACGTTGTTGGACAGCTTGCCTTTGTTTTTGACCAGATATTCAACGGCCAAGGCCTGGTTGGCAAAGCTCATATCCATTACGCTGGCCGGGTGGCCTTCAGCGGCGGCCAGGTTGATCAAGCGACCTTCGCCCAACACCAGTACACGACGACCGTTGTTCAGGGTGAACTCTTCCATGAACGGACGGATTTGATCGCGGCTTTTGGACATAGCAGCCAGAGAGTCCAGGTTCAATTCCAGATCGAAGTGACCGGAGTTGCAGACGATGGCACCGTCTTTCATGGCTTCAAAGTGCTTTTTGTCGATGACGTGGCGGTTGCCGGTCACGGTAACAAACACATCGCCTTCTTTGGCGGCTTCTTGCATGGGCATCACCCGGAAGCCATCCATGACTGCTTCAATGGCCCGAATGGGGTTGATTTCGGTCACGATGACATTGGCACCCAATCCACGAGCCCGCATAGCGCAGCCTTTGCCGCACCAGCCGTACCCGACCACGACCACGTTCTTGCCAGCCAGCAAGATGTTGGTGGCTCGAATGATGCCATCCATGGTGCTTTGGCCAGTGCCGTAGCGGTTGTCAAAGAAGTGTTTGGTTTGGGCATCGTTCACGGCGATGGCAGGCCAGGGAAGCTTGCCGTCTTTTTCCATGGCTTGTAAGCGCACGATCCCGGTGGTGGTTTCCTCGGTGCTACCAATCATATCGGCAATCAGATCAGGGCGCTCTTTCACCAGGGTGGCAACCACGTCAGAGCCATCATCGATGATGATTTGCGGCTTGTGATTCAGGGCGATGTTGACGTGCTTGGTGTAGGTTTCTACGGATTCGCCTTTGATGGCGTACACGGAAACATTGTAATCCTGTACCAGGGAGGCGGCCACGTCATCCTGCGTGCTGAGCGGGTTGGAGGCGATCAGCACAGTTTCAGCGCCACCGGCTTGCAGGGCACGGGCCAGGTTGGCGGTTTCCTTGGTGATGTGACAGCAAGCGGACAGACGGATTCCGGCAAAAGGCTTTTCTTTGGCAAAGCGCTCCCGGATTTGCGCCAGTACGGGCATGTCCCGATCGGCCCATTCAATTTGCTTTTTACCCTGTACGGCCAGGGTGGGGTCTTTGATTTCGCAGGGAATTGCTGTCATCACGGCCATGGTAAACTCCTAAATTCATTGCGGTCATATCGTTTAAATATTGACCTACGGGCCCACTTTACCAAAGAAGCGAGCCCAAGCCAAGCAGCCGCCCAAAGCGCCCGGACCTACCCAGACGGGCAACGGCAATAGGCAGCCCGTGGGGCATGTGTAAAGGCCTGTCTAATCTTCTTCCAGATCTTTTGACAGGGCCGCTCGGGTGTCCATAAGCGTTTTCAGTTCATCAATGGCGTTGACCGCTTTTAGCAGACGAACTCTCAGAATTTCATCATCATCCATTTGCTCCTTGGCCCCGCCCCGATAGACCTTGCGATAGCGGTTTGAAACGCGCCAGTATTCAGTGGCTGCTTCCAGGTTGGACAGGGCTTCCTGAATGAGCTGATAACTCTGAAAATGCTCTTCGCCGTGCTGGAAAGCACATTTAAACCGCAGGTTGGCCAGACTGACTTTTTGGCAAATGGCTCCCAGTTGTTGCAGGGAAATATCCTGACCGGCCGTGTTGATTTTCTGACTGACCCGGAGCAGTTCCTGGCTCATGGAGGCCGCTTTATCCAGATAGCGTCGATAAATATCTCTGGCCCGAATTTCCTGCCCCACCAGCACCGAGGCTTCCCCCACTAATCCTTGGCTGACCAGGGTGTCCAGTTTGTCCAAATCCTGCTTGAGTTGTGCCAGTTCCGCATCGCTGCTGATGCGGGCCTTGGCAGTCACTGTTTTTTCGGCCACTGCCCACCCGGTGAATAGGCAAAGCAGCAGGGATAAAAATATAATAATCCCGGTATATTTTTTTAGCCGTAAATGCCGCAAACTCATCATTTTTATTGATTCACCGTTTTATGCTCTCACTGATTTAGCCGTACTCGAATCTGGCCTTGCCGCTTCCTTTTGAACGGCCGGGTGGTGTCTTTCACTCTATTTTACAGCCAATCTGACAGGGTTTAGGGAACCTCAGCGTCGCGCTGAGCAATTCCGCCCATTTGGTTGTTTTTATATTTATATATTGCATCAATTCAGACCCATTTTTCAATACAGGAATAGACGGGTTTGGAAGGAGTCCGCATGAGTGACGTTGACCGCAACTGGTTGTACTTGGCCCATTATCGCACTGGCCTGCTGATTAAAGGCGGTAATCGTCTGTTGGCCGCTGTTTTATTACTGGGCGGGCTGTTTGCTGTTTTATGCACGGGCTTTTTAAACTTTTTGCAAAAACCGGAACAAAGCCTGCAGATTCAGGCTTTTATGTTTAATCAGGCCGAGTTTGCCCAGGCGGAGCAAGGCCAATCAGGGCTTGAGGGACTCCGTAAAGCCCCCGTGCCCAAAGCCTTAGATCCCAATTGGGATGGTGCTTTGGCTGGCGCCAGTCTGGGTTGGTCGGCAGGGCAAAGCATCCCGATGATTGGAATGCTTGTGGGCCCATTGGTGGGCGCCATTATTTGTTATCATCTGGATGAACGGATTTAGGGCTTATTCGTAGCCCTCAGGGCTTTCGTGATTGTCCTCATGGGCTTCCGGATCGGTGTTCTCCTCACTGCTGGGCGAGGGGGACAACGTTGACGGCATTACCGTCGGCATGGCACCGGGTACAAAACCCGGCGGGAATACTCTGACGTCTGGGCCTTCCAGGGTGCTAAAGTCCAGTATCCCCCCAATCATCCGCTTCAATTGCTCAGTACGATCGGTCAGTTCATAATAAAAGCTGTAGGGCTGACTGGGGCGCTGGATGCGAAATCCGAGGATTTCATTGGCTTCTTTGTCGCCGTCAAAGACATAAGTGCCCTTCAGGCAGCGGCCGCCTTCGGTCATTTGCAAGTGCACATTGGCCCCATACAACTGGCCGGGATCTTCTCCCAGGCGGCCTTCCAGCAGGGGGCCCGACTGAGTACCCCGAATGTAGCCAGAAGCACTGCCGGGACCTTCCACCCAGTTGGTTCCAAATTGCACCAGACGCATTAGCCCAAAGGTGGTTTGCCAGTAGCCAGCATACTTATCACCCGGAATACTGGCGTTGGAGCCCGCCATGCCGCACAGTTCAGCCTGTGCGTTGGGTATTTGGTTCTGTAGAATACAAAGCCCGACTGCCAAAAGGCCAAACGCCTTTCTGAGTAATGATTGATTCATATGGTGTTTAACACTCCCTCACCGATTTTGAAACCAGAACGCTCTTCTTCAATACTACAAGGCTTTTCAAGATTGGGGGAGCAGGGGCCGGATTTTGAATCGCATTTTTTTCAAAATGACCCTAAAGTTTTTGAGGGGCGTGTCGATATAAAGAGCAGCTTGATAGAAGCTGCTTTTTATTGGTTTAGGCAAATTTAAAGGTATGTTGTAGATGTTCTTATGTCCCCCCCCCCCCCGCAAGCGACTGAAAATCACCCGGGGTTTTACGTTGGCGGAGCTGCTGATTAGCTTGGCCATTCTGGGCGTGATTGCCACCTTTACCATTCCCAAGTTGCTGAGCAGTCAGCAAAACAGCCAAAAGGTGGCTGCGGCCAAAGAGGTGGCTGCCATGATCAGCGGGGCTTATCAGCAGGCGGCTCAAGCTGGTGTGTTGTCCGCTAATTTTAAAGCGTCTGACCTAACGCCCTATATGAATTACGTGAGCGTGGACACCACCTCTCTGGTGGATATGCATCCTCTCTACGGTAGTCATAATTGCTCAAATGCAGGGGTTGTGTGCCTGAAGCTTCATCAAGGTGGTACTTTAGTTGCTACATCATGGTATTTTGATGGAACTAGTTCTCTGAACGCCATTCGTTTCGATTATGACCCGGATGGGATATACAGTGGCTCTACGGCTGATAGTTCAGGCAAGTCTGTGGAATTTGTATTGTATTACAACGGCGGTCTGACTACCCGTGGCACGACTCGGGTGGGTAGTGTAGATAGTTTGGGCGCATTACCCTCTGCTTCTGTTTTTGATCCTTCTTGGTTTAGTTGGCAATAAGCTTTTGGGCTTTGTTCTATACTTCTATCCCAAGTATTTTAGGCTTAACCTTCTACCTTGGTTACTGTAGATCTTTGGGCGGAGGGGAAATTTAAATCGGTTGGTCGATGATGAATGTAGGGCCGTTTGGTTAAGATGAAAGGGTGTAGGCGGGTCCCCTTGGGGAGTCCAGGTAGGTAAGCACCCATGATGAATTTAAACGAAGAGTGCCTCTTGCAATTTCTCCAGAACGAGGCCAGTGGAGCCGCTCAGGAACAACGGGGGAGCACACTGGATGGGGCCTTGGGCAAGGCGGTGCCCCCTATCCTTCGGCGAAACCCGCATGCGTCCTTGCCCTCGTTTTTAACGGTGGGAATGCCGGTTCAATCTTCCACGCATCCCTTGGTTCACCCGAAGGTGCCGTAATGCCTTCAGGGAGGGTGTTTGCTGGTTTTTTGTTAAGATTTGTTTCTTTTTTGGGGTTTTTTACCGTAAAATGAGGGGTTTTTAGGGGGTGAAACCCTTGGGGGATAGGCATTAAGGTCTAAAATTAAAGTTTTTTGGACTCTTGTCTATATTAATAACATAAGATTTCACTCCGCATTTGCACTTCAATTCTCCTCCTTCTGACTTTCAAAGCTTCACTTCAACTTGCACTTACAGTTAACTCCTCATAGCGCGCACAACGCCAGTATTGGGTTGTGCTTTTTTCTTTTTCAGGGGGTTTAATCAGGCAAGGCAGCCCTCACAAGCCGTTTGTAAAACTGCGTGCACCTCAAACAAACCGCAGAACTGCTTCTGGCAGTGCTGCCAAGCCAACAATTTTTAACTCGCTGTACTCAAACAGTTACAAACGGCTTGTGAGGGCTGCCTTCCCTGATTTAAAGCCTTGTCTCTCAACGGTGTGGCTGATGCTGCCTGTTTGGGTAATAGACTTTCGGGCCGCCAATCCATAGAGTTTTATTTATTCGCTTTAATCACTAGTTTTAATCTGGAAATAAACCGAGCAGCCTTATGGCAAGGTCTTTGACCTTTGCCATTCGGGTTGGGCCGGGCCGATGGGCCTGTGCGCACAACACCAGGCTGCTGACATTCAGCTGCATTTTTAACCGACATTCGCAAAGGGAGACCATCACGGCCATGGCATTGCGCACTGTATCCCAGCACCATCATTCGGAAACTTTGTTTGTTTCCGCCAACGATTACGCATCTGAAGCCCTGCGCCTGATGCGCTTGCACCGGTTGGATTCAATGCCGGTACTGGAAGGGCAGCAGTTGCTCGGCTGCGTTTTTGAACAAGATATGCGGGAAACCGCTTCAGGCACACTAAAAGAGCAGGACGTCAAGGCCTTTGTCAGAGCCTGCGCTTACTAGCCTATGACTACCAGATTCATGAGAGCCCTTCAGCGTCTAGGCGCCATACTGGCACTGAAAGTCTGAGGCCTGGACCTCATGCACCCAACGGCTGAACTGCCAGTGATCGTAACTGCGGCAGTACAAGGTTAGCGAACGCAGGAGCTCTCGTCCGGTTTTGCTGGTGCCCTCAAACAGGAATTGGCCATTGAATTCGCTCATGGCGATTTCGGTGTGGATGACCCGACCCACATGATCGCCGGGTGCTGGTGGAAAGAGCAGGATACTGGTCAGCCATTCCATCAAAATGCGCTCCGGAGGCTTGTCCGGTAGGGTGTTGGTTTTTAAATGCGTACTAAACGCTTCCAAAATCAAGGGGAAATAAACCTTTGCGCTTTGGGGATTAAAATGAGGGCCTTAAAAAGGATACATTGGCCTATTCTATCAAAAGTGTCGCAAAGCATACCCAACCACATTCTGGATTGACAAGTTCGGGCTACTGAAAGTCCGTTTCATACAGCCATTTTTTATAATAAAACTTGAGCACGGGGCGGCGGTTTTCCCATGCCACCCAGGCCAGAGCCTGCCGGGGTACTTTGACCTCCTTGGGCGGCTTGTAGGGGCTCATGCGATGCACTGGGACAACTCCCAATACTTTGCCTTGCCTGATAATGACAAAGCTTTGATAGAAGGCCACTCGCTTGCTGAGGCTGGTGGGTCGACTGCCCGGTTGCGTGGTGGTTGAGCCGTTCTCTGTGGGGCTTTGTAAGCTGCCCATCGTAACCAGCGGAGAACCTTCGTTGGCGTCGCCCGGTTTGATGAGGTAGTAGCCTTTGGGCAAGGTGAAATTTTGATATTGCAGGGCTTGTTCTACTCGGGTGAGGGCGTAAGGAACGTAATCCCGGTTCTTTCGCTTGTCGAAGTAATCGTGCAGTTCCTCTGGGTCCACGTTGGCATAGTCCCGCGGATCGGCCTTCCAGAATTTTTGCGGCGGATCGGTCCCCGCTTGTCCATCGCTGCGGCCGGTGTCCTCAAAAATATCGTTTCCGTAGCCGGAACGCCCCTGGGTCCAGTTGCCATCCCAAGCCCATCCACCTGTGGTGGTCAGGAGGACGCCCAGTAGCAGCGCTACAAACCGACCTGCAAAGTGATGGAGACTATTTCGACGCCTGGCCATTCAGACTCCTGATATTACGGTGCTTTTTCACTGTAATCTGTTTCGGCCCAGGATCCAGAAACTTTGATCCAGATACTGGCAGGCAATCTTGAAAAACGGTTTATTTCCCCTTCAAGGCCTGAATGGTGGCGGGCATATCATCGGCTTTAAACACGGCGGACCCGGCCACAATGACGTTGGCTCCGGCGGCTCGCACTTCAGCGGCGTTTTTGGGCGACACCCCGCCATCAACTTCCAGAAAAATAGGCCGTTCTGCGATCAGCGTTTTCACCTGAGCCAGTTTATTCAGGCTTTGTGGAATAAAGGTCTGTCCCCCAAAGCCGGGATTGACGGACATGATCAACACCAAATCCAGCGCATCCAGCACGTTTTCAATGACGGAAACGGGGGTGGCCGGGTTGAGGGAAACCCCCGCCTTGCAGCCCAATCGGCGAATTTCGCTTAAGGTGCGGTGTAAGTGCGGGCAGGCTTCCGCGTGCACGGTGATGATATCGGCCCCAGCATCCCCGAAGTCGGCTAAATAGCGGTCGGGCTGCTCGATCATCAGGTGTACATCAAAGGGCAGCGTGCTGTGCTTGCGTAGTGCTTCAATAATCGGTGGCCCCAGGGTCAGGTTGGGTACAAACATGCCGTCCATCACATCCACGTGAATCCAGTCGGCCTTGGCCGTTTCCAGTCGTTGCAGTTCCTCTCCCAGTCGGGCAAAATCCGCCGAGAGAATGGACGGGGCCACAAGAGTCTGATTGGCTTGATAGCGGGGACTGAATGCGCTCATGGTGGGAAGCACTCCTTGAGAGAGAACAACGGAACGGACCAACTTTCTCATCTAATCACAAATAGGCTATGATGGGACACGTTCCGGTAGATGGCGTAAAGCGATGGGCATTAAAATCAAGAATAACCGCGTTCTCAAGATCCTGTTGTCTCAGGTGGCTGGTCAGCCCTTGCGCTGGATTCGGGCTTCCTGGCGGGTGGAAGGTGTGGAAAGCGATCCAGAAGCCCAGACCATTCTGGATTCAGGAAAACCCGTGATTTATGCCCTGTGGCACGGGCGCATGTATTGCCTGTTCAAGGCGGTTCCGCTCGAAAAAGTGGCCATTTTGGTCAGCCCGAGTAACGACGGGGAATTTATCACCCGATTGGCCCGCACCATTGGTTTTCGGCATTTTGTACGGGGTTCTCATAAACGGGGTGGCACTCAGGCCATTTTGGGCCTTCGTAAAGCTTTGCTGGAAGATGATTTATCCATTGCCTTTACCGTGGATGGGCCTCGGGGGCCACGCTACAAAGTAAAACCGGGGATCATCCGCTTGGCCAGCCAGACTGGCACGCCCATTATCCCGCTGGGTTCGGCCACCGAATGGTTATTGAGCAAGTTTGAACGGGCCTGGGATCACTATCACGCCCCCATGCCCTTTACCAAAATGCGCCTGATGTATGGCAAGCCCCTGCACGTGCCGGAAGCGCTCTCGGACGAGCAGATTCAGGCCTATTGCACCTCCCTGGAGGCGGAATTGATGCGGGTGAATTTAGCGGCTGACACCCAGTATGGCTTTCATCGGGAAGAACGTCTCTAAAAGAGCCCCTCTAAACCCAATTTCTCCCTTAAAATAACAATATGAGTGTCATGCTTTCTTCCCATCGCCAAATTCTGGCCCATTCGGTGCAACACCGTCCCATTGAGGGCGTTTTTTTCGGTCCTCAACAGCCAGAGCGCCTGAATACCCTTATTGTGGGCGTTTTTCACGGGGATGAAACCATCAGCGGCGAGTTAGTGACCCATTTCGTGGAACACTTGCAGGCCGGACAGTTTGCGCAGGACCCCATTGATTTTATGGCCCGCCCCACCCTGATTATTCCGGTACTCAACCCGGATGGCTTGGCCGCTGGCACGCGGGTGAATGCCAATGGCGTCGATTTAAACCGCAATTATCCCACCCCGGACTGGGTAGAAGACAATCGGGATACGCCTTATTACTCGGGAGCGGCGGCGGCCAGTGAACCGGAAACCCGTTTGATGATTGAGCTGATTGCGCGTTACCAGCCTCAAAAAATCCTGACCGTCCATTCCCCTTATAAAGTGTTGAACTTTGACGGCCCTGCCCGAGCTTTTGCCGAGGCCATGTCTCAGGCGTCCGGGTATGCGGTGGTGGAAAGCATCGGTTATCCCACGCCGGGGTCCTTTGGCACTTATGCCGGTGTCATTCGGCAAATTCCAGTGGTGACCCTGGAACTACCCCCCGGCCTGGATGAACCCTTTGACCCTGAAATGCCCCCGGCGGAATCGCTAGAGCAAGTTTGGGTGGCCAATCGCACTTCGCTGGAAGCGGCTATTCGGTTTTAAGTTTTTAAAAAATCATCATTAAAAAAGCCCTGCTTTAACACAGGGCTTTTAAGTTTTGAGCTGTTGTCAGCGCTTATTCGGCGTTGGCAGTGGCCGGAGCGTGGAAGCTCAAGCTGATGCGGCGCTCGTCCGGGCTGAACTTGATGATGTAGGTTTTAATGGTTTGACCCACATCCAGCTTCACGTTGTTGCGATGCTCGTATTCGCCAATGTCTTTGCTGGGCAACAGGGCTTCCACACCGGGATACACTTCCACAAAAGCGCCGAAGTGCTTCATGCGGGTAATGGTGCCTTCCACTTCGTCGCCCATACCCAGTTCCTTGGTAACTTCGTTCCAGGGATCGGCGTGCTGGCCTTTGATGGAGAGGCTGACCCGTTGCTTGTCGTGGTCGATGCCAATGACTTCCACCTGGATTTTGTCGCCGATGCTGAGAATGTCGGAGGGGTGCTCCACCCAGCGCCAGGACATTTGAGACAGAGGCAGCAAGCCATCCACGCCACCCAGGTCCACGAAGGCCCCGAAGTCGGTGAGACGAACCACTTCGCCCTGTACCAAGGCGCCTTCATGCAGCTTGGAGAACAGATCTTTGCGCTGCTCGGCCATTTGCTCGGCCATCATCTTGCGGTGAGACAGGATGATGTTGTTGCGTTGACGATCCAGGTTGATAATTTTTGCAGGCAACTCGTTGCCCACCAATTCTTCCAGTTGCTGACGAACCCGCAGGTGACTGGAAGGGATAAAGCCACGCAGGCCCATCACATCGACCAGTAAGCCACCCTTGACCACGGCAGTGACTTTGCACTGAACCACGGTGTCGTTGTTCATCAACTCTTCCAGGGTATTCCAGTTTTGGGCCGTTTGTACCCGACGCAAGGACAGGGTCAACTGACCGTCTTCGTCTTCCTCAAAGAGGATATAAAAATCAAAATCTTCGCCTGGTTTTACCAAGGATTGAGCAGTCGCGTAAGGCGAGGCGACTTCTTTGTTGGGCAGGAACGCAGCGGTCTTTGCACCAATATCGACCAAGGCGCCGCTGGATTCTAAGGCAATGATCGTCCCCCGAACGATTTCACCGCGCTTAAAGGCATAGTCATATTGTTGCAGTAACTTTTCAAACTCAAGTTTTTCAGGCGTCTGCATTTCCTCATCCCCAAGGGCGGGATTAATTTTACGGGGGGACATAGGGTGAGATACCTCCAACAGAAACAAAAATAGAAGGGCTGGACTATAGCAGAGCATAGCCCAACC
Organism: Vampirovibrio chlorellavorus; assembly: GCA_001858525.1. Classification (GTDB taxonomy): domain Bacteria; phylum Cyanobacteriota; class Vampirovibrionia; order Vampirovibrionales; family Vampirovibrionaceae; genus Vampirovibrio; species Vampirovibrio chlorellavorus. Next base: position 155,267 of record LAPX01000007.1, on the reverse strand, counting down.
AATGAATTATATCAATAATATCACGGGAAACCGAACTGTCTAATCGATTAATTGTTGTAAAAATGAGGACGAACGAAGTTTGCGAATTGCTCGCAATTCCGTCTGACGAATACACTCCCGGGTTACGCCATAATGACGTCCTATTTCCTCAAGGGTCAGGCGTTCTGGTTCATTGAGGCTGCTTACTTCCTGACCCGTTTCTATGCCAAAACGTTTTAACAGGATATCACGTTCCCGGTCATCCAGGTGACTGTGTAAGGCCATTCTCAATAATTGTAAAGATTTATCTCGGTGCAGTTTTTGTTCCGGTTCAGGCCAGCGATCGTCCTCAATGGTTTCACCCAGCGGTTGGGTGTTGCCGTCTTTCAGCGTCATCTCGGATTCCAGGCTCATCATTCGACCGGAAGCTCGGGTCAGTTGCTGAACTTTTCGAAGGGAAACCCCCATGTGCGCCGCCAATTCGGCATCCGTGGCCGAACGATCCAGTTTGTTTTTGAGGGTTAGTCGAGCGTTTCTGAGTTTGATGACGCTGTCCATCACGTGTCCTGGCAGGCGTATGGGGCGGTCCTGCTCAGAAAATGCCTTGAACACGGATTGCTTGATCCACCAGGTGGCGTAGGTGGAAAAGCGATACCCCAACCGGTAGTTGAATTTTTCAATGGCTTTCATCAGACCCAGGTTTCCTTCTTGCACCAAATCCATGAAGCTGACGCCTCGCCCGCTATAGCGCTTGGCAATACTAATGACCAGGCGTAGGTTGGCCTGAGCCAGCTTTTGCCGGGCTTGGGTATCTCCTTGGGAAACGCGCTTGGCCAGCTCCAGTTCTTCGGGTTTGGTTAAAAGGCTTGACTGCTGGGTCATGTGGCGCAGGTACCAGGCGGCAGTGTCCTCTCCCTGTTCGGTAAACCCATCGGTCTTGCTAACCTCGATATTGCAAGGGCCTTCCAGAGGCATTTCCTCGTGCAGGGGGGTACTTAAATAGTCATCCTCCAAATCGCTGTGCAAAGGAACGAAAGCATTCACTGGGTTTGCCATGGGGTAAACCTCCTGTCGTTTCGCGCGGGATGGCTACAAGCGGAGTTTTAATCCGCAGTGATCTTAAAATGGAATCTTCAACTTGCAGTTTCAGGGGCGGCGCTGGGTGTGGACACTTTGGATAGTAAAAAAAAGAGCCTTGTCAAACGGCAAGGCTTTCCCTTCTAGCATGTAGTTTTGAGAGGAGTGCGAGAGTTAGGTTGAAAAACTGGATGGAGCAGCGTAAGTGAACCGTCGCCACAGGCTGAATGCTCAGCCATCGGCAGCAGAACGAGAGCGTTGCTCACGATTAATGCGTCAAACCGGGAGTCCAATCGGTTGTGGATCAACAACCTGAGAACTGGATAATAGGACCACTTTCTCTGATTCTTTATTAAGGTCTGTCGGGTTCTACTGTTCTTCTTGCAAAGCTGTCTTGGGGTGTTTCCGGTGAGGGGTGGGTTGGTATATTTAAATATTATTCCATTGGTATATACTTTTCAATCCTAAAATTGCCTTTTTGTAATTTTTCTTTACAAAAAGATTGAAGAATGGCGCGCTTGGGTAAAAGACCGCTTCGATTTACCGCAACACCCTGCACTTGGACCCTTGTCGGGTGCCGCGCCGGGCAAATTCGGCCTCAATCTCGTTCATTAGCTCCAGTTTGCGTTGCAGCCACAACGGAGCCACTACGTGCTGATGATGCCCGTTTCCGGCCACCCGGTGAATGACGCATTCCGGATGGAGCCGCTCGATAAAGTCACAAATCAGGGAGACATACGCCTCCTGATCCAGCGGATTCCATTCGCCGCGCAGGTATTGAGCAGCCAGTGGGGTTTTTTCCATGGCGCACAGCAAGTGGATTTTGACCCCGTTGACCCGAAGCTCTGCCAGCTTATCGGCGGTTTGCATCTGATCTTCCCAGCTTTCGCCGGGTAAGTCCAAAATCACGTGAATGCAGTGATCCAATTCGTATTTGCGGGTCAACTCAAAAGCGGTTAAAAAGTCTTCAAAGGTTTCGGCCCGGTTCAGCAAGTCCAGGGTGCGGTTGTGGATGGTTTGCAGGCCATATTCCACGGAAACGTATTGCATGCGTTCTTTATAGCTGGCAATCAGGGCGATTTTTTCCTCGTCCACGCAATCGGGGCGGGTGGAAATGGCCAGCCCGATAATATCCTCATGGGCTTCACAGGCTTCATCGTACAAGGCTTTCAGGCGACACACCGAGTCATACGTATTGGTAAAGCTCTGGAAGTAGGCGATGAATTTATCGGCCTTAAAGCGTTTGCGCTGCTTTTCCATGTTTTTCAACAGCTGCTCGGTAATGGTGTCCTGCCGATCTTGGGCCCGGGAGGAAGAACCGGTTTGATCGCAGAAAGTGCAGCCCCCGTAAGCCTTGGTGCCATCCCGGTTGGGACAGGTAAAGCCAGCGTCCAAGGTTAGCTTGTAGGTTTTGTAGCCCAGCTTTTCTTTCAGGTAGGCGCTGTATGGGCGGTAGGGTTTTTCGGTCTTAGTTTTCGTCATGGGGGCAAAAGCTCAAGGGATTTTGTGCGTAAATGTGCGTAAATTGGTGGGTAAGGTATGCAAAGACTTTCTGTATCCTACAAAAGTGGCAGGGGCTTCGCAAATGCGCGAGGCAAATACGGGTCGCAAATACGCGGGTATTTTTTCAGAGGAAGGCCTTATTCCTGTAAAGGCTACTTTCTCAGGAATCAAAACAAGGCCATTGTGGGAATTGTGCGGGGATTCAAATCTGCTGATCTGAACTGTTTTGGGGCATTTGACCTTCGTGTCCAAAACACATCCCTTTTCAAGCGATTTTGCTTTTGCTAGATTCACATTGATTGAGGGACTTTCAAAATTTCACTCCGTTTACCAGAAGAGATATATAGAGTAGTAATCAGAGGTGGATACACTGGCTGCATTGAACCTCAGTCACTCAAGTGGATTGCTATATGTGGGACTGCCCGCCGTAACGTAATGCAAGCAGGGAATTTGAGACGGGAAAGGAAACGATGACATGACAATGACACTGAAACAAAACAATGGGTTAACCCCTCGGGATCTCAATAATGTCACCATTTTAAAGCGTCATGGCTTGTTTCTGGTGGAAGTGAAGATCTCCAAAGTGTCCTTTGCCAAGGGCTTGCTGCTGGATAATGTACCTCTGCCGGAGAATACCCGTGTGGTGTGCGTGACCCGCAATGGGCGGGCCATTGTAGAGCTGGAAGCGGTTTTTCTGGAAGAGGGAGACTCCTTGTATCTGGTCACTGAAAATGAACAGGCGGTGCGAGCCGCTTTTACGGTGCTGTAGCCATTGGCCCTGTAATCTGAATCGCATGCCCGTTTGGGTGTAGCGGTTGAGTTTGGGAAAGATTTGCCGGTGATTTTATCCTGTGCCTCTTGCGCAAGGGAGCGTTTTCGGCAATGATCAAGTTCAATGCAGCAGGATGAGCGTGGTTGGTGTGCTCTGCCATTCAGGGTGACCGATGCGTGATATCTTGTTTTTTCGTTCTAAGTTTCAGCTTCCCGAACAACCCTGAGGACTCAGCGCAATGTGTGGCATCGTCGGTTATTTTGGCCAAAAATCTTCTGTTCCCTTGATTGTGGACAGCTTACGGACTCTGGAATACCGGGGATATGATTCCGCCGGGGTGGCCTTTCTGGACGATGAAAGTCTGTTGCACGTTTATAAAGCCTCCGGCAAGTTGCTGAATCTGGAAGGCATTTTGCCCAACGAATTGCGTCTGCCCACGTTGCCTGCTGAATCGGTTAATGGGCATCGCAACATTGGCATTGGTCACATCCGCTGGGCTACCCACGGGGCGGCCAACAATGTAAACGCCCACCCGCACACCGGCTCTCGTCATGAAATCGCCCTGGTGCACAACGGCATTATCGAGAACTTCTACGAGCTGCGTCAGGAGTTGCAGGCCAAGGGCCATCAGTTTGTCTCTGAAACCGACACGGAAAGCGTGGTGCAACTGTTGGAGCATTTCGCGGAAACCGAAACCGATTTCTCCAAGGTGATTTTAAAGGCGCTGCAAAAGTTGCAAGGGGCCTATGCGCTGACCGTTATTTCCAAGAAATTCCCCAATCACCTGTTTGCCGCCCGGCATCAGGCCCCCTTGGTGGTGGGTGTGGGCAAAGACCAAAACGGCAACGATGAGTACATTGTGGCCAGTGATGCCGTGGCCATCGTGAACCATACCAACCGCTTGATTTATCTGAAAGACGGCGAGATCGTGGAGATTTCCCCAGCGGGCTTGCGCATTATGAACCTGCAAGGGGAACGGGTGGAGCCGGTCATTGAAACCATCAGCACCGACCCCCTGACCATTGATAAGAAGGGCTACAAGCACTTCATGCTCAAGGAAATTTATGAGCAGCCCGATGTGGTGCGAAACTCTCTGACCGGGCGCTTGCAAAGCGTCCATCAACCCATCTGGATTCTGGGAGACACTCCTGAGGCGGAACGCCAGTTTGATGACTATTTGAGCACCATCAACCGGGTGGTACTCATTGGCTGTGGCACCTCCTACAACGCCGGATTGGTGGGCAAATACTTTATTGAGGAACTGGTGCAGTTGCCGGTGGAAGTGGAAGCCGCTGGCGAATTCCGCTACCGTAATCCGTTTATCAGCGATCGGGATTTGGTCATTACCATGTCCCAGTCCGGCGAAACCGCCGATACCTTGGCTGCGCTGCGTTTGTCGCATCAAAAAGGGGCCAGGGTGTTGACCCTGACCAACCGGGAAGATTCCAGCATGGCCCGGGAAGCGGACTTTGTAATGCCGGTACGGGCCGGGGTGGAAGTCAGTGTGGCCGCCACCAAAAGCTTTACCGCCCAAATTACAGCCCTGTACTTGCTGGGTCTGTCTTTGGCGGAAAAGCGAAATGTCTTATCCCCTGAGTGTCTGGAAGAACTGAAAGCGGAATTGCTGAAAATGCCCGCCCGCATTGAAACCGTATTGCAGAACACCGAGCCCTTGCAGGCTTTGGCCCGCAAGTACGGCCAGGCCCGTGATGTGCTGTTTATCGCCCGGGGGGTGAACTTCCCGGTGGCTTTGGAAGGCGCCCTGAAGCTGAAGGAAATCAGCTATATTCACGCGGAAGGCTATTCCGGCAGCGAACTGAAGCACGGCCCCATTGCCATGCTGGACAGCAACGTGCCGGTGGTCTCGGTGCTGACCAAGGGGACGGTGTTTGAGAAAATGATTTCCAATTGTCAGGAGGCCAAAGCCCGTGAAGCCCGCCTGATTGGTATTACCAACACCCCTATTCCCAATGAATTGCGGGATACCTTTGAGGATATTCTGGAGATTCCAGAGTCCGTAGAGCATTTTTCGCCCATGCTCACTACTATTCCCCTGCAATTATTGGCTTACTATATGGCCGAGTATCTGGGCAAAGACGTGGATCAGCCCCGCAATTTGGCCAAAAGCGTTACTGTCGAATAACAGGGAATAACGGGAAGTACCGCTATGGCCTCACTTAAGACCTCTGCTACTCAGAAATTGGCAACCATAGAAAGCTTTCAGATTCGTCTGGAAGGCTGGGCTCAATTGCTGCAAGCGCATGAGCCGTTGGTAGTTCTGGAAGAGCGCTTGATGCAACACCTGGAAGCCCCCACCCGCTTGTTGCGCTGGGCGGTGGTTCGGGTGGATTTGGCCGATTCGGTGCAGCCCTTTTGGTGCGAAGGCGCTTACTTGAAAAACTAGCGGACAAATCCGCGCTTTTTTTGATATCGTATTGCCCTGTCTATGGAGCACCCTCTCGCGTGGGGCCGTTCCACTTTGCTCCGCTTTCCCTGTGCACGCTCCTCTTTCTAGCCCCTCTTTTGAAACGTGGTAACATCATCTTATGACGACGACTCCCCCGATTGGTATCAACCAGATTTTTTTAGAACAGGCACAAACCCTCTGCCGGGGTGGCGAACTGCTGCCGGGCGGGGTTATGGAATTGGCCCGCAAACTGCAAAAGGCCGCTGAAACCTCAACGCCCTTAAAAGTAAAACTGGGCCTGGACCCCACCCGCCCCGATCTGCATTTGGGTCACACCGTGGTGCTGCGTAAATTGCGGGCGTTTCAGGATTTGGGCCATCAGGCCATTTTAATTATCGGGGATGCCACGGCTATGATTGGCGATCCCTCTGGACGAAGTGCCACCCGTCCCCCGCTGACCGATGCGGAAGTGCAGGTCAACGCCCAAACCTATCTGGATCAGGCAGGCAAAGTCATTGATGTGCGCAAGGCCAACGTCGTGCGCAACAGCGAGTGGTTGAGCGGCATGAAGTTGGAAGACTTTTTGAAGCTGGCCGCCAAAACCACCGTGGCTCAAATTATCGCCCGAGAAGACTTTGCCAATCGCCTGAAAGAAAACCGCCCTATTTCCCTGCACGAGCTGTTTTACCCCTTGATGCAAGGCTATGACTCCGTGGTGGTGGATGCTGACATTGAGCTGGGCGGCACCGATCAGCGCTTTAACAACCTAATGGGCCGGGAGCTGCAAATGGCTTATGGCCGGGATCGAGATCCCCAAATGGTTCTGCTGATGCCCTTGCTGGAAGGCACGGACGGCAAGGTGAAGATGTCCAAGTCCTATCCGGAGCATTGCATCAACCTGACCGATGTCCCCGAGGATTTTTACGGCAAGCTGATGTCTATTCCCGATGCCTTGCTGCCCCGCTATGAGCTGTTGCTGGACTTGTTGAACGAGCAACAACTGGAAGAGCAGGCTCAGCAGTTTAAAGATGGGGTGTTGAACCCTCGCGATATCAAAATGTACTTGGCCAAGCATCTGGTGGGCCAGTACCATGGACCGGAACTGGCGGCGGCTGCCGAGCAGGCCTTTATCACCAAGTTTCAAAAGCGGGATATCCCCGAGGATATTCCGGAATTGGCCCTGTCTGCGGACACGCCCCATGTTTTAACCGCCTTGTTGACCGATCAGCAGCTGGCAACCAGCCGCAATGAGGCCCGTCGGCTCATTCAGGGTGGCGGCGTCAAGCTGGACGGCGAAAAGATCGCGGATGTAGACGCCCAGATTACCTATGCCGCTGGCCAGTCCGTAGTCTTGCAGGTGGGCAAGCGTAAGTTCATTCGCCTCAAGTTTTAGTCGATGCTGGGAACGCAGCGATAAGAATCGCTTTCCTGCCCGGTTGAGTGGCTTGGCTTAACGCTGGTCGTACAGGTAGTTCACAAACTTTAAAATCCCTCTGGAGCGTGGCTTTTTGATGGGCGCTTGCGGCTGAGCCTGCCAGGGAAACCCTTTGGTGATGGGCTGAACACCAAACGGATTGGCGTTGGATGTTTGCCAGCTGAAGTCTGGCTCGGGTTTCCGCAGTTCCTGAATGGAAATGGCCATAGGGGGTATCCTCTAAATCTCTGGTATATCTCTGGGGGTAATGGATCTTTTTCTTTTACTATGAATCTAGCAAATTAAAGCCCCTGAACTGAAAAAGTTGCTCAGGGGCTTTTTTGAATGAGGAAGGTAGCCTTACCCGCTGGGGGTTAAGGCCTTCAGTTGGGTGAGAATGGCCTGGGCAAATGCCTCAGCCGCCTCGGGGCCATTAGCGGTCACCAAGCGGCCATCCACGGTCACTGGATCGCCTGTATAGGTCACCTGATGCGACTTAAACACCGCCAAAGCATCCGGACTTTCCCAGACGGTGGCCTGCTTGCCATTCAGCAATCCGGCTTTGGCCAGAACCGCTCCGGACAGGCAAATGGCCGCAATGAGCCGGTGCTGCTGGTTGAGGGTTTGCAGCAGTTGATGGACTTGGGCGTTCTCCCATAAATACTCGGGGGAGCCCATGCCACCCACCACGATTACCGCTTCATAAGCCTGCTTTTGGGCTTCCGCTTGGGCATAACTCAGGTCAAAGGCCACTGGTTCGATGGCTCCCAGCATGCCGGTAGCCGCCCCGGTCTGGGTGCTGGCCGTTTCTACCGTCCAGCCCGCCTCGCTCAGGAGTTGCCGGGGCACCAGCAACTCTTCATCCCGGAATTGGTCGGGGGCAATCAGCATCAAAATCTTTTTGGCCATGGCCTGCATCTCCATTGATTTGGGAACCCTGTAACGTGAGCTTTTATTTAAGCAAAGATGTCGCTTTGCTGAAAGCGCCCATTCGGAGAGTTCGGCAAAAGTCTCTGGCGCAAGCACCACGGACGAGTCTGATATGAAAACGCCCCCACAAACACCAACGGCATATTATAATCAGAACCATATCCAGTTTTGAGTGATGTTTGGGACAACTCTTTAAAATCAAGGAGTGACGGTGAGTAAAGCGGTTTTAAAGCGCGGATGGGCAGGTTCTCTGTTGGCCATTAGCTTGGGGCTTGGCCTGAATAGCCTACCCAGCATGGCGGCCACGGAAGTGGTGCCCCTCAAGCGCCTGAAGATCAACGACGTGATTCTGCTGCCCACGGTCAGTTCTCAGTATCAGGCCAAATTTACCAAGCCCAAAACCTGGCAAGTCTCCCCAAAAAGCGCTGTTTACCTGGAGTTTCAGCATTCCATCGAATTACAGCCCCATCGTTCCTGGTTGCAGGTGATGGTGAACGATAAGGTGATCAAGCACATTCCGCTGACCCCACAAAACGCGGAAGGGACCAAGCTGACCATTCCCTTGCCGGTGGGCCTATTGCAGGACTTTAACACCCTAAACTTCCGGGTGCAGCAGCATTACACCGATCATTGCGAAGACCCGCTGGATAAGTCCCTGTGGACGCAAATTCTGCCTGCCACCCGCATGGTGTTTGACTACCAACCGGTGGTTCCCAAGGTGGATCTGGGTGGTTTCCCCTATCCCATTATCGATGAGTTGACCTACAGTCCGGCTCAGGTGCAGTATGTGGTGGATCAGGCCGCATCTGACAAGGAATTGCAAGCGTTAGCTCTGGTAAATGTGCATTTGGCCCAGCAGGCTCAGGAGCATGAACTGAAGAGTCGGGTGGTGTTTGGACGTTCCTCGGCGGCCCCCGATGAGCATGCCGTCTGGATCGGCACAGCCGCTCATTTGGCTGCGGTGCAGTCCTTGGCCGGATCGGTTGGGAATTACGCCCTGCAAGGGGGACAGTGGGTCAATAAGCAATCCGGGCAGCCTTTGGCGTCCGATCAGGGGTTGGTCTTGTTTTTTCAGGCCCCCGGTTCCAAGTCTCAAACCGTGTTGGTGGTGACTGGTAACACCGATGAAGCGGTATTAAAGGCCGCCGAATATTTGACCCTGCGTCCTAAAGCCTCCACGTTGGCCGGTGGATCGGCGGAAGTGCCCATTGGCTGGAATCCCCCCGGCACCCGCACGGCCAAGGTGCCGCGCTTTGTGGAAGGCCAGTCTCGCACCTTCCGGGAGTTGGGCTTTGACATTCAGGAAGTGCATAAAATTAACGCCCCGCCCATTACCTACAAAGTGCCGGTGGTCAGCAAGTTTCATAAAAGTGGCGGTAAATTGTGGCTGGATCTCAACTACAGCTACAGCCCTCAGCTCAACCCGGAGTTCTCCTCGCTGGAGCTGCGCCTGAACGATGTCTCCATTGCCAATTTGCCCCTGACCAACCCGGCTGGGGAGCAACTGTTGCGGGCCAGCATTCCGGTGGCCAGCGAATTGATTCACCCGCGCAACGAGTTGGTGGCCCAGTTTCACCTGATGCCGGACAAATACGGCTGGTGCGTGGACAATTACGAGGACAACGCCTGGGGCAAGATTCTGGATGATTCCCAGTTCCGGGTGGAAGGGGCGCCGGGGTCGTATTTGCCGGATGTGGGCTTGCTGAACAGCACCATGTACCCTTATTCCAAGGCGGATAACATGGAGGGCGTTCATTTGGCCGTGCCTGCTACGCCTAGTGTGGCTGTTTTGGATGCCCTGTTGGGCTTTACCACCCGTTTGGGACGTTCTACCCTGGCCGATACGGACTTGCGCTTGTCCCTGAGCAAAGGGTTTGCCAGCCTGCCCGGTGATAAAAATCTGGCTGTGTTCCGGGAATCGGCCGATGCCGCCGCATTGCCCGCCGGGGCTAAACTGGTGTGGCAACTGTCCGGCAGTTCACTGATGCAAGTGCTGAAACTGGCTGACCCCAACGGGGGAACCATCAGTGGCGAGACTGCCGAGTTAGGGCAAGGGGCCTATCTGGAACAATACGCATTGGGCCCTGATCGGGTGGCCAGTGTGTTTACGGCCAGTAAACCTGCCGGGTTTTTGGCTTTGGGCGAGCTGTTTGAATCGGACGCTCAATTTGAGACACTGGCCAGCGGCTTTGTGCAGCAGGCTTCTACTTTGCAAAATCAGTTAAACCCAGTCACAGAGACCCGCTTTCACGTTGAGGAAAAAAACGCCGTAACCGGCAATTGGTGGGATGCTGCCTTGAGCTGGGTGAAAGGGCTCTCCTGGAGCCTGATTATTTGGGGCTTGGTGGGCGCCTTTTTTGTACTGATTATTCTGCCCATTCTGGTTCGAGCCCTGTTTCGGCGCTAGAACCACATCATTAATCAAGATTTGAAACGCTTTGAGCCATAAGGAACACACGGGATGAATCGCAAACCCAACCTGATGCAATGGACCACACTGGTCACCCTGTTGGGGCTGATCTTAGCCCCCTCTCTGACACTGCTGCCTGTGTCTCAAGCCCAGTCGGTGGCCCCTGCTCCTGCGGCCAAACCCGCGGCGGGCTCTTCGCTGCGCATTGGCATGAAGGAACTGGGCGACCCGCAAGGGTATCGGCTCAAAACGGTGCGCACCCAACGGGATTATCCCTTCACCCGGCCCAAAGGCTGGAAAGTGCTGCCTTCCTCTAACATCCACCTGACCTTTCAGCACGGCAGTAACTTACTGCCAGAGCGCTCCAGCCTGAATGTGCTGGTGAACAATCGCATTCTTAAATCCATTCCGCTGGGGAAAAACAACGTAACCGCAACCACCGTGACGGTTCCCGTGCCACCGGAACTGCTGAAAGACAACAATATGCTGTCGTTTCAGGTGGATCAGCACTACACCTACAAGTGCGAAGATCCGTTCAGTGAAGAACTGTGGACGGAAGTTTTACCGGACAGCGCTTTGACCCTCAATTACAGCTGGGAGCCGGTGCATCCGGATTTGGCTCAATACCCCTTCCCGCTGCTGGACCCGTTGAACAACTACACCCCCACCACGGTCACCTATGTGTTGCCGAACACTCCCTCCGATGAAGCGCTGGAAGCCTTCGGGGTAGTGGCGGCTCACTTGGGGCAGCAGGCCAAATGGCGGGATCTCAAGCCGTCCATTGGGGATGACAGTGCTTTGCAGTCCAATCAGAATGTCATTCTGGTGGGCACGCCGCAGGAAAACAGCGCCATTGGCTCGGTGGCCAGTGCTTTAGACTTGCCCTTGTCCGGCGGTAAGTTCTCTGATAAAAGCGGCACCACCCTGCCCGATGATTACGGGGTGCTGCAACTGGTGCCCAACCCCTTCAATCCCACCCGAGCGGTGCTGATTGTGAGCGGAAATGGCCCGGTCGGGGTCAAAAAGGCCGCGCATGTGCTGGCTCAGGGTAGTCTGAATAAAATCCTGGTGGGGCGTTCCGCCATTGTGAAGGACTACCAAAAAGGGGCTGATTATCCGCAGCGGGCCTGGGATGGCTTTATTTTACAGTCCGGGGATAATTTCGATAACCTGGGCCTCAAAACCCAGACTTCTCGGGGTATCACGGCCCTGCCCATTTTTTACCAGCTCAAGCTGATGCCCGATATTTACCTGCCCGGTCGGCAAAAGGTGAAGCTGCACACGGTGTACAGCTATGCCTCGCAGCTGGATGCCACCCAGTCCAAGCTGGAAGTGCTGTTGAATGGCAAGGCCATTAAAAGCGTGCCGCTGGATGATAAAAGCGGCAAAAGTCTGGCCGATTTAACCGTGGAAATTCCCACCGAGGAGTTCCACACCTTCAACGATCTGGAATATCGTTTTCACCTGTACCCGGAAAAGTACGATTTGTGCCGTTTTGTCACCGATGTCCACATTTGGGGCACGGTGCATAATACCTCTTTCGTGGAATTCCCCGGGGAGATCAAAGCCCCGCTGCCGGATGTGGGTTTGATTAATGATGGTGGCTATCCGTTTACCGCGTATCAGGATATGTCCCGCACGGCCATTGTGCTGCCGGATACCATCAATCGTACCGATTTGGAAACCATGCTCCAGTTTGCCACCCGCATGGGGCGCGAATCCGCATCTCGCAAAGGGATCGAGCTGATGGCCTACCATGCTTCCAAGTTGCCGGAAGACGTGAAAAAAGATCGCAATCTGGTCATCATTGGCCAGCATAGCCAAAACAAGCTGTTTGCCGAGTTGAAAGACAAGGCGGCCTTGCTGACGGAAGGCACCTGGAACACCTTGCAGGAAGATCAGAAAACCAGAGTGGCCCAATTGAGCTATTCGCCGGGTCAAGGGATTGTGGAAGAGTTGCTCTCCCCCTGGAACGATGGCCGGGTGGCCCTGTTGATTACCGGAGAGAATGATACGGCCCTGGTGCGAGATGCCCAGTTGTTTGCCAATGATGCCTGGTTTAAGGGTATTAATCAGGGGAACCTGACCGTGGTGAACGATAACGGCCCCCAAAGCGCCATTTTGCTGAGCAAGGGTGAAGCCCGCTTCTTCTATCCGCAAGAGCAGCGGGGCGGCTTCCAGATGCCCACCTGGGGCTGGATTGCCGTCGGCTTCTTCAGTCTGATGGGCGTAATTTCCGTGCTGCGCTTCCTGTTTGGGCGATAGAGTTTCTCAAGGGGCGCTGCCCTTTTTACCCCATTTTCCATTCAAGGGGCTTTGCCCCTTGTACCCCACTGGAGGGGGAACAGAGTCCAGGGCACGCTCTGTCCCCCCTCCAGACCTCCCTTACGCATTCCGTTTTAATATGTTGAGCTCGTGTTATTCCGGCAACTCTGGGTGTCATAATTTCAGGCGGTCAGGTCATTCACTCAAGGCACCCTGTCATTCCCGCGGAGGCGGGAATCCAGTAATGGATATGTCCTACAGAATCATACTGGTTGAATATGGGACAGCCTAGTGATTCCCGTGCCGGCGGGAATCTACTGTCCGGTATTATCCAGAGAGCCTCGTCAACAGGGCTAAACCTCAATTAGGAGATTGGCGTTAAACGGAGGATTCCAGCTCCGCAATGTGCGCTTCCACGGCCAGCGTTTCGGCATCCTTGTTGGCGGTTTGCCAATTGGCATTCTGCTTGGGTTGATGCTTCTTGGCCTCCGGGTCGTACTCGGCATATGTTTTTTGCAGTTCAGCCTTGAACTTCTCCAGCGCCTCGTGCTCCGGTACCCGCATCACTTTTTCTTCGCCTTTAAAAATGTAGTACTGCCCAATGCCGCCTGCAATGCCGATATCGGCGTGGCCCGCTTCTCCGGGACCATTCACAAAGCAGCCCATCACCGCCACATCCAGTGGCTTGCCGGGATTTTGACGATCCATATCGGCCATCAAGGCTTCCACGGAGTTGGCCAGCCCGTGCAAATCCACTTCGCAGCGTCCGCAGGAGGGGCAGCTAATCAGGTTGGAGCCGGATTGACGCAGGCCCATGCCCCGCAGAATTTCGTGTCCGGCAAACACTTCCTCAATGGAATCGGCAGTGAGGGACACCCGAATGGTGTCGCCAATCCCTTCCGATAACAGCATGCCAAAGGCCAGGGAGGTTTTAATCAGGCCCCGCTTCAGAGTGCCCGCCTCAGTCACGCCCAGATGCAGGGGGTAATCCACCAGTTTGGCCAAGCGGCGATAAGCGTCCACCATTTTCAGCGGATCGCTGGCCTTCACCGAGATTTTAAAGTCAAAGAACTCTTCTTCTTCCAGAATGCGGGCATTCAGCAGGGCGCTTTCCACCAACTGAGTCACCAGATCGTCAGGATAGGCGTCTTTAATGGGTTTTTCCACAGAGCCACTGTTGACCCCAATGCGGATGGGGATCTCCCGTTCCTTGCATTTGGTCACTACGGCCCGAATAAATTCCTTGCGAGGCTGGTTGCCCGGATTGATGCGGATGCAATGCACCCCGTTATCAGCGGCAGCCAAGGCCAAGCGGTAATCAAAGTGAATATCTGCCACCACCGGGATGGGCGATTGAGAGACGATGGATTTCAGGGCTTCAGCTGCTTCTTTGTCCGGTACGGCCAGCCGAATAATCTCGCAGCCCGCATCGGCTAGCCGCTTGATTTGGTAGACGCTTTCTTTCACGTCACGGGTGTCGTTGGTTAGCATGGATTGAACCGCAATGGGAGCGTCTCCGCCCACTTCCACGTTGCCTACCCGAATTTTGCGTGATTTGCGTCTTTGGATATCCATCGCTTTTACCTTCACTGTTGGTGACGTGCCCTCATTTTAGCGCCATCGCTTCCAGCATGAAAGAGCAGGGCCTTCTATTTATAGGTACGTTCAGGGAATTGAGCTGCGCTGCTGGATTCTGTACAATGGGCTTTCGGTTCAACGCCGAGTTTGTTCATTCCCAACTGATGTAAGCCATGATGATTCAGAATACCTGGTTGGCCTTGCCTGTTCTCAAACCAACCCTTCCGGTTGAGGGCACTCATGAGCCTCGGCAATTTTCTCGGGTAATGCCCGTGCTTCGGTTTTCGACCTTGCATCCGGGGGCTTTGCGGCAGGCCGGAGAAGCCGCTGGGCCATTGTCTGTGTTGCCAAGGTCCGTTCTGGACTTCTACTGGCAGCGTCATTGGATTCAACAGCGGGAAAAACATGCCCATATGCTGGCCAGGGAATTTTGCCGGGCCACGGTGGAAGCCCATTTTGGGACGGATGAAAAGAAAGTGCTTCAGGTGTTAGCGCGGGTAAACCGACAAGGGCTGAAGCCGGAATTCGAGCAGGCTGCTCTGGACGAGGCTCGTCGCCACGGGAAGCTATTTACCAGCGTGCCGGAAATGATAGAGGCCGAATTTGCCGGAAATCCCTTTGAGCGACGATTTAAAAATGCCGCTCGTCAGGAAGCGCTGGATTATTGGGCTTCGGGCCAAAACAGTTACCGGGGCACCGGCTGGGATTATCGCCTGTATGGAATGTATCGCTCTTTGGCGGATTTCGTGTCGGTTTGTAAGCAACATCCGGCCATGAGTGCTGGAGTGATTGGGGCGGTGGCTTTCTTGGGGGCCAAGTACCCCTTTCTGGGTGGATTGTCCGGGTTGGGCATTATGGGATGGGGTTCGGCCACCAGCGTGGCTAGCGAAATCCAGGCTGCCCGACACCCTCAACCCATGACGGAAGCCAAGGCGGCCCACTATACTGTCAGTGGGGAAAATATAGCTGCTGTCCTGATCACGGCGCTGGGCATGCATGGCATTAAAGATGGCACCATGCTGGGAAAAGCCGCCATCCAGAGCGTTCAATCCTCCAATACCCAAAAGAAGGCGAATCCTTTACAGGCCTTTGGGCAAAAAGCCGCCGCTGCCATTACCGCCACCGAGCAAAAGTATCCGGGCGTGGTTCCGCATGACCAGACCGGGGCAGGCAAGTGGGTGAAAACCACCCTGTTTGTCTCTGGCCTGCTGGATAACGTGTTATTGCCCTTCAATTGGGCCGCAGATAAATTGGGCGCGTCTCAAAAGTCGCCAGATAAAGTCTAGAACCCAGAAAAATCTAAAACAGGTCTGAAGCGTGATGCCGCCTATAACGATGGGCTAGTTTTTAAATACGGCGTTTTCAAAGCCCGGAGGGGGAAGCCCTTCCTTGTACAGGATGTTCTTGGGCACGCCCAAGCTAATCATTTCCCAAGGCAGAATTTCATGCTCAGGGCGCTCTCTGAGGGCGTACCAATCCAGATCCGGGAAATCAATTTGGCCTTCCCGTTTCAGCTCTTTATAAGCCCGATTCACAGAACCCAGACTGCCCCCCAATTGGTAGAACCGCACGATTAGCTTGCTTAACCGGCGATCGCCCCGGGATAAAAAGGCCTGAAAGTAATCCCACTTGGCGCTGGATGCCCGCACATCGGCCACTTTGAGCAGCTTTTTGCGCAGAATCTCAAAGCGCTGATCCACGGTTTTGTTATCAATTTTGGGCTGCCACTGGAAAGGCGTACCCGCCTTGGGCACAAAGGAGCTGCATCCCAGGTGGATTTTGAGCTTGGGATTGTCCTTACGCACTTCTTTTAGCAGTTCTGCCAGCAGTTCCACGTCATTGTCGGTTTCATCGGGCAAGCCCACCATGCCGTAGAACTTCACGCCTTCCAACCCGGCCTTGGCCAGGGTACCAGCGGCTTCTAAAATTTGCTCGTGGCGCAAATTCTTGTTCACCCGGCGGCGCATGCGCTCGGAGCCGGTCTCAATAGCCAGCGTGAGTTGCTTTTGACCACCCTTTTTAAAGGTATTGGCAATCTGCTCGGTGATGGTGTCCACCCGCAGCGAGGAAGAGGAAATGGTCAGTCCCTCTTTGCTGTCCAGGTAATCGCACAAGGCAGGGAATTCCGGGTGATCCGACACCAAGGCGCCCAAGAGGCCCACTTTGTCGGTGTACTGAATACCGTTTTCAATGATCTGAATGACCTTCTCGATGGTGCCGCCCCGGGCTGCCGGTAACCCAGAACCCATCGGTCCCAGCATACTGTAGCTGGCCAGACAGAACCGGCAACGGTGGGCACAACCGCGCATCACCTCTACCAGCAGGGTGTTGGAGAAGATTGCCTTGTCGCTGATAATGGGCGTATGGGCGATAAAATCATCCATGTTCGCCACAATCTGCTTTTGTACCAGGGCCGGAATATCTTCGTATTTGGGGACGATGGCGCTAATGGGGCCATCGGGGCCTTCGTAATGTACGTCATACATACCGGGTGCGTACAGGCCGGGGACTTCCACGGCCAGCCGGTGGATGAGTTCCTCCCGATCGGTGAGGTGGCGATACTGGCGGTAGACGTTCATGAGCGTGTTCATGACCTCTTCGCCTTCCCCAATCAGGAAAAAGTCGAAGAATTCGGCAAAGGGCTCCGGGTTGCTCATGGGCACGGGGCCGCCGGCAAAAATCAGGGGATGGCTGCGATCCCGGTCCTTGGCGAACATGGGGATGTCGTATTCGGCGTAAATGTCCAGCACCTTAACAATATCCAGTTCAAAGGCAAAGGACAGGCCCATCAGTTCCAGTTCTTTGGGGTTATGCTCTTGCAGGGTATCGGCGTAAATGCGTCGGGCGTCAATATCCGGGTTGATATCCAGTTGTTTGAACAGAATCATAAAGCCCAGAGAGGACATGGCGATTTGATAAGGCGCCGGATAGACCATAGCAACTCGCAAGGCATCGGCGTTGGGGGCGACCGGTTTGTATAAGTAGGTTTCCTGATGGTCGTCCTGGCGGTAAGAGGGGCGAGTGTCCGGTTTTTTCAATTCAGTGGTGGCCATAAATTGGAGGAAAGCTCCCTGGATTGCGAGGTGGGCAAATGGGTAGGTTCAAACATAAAGGGTTGTGGGGATGCGTGACGGAGTTGCGTAAACGCCTTGGGCTGTAAATTGTTTTCTGCTATGGTATGCATTATATAGCGCCCGGAATCTATAGGATAGTAACACAGACCGATGTCTACGATTGCGCAAAGTGCCACCTCACTGAATTCAGATTCCCACCCCAGAATTGATGAAAACGAAGCCCTTCGCTTGCTGCGGGAAGCCAGTTTGTTTGAACTGGGCCTGATGGCTGAAGCGGTCAAGGCCCGGTTCCATCCGCCCGGCTCGCCAGTCACCTTCGTTATTGATCGCAACGTGAATTACACCAACGTGTGTAATGTGGATTGCCTGTTTTGCGGGTTCTATCGCCACAAAGAAGACGCGGACGCTTACACCCTGAATTACTTCCAGATCAAGGAAAAAACCCAGGAGTTGGTAGACGCCGGGGGCACCCAACTGTTGCTGCAAGGCGGGGTGAATCCCGATTTGCCATTTGAATACTACCTGGATGTGGTGCGCAATTTGCGCAAAGACTTCCCCACGCTGACCATTCACTCTTTTTCTCCCACCGAAATTGCTTATATGACCCAAATTACTGGTAAAAGCCTGGAATGGGTGATTCAGCAGTTGATTGAGGCTGGGATTTCTTCCATTCCCGGTGCGGGGGGCGAGATTTTGCACGATGACATTCGTCGCAAGGTCAGCCACAAAAAAGTAAACACTCACGATTGGCTGGAAGTGATGGAAGTGGCCCACGGGCTGGGCTTGAAAACCTCTGCCACCATGATGTTTGGCATGATGGAAGAGGACTGGCACATTGTGGATCACCTGTTCCAGATTCGGAATTTGCAGGATAAAACCGGCGGCTTCCTCAGCTTTATTCCCTGGACGTTCCAGAAACCCAATACCAAGCTGGAAAAACTACCCAATCCGCCGGCGACCGGGGTGGAGTATCTCAAAGTGAGCGCCTTGGCCCGCATTGTGCTGGATAATATCCCCAATATCGGGGCCTCCTGGATTACCCAGGGTCTGAAAATTGGTCAAACCGCTCTCAGAATGGGAGCCAACGATATGGGTGGACTTCTGTTGGAAGAGAACGTGGTGACTCAATGCGGCATAAATCCAACTCGCAAGAGCGTGGAAGAGATGGTTAAGGTCATTCACCGGGCTGGTTTTGACGCTGCTCAAAGAGATACGGCGTATAACATTCTGCAAATGCATCCACATTCGGCACAAGTTTGAATGCTTTCAGCCTAACTCCCCGGGATTTCCTCCATTGAGAGGACTACTCAATGCAGGGTTTCAGGCTATGCTGGGGGAGAAGTAGGTTTAGGCCTTGCTGAGTGAATGTTGAGAGCGGGTTCTGTGTGCGTGTTTACCTGAGATTGTAACCCTCAATAAATGGGCATTCATCCCTTTTGAGCGATGCTGCGAATTCTGTATATTCTGTGTGACGTGCTGGCCGCCTTGTTTGCGGTTATTTCGCCTGTGGCCATTTTTCATTGGCTGCTACTTGCGGTTAATATGCGTGTATTAAAACCGTTTCTGGTGCCATTGACTCATTTTTTTACGCCCTTGAATGCCTGTGTAGAGTTGTTTATCAAGCCACCCGTTCTCCATTTTAATGGGCAGGAAATCTCAACTAACCAGGGGATTGTGGCTTGCGTGTTCACAGCGGCGTTTTTTGGTATGAGCATTCTCTCAGAGTACCTGAAAACCTCTGAACAACGTCAGGATCTCGAGCAGCAGGCTGAATTACAGCGCAAACGCTTGAGGAAACTGCAGGCCCTTCAGGAGACTCGGCAAAAAAAGGTCGTCACGAACAGGCGCTATCTGGTTCAGATCCATTATGATTTTGAACAATGTCCTGCTGGAGGGCAATTGCTGGAACAGGGTCCTGCGCGTCAGGCGGCAAATCCGTTGGAGCGGAATGTGGGTCACCTGACACTGGAATTTCCATCACTCTCTCAATGTTTGCAGTATGCCATGGGTGTTTCGCAATCTGTTCTGAATTATTATGCCCTGCTGCGCCCCAAGGACCCCCAGCCTCCCTTTCGAATTGGCATCCATGCCATTGATTGCGCTTTAACCACTGTGGAAGCCTTGCAGGAAATGAGACTGATCACTTCTTTCTCGGGGCCGAACAGTATTGTTTTTTCCCAGTGCGTCCGGGATGTGCTGGAGGCGGACGGGCAAAGTCTGGCTTATAAATTTCATTCGATGGGTTTGTACGTTTTTGGGGGAAAGGAACAGGAAGTGTTCAAGTTGTCCAATGCCAGGCCCAGTAACTCCTTTTAGTTCCAATCAGGATACAGACCCAAATTAGAGGTCGCAAAAGACCACCCACAGGCGTGGAATGGAGCTTTTTGCAGGGGCATTGTAATGGATTTGTTACACCAATTTGGGGGGGAAGCAATCCTGCTCTTTTGTTTGTTTTTATTAAATTGGCTGAACTATATCTTTTGATTACCAGAGAGAGTTAATGAACGGATTGATGGCGACATATAGTCAGCATTGGTTAAGTCTTTTTTAGATCCATCAGTCTGAATTTTTGGAGGACAACGGTAATGTCAGTACCAGGCGGCGTTTTTTTCCCAAACCCCTTTTTGTTTCAGGGTGTTTTTCCTAACTTGCCCAGTGGTCAGCGGGCTGCATTTTCGCAAGATATCGGTGCTTTGCTATTTTTCTCCAGCGGGCAGCCTTTAAACACTGCGTTTTATCCGCAATTCAATCCATTTTCCTTTAACACTACCTTTCAAAGCTTTTTTGATGCCCCTATTCAGGCACCGAGCCTGTTCCCAGGCAGTGGTACCAACCTGTTTCTGGGTGGCGGTCTCGGCATTTAGGTGCCGAGAGGCAGTCAAAGTTTATAAAAACTGGTTCGAGG
The DNA here is from genome assembly GCA_001858525.1 of Vampirovibrio chlorellavorus. Taxonomy (GTDB): domain Bacteria; phylum Cyanobacteriota; class Vampirovibrionia; order Vampirovibrionales; family Vampirovibrionaceae; genus Vampirovibrio; species Vampirovibrio chlorellavorus. Next base: position 134,953 of record LAPX01000007.1, on the reverse strand, counting down.
AGCCGGTTTTACAGATTCGTCAACTGACAACAGACCCTTATTGTCCCCTTTTGGCAGCGTGTGTCCCTGACTACGCTGTTTTCTTTTTTCTTCGGTCACTGGGGTCGTTGTTAGAACAGTTTCATTAAACTTTTAACTTGCTGAAGGGTTTCCTGGCAACGGGCCCGGGCTTTTTCGCTGCCAGCTTTTAAAAGGGCTTCAACCTGGACCTTATCGGAAGCATACAGGACTCTTCGTTCCCGCATCGGGGCCATTTGGGCGTTAATCAGTTCACCCAGCTGCTTTTTGCAGTCCATACAGCCACGGCTGGCGGAACGGCATTCTTCAGCGGTCAATTCCTGGGCGCTTTGATCGGCAAAGGCCTGATAGTACTTGTAAACCACTTCGCAATTTTCCGGGTTGCCAGGGTCGGTGCGTTTGACCCGGGCCGGATCGGTAATGGCCGTCTTGACCTTGCTCCAGGTCTCTTCGGCGGAATCACTCAAGTAAATGGCATTGTTGAAGGATTTCCCCATTTTGCGGCCATCCAGGCCAATCAGCATGGGCGTTTCGGTCAACAGAGGGCGAGGTTCGGCGAATAAATCCGTCTGGTAAAGGTGATTAAAGCGTCGGGCAATATCTCTGGAAATCTCCAAATGCGCCAATTGGTCTTTGCCCACCGGCACCAGGCCTGCCCGAACCGAGAGGATATCAACGGTTTGCAGCACTGGATAGCCCAATAACCCGTAAGACAAATCCTCATGCAGCATGGCCACCATGTCTTTCAGGGTGGGATCGGTTTGTACCCACTTGGCTGGGGTAATCATGCTTAGTAGTAAATGTAATTCGGCAATTTCCGGGATGGAAGACTGCACAAACAGGGTGGCTTTTTGTGGATCAATCCCTGCGGCCAGCCAGTCCAGGGCCATTTCAAGGATGTTCTCTCTCAAGCTGGCCGTGTCATCGTATTTGGTGGTCAGGGCATGCCAGTCGGCAATGGAGAAAAAGCAGGGGTACTGCTTTTGTAAAGTGACCCAGTTTTTGAGAACCCCCATATAGTGCCCCAAGTGGAGCTTTCCGGTGGGGCGCATGCCAGACATGACCACTTTGGCCGAAGCGGGCAGCTTTTCGATTTCTTTCAGGTTGAGAATTTCAGTGGGGGCGGGGGGGGATTGGCTTAGCTCAGTCATAGTGCCCCCATTATAGGGGAAGCGCCAACGGCTGTCATTGCCGGATTCTGAAAAGACAGCGCCGGGCGCAGCGGCCAAAATTATGTTTAAGGGGCCTTTAATTCTGGGTGGAGATGGGGGCACTGGCTTCCAGTTGGGCCAGTATTTCTGTGCGGGGCAGCGGCTTTGGGCCTTTTTCCGCAGGATGCGATTTGCCGCGCAGGCTTTTTAAAGCCCGTCGGGCCTTGCGAATCTCCAAATCGGGGACTTCCCACAGCTTGCCCATAGAGTCCTTAACCCGAAAGCGGCCCAATAACTGATGCAGGTCGGCCTCGTTTTCGGTGATGTTATGAATTCGAATCAGTTCGCGGGCGTTTAAGGCATGCGGTAAGGGCGAAGCTTGGGTTTGCAGTCGAATGAACTCGCTGCCAATTAAGCGAGGCTTGGTATAGCCAATATCCCGAACCACCACGGGTTCCCGGCCCACATTTGAAACAATGGCACACAGGGCAGGCTCGCCATCCGGGCCGGATTCTACAGTCAGTTCCACTTTCAGTCGACCTTGTCGGGCCCGTTCCTTGTAAATGTCCCACATAAAGTCCAGTAATTTAAAGGTCAGGGTAATCAGCAGGCCAATGGAAGTTAGCAGGATGCTGGTGGTACCAACCGGTTCGGTGGCCCACATGTGGTTCAGGACTTCCAGGCCGTAGATGGGGTCTACCAGAATGCGATGATTCAGGAAATGGAAAGCAAGCACGGGACTTCTCCAGCGTAAGGACGTGTTGGCGTCTTGAGAGGGCTTACGAGAATTAAAACCGACCGTTGAAATTGATTAATCTCAATGAAGAGATTAACACAAAAAATGGACGGCCAGACTAATAGGATTAGTGCAAGCGCCGCGTTGACTAGTGCCGGAGCAAGTAGTGCTGGTACCAGCCTATCAAATCATTTCCCCAGAACAGGGACACCAGAATGCCGATAATCAGGGCGGGGCCTAGCGGCAAATACGTAAAGGTTTGGGCGGTGCGAACTTGTTTAAGGAACACCAGCAGCGAAACCAGCGAGAGCAAAAGGCAGCCTAAACTGATCCAGGTGGTGGTTTCCACGGGAAGGCCGGCGTTCATCAACAGCATCGGGCTGGTGCCAGCGATTAGGGCCACGGCGCCAGAGATGAGAGAGACATACTGCTTGTTTTGAATCCATTGAATAATCAGCAGGGGGATGGCTGGAATGGTTTGTGCCAGAAACCCGAGACCCAGCGATAAAACCGTGAGCGGCCAGCCTAAAAATGCGCCAGCGCCCATCATCAAAAAGGTATCTCCGTGACCAAAGCCCTCTGTGCCAAAGAAGAACAGCGAAAGCAGGATCATGCCCTCAAAGAAGACCAGCGAAATGAGCATGGCCAGCAGGGCCGAAGTGATGGCCTCGGGGACATGCAGCACAATAGAACCCAGGTCCAGAGTAAAGGCCGTTCCCTCAATCCCGCCCAGATTCAGCAGGCTGTAGAGCAGCCCGGCCGGAATGAGCATGTAGATGGAGTTGAAATTAAAAATCAGGCTTTCCCGCAGGTCGGTGATAAAAATGACAACCAGGTTGGCAATCATAAACATTAAAAAAACCGATTGCCAGTTCAGGCCAAAAAACCAAACGGTAAAGCAGAACAGTGCCCCGGTGGCCAGCTCGATGAGCGGGTATTGAATACTGATAGAGGCTTTACAGCTGTTGCATTTACCCCCCAGTAGCAAGTAGCTGACTACGGGAATGTTATCAATGGGGCGCAGTTTGGTATTGCACTGGGGACAATGGGACGGGGGCAGCACAATGGGCTCATCGGCCAGAAAGCGCAGGGCCATGACATTTAAAAAACTGCCCACGCAAAGCCCTACAATAAAAATGAAGGGAATCCAGAATGCCTGCGTAACGGGGTCAAACACGGGGTTTTTCTTTCTATTCAGCTCACACGAAGGGTTTTAGTGGCGGAGAAATTTTTATCGAGAGGCGCCCTGGTCCGCTTTTAGCGTTTGGGACAATAAATCCAGCGCTTTACGCAACCGACGGCTCACTTGCATCTGAGAGATGCCCAAACGCTCGGCGATTTCCGTTTGGCTGAGGTCTTCGTAGTAGGTCATGGTAATAACATCACGAAGATCGGGCTTCAGGCCGGTCATGGCCCGCTCAATGACCAGTCGGTTTTCATGGGTTTCCCTGAATTCGGTCTGGGTATGGTCTACCAGCCGCTCCACGTACATGGTTTCGTTGCCACCGTTGTCGTTGACCAAGTACTGATCCAGTGAAACGGGCAGGCGGCGGCGCTCTATGTCCTGAGCCTGGGTGATCTTGGTGACCGGACATTGCAGTTCTTCGGCAATTTCCAGGTCGGTGGGGGTGCGACCCAGATGTTCAGTCAGTTTATGCACAATTTGATTGATGCGGTAGTACAGCTCGTACATCTGCCGAGGGGCCTTGATCATGGCCGTTTTGTCCCGCAGGTAGTGCCGAATCTCTCCGGTGATAAAGTAGGTGGCATAGGTTTTAAAGCTGCTGCCCACCAAGGGGTTGAATTTATCAATGGCTTTGAGCAGGCCAATATTGCCCACCTGAATCAGGTCTTCCACCGGGTCCGAGCTTCGACGGGCCAGTCCGTGGGCGATTTTTTTCACATAGGGCATGACCCGGGCCACAATCTGGTCGCGTAATTTGTCTTTGCTTTGGGCGTCCAAATCACAGGTCAGATAGCTGTGGAGCAAGTCTTCCAGATCGCTGGAAAATATATCTTCCGAAGATGCTCTGGTTGGCGTACCGCTCACGAAGTCACCGTCCTCTAACTCACTCAAGCTGTGGATAAAATTCGCGGCTCTCCTGGCGAAATTGGTCAAACACTCATTCCAATATGGGGCAGGGGGCGAAATAAAAGATGCTTTCTGCATTATAGCATCGGAAGACTTGTGTCCCTTTCCTAAAGATGGTTGATTTTTTCGGGCGGATTGTAATACAAATTAAGGAACGAAACGGTGTACCCTGTTATTCTAAATGACCGCATCGTTCAGGTGCTTGGTATCGACAGGGATCTTAAACGAAAGGTTTGTAGTCCGCTTGGAACTCACCCACTCTGTAACCGAGTCCAAAAAGCCCAAAACCATACTGGTGGCAGAACATTCCGGTTTTTGCCACGGGGTTCAAAAAGCCGTGGATAAAACACTGGCTGTTGGGGAAAGCAGTGATAAGCCCGTTTATGTCTTGGGGCAGCTGATTCACAATCAACAGGTCATCGATCACCTCGATGCCAAGCATATTAAAACAGTTTCTTCTCTGGATGAAGTCCCACCGGGAAGTGTTTGCGTTATTCGTACCCACGGTGCTCCACCGGAGATGGTGGATCAGGCATTGGAAAAGGGTGTGGAAGTCTCTGACGCCACCTGTCCTGATGTTCGCCTGGTGCAGAACAAGGCCATTCAACTGGCTGAAGAAGGGTATACCGTGGTGATCGTGGGTAAAGAAGAACACCCGGAGATTATCGGTATCAAGGCTTACTCTCAGCGAGTGCCTGGGGCCAAGATTGTAGCCATCAACAAGGTGGATGAAATCTCCGAGAAGCTGAAGGACGTGCCCCGTCGCCGCATTGGTGTGGTGTCTCAAACCACCCAGATGGAAGAGAATTTCTTTGAGATGGTCAAAGAGCTGTCCAAGGTGGCTAAAGAACTGAAGGTATTCAACACCATTTGCCCGGCTACTTATTTTCGGCAGAATTCCGCACTGGAGTTGACCAGTAAAGTGGAGTTCATGGTGGTTATTGGTGGCAAAAATAGTGCCAACACAACCCATTTGGCCGAAATTTGCCGCACTGAAGGCACGGAAACCATTCATATTGAGACTTACAAAGAACTCGAAGGGTGTGAAGCTTTGGAAAAGGCCAGCATCATCGGCGTCACCGCTGGGGCCTCAACCCCGGATTGGTTGATTCAAGAGGTTCTGGAGTACCTGCAAACGCTTTAAACTCCTATCAACGTTACAGTTAGCAATCAAAAAGGAATTTTGATTAATGGGAATGACCACATTATTAGAAACGTCGGAAGAAATGCGCCAAAGCTTTGCCGACTTGCTTGAAAAAAGTTTTGAAACCGCTTTAAAGCCCGGCACCATTGTGGTGGGCGAGGTTTTGAAACTGGAAAAAGATGGCATGACGGTGGATATCGGCGGTAAATCCGAAGGTGTCGTTCCCATGAAGGAAGTTCCCGGTTGCTACAGCCTGGATGACCTGAGAGCTCAGTACAAGTCCGGTCAAGTACTGGAGTTGTTCCTGCTCAGTCAGCATGATGGCGCCGATGAGACCCGTGCCCACTACACCCTGTCAGTTCGTCGGGTGGCCATGTGGAAAAACTGGGATCGTCTGATGGAGCTGCGTGATTCCCGTGAAATCGTGGAAACCACCGTCAGCGGCACCACCAAAGGTGGCGTTATCGTCAACATTCTGGGCTTCAAAGGCTTTATCCCTGCCAGCCAGTTGCGTGTGGCTAAAACCCTGCACGATTTGGTCGGTGATGTACTGCCCGCCAAAATTCTGGAAGTGGACAAGCACAAAAACAAGCTCATCCTCAGCCACCGGGAAGCCGTGTTCGAGCAAAAAGCCAAAATGCGCGCCGAAACCATTGGCAAGCTGAACGAAGCCGACATCGTGGAAGGCGAAATCGTGAAGATCACTGATTTCGGGGTTTTCGTCGATATCAATGGCATCGATGGCTTGCTGCCCTTGTCTGAAATTACCTGGCGCCGGATTCAGCACCCTTCCGAAGTGCTGACCCTGGGCGAACGCCTCACGGTGCGTGTGTTGACTGTCGATCGCGATCTGCAGCGCATCAGCCTCAGCTTGAAACGCTTGCAGCCGGATCCTTGGGTATCCGTGAACGAGCAGTTCAAAGTAGGCGAAGTGCTGAATGGTCGCATTTCCAAGTTGCTCAACTCTGGTGTGCTGGCTGAATTGGCACCCGGCGTGGAAGCTTACTGCGCCTACGACAACAGCGGACGTCAGTACTTCCTGACCGAAAGCTACAGCTTCCGCATCGTTTCCATCTTTGCCGGTGAGCGCAAAATCACTTTGGAGTTCCAAGGTCCTGCCCAATAGGGTAGGCCTTGGGCCTCTGGCTCTAAAACTCTCACTCATTTGACACGGTTTTTTGGTGTTGGTATATTGATTCCTCACTTCAGCCGTCACCATCGAGATCTGTGTCCCGCAATTGTACGGTTAGATTCCCCTCAACAAAGGTATTAAACACATGTTAGCTATTGTGGATTTGAACGGAAAACAATATCAGGTTCAAGAAGGTCGTTACATCGATGTGGACTTATTGCCCAAAGATGTGGATGAGACTTTTGAAATCGGCAACGTTTTAATGGTCGTTGACGGCGAAAAATCCTTGGTGGGCGCTCCCTATGTGAGCGGCGCCACTGTAAAGGCCAAAGTGCTTCGTCACTTCCGTGGCCCCAAAGTGTTGGTTTACAAAATGCGCTGCAAAAAAGGTTACCGCCGCAAAAATGGCCATCGTCAGAACTATACCCAAATTCAGATCGAAGGGTTGAATCTGCCGAAGTAACTCAGACCGCCTGCCTACTGGCAGGTATTTGTCGCAGCAAGTTTAAATCTGGAGAAAACAAGCAATGGCATCAAAAAAAGGTGTAGGATCGACAAAGAACGGACGCGATAGCGAGTCTAAACGGCTTGGCGTTAAGCGTTTTGGTGGTCAAGCGGTCAATGCCGGCGAAATTCTGGTTCGCCAGCGTGGCACCAAGTTCCACCCCGGTACCAACGTAGGCCGTGGCGGGGATGACACCCTGTTCGCCCTGGTTGCTGGCGCGGTTAAATTTGAGCGTCACCGCAAGACTTCCCAAAAGGTTAGCATCATTCCGGTGCTTTCTTAATCGATTTTCAAAACCATTAAAAAAACCCGAGCCCTTTTGTGGTTCGGGTTTTTGTTGCGATGGTTATTATAGAACGGGGTTATTGATTGGCCGATTTGCTGCGTTGAAAGCCAAAATGTTTTAAAGGCGTAGTAGGAGAATTCGGCGAAATGTTGAGTATTTCCTTCAAGTCGTTCGCCTCATGGGCCAAATCCCGGTCATTGACAGACAGGATGTTCAGCAACTGCTCAGTCTCCTCGCGGCTTTGTTCCAGATTAACACTGGCCTCCGGTGGGGACACCACCGACGGGAGATAGGCTTCAGCCGGATTACCTGTCGAAGTGTCAATCGCCTCAATGGCTTGGGGAGGCTCTGAAGTAGGGAGGCTCTCTGTGGTTATGGTTTCCGGTGGAGGGAGTTCGCCGAAATGGGCCTTGTAACGGGCCAGTTCTGTGGCCACGGCTTGATATTTGGCCAGTGGAACCATTTCAGCATCCGATCTGAACGTTTGAGAGGCGGCTGCATCAGGGGAAGCAGGGGGTAAAGAGGTTTCCTGCTCATCGGTTACCGCTTGTGGCTGTTGCGAGGAAAGCTCCGGGCTGATCGGTGTAATCGCTGCCGGGCTTTGGATGATACGGGCGTGATTGGCGGTCATAGGCTCAAGCTCATTTTTCTATAAGCTGTTTATCGACCGATTGTTTCAAAAGTTTAGGGTTGAAGGCCAAAATTTTTCGAGAATTTGTTGAGTCGCTTTCTATTGCCTGCTATCAGAGGCTTTACGGCGGTAGGAGAGACTTTTCTCTCAGACTGAGGCCTGAATTTGGGAGGAAGTTCCTAGAACCAGTCGCTGCCCTGCTTGTTTTAATACAAGCACATCGGGGCCCCCCCACCACAGACTTTACACTGCTGTCTCTTTTCTCTCTGCCGGAGATGCTGAAGGCTCTGGTTCAGAATTCATCATCTCCTACCCTGCTTGACCCACGAGCAGGGTTTTCTTTTGCCTTTGTTCAGTGCTTCTGAAATGCTTGGATGCTTGCGTGAGGCTTCGTTTTGAAAGTCTCGATCCATTGGCTCTGCTTGTTTAGACGGAATGGGCTAGCCAGCGCAATGATTCTCGCAGAATCAGCTCCGAGGAGTCTGGTGACGACTCGGCGGCAATGGCCTTAAAGCTGCGCTGGATTTCCTCTGGCTGATACCCCAGTGACAGCAGTACCGATTCGGCCTCCACAAAGGCCTCAGAAGCGCCTTGGAAACTCTCGGCGCTCAGCTGGTTGGCAAAGTCCACCGTTCGCCAGTTCATCATTTTTTCTTTTAGTTCCAGCGTCATTTTTTGGGCCAGCTTATTCCCTACCCCTTTGGCTTTGGTCAGGAGGTTGAAGTTGTTGGACACCACCGCTTGGGCGATTTCGGAAACCGATAAGGCCGACAATAAAGAGAGCGCCACTTTGGTGCCAATGCCAGAGGCACTTTGCAGAATGTTGAAGAGATCACGCTCTTCCTTGCTGTTGAAACCAACCAGAAACAGGGCGTCTTCTCGAACCACGAGGGTGGTAAACAGCTGAACCGTCTCCCCAACGGGTGGGCTGCTATCCACAGACCGCTGACTGGTCAGCACTTCAAAGCCCATGCCGTGCATATCAACCAGAAAATAAGCGCCCCGGGGGGATTCAAACGCTTTGCCAACCAATTCACCCTTGAGATACGACAGCATACGGTGCTTCCTGTTCAACAGATGTTGCCCATTATAGCGCTTATTTTGCGGCTAAAGAAATCAGAGTGCCCCGTTAAGTGAGGGTTGCAAGCTCAACGTTGCAAATACCACTCCGCCAGGGTCATATCTTCCGGGGTGGTGATTTTGAGGTTGCTGGCCTCGCCGGGCACAATTTGCACTGGCCCGAGATGCAGCAGTTCCAGTAGCTGAGCGTCGTCCGTGACGGCTTCACTCTGAGGGACCTGTTCGTGGGCTTGGCGCAGGGCTTTGAGTTGAAAAACCTGCGGGGTTTGAGCCCGCCAGAAGCAACTACGGTCTATGGTTTGCGCAATGGTCAGGGTCTCGCTTTGTGAATCCACGGTTTTGAGGGTGTCTACCACAGGGATAGCCACCACACTGCCCACGGCTCCTTGCCGGACGGCCTCAAGAGAACGCCCTATGGTTTGTGCGTGGATGAGCGGACGGGCCGCATCGTGGATCAGGGCAATCGTAACGCTGTCCGGTAAGGCCAGTAGCCCTTGATAGACTGAAGCCCGGCGGGAGCTTCCGCCAGTCGTAAAGCGCAGATTTTTGCCGGGAAATTCTTTCTCTAGCAGATGGCGATAGGGTTCTAAATGCTCAGCGCTGGCGGTGACGACAATGCCTTCAATGTCCGGTACCGATAAAAGTGCTGCCACTGTGTGGCATAAGACGGGTTTTCCGGCCAAGGAGGCTAATAACTTGTCCTGTGTGGGAGAAAATCGACTGCCAGTGCCCCCAGCGGGAATAACGGCCCAGCATACAGCTGCACTCACGGGGATTCTCCCTGAAAATGCTTGTACGTTTGATTGAGGTGCAGGGGGGTGAGGGGGCCCGAGGTTTCATTTTTCAGGTAAGCACCCGGCGGTAGGTCGTCTGAGGCGACCCGGCCAATGACGTGGAAGTGGGCCAGGATATCAGGGTCCACCTCCGGCACTGCGGCCACTAGCTGGAAGTCTTCTCCGCCGTAGAGTAAGGTATCCAGCGCCACTTGCTCGGCATGCAAGGCCGTGTTCTGGCTGATTTTTTGCTGTGCGTAGGCACTCACTTCCGGGTGAATGTGCAATTTACGCTGTTCCACCACCACAGGTTTCTTGCTGCTGAGACCGATTTTAATGAGGGCGTCGGCCAAGCCATCGCTGCTGTCCATCAGGGCATAGCGCTCAAATTTGCTGGCCAGCACTTGACCGGCTTTTATCTGAGGGAGCGGGTGCAAGTGGGCTTGCTTGCTGGTGTTAAAGTCTGGCCAGTGGTGGGTAAAGGCTTCCAGTCCCACTTTGCTGAGGCCATGAAAGCCGGTAGCAATCACCCAGTCACCGGGCTGGGCCGCAAACCGACGACCCGGATGGGTTCCGGGAGGGCAGGTGCCGATGGCGGTGACGTTGAGGGTCAGGGTGGGGCTGCCAACGGTATCCCCGCCCGCGATAAAACCGCCGAATTGCTGGCAGGCGCTTTGGAAGCCCTGATAGAGCTCGCCAACAAAGGCCAAAGGCAGGTGTTCCGGCAAGCCCAGGGAGATCAGGATGCATTTGAGTTGGGCGCCCATGCCAGCCAAATCGCTGATATTAACCGCCGCTGCCTTCCAACCCAAATCCTTTGGGCTAAAGTAGTCCAGGCTGAAATGCCGGTTTTCCACCAGCATATCGGTGGTATAAACCAGACGGGCGGGCTCATCCCAGTAGGCGTCATCGGCCAAGGCTTCCGTTTGTCCGGACAATTGGGCGATGAGATCGATAATGGCAAGTTCTTTGGACATAGAGAGGCTTTATAAAGGGCTTTGCAAAAGGAACTGCAATGTTAAAAGAGAGGCTATATCAGCCTCTCGAGTAATCTTATCACGGTTGTTCGGGCTTATGCCGATAAATCCAGCAGGGCGCCATTACCATCTTTGGGCTTGGGGCGTTCCAGATTTACTGGGCGTGTTTGTAAGCCTTCTAAAAATTGGCCAAACTGGTCAGGGCCATTAGGGCCACTGGCGGCTGGTAGGGGCCGGTGTACTCCGCGGGGACTGACTGGGGGCAATGGCCCCTGCGTTTTTAAGAAAGGGTTTTGGTTTTGTCCAAGTCTGTGAGACATGAGCAACCTTTCCTACCGAATGCTTACTAATTACTACATGAATAAAAACAAGCTTTCTGGGAAAGTTGCCATGCGCAATTCGGCAAAATGCAAGTGAACGAAACCAAATTGCAGGAAGGGTTTGGGATTAAGTCCAAAAAAGAGGAAGCAAGGAGCTTCCTCTTTTGAGAAAAAATGGGTGTTGCCTGTCTGGTTTAAGCAACCCAGCTTTTGGTTGCCGTGTAAGGCAGTGCGGGTTGGTTCAGGTTGGAACGAATGGCACCAAATTTCAACTGATTGCTGAAATGGGTCAATGCGTCAACCGCTTTTTGTGCGCTGGAGGCACTTGCCGCAGGCTGTTCCGGTTTGGATTGAACTGGCTTCTGAATCATTTGACTCAGCATCGTTTTGATATCAGCCATAACGCTACCTTCTTAAACTGACCTTAAATGACGTTAGAGAACGCCAAGAATGATCCTGACTTGGCTATTAAAGCAAAAGAGGAGTCACTTGTCTACGGTACAAGCACTCCTCCTGACTTGATGTTGGATGAGAATCAGATCATGGTGGTTTGGGCTGGACGCATGGCTTCCTGGAACTCCGGGTGCGTCACCAGCTTGGGTCGATTTTCACTGGAAGAGGACTCGTTGATAGTCGCTTTGATGTCTTCCGTAATCTGAGAAGCCCGGACCGCTGAATTGGCTGCCGCTTTGGCCATATCCTGGGCTCCCAGGCTCAATTCTTCCAGATTTTGGTTGATTTGGGCAAAGGCGATTTTCGATTCATCAACGCTAGCGGCAACATCATTTGCTAAAGCAGTTGAAACACTGATGTTTTGGGCAACGTCTTGGGCGGCTCTTGCGGTATCTGTAATGTTTTTGGCGATTTCATTGGAGGTGGCTGTCTGCTCCTCAACGGCACCGGCAATGGTATGGTTGATCTCATTCATTTCCTCAATGATTTCGGTGATTTCATTGATGGCCTGAATGGAGGTTCGGGTGTTTCCCTGCATTTCCTCGACCTGGTTGCGAATGGTTTCAGAGGCTTGCGCGGATTGCTTGGCCAGCGCTTTGACTTCGTTGGCCACAACGGCAAAGCCTTTGCCTGCCTCCCCGGCACTGGCCGCTTCAATGGTGGCGTTTAAGGCGAGCAGGTTGGTCTGTGAGGCAATGTCTTTAATGATGCCCACGATCTTACCAATTTCATCCGCAGAAACCCCGAGTTGGCCCACTGTGGCCTTGGTTCCTTCCGCTTTGGTTACGGCGTTGTTGGCCACGCTGGAGGCCTTGGCCGCATTGCTGGATACTTCTTTCAAGGATGCTTCCATCTGCTCCATGGCGGCTGCCACCGTATTGATGGCCATCGACATTTCTTCAGTCGCCGCGGAAACGGTTTGCATATTGTCAGAAACCTGATTGGCGCTGTCGCCCACATCATTGACGTTTTTCTCAACCTGACCACTGGACTGCAGGACCTGGCGGATATTGGCCGTCGATTCTTCCACGGCGCTGGCCAGGGTGTTCACGTTTTCGTCCACCTCAGAGACTTTACCCAGCACATCCGTTAATGAATTGGACAGCTTATCGGCAGCGGTTTTCTTGACGGTATCGTTATAAATAGTAATGGCCATGTCCATATCCAGAAAGGCTGCTTTCAGGATGCTTTGCATCACCGGGATAAAGTCCTGCTGCTTTTTGCCTTTTTGGGAGTAGTGCTCAAACACAGTGGCCATTAATTCTGTGAGGGCAAAGCAATAGCCTCCCAGGTAAAAGCGGGGTTCAATGGCCTTTTGCTCGTGAGTCTTCCCTACGGTGTTGATTCGTTCCATATAAAGGGTATCGAATCGTCCGGAAAACAGCATTTTCCAATGCTCGGCCTGCGCTTTTTTGGCGTAGGATACCCGGGCATCGTTGGCAAATTTGGCCTTCAATTCTGGCCACTGGAAGATATGATTATAAAATCCGTCCAGCACGCTATCCAGATGGAGCTCCAGGACTGGAGAAATCTCCTTGAGGCTTTGACAGGCTTGAGAATCAATATTCAAGAAGCTAAGGCGTGCGTCTCGATCGTTGCTGGCTTGCATTAATGGATTCCCTTAAATTTCACAATAACTCCAACCCAAAATGAATGCTGGGCACTTTAATGTCCCGCATGATGGTTTCAATCGCTTGTTTTAGCTGATTTAGATCGCTTTACGAAAACGAACTTTGTTTATTTTGAATTCCTGAACCGAGAACTATAAACGAGAACGATATAGGATGATAAAAATATATAAGCAACATACACGAAATTTTACGTTTTGACAATGCTTAACCCCATACTGCATTTGGGTGACAAAAGAAAAAGCGGGGTTTGAAGCCCGCCTTGTTTTTACCTCACTCGTCACCAATTGTTCCAAATCACCTATTTTTCAATAGGTGTGGATGGATAGCTAATAAATCTTTTTAAAAAATTCAAGCAACTTGAAAGCTCAGCAAATTCTGAATTTCAGAGCGCATCGATGAACCATTTTTAATATAAAAGCTGCCAAGGACTGGCTGCTATAAAAACCTGAATCCGAGAAGTCTTTAAGTTCCTGTAAATTCGTCACTCAAAGATGAGATTAATTTCTTATTATGATAATTAAATTCATCGAAATTGTAAAGAGAAACTTTTTTGGGGGAAGCGCTGGAAAGTGTCAATCTTACACTCTTTTAAGGATCTTCTTCGTGGAAACACCCGGATGATTCCTTGATAAAAGTTCCTTTCTAGCCCATTGCACTGGCTCCTGTGAAAATTCCCTTCAGCGCATCGACCATGACCATGCCGATGGGGCCAAAGATGCACACAAAGATGGCCGGGAATAAGAATATGTAAATGGGGATGACCATTTTTACCGGGATTTTGTTCGCTTTTTCTTCGGCCTTGGTTAATCGTTTGGTTCTGAGAGAGTCGGCTTGAACCCGAAGGGTATGGGCCACGCTGGTTCCCATTTCGTACGATTGAACAATGGCGTTAATGATGGCATTCAAATCATCGACCCCAGTGCGATCAGCCATGTCCAGCAAGGCGTCTTTGCGGCTGCGCCCAAAGCCCACGTCACGCGTGTATCGGGTTAATTCCTCTCGCAAGTAGGTCGAGGTTTTCACTGACTTCAGGCTGGTAATCTTGTTGATGGCCACATCGAGGCCTAGGCCCGCTTCCATACAAATGACCAGCAGATCTAAAAAATCGGCCAGCGATTTTTGAATACCTTCTTGCCGTTTTTGAGCCTGTTGGGTCAACCACAGCATGGGTAAACCATAGCCTGCTAAGCCAAAGGCAAGGGCCACACTGACGCCGATTGTGCCGCTGAATTTTCCAACCAGTGAAATCAGACTGAAAAACAAACCAAACAAAATGACGGTACAGAGTAACTGAATGCCCAAAAACGTCTTTTGGTAATGTGCCTTTTGATAGCCAGCCTGGATGAGTTTGGACTTTACCCAGGATTTGCTGCTTAAAGGAATAATGGCCTGAGTTCTGTCAAAAACCATTTGTGCCAGTGGAAAAATAACCCGATGGGAAAAACTGTTTTCCAGTTGCTTGGCTCTGCTGGTTTGCTTTTTTGCTTCTCGTTGACTAAGGGAGTTAATGCGAGCTTGTACCTGCCCGTCTTCCTGATTGGCCTTGAGACCTAAAAGCAGGAAGGCTGCTGTGCCTAACAAACAGAGAATCATCAGAGCCAGTTGCATGGGTTAGACCTCAATTTGCACAATTTTGTACAGAACACCAATGCCGCAGCAGACCCAAAAGCCAGCTATTGCCAGAAGCACGATGCCAATGGGGTTGGTTACGAATTTGGTGGTGGCTTCCGGCAGAAACATATACATAATGAGGCAGAGCAGCAATGGTACACAGCAGACAATTCCTGCGGACAGTTTGCCCTGGGCGGAAATGGCGCCTACTTTCTGAAACAGTTTGTAGCGCTCCCGAATGGTATGGGACAGGTTTCCCAGAAGTTCGGCCATACTGCCACCGGTTTCCTTTTGGATGAGCAGTGCGGTTACAAACAGATCCACATCCGGGGAGGGAACCCGGCTGGAAAGGCTGTATAGGGCATCTTCCATGGTAGCTCCCAAATTCATTTCGGCGGCCATTTTGCCAAATTCAGTGCCCCACGGATCGTCGTAATTGTCGGCAATCATTTGCACAGCCCGGCTAAAACCAAAGCCGGTTTTAAAGGCATTGACCATGCTGTTTAAAACATCGGCAAACTGGGAGGATGCCTTTTTCATGCGCAGCATGATTTTAAGGGTCATAAAGCCATAAGGCAGTGCCGTGCAAGCACCGGCAATGGGTAGTGCCAGCAATAAATTTTGCCCGGTAATCAGCCAGCCGAGCAGGCCGCCGCCCACTGCGGTTCCTGCTGAAATCATATAAAACTCTTGGGTGGTAATGAGCATGTTGGCTCGTTCCAGCTTGATTTCCAGTTCTTCGGCTTTGGTAGCTTTGCCCGTGGTATTTTTTTTGCGACGTTTTAAAATGTTTTCCTGCTCTTTACCGGGCTTTCCTTGTGCCGTGGGTGTACTGAGCAGGTTTTGAATGTGCTCCTGGGCCTGGACCTGTTTTTTGAAAAAGGTTTCGTAGGCCCACATTGCCAGGGAAATCAGGGCAATGCCGGGAATCAGACTGATATAAATGTTGTTGTCCATGGGGGTGAATCCTCAACGTAAGCTCTATAGCGCAAAGAGCGATTCGTCAATTTCAATACCTTCCGCTTTGAGAATATCCAGGAATTTGGGACGGATACCGGTGGGCTTGAATGCGCCGATGATTTTGTTGTTTTCATCCACGCCTTGCTGCACAAAGTGGAAAATATCCTGAAGCAGCACCACTTCGCCTTCCATTCCCACCACTTCAGTGATGTTCATGACCCGGCGACTTCCATCGCTCAAGCGGCTGGCCTGAATGATGACGTGTACGGCCGAGGCGATTTGCTCCCGAATGGCCTTTTGGGGCAAGTCGTAACCGGCCATCATTACCATGGTTTCCATGCGTCGAATGGCATCGCGGGGGGTATTGGCGTGTAGTGTGGTGAGTGAGCCATCGTGGCCGGTGTTCATGGCTTGCAGCATATCCAGGGTTTCGCCGGAACGGCACTCACCGACCACAATCCGCTCGGGACGCATCCGCAGTGAGTTTTTAACCAAGTCGCGCATGGTAATTTCGCCCCGTCCTTCCAGGTTGGGCGGACGGGTTTCCATGCGGGCCACGTGCTTTTGTTGCAGCTGTAATTCGGCGGTATCTTCAATGGTCACAATCCGCTCATCATCCGGAATGAAGCTGGAGAGGACGTTTAACAGGGTGGTTTTACCGGAGCCGGTACCCCCTGAAATAACAATATTCATGCGGCCTTGCACAAACCCTCGCAGCAACTCTGCTGATTCTGGCGTGAGGGAGCCAAAGTTGATCAAATCCTGCACAGTCAGCGGATCTTTGGAAAACTTCCGAATGGTTACCAGCGGGCCATCCAGGGCCAAAGGCGGAATGACGCAGTTGAACCGGGAGCCGTCTTTCAGGCGGGCATCGCACAGTGGCTGGGTTTCATCCACCCGCCGACCCACTGCGGATACAATGCGGTCGATAATTTGCAGCAAATGGCCATCGTCTTTAAAGCGCACCTTGGACTCGGTGAGTTTGCCATTGCGTTCCACATACACCAGATGCGGTCCCAGAATCATAATCTCGCTGATGGACTGATCGCGAAGCAATTGCTCCAGCGGCCCCAACCCCATGGCTTCGTTGACAATGTCCTCAATCAGGCGGTCCCGCTCTGATAGCGTCAGTAGATTGCTTTCTTCCATCAGCAGGTGGCTGATGGCATCCCGGATTTGATCGCGTAATCCGGTGCTGCCTTTTTCCATCAGTTGATTGAGATCAATCTCTTCAATCAATCGACGGTGAATGTTGGATTTCAGCTCATAGTAAGGATCTTCAGGGGTGACCTCTTTTTTAGGCTTGGGTGCAGCGGATGGGCTGGATGACTGACTGAATTTTGGCGGGCTGCTGCCACCAGCAGGCGTTGCCTCTGCGGGTATTCCGGCCTGAAGGGTTTCAGGCTCCGGGTTGTTGGGGGCGTCTTTTTTGCCAAAACCCCATCGATTTTGCCTGGATAGAGACATGGGTCATTGATCCTTTTAATGCTGATATGCCCAGTTTTTGATGGAAAATACCAGTTTGTGAATCAGTTTAAAGTTGCTTTTATGTGCGTTTGGGTTGGTTCGGTTCGTTTTTGGCCGTAAAGAGTTTACCCAGGAGGCCATTGCCGTTGGCAGGCTTGCCATTTGGCTCGGCGCTGGTATCTTCTTTTCCGGTTAATTGCAAGGCCAGCTTTTGCAGTGCCTTGACCAGATCAGACTTGGGATTGACCTTACTTAGGCTGGAGCCGAAACTGTTGGCCTCTACGTTGAGTTCCCAATCGTTGGGCAATCGGGCGAAAATCTCGTACCGAAATTCACTTTCCACATCCTGATTGCTCATGCGGTAAGCGGCTTTGAGGTTATACCGGTTCAGCACCATTTTGACCTTACGCATGTCCAGGTATTTTTGGGCCAGATCCAGGTATTGACGGGTACGGTACAAACTGGGAATATCCGGTGCGGAGATGAGAAGAATGTCATCAGCCCGCTCCACCACGTATTGGTGGTAGGGATCCAGAACGTGGGTGGGTAAGTCGATGATCACAAAATGGTGTTTCAGCGTGAGATAATCCAGCGCTTTTTCCAGCAATTCGGCCGAGATCATCTCGTTGTCATCCAGTACGCTTTTGCTGCCTACCACCACATGCAGGCCGGATTCGTGTTTGACGATAATCTTGTTCAGCATGGATTCATCCACGTCCTTGGGATCGTTTTCCGCGATATCCCCCAACGAATAGCTGGGCTTGTGATTCAGCATAATGGCGCTGTTGCAGAAAACCTGATCCAGATCGACAAAAGCCACGGATAAATTTTTCAGGGCGTGCAATTCGTGGGCCAGATTCACGGCCACTGTGGAGCATCCCACGCCACCTTTGCTGGCAAAGCAGGCAATAATTTTTCCGTTGGCCGGAACGTCATCGGCGCTTTTTTGGCTGGCCTGGTTTTTGAGGTTTTGGGAGGACAGACGGCTGAGGTAATTGAAGTGTTTTTTTAATGCCACTTCCAGCCCTGGTTTGTCTTCCGGGTATTGAATGAATTCCTTGGCTCCCTGGCGGATGCTTTCCTTGAAAACGGTTAGATCCATTTCCCGGTGTAGGGCGAAGATGACGCAAGGCGTTTCCGGGTTCATGCTGATGGCTTGAATGAATAATCCGGCGTCCAGTTCTCTGGCGGTCAGGTCCACCAAAATCACATCCGGCCCGACTTCCTGACATTCCCGCACGGCATCGGATAATTCAATGTAAACGCCATTAAATTCAATAAAGTCCAGGGCCTGCAGTTGGTTGTACAGGCTTAGCCGAGTTTCCTCGGAACTGGCAACGGCAACGACTTTAAATGAATTCATCGGTGAGCAGACTCATTCCATTTCATTACAACGCAGAGTTAGATGTGGAAAACACTTTTGGTTTTCGGGAGGGGGGTAGGATGCCCATATGGCAGGGCACATGGGCATCACTTCTATCATCGGTTGGAATCGTTGGGACTTGAATTTATTTTTTTTGCAAATCCGTTGAGGTGGCATTGACCGGCAGAAAACTGGTCTGCGGACTGGAGCTTCCCGTGTTGCTGTAGATGATTTCAGGGCGGATTACAACCACCATTTCGCTTTTGCTGCGGCTGTTCCAGGTGTTTCGGAAAAAAGTGCCCAACACCGGGATGGAACCCAGCCCGGGGAAGCGGCTCATGGAGTCCGTGTCCTGCTGGTTGTAAAGTCCCGCCAGAATAAAGCTTTGGCCCGGCTCAACCAGTAGGGTGGTGTTCATACGCCGTGTAATAAAGGCGGGCACACTGACCGAGTTGGTGGAAACGCCATTGGCCTGATCCAGCGAGCTGACCTCAGGCGCCACCTGCATCTGGATTTTGCCGTCATCGGTCACGTTGGGCAGCAGGTTCAGGCGAATCCCGAATTCCTTGTATTCAATAGTGACCTGACCCTGGCCACCCACAAAGGCGATGGGGATTTCACCACCGGCTAGAAAACTACCTTGTTCACCACTGAGCAGGGTCAAGGTGGGTTCTGCCAACGTGCGGACCTGGCGCCGCTCTTGTAAGGCTTGTAGTGCTGCCGCCACCTGGTTGTTGATGGTGAGCACCTGGGTGATGCCATTTTGATAGACTTCGTTAAACCTGCTTTGAATTAAGTTGCTTCCTGTAGCGGCAGCACTAGACTGCGTTCTGGTATTAAGAAAGGCAGCGCCTGACATATCTTGACTGCTGAGCGCGGAGATGGCTTTACCGGGTGCGGCCCCTTGGACCCCACTCCAGCTGGAAAAACCGGTATTACCGCTCATGCCGCTTACACTACCGCCCAATGCATTCAGTGAGGTTTTATTCAGTTCCAGGAATTTGATACTGCATTTGATCTGTGGTTTTTGGGCGATTTCCAACATGCTGATCACGTTCCCGGTGGCATCCGTGACGACAGAGCCTTGTAGTAAATTGGCCCCGCCTGCCGCACTGCCACTTTGGGTACTGGCAGTACTTCCGCCGCCTGATGAGGAGCTAGAGGAACCATTGACTTGCATGCGGGTAAAATCGTTTCCACCCTGGGCGGTAATCATTTTCATGCCGGGCTGGCCATAAAACACGCTGGCCAAGTTCAAGGCTTTGGAAGCAATGCTGGCCGTGGCCACCCGTCCGGTCAAAATGACTTTTTCATCGCCATCCGGGCCCGGAACCACATCAATGTGAATGTTGGGATCAATGTCGATTAGGCGTTGACGCACCAGTTCAATTTTGGTGGAAGGTTCGCCTTTAACCTTGAGCAGGTTGATCACATTGGAGTTTAACCCAGGAATGGCGGAGCCGGGTGCCTGAGAGTTGGGGCCATTACCGTTGGTGGATGCCATGTTGGTACTTTTGCCGAAAAACGCCTTGGCCATTTCTACTGCCAGTTGGGCGGTTTCACGGGTTTCGGCCTGACCGGTCAGAATGACGGTGTCTTCGGCGGCCAGGGGGACAATTTGAATGCCGGGGTCCACATAGCGCAACTGATTCACCAGAACCGAGACATCTTTGTGCACGTTGATGTCAACCACGGTGTGATCGGGGGAAACCATATCTCCCCAGACCAGCAAGTTGGCCACACCCACTGCCTTACCCACCAACTGGATTTGGGTAGGGCTGATGATGACAGCAGTGGCCACTTCCGGATTGCTCACGGAAACCCGGGAGGCTGGACGGCTCAGGTAAATGACTTCGGCTTTACCGATGGTCAGATCCACGCTGGTCATTTTCTGGCTGATGCCGGATTTCAGCACTTTTAAATTGCTGCGGTTGTTATAGGTATCGTTCGCGGCGCTGCTGGTATCCAGGGCCGGGGTATAGACCAGATCACTGGTTTTGGTGTTCATGGTCAACTGATCCAGGGCGCTGGTGGCCAGCATCTGGAAGGCTTCAAATTGCTTGCTCTTGGGTTTGCTGGCAATTTGATGCTCTGTGGGATCATAAGTTTGATAAATGGGATGGAAAATCGGATTGACCGCGGTTTGCTTTGCTTGGCTCGTGGAGGCCGATTTTTTATCTTGTGTTTGCGGTACAAATACCTGCTTATAAGTGATCTTGGCAGGATTGATTTGGGGCTGGGGGATCTGGCTGGCCGCCTCCTCAGGCTCAATGCGATGCTCTGGCTTCGGCTGGTTCAGGTTGGTTTTGGCCGTGTTGTTTGGCTCCGGATTATTTTGCTTTAGGCTCGCATTGGGTTTGCTGGTGGGCTCAATCGGTTTGCTCGCCTGAATGACTGGTTTGAGATTTTTCTCGTGACCGGGTTTGGTGACGATCAGTTTCGGTTTGGCTTGGGTGTTTTTGGCGGCTTGTCGTTTAGAAACGGGCTTTGAGAAAGGCAAGGGCACGACAGCCTGATTAATTAACTGCAACGGTGTGCTTTTGGCGGTGAAGGCCAGTGTGCTGTTATGCAGTAAGCCCAGTGGGTTTTTCCACCATTCCAGAATGCCTTGCTTTTGCCCTTTTGCGTGTTTGTTGTTCAAGGGCATCGAACTGTACAAGGGCCCCTGAATCATTTTTTGCAGTTGCGGGTTGCCTTGTAGTTGAGTGCTGGCCATTAATGGTAAGGCCTGAACTTCGGGTAGTATCAATTGGCCGCTTAACAACAGGGTACTCAGTCCCAGTACGGCGGTTTTTTTAAAGGTCATAATTGGCTCTCTCCTCACCATAAGGCTGTTTGCTCAAACTCTCTCGAAAAATGTATTAAGGCATTTGTACTAAGGCAACGGGATGCAAAGGGATGCAAAGGGTCTGGTCGATGCTTTGAACCGAGACTGGCTTTGAGGGCATTGTGGGATGACTACTGGTTAAAGTTGTAGAGTGTTTTGTCACTTCCTTGAATAAATTCCACCTGGGTGCCCAGTGTGGGCGGGGGCAGTGCCGGTGCGCTGGGCATCGGGCCAGGGTTGGGCATGTGGGTATCGTGAGCCATAAATTCAGATTTGCCCTGAAGTTCATCGCTATTTTTTCCGCTCAGGGTGGCAATGCTGTTGTCGGTCTCTGGTCTTAAAGAGAGACGTAGTTCGCCACTTTCTTCGGCCAGTGCCACCAGTTCTACTTGGTCAGGGCTCAGGGCCAAGGTCACAGAGGAAACCAGTTTGGCTTCCTTGGCTGCTTCTTTAGCCGCTTTACGCCGCTCCTTGATTTCTTTTTCAACCTCTTCGGGTTTGCGCTCTTTCTTGTCTTTATCCTTGTCTTTGTCTTTGGTTTTATCGTCTTTTTTTGCGGTCAGATCCGGGGTGGCGGCGGTACCTCGCTCCACGCCTTCTGGTGTTTCAATGTTGTAGTTTTCGTCTTTGACCATAGTTTGGGCCGAAGCTAGAACCAGTACGTTTTGCAAGACGGTTTGCGTTTTTTTGACCGATTTATCCTGACCTTGTTCAATTTCAAAAGTGGATAAAATATCCACGTGATCGCCGGGTTTTACAAAGCCAGCCACGCCTTTGATTTCGCTAACGGCAATGGTCACTGCTCTTTTTCCTTGGGGAATGAGCGCGGTTAAGCCGCCTGCGGAATTGCTGCCAGAGACTTTCTGAATGAAAATGGGTTCGCCGGGGAACAGGGTTTGCTTGGCTACGCGCCCGGATACCATGTAGGGCTTGTCAAAGGTTTCCTGTTTGGGCAGGAATGCTTTGGGCCACTTGACCAGGGTAATGTCATTCAGGGATAGGGTTTGTCCTTGGTTGACTTGTACCACGGGTACCACGACATCGATGGTTTCAATTTTTTCGACCACTGCTTGTTTGGCAGCGGGCTTTCCGGTACTAAACAATCCCACCGTGGCAATGCCCAAGACCACGGCCACCACGATGTAGAGTTGTCCTGCTTTAATGGGCAGATTGGACGTTGGCATAAATCACTTCCTCTTGAGTTGATCGTGTGCTGGCCCGGGTTGGTCTGCATAAAAATGCCGCCAGAATCTTCTCTCTATTTATGCGGATTTTTCACTCAAAGGAGATCCTCTGGAAAGATTATTCTTGTGGCCACAAGGCTATAGCAGAGCTTTAAAAAAAAGGGATTAAACGCGAAAAAGCCCATGCCGACCCGATGCAATCAGGCATCTGGCCGGTAAGCGCCACAATTCAGTATGGAATGGGCGAGTTATTCTTCGTATCGCATGGTGGCGCTTGCCGCAACCGGGAAGGTGCGGAAATTTTCCCCGTTGCCGCCCAATGCATTTAAAAAATTGGCCACCCCCAGTGGGTTGGTCATGCGCCATTGGATGCTGACGGTCACGTTTCGATTCCCCGGGGTTTGAGAAGCGGAATCAGACGGTGGCGAGACCGTAATGGTGGCTACCGCCGGGGTGACTGTTTGCCCCGTCAAATTCTGGATGGATGTGGTGACATAGGTCTGAACTTCTGTAATGCCAGTTTGCTCAGTACTACTGCTGGCCATGTTCCTATTCAGGGAAGCATGCCGGGCGCCTTCCCGGGCGGCAGTCACCAGTGCCTGCTGGAAGTACAGATACATGGATAAACTCATGACCATGGCCAACAGGAGGGTGAAAATAATCATGCCCCCAATCATTTCAATAATGGCCTGGCCAGAATGCTGACCATTTAAACTCAGCCTTTTTCCAAGAAATCGCTTCACGACACACCTCAACTCGCGCTACGTATTTTTTCAGAATGATGATTTGAAATAATGAGGGAGCAAGGGTGAAACGCCTTGCCCCCTCTGGGTTTACTGGTTTAAGAAGCCTGGTACTACAAGGCGGCTGTAAAGTTAGCGGTTACCGTGTCCAAGATGGTTGAGAACAAATCAGACAGACCTTGAGGACCAACCAACAGTACACCTGCCACAATGGCTGCTGCAATTACCAAGGCACCTGCATACTCAATAACGCCTTGGCCTTTTTTGGATTTTTTGCTGGCCATCATTGCAATCAAATTTTTGTACATAAGAACTTGTCTCCTTAGCTTGCCAATTCTGAATTCACGTGCACAACTGACTTTCACTTTGTAGGGTGTTTAACCTTGCTACACCGATATAATGCCAATCCATCCCCGGGTCTAAACCTGTTGGATATCCAGCGGCAACAACTCTTAATATACAAATGCTTTACATCAGCGGGAATCCTCTATTTATAGGGGGTTCCGCATGTTGGGATTAACCGGGTTGACCCATTGCAAACGTTTAAAAAATCTTCATAAAAATACAAAGTCAAAACTTTTAAGCCAGAGCTGGGGCGGATATGGCGGCTGATTGTGGTAAGATGCTGGACTGTTGAAAGCATGAAGTCCTGAATGGAGCGTTGTTTGTTATGGCCGAAAATCATCATAAGGTCGTTATCATCGGATCGGGTCCCGCAGGCTGGACCGCTGCCATTTACGCAGCACGGGCCAATTTGTCCCCGCTGGTTTTACAAGGCACGCAACCGGGCGGACAGCTGACCATTACCACGGATGTGGAGAATTTCCCCGGTTTTCCGGAAGGCATCATGGGACCGGAGCTGATGGAAAAGTTTCAGGCCCAAGCCGAGCGCTTTGGCACCAAGGTGGTGTATGACACCGTGACCGAAGTGGATATTAGCAAGCGCCCCTTCACGGTGGTGGCCGATGAGGGCACTTACACCGCTGATACCTTGATTGTGGCTACGGGTGCTTCCGCCAAATGGATTGGCCTGGAGTCTGAGAAGAAATTGATGGGCCATGGCGTTTCCTCCTGTGCCACTTGCGACGGTGCTTTTTTCCGGGGCAAGGAGGTCATTGTGGTGGGCGGTGGTGATACGGCCATGGAAGAGGCCAACTTCCTGACCCGTTTTTGTGCCAAGGTGGTGGTGGTCCACCGCCGGGATAGCTTGCGGGCCAGCAAAATTATGCAGGATCGCGCTTTTGCCAACCCTAAAATTGAATTCATTTGGGATACTGCCATTGAAGAGATTGTGGGCACCAAGGAAACTGGGGTGACCGCTGTCAAATTGAAAAATCTGAAGACCAATGAGCTAACCGATTTTGCCACTCAGGGCGTGTTTGTGGCCATTGGTCACCAGCCCAATACCGGCATTTTTGAAGGCAAACTGGAGCTGCATGATAATGGCTACCTCAAGGTGAAGCCGGGGTCTGCCAGCACCAATGTGGAAGGCGTGTTTGGTTGTGGCGATGTCACGGATCACCATTATCGTCAGGCCATTACCGCTGCCGGAACCGGCTGTATGGCCGCTATGGACGCTGAAAAATATCTTGAAGCGCTGGAGTCGACTGCTACGCTTGTGTAGTGTCATCGCTTTAAACTCACAAGAGGCCCATCCCTGCTTGCGGGAGATGGGCTTTTTTGTTTTTTAAAAGAAGATGATCTGCAACTTTTTCGCTGCTTCGGGTTTAATCTCCCCAGACCATCCATTTTCCAAAGGAGTCTCCTGCATGCCTGTTTCCCTCAATCCAACCACCAGCACCCGTCCTCAGTCTCGCCCCCTTCGCTTTGGAGCCGGTGCTTCCACCCCTAAAGTTTTTCCCTCAGAGTTGTTACCTTCGGTTCTTTCTGTGAATGTCTTCCAGAAGAAAGTCATCGGTTTTCAAAAAGGGGATGAGTCTGAACTCAATTTTTTGGTGAACAACTGGGCAACCTACGATGCCCACATGGCGGAACTTCAGGACAGCATTAAAAACAAGGCAACATACGACCAAAAAACTCAAGAGAATTTGGCCTTGTTGGAAAAGCAGCATCAGTTGGTCTTGCAAAAGTACCCGGATGTGTTGGGACAAGTTTTCGATGGTATTAAGGATTCGGTTCAACTGGGAGCTACTGCCAATGCCGCCGGAGGCTCGAAGGCCAAAGCCACGGCATCAGCAAGCGATGGCGACAACGCGGCTTCTAAAGACGCAAAACCACTTCAGTCTGCGGCTGCCAACTGGACGCCCCGGGACGAGCGCACCCGGTTTAAAGTATTGATGGATTTGGGTAAGCAGTATATCACCCGGGGGCCTTTGCTGAGTGACACATTATGGAGTACCGGGATTGGGGCCGTGTTGGCCATTGGCTCCCCGGTGATGGCCGTGACCATTCCCACCACTTTTGCCTTTTTCCTGGCAGGACGTACCGCGCTTGCTTTAATGCACTTCTGTCAGGATCCCAGAGGGGACTCCATTAATGCCAAGTATGAAAAGTGGATTGAAAAAGACGCTGAAAAACTGAAAAAGCAGGAAGCCAACCAAGCCTCTGATTAGGCCCGTTTCCCTTCGTTTTTTGGAACCCCTGTTTTAAAGCGGCCTGTGCCTTCTTTGTGTTCAACGCTTTTGTAAGCGACTCGCATGTAATAGAATAGAGTTTCGTTTAGCGTGGATAAGGAAGTGCGACTTGGGTGTTTTTTCGGAAGTGGCCGAGCGGTTCAGGGGCCCGGAAACCCCTCAGCGGGTCCGGCATAGTCAGGGGAAACTGCCCAGCATCAACGATTTAATGGTTGCCACCTCCAAGGCTATGGACTTGCTGGAGGGACGCCCCTTCAGAACCGGCTTGAAGGTTGCTGTCATTGCCGGTTCCATCGCTAAAATGATGCTGCTGCCCGACCGGGAAGTGGCTTCCATTGTTTACGCCGCCCTTCTTCACGATATTGGCCTGGTGCGACTGGTCTCCGATTTGTATCCGCACTTGCCGCCCGGCGTGACGGAAAAGCAACTCTTTCAGAACCACCAACTGGTCAACGCTCGCATTATCGGCTCTCCCCATGAGCGCCCTTTTTCCAGCCAGTTTTATGAGATTTTTCATCAGCATCCCCTTACGGCGGCTGATTTCGTTTCCAAGGTTCATCTTTCTCAAGATATTGCCGATATTATTGCCACCCACCACGAGTTATGCGATGGCTCTGGTTATCCCTTCGGCCTTTCGGCCGAGCAAATCCCCATGGGGGGTAAAATTCTGGCCTTTGCCGATGTGGTAGAAGGTGTTCTGGAAGGCTGCTCCAAGGAGTTGTCGGGCCTGACCTCCCGTCGTCACGCATTGGAAAACTTTATGGACATCAAAACGCCGGGACGCTTTGATCCAGAGGTGGTTCGGGTTTTCCGGGGATTGATTTCCGAAAATGAGGACTTCTTGCGCCTGATTGCCTCTTTGGAGGTGGAAAACATGCTGCGCTGTCTGTTGCCTGAGCGTACCATGCTGATGAGCGGCCCGGTGCTGCTGAGCATTGTGGCGGCCATGGGTGGTTTATCCGATGGGCTGATGCCTCTGTATAAAACGGGGCGTTCCCGGCATGTGGCGGATTTAGCCACATCGCTGGCCGAATCGTTGGGAATTCACCGGGAGCAGTGCGGCGAGTTGGCCATGGCGGCCATGCTGATGGATATTGGCCATTTGGCAACGCCTGCCCATATTTTGATGAAAAATGGCCCGTTGACTGCTGATGAGCGAAGTGTGATTCAGGATCACCCGCTGTTGGGGCAGGATGTTTTAAAGTTCATTCCTGGATTTGATAATATCGCCCTGTGGGTCAGCGAGCACCACGAGCGTATGAACGGTAAGGGCTATCCGGCTCACCGCAAGGGCTTTGAGATTTCTATTGGCGGGCGTATTCTGGCCTTGGCCGATGTGTTTGACGCATTGACCTCGCATCGCCCCTACCGCTCCCATGCCCATGAGCCCATGGATGCCTTGCCCGTCATTGGGCAGGGCCGCATGACACTTTATGACAACCAATTGGTCAATTTGCTGCGCCGGGTGGTGCTGAGTAGCGAAATTCCCATTCGATAAGGGGTGGGTGGTTTCTCACAAGTTGGGGTGTGACGCACACTGATGGGTTGTAGGGGCTTTCATAAGCACTTTGGTTGTAAAGAAATAATAAGGGTTTGCGGCTGGCGTCTTTAGTATTTCAGTGATTGTACGAAGTAATAATAAAGACCAGTTCTAAACCACCCCTAAGGAATGTATTTGATGCAAGGGAATGTTCAATCCAAATCTGGTTTTACGTTGGCGGAGTTGTTGATTTCACTGGCCATTTTGGGGGTGATTGCCACCTTTACCATCCCTAAAATTCTGACGGCCCAGCAAAATAGCGCCAACGTGGCCAAGGCCAAAGAGGCTGCCTCCATGATTGCCGCCGCCTATCTGCAGGCCCAACTGGCAGGTGTGGTGAGCGCGAATACCAAGGCTTCGGACCTGACCCCTTATATGAATTTTGTGGCCTATGATACCAGTGGAACCCTGGTGGATGCTCATCCGATTTGGGGTGGTACGGCAGGGAGTGGACGCAATGCCTGTTCTGCCTCCACACCTTGTGTGAAGTTACACAATGGGGGCATGCTTTGGTTTTATGATCCGGACCGTATGGGAGGGACTTCTGCTCTTCATGTGGTGATGATTGCCTTTGACCCAGATAATGTGACGTCTGGAAGCGCTTCGGATGGCCCCAGTAAAAGTGTGCAGTTTGCGCTGTATTATAACGGATACATTACCACTCGGGGACGGACCAAGACGGGGACCTGCCATAGCGGTGGTTGTGGTATGGCTAATCCGGATTCAACACTGGATCCTTCCTGGTTTACCTGGAATTAATAGGGCTTTTGAAAATTTTAAAAACACCCTTAAGTTTTTTGCCGATGTGTCGAAAAATTGTATATAAAGAATCAAAGCCAACTTTGGAGTGATGGAGATGTCAAAATGTCCCCCCCCCCCGCAATTCCCTAAAATCCCACCAGGGTTTTACGCTGGCCGAATTGTTGATTTCGCTGGCCATTTTGGGGGTGATTGCCACCTTTACCATCCCCAAAATCTTGAGCAGTTCTCAAAACAGCCAAAATGTGGCCAGGGGCAAAGAGGTGGCCGCCATGATTTCCGCAGCATATCAAAAAGCCCAGTTAGACGGCATTGTTTCAGCCTCAACAAAACCTTCTGATTTAACCCCCTACATGAATTATGCTGCTTTTATCACGGATGGTCGTTTGATCGATTCAGTCCCCGGCTTTACCAGTTGGACCTGCAACGCCAGTTCTCCCTGTGTCACTCTGCACGGTGGGGGCATTTTATGGTTTGCGGATACCTTTACATTTGTCGGAATTTCAAACAATGTCATTGAATTTGACTTTGATCCGGATGGCACTTACAGTGGCAGTTCCGCAGATAACCCCGGTAAATCCGTTCAATTTAGCCTGTATTACAATGGGCTTCTCACCACGCGAGGAAAAGTCAAACCAAATACATGCTTTAGTGGAGGTTGTGGGATAAACCCCGATCCCACTTTGGATCCTTCCTGGTTTACCTGGCAGTAGTCCGCGTCAATAAAAAGCACTTTGACTCTCATCAAAGTGCGCAGAAACGATGTAAGAAGAAAATGCTTCGTTGAAGTGGGGGACAAGCCCCCAATCATTCATTACGAATTACTTAGCGTGGTTTGTTTCAAGAATTCCTGGGCGTAATCCATGGTGCTCTGATTGCCGGGGGCTTCCATTGCTTCTGCATAGGCTGCTTCCTGACGGTAGCCGCCGTGGCTGGCACTGATTGCCGGGGGCATTTGCTGGGCAGCATCCATACGAACCTTCTTCAGGTGGCGTTGGCCGTTGCGAACCACGGTCTGAAATTCAACCAGGCTCTTGTCCAGACTGCCTAAAATGGCTTCTGCGTATTGGTCAGCACCCACCCGAACGGCAGCGGCTTCTTCATAAGCCTGAGCCCTTGCCGCTTCGGCCTCTTCAAAGGCCTTTTTGCGCATGGCTTCCAGTTCCATGGTAATTTGCTGACGAATCCGGTTGGCCTCTTCGTGCACGGCCCGCAGCAATTCAGATTCACTGAGCATGAATTCGGATTGCTTTTTGGCTTCTTGCAAAATCTGGTTGGCCTTCAGCTGGGCTTCGTTGACCACTTCATCCCGGCGATCCAGCACCCGTTGGGCCTGCTGGATTTCGGCTGGCAGGTTTTCCCGGATGCGATCCAGGAGAGGGACCAACTTTTCACCATTCACGATGGTAAAAGGCGTAAACGGAATCCCCATCCCTGTAAGAATGAAGTCTTCCATGCGCTCGATCATTCTGGCAAAGGTATTAATGGCTTCTCTCCTTTCCTTGGTTCTTTGGCTTCTTCTGATAAAGTACTTTTTCGGCTTCACTGCCGTTGGAAAAGGCTTTGATGAAACGGGCATCCATTTCATCCTGTAGGCAAACCCGGAGCTGGTCCAGTAACATGACCACTTTCTCGTGATCCACCAGATAAAACGGGGTTAGCGGAATGGGCCAGCCCTTTTTCATCATCTGGGCTTCCAGTTCATCCATAATCTTCATGGCATCGCTGCGCTCAATCATCAGGCACCCGCCTTTTCAGCAGCCAGAGACTGAGTCTTATAATACTCACGAACCTGCTCGGGCACCAGACCCTCAATGCTGCCACCCAAACGGGCCACTTCATTGGTCATGCTGGAGGACAGAAACTGGTACTCCAGCCCGGCCATCATAAACAGGGTTTCTACGTTGGGGCAAAGCCGTTTGTTCATTTGGGACATGGCAAATTCGTGTTCAAAGTCTGATACGGCCCGCAACCCGCGAATAATGATTCTGGCCTGATGGGCTTTGGCTAAATCGACGGTTAATCCCTCAAACGATTCAACCTGGATGTTGGGCAAGTGCTTCAGGCTTTGCTCCACCAGACTGACCCGAGTGCTGATTTCGATATTGGGGCGTTTTTGCGGATTTTTGACCACGGCCATAATCACGCGTTCAAACATCTGGCTGGCCCGAGTGACGATATCCACGTGGCCAAGCGTGATGGGGTCAAAACTACCTGGGTAAACCGCAATGGTCACTGCCTCGTAACTCTCCTGGAAAAGCCTTACCCTCTACTCAGAAAGGTGTTGGACTAACTGTAGACAAGAATCAGTTTACTATATGGAAAAGTTAATAAACAACGAGTTGAGTATTTTTGTAAGAAAAGTTTACGACCGATCTCGCAAAGCAAAAGGCCTGAGAGGCTCGCAGCGAGATCGCTTCGCTGGGATCCGCTTCAATGCTGATGATCTTAAGGTATCTTAAAATTTCTTAAGATATTGATACGCAAGAAGTCAAAGGGAAGGAAAGGTTCCCTGTATTTGGGCTTCGTTGACACTCATTCCTATTGGGGCTATTATCACGATCCTCAAAAAACCCGTTAACTCCTTAAAAAACCATGGTTAAAGCAAAACAATGGGCAATGCCAAGAAAAAAAAGAAAGTGATTCTGGCCTGTGTGGACTGTTCTGAACGGAACTACTCTACCGAGAAGGGCTTGAATCAAATCAGTGAGCGGCTAGAGCTGAAAAAGTACTGCCCTCGCTGCACGAGTCACACGGTTCATCGCGAAACGCGCTAGTTTTTCGCAATTGGATATTGTGAATCGACTCTTTAAGATGTTATATGTTCTTCTCAAATGGTCTGAAACCGGATTGGGGAGTTGAACAGATTCATTGAGAGAGTATTCTGTCAAAATAAACGAACCCTTCTTTTCTTTTGGTTTTCAGACTACAATGTTCCAGGTCTTACGGTAAAACCTTGCTCATCAATGGCTGAAACCACCTGAAAAGAGTTTATCCGTTTAGATGCAAAGGCTTGACGGACGGTACGTTCCCCAAGCGTCTCCCAAACAGTAAAGGCAACTTCTCTCCATGTTATGCGTCCTTAGTTCAGTTGGTAGAACGTCGGTCTCCAAAACCGAATGTCGGGGGTTCGAGTCCTCCAGGGCGCGATTTTTGTTCTCTGTCCCATCAAAGAATCAATGCTGGCTGGTCAGCTCGGGAGTTTAATCGCTTTTATGACCACATTGCAGCAAACGGACTCTCAGAAGAAACCCGGCCCTGCCGGAAAAAAGCCCCGTCAAGAAGAAGTATCAGGCTCACCCATGGAACAACTGACCACCTACCTCAAGGGCGTCCGCACCGAATGGACTAAAATCAGCTGGCCCACCACGCAGCAAATTATTGGGCAAACCATTGTGGTGTTAGCCGTTGTGAGTGTAATGACCTTGCTTTTATTTGTTATGGACTACTCGTTCCACTTTATAGTTAACGCCATTACACCCCATCGCAGTTAAAAGAGAACTAACAGGAAACTGACATGGACTTTTTAGAAGAACCACAAATTCCCGCCGAAGAATTGGAAGTCGACGAATTCGCTTTGGATGATGAGGATCTTGAGGATGAGGCTCCGGCTTCCTCTGGCGATCACCGGGTCAGCGTGCTGTCGGAGAAAAATGCCGATAAGGCCATTAGCGTCAGTGCCGAAGACTCCTTAACTTCTTCCAAGCGCCCTCCCAAGCGTCGTTGGTACATTGTGCACACATACTCCGGGCACGAAAACAAAGTGAAAGTGAACCTGGAGCGCCGGATTGAGTCCATGAACATGGGCGATAAAATTTTCCGGGTGGAAGTGCCTCAGAAATCCGTGACCAAAATCAAAGATGGCAAGCGGACTGAGAAAGAAGAGCGTATTTTCCCTGGCTATGTGCTGGTGGAAATGCTGATGGACGATGATTCCTGGTACGTGGTTCGCCATACGCCGGGTGTGACCAAGTTCGTCGGCTCTCAAAAGAAGCCGATTCCCGCGAAAGATGTGGAAATCAAGCGTATTCTGCTCAAGGATCAGCGTGCCGGGACCACCGTGGCCAAGATCGAAATCGACCTCAAGGTCGGCGAGATCGTCAAAATTGTCAGCGGTCCTTTTGCCGACTTTGAAGGCACCGTTACCGAAATCAACCCGGAAAAAGAGCGCCTGAAAGCCTCTGTTTCTATCTTCGGACGCGAAACGCCGGTTGAGTTGGCCTTTAACCAGGTACAAAAGTCTCACTAATTCCTCAGCCCTCACTGCTTGCCGGGCTTCTTGTCACAAAATTCCGGCAAAATCTATAAATAGTGGATCGAAATTTTTTTTTGATCTACATTCATATTTAACTTTCCCAAACTATCGTTGGAGGTATATTTCCCCGTGGCTAAAAAGGTAACCGGTAAAATCAAACTGCAATTGCCCGCAGGCAAGGCTAACCCGTCTCCCCCAGTGGGTCCCGCGCTCGGTCAGCACGGCGTTAACATTATGGAATTCTGTAAGCAGTACAACGCTCAAACTGCTGACAAAACCGGTCAAATTATTCCGGTTGAGATCTCTGTTTACGAAGATCGCTCTTTCACCTTCATCCTGAAGACCCCTCCGACTGCCTTTTTGATTATTCAGGAAGCTGGCATCCCCAAAGGATCAGGCAAACCGAATACCGAGAAAAAAGGGACTTTGAGCGCTGAGCAAGTCACCAAAATTGCCAGCATCAAATTGGCTGACATGAACTCCCACACCGTGGAGTCCGCTGAGCAAATGGTTCGCGGTACTGCCCGTAGCATGGGCGTCACCTGCGAAGCCTAATTACCCAATAATGTTGTAATGCAATGTGGGAGATTGCCTCGGGCAATTGCTTGACCACAAGGAGTTGAAAAATGGCTAAATTAACCAAGCGTCACAAACATTTTCAAGAAGTAATGGCGTCCGCCACCCAACCGGTGGGTATTAAAGACGGCGTGGCCCTTTTGAAAAAAGCTTTAGAGCATGCCAAGTTTGATGAAACCGTTGAAACCCACATTCGTTTGGGTATCAACGTAAAGCATGCCGATCAACAAGTTCGTAGCACTGTTGTGTTGCCTGAAGGTACTGGTAAAACCGTTCGTGTGGCTGTTATCGCCAAAGGTGAAAAAGTCAACGAAGCCAGAAACGCAGGCGCTGACTTCGCTGGTAGCGAAGACTTGGTCGAAAAAATGGAAAAAGAAAACTGGCTCGATTTCGACGTCTTAATTGCCACCCCCGATGCCATGGCTCTGCTGGGTAAACTGGGTAAAGTGCTGGGTCCCAAAGGCCTGATGCCCAACCCCAAGACCGGAACCGTCACCTTCGATGTGGCTCAAGCCATTAAAGAAGTGAAAGCCGGTAAAGTGGAATTCCGTGCCGATAAGCAAGGGATTGTCCACACCGCCATCGGCAAAGGCAAAGCCTTCACCGAAGAGCAAATCCTGAAAAACTTCTCCACCTTGTATGATGCCATTCTGCGTGCCAAACCGGCCGCTGCCAAAGGCGCCTACGTGAAGTCCGTTTACCTGACCTCCACCATGGGCCCCAGCATCAAGTTGGATTCCTCCAAGTTGAGCTCAGAGATTCGCGACTACTTGGCCAACTAAATCTTTCATATTCTCAACTGAGAGAAGCCTCTTCTATCTGGAAGGGGCTTCTTTTTTGCTGTTGGCATTCGCTCTCAGGTTTAAAAGCGAAATATCTAATGTTGTTTTGTCCCAAAGCAAAAAGGCCGCCCAAAGTAAAAAGCCCGATAGAAAAATCCACCGGGCTTTTTAAAGGGGTGAGGCTTACAAAGCTTAGGCTTTGCCCAAGGTTTGAGCGCCGGGCTTCCAGCCAACCGGGCACAGTTCGCCGGATTGGAAGGCTTGCAGCAAGCGGATAACTTCATCCACGTTGCGGCCTACAGCCAAGTCGTTCACCAAGTAGCTACGCAGGTTGCCATCGGGATCAATCAAGAACAGACCACGCAGGCTGATGCCTTTGTCTTCCAGCAACACACCGTAGTCACGGCTGATGCGGTGGTTGATGTCGGAAACCATGGGGTAGTTCATTTGACCCAAAGCGCCTTCGCTCCAAGCTTTGTGGGAGTGAACGCTATCAACGCTGGCGCCGATGATTTGAGCGTTCAGCTTGTCGAATTCTGCTTTTTTGTCGTTGAAGCCCTGGATTTCGGTTGGGCAGACAAAGGTGAAGTCCAGGGGCCAGAAGAACAGGACTACCCATTTGCCACGGTAGCTTTTCAGGGACACTTCAGTGATTTTGCCTTCGTGGAAGGCGGCTGCTGTAAACTCAGGAGCCGGTTTGCCAATTTGTGCGACCATTGGTGTAATCTCCTATCAAAAATAAACCAGACCATAACAATGGCCCTATTGTATGCCCCAAGCCCTCTACTTTCAAGCCGCACTTTTGATACATTGGCTATAAAGTCAGGCTGCAAAAGCCTTTAAGGCGTTGTAATCATCTGTATTAATTCAGGGGGACTTATTTAGCCCACCAGACCGGCTCGCTTGGTATAAGAATATGAAAGCGCAAGCGGTTAAATCCCTTGTTTCCGGTCGGGCCATTTTCGGTATGATGATGGCATATCGTAAACGATGTCCGTAGAGTGCCCTGAGTCACCGTGCTGAATTTCCTGTTACCCCCAAAGCTATTGCCAGTTGGCCAGACCGTGCCCGACTTTGCGCTGCTGGATCAGTATGGGCGTCTGGTCACTCTGTCGGATTTTTCGGATCGGCGAGGGGTGGTGTTGCTGTTTTTCGCATCCGACTGGTTGCAGGGAGATGTGGCTTTACTGCAAGACTTCCGGGATGCGCATCACGCCTTTGCTGAGGCTGGAGTGCAGGTATTGGCACTCTCCAGCATCAACTGGGAGACTCTGTTTCATCTGGCCAAGCGCTTGGAGCTTCCGTTTCCGTTGCTATTTGATCAGTGTTGTCGGCAATCTACCTTCTATAAGGCCGCTTGGGTCAGTAAATTTGTCAGTGGCCGGGCGGTTTACGCACTGGATAGTCAAAGACGCGTCTTTTTCGCCCACGCAAAAGCTTGCCCCGAAGAGGTTCTGGTCGCTTTTAGTAGCTGAAGGCCCGGTTATAAACGGCGTCCTTGTTGGGCATGGCAATGGCTGAGCCCCGGTTGAGCACTTTAAGGCTGGCCGTGGTAATGCCCAATTTTGCGCAGTTGATCAGGCTTTCCCCTTGGGCCAGGCCGTGCAGGAAGCCGCCGTTGAAGGCATCTCCAGCGCCGGTGGTATCAATGGCCTTGATGGACATGGAGGGGATCTGCTGAATTTCCCGCTTGTAGCCCAGATAGCACCCTTGGGCTCCCACTTTGACCACCACCAGCTTGACGCCCTTGAACAGGAAGTAGTCCACCACTTGCTGCGGTTTATTGAAGTTGATCATGCTGACCGTATCATCGGGGAAAGAGGGCAGGAAAATATCCACCCACGGCAGCACTTCATTGAAAGCGTCCACCATTTTCTCTTCGCTTTCCCACAGGGCTTCCCGGTAGTTGGGGTCGAAGGCGGTCATAATCCCGTTTTCACGGGCCAAGCGGAAGGCTTTGAGGGTGGCTTGCCGGGCCGATGGGGAAATGGCGAGGGTAATGCCTGAGGAGTAAACGATTTTGCTTTGTTTAATTAAATCCGCGGTAATGTCATCCGGGCCCAGTTGGGTGGCGGCGGAATGCTGGCGGTAATAGACAAAATCCCGCTGCCCTTCATGATCCACGGATACAAAATAAAGCCCCGTGGGGCCTTTGCCGTTTCGTTTGGGGCTAATCTGTATGCCTTCCTTCAAGATCATTTCTTGCAAGGCCAGGGCAAAGGAATCGTTGCCCAAACGGGTGACGTAGCCTACGCTGGAACCCAGTCGGGCCGCAGCAACCGCTGTGTTGAGCGTATCGCCACCAAAACTGCGATTAAAGACACGCGCCTGTTTCAAATCGCCCTCGCTGGAGAGCTCCAACATGGCTTCGCCTATGGAAATGATGTCGATAATCCGCCTCCTTCGCTCGCCGGCAAGGCGTAGCGACAATAGATACCCAGCAAGCCTTTGGTGTATTTGGGCGTGGGTTCGTTGATGCCTGTCTTCAGTTGTTTTTGCCGTTGGCGCAGAATGCTGTCCAGTTCAGCCGGGGCCAACCGCTGCCCGTTTACTCCTATTATATTCAAAGCCCCTTGGTCCAGATCAAATTCCAGTAAATCTCCATCGATTAGCGTAGCAATGGGGCCTCCCCGGGCGGCTTCCGGTGCCACGTGACCAATGGCAGGCCCTCGGGTGGCCCCAGAGAAGCGGCCATCAGTGATCAGCATGGTACTGCTGGCCAATAACGGGTGAGAGGCAATGGCTTCCGTGATGTAAAACTGTTCCGGCATTCCGGTGGCTGCGGGGCCTTCATAGCGAATGACCACGGCATCTCCCGGCTGGATTTTACCGCTCAGCACAGCCTCACGGGCGTCATCCTGATTGTTGAATACCTTGGCCTTGCCTTCAAACCGGCGCATTTTCGGATTCAGGGCGGAGACTTTGATCACTGCCCCACCGGGTGCTAGGTTGCCGGTCAGGATGCGGATGGCCCCTTCCGGGCGCAAGGGGTCGCTGATGGGGCGAATGATGTCTTCCGGCTTGCCGCCATAGTTGCTTAAAAAGCGGGGCATGTTTAGGAAGTGGCCTGTTTTTTCAAGGATTTCCAGATTTTCGCCCAGGGTCAGCCCGGTCACGGTCAGAACGTCCCAATGTAGGAACGGCTTGAGTTCTTTTAAAATGCGGTAAATACCCCCGGCGTACCAGATTTTATCCGAGGTGAACTTGCCGGAGGGCTTTAAATTCAGGATAAAGGGCACTTGGCGGTTGATTTCATTGATGCGCTCATAAGAAAAGTCCAAGTCGGCCTCATTGGCCATCGCCGCCAGGTGAATGAGGGCGTTGGTGGACCCGCCGGTGGCGGCATGCACCATCAGGGCATTATCCAGCGCTTTTTGGGTGAAGATTTGGCGGGGGCGCAAATCTTCTGCGATCAGTTCAAACACCCGCTTGCCCGCTTGACGGGCGGCGTCTTTCAGGGCGTTTAGATGGGCCGGAATGAGGGCGGTGGCGGGCATGGCCAAGCCCATGGCCTCTGATAAAAGCTGCATGGTCGCTGCCGTGCCAAAAAAGGCGCAGGACCCCGCCGATGGGCAAGCCCCGCTGCGTAAAAACTCGTAGCTGGTCTCGTCAATCTCTCCCCGGCGTTTTTGGGCGTAGATGGTGCCCACCCCTTCCAGGGTAAAGCCTTCCGGGCCCGCTTCCATGACCCCACCGGGGACCACCAGCGAGGGCAAATTCAGTCGCAACATGGCCATCAGGTGAGCAGGCAACGATTTATCGCAACCCGAGAGAAATACGGCCCCGTCAAAATGCCCGGCTTTGGCGTGCATTTCACAGGCCATCACCATTACTTCCCGAGAGGGGAGCGAATAATGCTGTCCGGCAGTGCCTTGGGCGATGCCGTCGCAAATATCGGTGCAGGTGTAATGGGCGGGTGTTCCCCCGGCGCTGATGATGCCTTTGTCTACAAATTGGGCCAGATCGCCCAGGTGAATCGACCCCGGATGGGAATCGCCATGGGTGGTTTCCACCAGAATCCAGGCTTTGTCTGTTTCTTGCCTTCCCCAGCCGCAGCCCATTCTGAGAGAATCCGCTTCCGGGGAGCCTGCCCGACCTGCCTGGCTATTACTGAGGGACATGGCAAACCTCGGCGGGGGTGAGCAAGGCCTGATACGCTAAAGCCAACTCCCGGATGGCCGCTTCA
The DNA here is from genome assembly GCA_001858525.1 of Vampirovibrio chlorellavorus. Taxonomy (GTDB): domain Bacteria; phylum Cyanobacteriota; class Vampirovibrionia; order Vampirovibrionales; family Vampirovibrionaceae; genus Vampirovibrio; species Vampirovibrio chlorellavorus. The sequence goes on along the minus strand of LAPX01000007.1, from coordinate 97,177 downwards.
TCCCGTTTGGCCAACAGTGCCTTGGGCAGCAAGGGGCCGCCCACACCCACGGCCAAGGCGCCCGCTTTCAGGTAACCCGGGACATGTTCTTGCAGAATGCCCCCGGTGGGCACCACTTGCAACTGGGGGAAGGGTCCCCGCAGGGCACTTAAAAACTCGGCCCCGCCAGAACACTGGGCGGGGAAAAATTTAACCGCCAAAGCACCCAGTCGAGTGGCCCGGTGCATTTCCGTGGGAGTCAGGCAACCGGGTAAAATCAGGACATCGTCCGTTTCTCCCATGGGCATAATCTCTTCTATCAGGGCGGGAGAAACAATAAACTCGGCTCCGGCGGACAAGGCCTGATAAGCGGTGTCCACGTCCAGCACGGTACCGGCCCCAATCAAGGCCTCCGGGTATTCTTCGCACAGGGTTTCAATGACATCGGTTGCTTCGGGAACGGTAAAGGGGATTTCAATGGCCCCAAAGCCACACTGAATGAGTAAGTGGCTGGCCCATAAGGCGCTTTCAGGGGACTCCGTGCGCACAATGGCGATGAGTTGCGCTTGGCCCAATTGATGCAGGGCTTTTTGGCGTTTAGAGATTTCGAGTTCAGAGATCTGGGGGAGTGGCTTGCTGTCCATGATTAGTGGCCTTTTGCGGTGGAGGATCTTAACACGGCACGGGCGGGGGCACCGTCCCCGTTTTCAAGCTTTAGCGGAAGGCATAGCAGGTCGTACCAGCCCGGTTTAACATCCTTCAGGGTGAGGCCCTCCAGAATGTACACCCCGGCGTTCATTAGGCGGTGATGGGTGGGGGCGTCTTCTTCATACAGGGTTTTGGCGTGGAACGCTTCCACTGAAAGGTAGTCGATGCCCACCAGTTTAACGCCCAGTTCCACCAGAAAATCGGCGGCGTGGGGGTTGAGGTGGCAAAAATGTTCGTTAAAGGGCTGTTTGTACCAGTCCCGTTGGGAGTTCACGGTTTTAAACAGCACCCGTTCCGCTTTGCGCAAATCCAGAAAGGAGGGATTGCGCTGTAACTCTCCCAGGGTGATTTTTTCCGGATCTTCAATCTCTACCACCAGGGCTGGGCCAATGTAGGGCGATAAGTCCATGGCGGTCAGACTGTCACCGTCCTGTTTAAAGTGGGAAAAGGCGTCCACATGGGTGCCGGTATGAGAACCCAGTTTGAGGAAGGAGACCGTGGCCGGATCGCCGCAGCACACATCCAGGGTTCGGGTAATGTCCACCCCGGGATCGCCGGGCCAGGCAATCATTTGATGAGACAAGGGGATGGAAATATCGATCAGGGTTTGGCTCATGAGGGCGGTTCTTTACTGCAAACAGAGACGGGCCATGGCAAGAGTGCCTGTGTTTATCCTTACTTATCATAACGAAGGGGGACCCGTTCGTCGATTGTTGTTCTGTCTTGTCGCCCTGTGGAGAAGATTCGGGAAAGCCTGCTCTCCCCTCAAAATCGGGATGATGCAATTAGTCGGTTGTCCGGCTCAGCTTGCCCGGCTGACCAATTGTCACATCAGTACCTGACCGCCATAATACTGCCTATCCGATGCAAGTTGGCAGGAATGAAGTCGATTCCTGATAGGTCGATTACGCAATAACTTCTGTTTAACACAAGCAGGGGGAGGGTATCATGACCAGTAAGCAAGGGTCTGGAACCAGTAAGCGAGGGTTCGCCTCGATGGATCCGGTCAAACAGCGGGAAATCGCTAGCAAAGGCGGTAAAGCCGCTCACGAAAAGGGAACCGCTCACGAGTTTACGCCTGAAGAGGCAGCCGCTGCCGGCCGCAAGGGTGGTCAGGCCAGTGGCCGGGGACGTTCGGCGACTCGTTCCGCTGAATAAACACCCGGTTTTTTAGGAAAACCAGATTTTTCGAGGGGGAATGAAAAGGGCATCTGTTTCAGGTGCCCTTTTTGCTGGGCCTCGCAGCACTGTCTTAACCGAGGGCTGGGGATTCCATTACAATGAGTGCATGACCACATCGCCCTCATCTCAAGCTGAACTGACCCGCCTGATCAAGGAAAAAGCCCACGCTTTGGGTTTTGCCAAAGTGGGCATTGTGCCTGCTGAGCCCTTTCATAATGGAGAGGCGGCCCATTTGCAAGCCTGGCTGGATCAGGGGTTTCAGGCGGACATGGCCTGGATGGTCACCCATTATGACAAGCGTAAAGACCCGGGCTCGCTGATGGACGGAACCCGCTCCATTGTGTGCGTGGCTATGAACTATTTCACCCCGGACGCTTATGAGGCCAGCGATTCGCAAGCGCTGAAAATCGCCAAGTACGCCCGAGGCACCGATTACCATTATGTGGTTAAGGATCGGCTGAAGGATTTGTTGGCCTATGTGCAAACCCTTTATCCGACGGTGCAGGGACGGGCCTTGACCGATAGTGCCCCCATTATGGAAAAGCCCTTGGGGGTGAGGGCTGGCTTGGGCTGGATGGGCAAAAATGGTAACATCATTCTGCCGGGGATGGGCTCGTTTTTCTTTCTGGGTGAGCTGTTGCTGGATATTGAGCTGGATTATGACACCATGGTGGTGCCGGATCAGTGCGGTAGTTGCCGGCGTTGCCTGGAGGCCTGTCCCACGGAGGCCATTGTGGAACCCTCGGTGGTGGACGCCAACCGTTGTATTGCCTACTGGACCATTGAGTACAAGGGCGAGCAGTTTCCAGCAGCCATTCGGGAGAATTTGCAAGGCTGGGTGTTTGGCTGTGATATTTGTCAGGATGTGTGTCCCTGGAATATTAAATTCGCGCGTCCCACACAGGAAGAGGCCTTTCAGTCCCGGCCATTGACGGGGCGCCCGCAGCGAGACGCGTTGATGGCTTTGGATGAGGAGCAGTTTCGGGAGGCTTTTCGCAAAAGCCCCATGAAGCGCCCCAAGTTGCCGGGCCTTCAGCGGAACGTGCGCATGGCCACTGAATAGAGCCTGCCCCCTTGGCGTCTGCCATCTTTGAGGTATGATGAATCTGCCCCTATAGAGGGGTGGCTGCTTTGGCAGTCAGGGTTTTCGGGAGCTTGTGCAAACTTGCACTCAAGCCCCAAGTGAAATTTCAAACCCAGGATTTGCATCCCTTGATTGAATTTGAATTGAAGGATATTGAATTAAGTCTGAATTGAGAAGAGAAGGCCACTGATGATTGAACTGGATTATGGCAATATTTCTACCGAGAAAGTGGGATCAACCCACGGATTGAACCTGCCTCAGGTCTTTGAGGATTATCGCGATCAGATTCGGGATATTGTCAGCCGAATTTACGCTGAAAAAGATCAGCCCGGTGGCTGGAAGCGGTGGCTGAATCTGGGGTATGACCAAAAACTGCTGGATGAGCTGAATGCTTACGCTCAGTCGGTGAAAGGTCGCTTCAGCGATATGGTCATTTTGGGCATTGGTGGCTCCTCTTTGGGGGGCTATGCCATGCTACGGGCTTTGCTGCACCCTTACTGGAACCAGCTCAGCGATGCCCAGCGCAACGGTTTTCCTCGGTACTATTTTGTGGAAAACGTGGACAGTGACCAGATTAACCCCCTAATGGAAATGCTGGACCCCGAGCGCACCCTGTTTGTGGTTATTTCCAAGTCGGGTACCACGGCGGAAACCATGAGCGCTTTCATGATCTCCAAAGATTGGCTGGAGCAAAAGCTGCCAGCGGATCAGGTGAAGCAGCACATTGTGGCCATTACTGATGCTCAAAAAGGGGTGCTGCGCCCGGTGGCCAATCAGTTGCAGTATCAAACCTTTGAAGTACCCGATGATGTGGGCGGTCGTTTCTCCGTGTTCTGCGCGGTAGGCTTATTGCCTGCCGTCTTGTGCGGTGTTTCATTGTCCGAGATTCAAAAAGGTATTCAGAATCTGGATAAAGTATTGCAAAATCCCGATCTTCAGCAGAACCCGGCGGCGCAAGGCGCTTTGCTACAGTATTTATTGTATGAACAGGGCAAGCCCATTTCTGTGTTTATGCCCTACTCGTATCGTTTGGCTTCCGTGTCTGACTGGTACGTGCAGCTTTGGGCGGAATCTTTAGGTAAAAAGCACGACTTGCAAGGTAATGTGGTGCATGTGGGGCCTACGCCGGTTCGGGCCGTGGGGGTGACCGATCAGCACTCTCAGGTGCAGTTGTTCAATGAAGGCCCCTTTGACAAGGTGTTTACCTTTGTTTCGGTGGGCAAGCCCGCTCAGGATATTCAAATTCCGGCCAATCAGTTCAGTGATGTGGAAGATTTGAACTACCTGAACGGGAAACCCATGAGCCAGCTGATGCAAGCCGAGTTTGAATCTACCCGGGCCAGTATCACTAACAACCAGCGTCCCAACATGACCCTGACCCTGCCGCAGGTAGATGCCTATCATGTGGCCCAACTCCTGTATCTGCTGGAAGTGCAGACGGCCATTGCAGGTGCCTTGATGGGGATTGACCCCTTTGATCAGCCGGGTGTGGAGTTGGCTAAGAAGTACACCTACGCCCTGATGGGTCGTAAGGGGTATGAAGGGCTGGTGTCTGAAGCCCGTGGCCAAAAGAACCCCATTGGCGTTTAACTGCAAATGGGGATATGGATGAGTTCTTCTTTATGGATTCCTCTTTGAGAAAACTCAAAAACATCCCCACTTAAGCAGTTATAATGCAATCAGCATCAACTGATCAAAAGTTCTTTGTTTTATCTCTCAACTTCACCGTATCAGAACGCGTTTTAAGTCAATATTGTATTGGAGGTAGTGAATACTATGCCTTTTGTAATTACCGAACCCTGCGTAAATGTTAAAGACAAAGCCTGCGTTGGCGTTTGTCCCGTAGACTGTATCTATGATTTTGATGGTGAGAACCAACTCTACATTCACCCGGATGAGTGCATCGAGTGTGGCGCTTGCCAGCCCGTTTGCCCGGTCAGCGCTATCTTTATGGACGCTGAAGTTCCCGCTGATCAAGCGAAATACACCGATTTGAACGCCGAAAAAGCCCGCGCCCTGAAAGGCTAGTTTTTCGGTGGCTCACTGCCATCCAATACAAAAAAATGCCTGGAGCTTTTCAGTTCCAGGCATTTTGCTGCTAACCGATTTTTCACTTGGAGTTTGAGAGGACTCGATTTTTCAGGATGAATGAGAAGGACTGAACAGTTCTTGTACAGCATGAGTCATGCCGACCTGTGCTTTATTGAAGGGGCTCCAGACCTGTCGGGCGCCCGCCGAGTATGGTGCCAGGCAGTAAATGGTCAGGATGGTGGCCAGTAGCCCAAAGCAAATGGGTAAATTTCGCTTAAAAAATTCCAGCAGGACAGGAACAATCAGAAATCCACTGACGAGAATAGAGGTCCACATGCCTGTCCAGGCTAATGTCGATTCCATAGCAAGAATCCCTCATAAGCTGATTAAAAGTGTTGCACTTACTTCAAGAATGAACCGGAAATGAACCGATTTTTGGAACCCATCACTTGGATGGGGTTGACTCCTATGGATGCTTTATTAATACCAAGCCGAATCCGTTTTTAAACCTGTAGCAGGTATGATGGTTCATTATGATGCGACTGCTTCGATTTTTGGTGCGTTTAACCGCTTCTTCCATTGCGTTTCTGTTGCTGCTGGTGTTTGTCATTCGGGTGTTTGCGCCCGGCAATGCGGATACTGCGGCGGTCTTTAAAATGCTGTCCTTGATTCAGCCAGTCTTGGACACCGCCGTCATGATTCTGACCTGGCCGGTTCAGCAGGTCTGCCAGTGGGGGCAGCATTTTTTGCCTGTTTCGTGGCAAAGCGGTTTTCCGGTGACTTCAGCGGCCTGGTGTGCACAAGTTGTGGTGGATGCGTTCCTGCAACTTCCCGGGATGCTCGCTTCTCCCCTGGGACCACCATTGCTGGATGTCAGTTACGACTCGCAATTTCCGGGAGTCCTGGATTGGCGCTTGTTGTTATCGGTTGTCTTTTGGGGGTGGGTGGAGTCCCTTGTACTGCAAGGCGTTAACATTGTGGATGCTCGTCTTTATCGGCATCAGATTCGTCAGCGTGATGAGGCCTTGCTACGTTCTTTTCAAACAGAAAGTGATGACTCTGGTGTTCGGGAACAACAGGCGGCGGCTCAAAAAAATCTGTTGTTCAATCAGGTGGTGAGTGGCCTGAAAAGTGAAATTTCCGCCCTGAATAAGACAGTGAATCTGGATCCGCTGACCCAGTTATTCAACCGGGGCTATCTGGATATTTATCTGGATGCGGAATTGAATAAAGCCCGGTGGAATGGTTCGACTTTGGCGGTGCTATTGCTGGATGTGGATAACTTCAAAACGGTCAATGATCGCTATGGTCATGCCTCGGGGGATGAGTTGCTGCAAAAGGTCGCTTCCGTGCTCTCCAACATTAAGTCACCTCAAGGGAAGGCCGTGGCCTTTCGTTATGGGGGAGAGGAGTTGGTCGTTGTACTGACCAATACCAGCCCAACGGTCGCCCAGCAAGTGGCAGAAACGGCTCGGGTTTACATTCAGAAGCTGAAACTGGACATGGCCCCCGACCATCCCATTAGTGCCAGTTTCGGTTGCTGTACGCTGCAATTTTCTGAGGCATTGGCCCAGATTGCATTGACCTCAGCAGACTTGTTGGCTAAGGCGGATGAATTGATGTATCAGGCCAAGCAAACCGGCAAAAACCGGGTGGTGGCCAACACCTTTGGGTAGCATATATCTAACCGCTAAACCTGGCTGCTTAAACTCGGCTGAATGATTCGCTGAGCAGTTTTTTAAGGGCGTTGACCAAGGCGGCCACATCGTCCGGTTGGGTGTAGTAGCCAATGCTGGCCCGTACTGTTCCGCCCCGATGAATACTGCCAATGGCCTCATGCGCCATGGGGGCACAGTGGAAACCGGCTCTTAGGGCGATGCCGTACTGGTCAAACAGGCGTTCGCCCACCACTTTGGGCTCTTGGCCCATTACATTGAAGGAGACAACGGGGGTTTTGTGGGCGACATCGGTGTGCCCGTATATAGTCACTTCCGGGATTTCCTGCAAGCCGCTCAACAGTTGAGCGAGCAGGGTCATCTCGTGGTGGTGAATCTTACTTAGGCCCATTTCCTGCACCCAGCGAGCCCCTTCGGCCATGGCCAGAATCTGAGGGAGCGGAATGGTGCCCACTTCAATACCATCCGGCGGGGTGGCGTGCATGGCGTGTTTGCCGGAATCGTTGCCGGTGCCGCCTTCTATAAAGCTGTTCAGTTGCACCGCTTCAGAGATGTACAAAGCGCCAACACCCGGTGGTCCGTATAGGGACTTGTGCCCGGGAACGGCCAGCATATCAATGTGCTGGGCCTGCACATCCACCGGCAGCACCCCTGCAGATTGGGCGGCGTCTACCAGGTACAGTTTGCCATGCTGATGGGCCAGGCTGCCAATCTCAGCCACCGGGAGAATGGAGCCAATGACGTTGCTGGCGTGGGTGGTGGCCACCATCTTGATTTCCGGATGGCTTTTTAGCAGTGATTCGTAGGCAGTCAGGTCAAAGGGAAGGGCGTCTGTGTAAGGCACCACAAAGAACTGGATGCCTTTTTCCCGCGCCATTTTGCGGACGGGGCGGGACAGGGCGTGGTGTTCGATGGCACTGATGATGATGCCATCGCCCGCTTGCCAGGGATAGGCCTGAATGGCCAGATTAAGGGCGTGGGTGGCCCCGCTGGTAAAACTGATGCGCTCTGGATTGGCCACGTTGAACAAGGTGGCCAGGGTTTGCCGAGCCGCTTGCAGTTGGTTGGCCCCCAGCCGGGCAGCCTTGGCTGTGCCTCGCTTGGGGCTAAACAGGCTGCGGAAGGATTGATCCATTACGGTGTAAACGGTTTCCGGTTTGGGCCAAGAGGTGGCGGCATTGTCCAGGTAATGCATCGGTAAAATCCTTTGGGTTTTGACTACAGGCCGGGATCGAGCAGGGCTTGGGGCACTTTTTCGCAAGCGGCCCCCAGAAAATAGCGGATCACATCGTTGGGCAGGGTCACTTCTTTGGGGATGACATCGTTGTGATAGCCCATGTCCGCCCCTTGCAATTCCCGATCCAGCGGTGGGGCATAAATGTGCAGACTGACTACATCTTGATCAGAGGTGTTTTTGACTTCATGACGGGCACCCAGAGGGGTGTGGCCCACATCGCCTGCCTGCCAGACTGTGGTGATTTTTTTGCCGTCCGGGAGGTAGCTGGTATTTACAATTTCACCTTCCAGAATAATCATCAGCCCATCGGAAGGGCCATGGCCGTGAATGGGGCTGCTGTGGCCGGGACGCCAGCACACCACTAAAATTTCCACACTGCTTGATTTGAAAACCAGATGCCGGGTGTAATGCGATTCTTTAAACTGTTTCAGGGCTTGCAGGTTGATCATGGGAAAACCACCAGATTGTTAAACGTAAAAGGGCATAGCGGCACAATTTGTTTTTATTGGCCTTTATCTTACCCCAAAGCCTGCCGCGCAGTCAGTCATGATATTTCGATTAGAATGGATCCACTATGTTCATTTACCTGCATGTTCCTTTTTGCCTGTCCCGCTGTGTGTACTGCGATTTTTACGTGGTGCTGGATAAATACGGCGGGCATGAGGCTTATGTGGAAGCGGTGTGCCGGGAGATTGACCTGCGCTTTACGACTATCAACCCGGCGGATTTTCCGCAGGGCATTCAAACCCTGTATGTGGGAGGGGGCACACCCTCTTTGCTGGATTCGGCGGCCTACCGGCGTATTTTTCAGACGCTCAATCAGTATTTGCCCTTTGCGGATAATGCGGAAATTACCCTGGAGGCCAATCCGGGGGCGCATCGCTCGGAAATGGCCGATAGCCCGGAAGCGTATCGGCAGTGTGGGTTCAATCGGGTCAGTGTGGGGGTACAAACACTTAATAATGCCGAGTTGAAAAAGCTCAGTCGTTTGCACACCGCAGAAGAGGCCGAAGCCTTTATCCGGCGTCTGCAAGAGGCTGGGTGGCACAATATTTCTCTGGATTTAATGTACGGCATTCCCCTGCAAACGGAGCAATCCTGGCAGGAAACCCTTCGGCGGGCCGTGGCTTTGAATGTTCAGCACATCTCCATGTATGGCTTAAAAGTAGAAGAAAATACCCCGTTAGAGACTTTAACCACCTTGCCCATGGCCAAGGGCAGTTACCCCTTGCCGGAGGAGGAATCCGTGGTAAACATGTATTTTACGGGGCTGTCCACATTGGCTGAGGCGGGTTTTGGGCGTTATGAATTCAGCAATCTGGCCCAGGCGGGTTGTGAGTCTCGACACAATTTGAACTACTGGAACAACGGGGATTATTTGGCCTTGGGCGTGGCGGCACACGGGTACTGGCAGGGTCAGCGTTACGAAACCGTTCCCGACATCAAGCAGTATTTAAACAATCCGCTGACCGGAAGCGTTCAGGATTGTCCGGTCAATGAGCAACTGGAAAATGCCATTATTTTTGGCTTGCGGAAGGCGGAAGGCATTGATATCGCTGACTTGGGACAGACATTTGGCATTGATTTCAGGCAGCAATACGCGGCTATTCTGGATCGCTATGTGGGGAATACCTTGGTCCTGGAAGGCAATCAACTTCGTTTGAAAGAATCGGCCATTCCGCTCAGCAACACCATTTTGGCCGAATTTTTAGGAGATGATTAAACTCAAATTTTACAAACGTGGCACAAAAATGCATAAGACTGTTTTTATGCAAACACAGGGACAAAAGGTCAGTGAACCGCCACTCAAGCGGTTGCTGGACCGGGACAAATCGATCCAAAAGCGGGTCAAATAGGGGGCTATATGGTATCAGGGGCAGGTGGTCCAACGGGATCATACGGGGCGTATTCGCCACCAATGTCATCAAGCGAACGCACCGTGCTTGAGGCCAATCAAATGTTTAAAAAGGCTATGGTCACTACCGATCCTCGCTATAAAGCGGCTATGGCTCAAAGGGCTTCAGCGCCGACGGCTCAACCCGCCGCGCCGCCGCCTCAGGAAAAAGGGATTTTCGGGAAAATGTGGGATTCGGTCACCAGTATTTTCTAAGGGTTTCATCACACACACAGTCAACATCACTACCCAGGAGGTCGATCAATGACGCATCGATACCGCGGGACCGAGGAGTGGGCCTTCTAACCCCCATTACTTGTTCCCATGGATTCTATTCCATTGAAACATTCCTATTCACTCACCGGTCTTCGGGCCGGTGTTTTTATTTGGGATCAATTTAAAGGCTTAATAATTTTAAAAATTAAATAACAAAAAATAAGTACTGGTGGGTTTTATGCTTTTACAGGGATAGCAGGTGACCTTAGGGGCACCTGCCGGGTATGGGAGGTATAGATAATGGTTTATGGTGGTTACGGTGGATATGGCGGTTTTGGAGGCTATGGGGGCTACGGCGGTTTAGGCGGCACCCCCAATGTGGCATCCGGCATTTACCCGCCCGGTAGTGCCTACGGCAGAGATCAGTATATGGGCATTAGCCAGGAGAAACCCAAAGGTTTTTTACAGGGCCTGTTTAGCGGCACCTGGGATGGCATCAAGAAAATGTTTACCACCCTGCCGGGAATTCTCACAACCGTTACCGCGGTGGGCTTAACGGCGGCCACCGGTGGGGCGGCCCTCATTCCGTTGGGTGCCCTGGCTGCAGGCATTGGCGTTTTTAACGCGGGTAAAGGATTGGTTAACCAGGATGGGCAAGGTTTCACCAAAGGCTTGCTACTGGGCCTGGGTGGCTTGTTGGCCCTGAGGTTTGCCCCTCGTGAGATTCTCATGGGTGGTCGTACTTTTCTGCTGGGCGGTAGTGATACTGCTACCTTGGGTTTAGCCGGTCGACTGAAAGCCCTGTGGGGTGGAAACCATTTTGTGGCCAGTAATGGAGACAAGTTAAACTGGCTGCAAATGAGCAAGGATAAAATAATGGGCCTGTTTCGACCCAATGCCGGGTCCGTGCAGCATTTGCAAGAATTGAGAACAAAAGGGCCTCAAGGCTGGAAAACACCGCAGGATGCTGGGGATGCTTTACGGGCAGGCGCGCCTTGTCCTCCGGGAATCGATCAGTTTTTGAGGGTCGATAAGCAGCATGCCAGGCAGATTAAGGATTTAACCCGCCAGTTGGAGGACCGAGAACTGGCCGGTAAACCCACCCAGAAAATCAAAGGTGAAATTGACGGATTGATTTTTGAGCGTGAAAATAACTTTGGGGGGCTTAAGAATAAAACAATGGCCACTCCGACTGAGGGGCCAGCGGGAACTCGAACCCCATCTGACGCTGATTCTCAAAGCACTTATAATACGGCAAAAACAAGCTTGACCGAGGCCGCTTTGTCTCAGCATAATGCCAGAAGTACTGGGACCTCCCCGGCAAGCAGTGTCAGTGACTGGGTGGACAGGGAGATTGGAAGTATAGACTCAGAACTTGGGTCTATGCCTGGCTCACCCGGTAGAGCAAGAAATCTGCCCTAACGAAGGACAGCAAAATCAAATACAAACAGGGAGCGCTTTTAAACGCTCCCTGTTGGATTTTATAGAGACGTGAATCCTAAACGCGAACCAGCTTCAGGTTGTTCACAATCTCATTGGCAAAGCCAGAGCAGCTCATCAAGGTGGCGTTGCTCATCTGGCGCTCCAAATCGTAAGTGACTTTGCCGCTGGCGATGGTTTTTTCAAAGGCTTCCACCACCAGTTTGGCCGCTTCGGTCCAGCCCAAATGCTCCAGCATCATGACGCCGGAGAGGATCAGGGAGCCGGGGTTGACCTTGTCTTGACCGGCGTACTTGGGGGCAGTGCCATGGGTGGCTTCAAACACAGCAGACTGATCGCCGATGTTGGCGCCGGGAGCCAGTCCCAATCCGCCCACTTGGGCTGCGCAGGCATCGGAGAGGTAGTCGCCGTTCAGGTTCATGGTGGCGATGACCTGGTACTCATCGGGACGCAACAGCAATTGCTGGAACATGGCATCGGCAATGCGATCCTGAATCATGATTTTGCCAGCGGGCAGTTTGCCGTTGTGCTTTTCCCAGACATCGGCCTCAGAAATAACCTGATCCGCATATTCTTCACGGGCCACTTCGTAACCCCAGTCACGGAAAGCGCCTTCGGTGAACTTCATGATGTTGCCCTTGTGGACCAAGGTCACCACGGTTTTCTGGTTGGCGATGGCGTAGTTGATAGCTCGGCGAACCAAGCGCTTGGTGCCTTCCACGCTGACCGGCTTGATGCCGATGCCGGAATCGGGGCGAATGTCTTTCTTGAACTCGGATTTGATGTAGTTGATGATTTTCTTGGCGTCTTCGGTGCCTTGCTGGAACTCAATACCCAGGTAGATGTCTTCGGTGTTTTCACGGAAGATAACCACGTCCAGCTTTTGGGGCTCTTTCACCGGGGCAGGAACGCCTTGGAACCATCGTACCGGGCGCACGCACGCGTATAAGTCATGAATCTGACGCAGGGCTACGTTCAGGCTGCGGATACCGCCGCCCACGGGGGTAGTCAGGGGGCCTTTGATGGCTACCTTGTATTCCCGAATGGCCTCGTTGGTGGCCTCAGGCAGCCAGCTTTGGGTCTGGTTGAAGGCTTTTTCACCGGCCAGTACTTCTTTCCAAATAATCTTTTTCTTGCCGTTGTAGGCGACTTCCACGGCGGCATCCAGCACGTTTTGAGTGGCTGGCCAAATGTCTACACCAATGCCATCTCCTTCAATGTAAGGAATAATGGGGTGATCGGGAACGTTGAGGGATAAATCGGAATTAATGGTAATTTTTTCGCCGGCCGTGGTCATATAATGCCTCCAGTGGGTCGCTTGACGATGAAACAAAACAAAAATGCGTAAAGCATTCTCAATCTAGCATAAACCATTGTGGCGAACAAAAAACGGACAGGCGGAGTAGGCTATTTGTGGGATGGGGGTGCCTTGTTCGTGGATGGTGGCCGTCTAAATAGTGCTTTGGGCCTTTCGGCCGCTTGCCTTGCCCCGGGCCTTTGCGCGGAGTAGAATCAAGGGAGTTTTATTTCATAAATCCGGCCAATCTCAATTTGGATAGGAGACACACCCTCATGAGCGGCAACTCAACTGATATCGATATGATAAAAAAGCATTACGCTAAAATTAGCGCCAGCCTTGAAAAAGCCAAAAAACACTTTGGCAAGCAAGCTTTAACTGCTGCGGAAAAAATTCTGTTTTCGCACCTGATTCCTGAAACGTACCCAGCGCAAATCGTGCGGGGCGAAACCTTCCTCTCATTGCAGCCAGACCGGGTGGCCATGCAGGACGCTACCGCCCAAATGGCCATTTTGCAGTTCATGCAAGCCAACCGGGACACCGTGGCTGTTCCTTCCACCGTGCATTGCGATCACCTGATCCGGGCTTTCTCCGGGGCGGATGCAGATGTGGAGCGGGCTTGCGATGAAAACCGTGAAGTGTATGAGTTCCTGCGCTCCGCTGCCGCAAAATATGGCATGGGTTTCTGGAAGCCCGGTAGCGGGATTATTCACCAGGTGGTCCTGGAAAAATACGCTTTCCCCGGTGGGTTGATGATTGGTACTGATAGCCATACCCCCAATGCCGGTGGCTTGGGCATGTTGGCCATTGGGGTGGGTGGCGCTGATGCCGCCGATGTCATGGCCGGTCTGGCCTGGGAAGTGAAAGCGCCCAAGCTGGTTGGAGTACACCTCACCGGTAAACTTAGCGGCTGGACGGCTCCCAAGGATGTCATCCTGTATCTGTGCGGCCTGCTGACCACCAAGGGCGGTACCAACAAAATTGTGGAATACTTTGGCCCAGGCACGGAAACCATTAGCTGCACCGGTAAAGGCACCATCACCAACATGGGCGCTGAACTGGGCGCTACCACTTCGGTATTCCCCTTTGACGCTCGTATGGCCGCCTACCTGCGGGCTACCGAACGGGCGGAGATTGCCGCGTTGGCCGAGCAGTACGCTGCCGACCTGCGGGCCGATGAGGATGTGCTGAAGCATCCTGAGAATTACTACGATGAGATTGTGGAAATTAACCTGTCGGAACTGGAACCCTATGTGGTCGGCCCCCACACCCCGGATCGGGCACGCAAGCTTTCCGAGTTCGCTGCTGACGTGAAAAACAGCAACTTCCCGGAAGACCTGAGCGCCGCCCTGGTGGGCAGCTGCACCAACTCTTCCTATGAAGATCTGGAGCGTTCGGCCAACGTGGCCCGTCAGGCCAAGGCCAAGGGCCTGAAAGCCAAGTCCTACTTCCTGATCACCCCCGGTTCCATCCAGGTGCATGAAACCATCCAGCGGGACGGCCAAATGCAGGACTTCACCGATATTGGTGGGATTGTCATGGCCAACGCCTGCGGTCCCTGCATCGGCAACTGGGATCGGACTGACATTAAAAAGGGTCAAACCAACGCCATCATCACGTCCTTCAACCGCAACTTCCCCAAACGGAACGATGGCAACGCCGAAACGCTGGCCTTTATCGGCAGCCCTGAATTGGTGACCGCTATGGCTATTGCCGGGAAAACCACCTTTAATCCCATCACCGATACTATTGATGGGGTGAAGCTGGAAGCGCCCACCGCGCCGGAATTGCCGCCCAAAGGCTTCCAGATTTCCCATGAAGGCTTGTTGCAGCCGCCCGCCGATCGGGCCGCCCTCACGGTGTCCATCGATCCCAAAAGCCCTCGCCTGGAAAAACTGGCGCCCTTTAGCGCCTGGGATGGTCAGGATTTTGTGAACGTGCCTGTGCTGGTGAAAACCCAGGGCCAAACTACCACCGATCACATCTCCCCCGCCGGAAAAGACTGGCTGCCTCTGCGCGGTCACTTGTCCGGTATCAGCCACAACATGTTGCTGGGCGCTGTGGATGCCGCCACCGGCCAACCGGCCGAACCCGTCAAAATGCCGGTGAACGGCGTGGAGCGTGGTGTTTCCCCTTGGGCGCTGAAAGCCATGGAGTACAAGCAGCAAAACGGCAGCATTATCGTGGGCGATGAAAACTACGGGGAAGGCAGTAGCCGTGAACACGCCGCTATGTGCCCTCGTTATTTGGGCGTGAAAGCGGTCATTGCCCGCAGCTTTGCCCGCATCCACGAAACCAACCTGAAGAAGCAAGGGGTGTTGCCCTTCACCTTCGCCAACAAAGCGGATTATGAGAAAGTCAGTAAAGGTGATCACCTGACCATTGCCGGGTTGAGCAACCTGAAGCCGGGCCAGACTATCACCGCAACTGTCTCGCATGCCGACGGTACTACCGCCAGCATTGAGTTGAGCCACTCCCTGAACGCTGAGCAGATTCGCTGGTTCAAGGCGGGTTCGGCCATGAATGCGGTTAATCTGCCCAAAGCCGCCGTATAAACAGGCCACTTTATAAACCACAAATTGCCGCTTTCCAGACCATGGGGAGCGGCTGTTTGTTGGATTTTTCAAGGGAAATCTGTGAACTGCCGAGAGGGTCCGCTATCATAAAGAGAGCGTCCTTTGGCTGCCAGATACATGATGAAGCCAGTCAAGCGCCAACGTGATTGTACAAAAAATGATCGTGTATAAAGGAAAGTCGGATCCGGCAATGTCCAAACGTCCATCCCATCTGCTACAACCGAACATTCCGCCGAATGGTTTAACGGTGCTCGCGCATCGCTACTTACTGCGGGACGCGCAGGGGGCGGTTTGCGAATCCCCGGCGGACTTGTTCTGGCGGGTAGCCCGCCATGTTGCCGAAGGGGAACGGCCCTATGGCGCTGGTGCTGAGCAGGTAATGGAAGTGGCCCACCAGTTTTACAATCGGATGGCCAAGCTGGAATTTTTGCCCAACAGCCCCACCTTGCTGAATGCCGGAAGGCCCTTGGGGCAGCTTTCGGCCTGCTTTGTGCTGCCCATTGAGGATTCTCTGGAACGTATTTTTGAAACCTTGAAGCACGCCGCCTTGATTCATCAAAGCGGCGGTGGCACCGGCTTTTGTTTTTCCAAGCTCCGGCCCGTGGGAGATGAGGTGCGGGAAACCCAATCGGTGGCCGCTGGGCCGGTGGGTTTTCTGGAAGTTTACAACGCCGCCGTGGATAGTATCAAGCAGGCCGGGCAGCGCAAAGGGGCCAACATGGCGCTCTTGCGAGTGGATCATCCTGATGTGGAAGCCTTTATTAGTGCTAAAGATGATTTACGACGGGTGACCAATTTTAATATTTCCATCGGCATTACCGATGCGTTTATGCAGGCGCTGGCCGAGAATGGCGACTTCAGCCTGATTCATCCCAACACGGGGCAAGTGGTGAAGCGCTTGCCAGCTCGCAACTTGATGGCTCGCATCGTGGATTGCGCCTGGCGTACCGGGGAGCCCGGTTTGATTTTTCTGGATCGGGTCAATCAGGACAATCCCACCCCGTCGTTTGGGACGCTGGAGGCCACCAACCCCTGTGGGGAAGTGCCTTTGTTGCCTTATGAGGCCTGCAATTTGGGCTCAATTAACCTGATGCAAATGCTGGATGATCAGAATCAGTTGGATTGGCAAAAACTGGCGGATACCGTGCATGGGGCGGTGCGTTTTCTGGACAACGTGATTACCGTAAACCGCTACCCGTTGCCGCAAACCCAGACCATGGTGGAAGGAAATCGCAAGATTGGCCTGGGGGTGATGGGCTGGGCCGATTGCCTGATGGCTCAGGGCATTCCCTACGATTCTGAGGCGGCTGTGGTCCTGGCTCATGATTTGGCCGCCTGGATCGATTATCATTCCAAACTGGCGTCTGTAACGCTGGCGGAAACCCGAGGGGCCTTCCCGAATTTTTCACACAGCCGCTACACTCAGGCCGATTGGTTGTTGGGTCGGGTGACGGCTATGCCGGGGGGTAAGGTATCCCGTGCGCAATGGCAGGCGCTGGCCCAGCGGATTACCAAGGTGGGGCTTCGCCATGCCACCACCACCTGTATTGCCCCTACGGGCACCATTAGTATGATTGCGGGCGTCAGCGGGGGGATTGAGCCGGTGTTTGCCCTGGCCTTCACCCGCACCGTGTTGAACAATCAGCGTCTTTCCGAGTTTCATCCGGTGTTTGCCCAATGGGTGCAACACCATGCTGCTGACCCGCAAGTGATTTTTTCCAGTGTGAAAGAAACAGGACGTCTGAATAATATTTTGGATGACTATTCTAAAGAGGACGCTGCGAATCACGCAGCCAAGCATAACGCAACCAAAGGGTTGTCCGAGTCCGCCCGGCGGGTGTTTGTGACTTCCTTCGATGTGGCGCCGGCGTGGCACATTCGCATGCAGGCCGCTTTTCAGACCTTTACGGACAATGGGGTTTCTAAAACCATCAACCTGCCGGAATCGGCCACGCCTCAGGATGTAGAGCAGGCCTTTCGGTTGGCTTACGCGTCCGGCATTAAAGGGGTGACCGTGTATCGCAATAATAGCCGTCAGGATCAGCCCCTGTCGGTTGTGGCACAAGCGCCTGAGCCTGCTGAAAATGATGCTGCCAGTTGCCAGAACTGCTATTAATTTTTTTTATAATGCGAGAATCGTATTTGAAAGTAGTGAGTCGAAATTTGCCTTTATCTTTAGTAGGTGCCGCAATGTTGGAGTTTAATGATGAGAAAGAAATTTTTTGTGAGTATTGAGTAGATGCTGAAATCAAAACTCTGGCTATTTCCATTAGCATACGTTCTATTTTTTCTGACAGAGGCAATAGCTGATGTGTTCTACAGTGAGGTATCTTTACATAAAAAGTTTTTTCTTTTAGAGCAAAGTTTTCTTGTTCTTTTTGTACTGGCTGTTATAAAGTCTTATAGAAAAAAGACTAATGTCCACTGGCTGGCTGTTGGAGTAGGCTTTTTAATAATTTTTTACGCTGGTGATGTTAGATTTCGTACCTATATCCTAGCTCAATCTTTCAGGATTAAGCTTAACCCTCGTATTTTTTCTCAATGTGTCAAAAATGCTATCTCAATATCAGGTGGAGGGGCTATTGGGGTTTGTGAATATACCCAATTACAGGCAATTGGTACAGAACTTGGCATTAATACCTCTTATATCGTTAAGTCAATTATTTATGATTCGACCGACCAAATCCTAATAAATGAAACTCAACGCTCGCGGGAATGGTATCAATCTGCCTACGTATTACGCAAAATGGTTCCATTCGGTCGTATTGGCCATAGGACGGAAAAATTAATTGGGCATTATTACTATGTTGTATTCAACACCGACTTGGAAACTAAGCCTGAATATTATAAACAATAAATAACATTTGCTGTGTGAGGAAATCAAATAAAGGCAATCTTCTTTATGAAAGATGTTAGTGGAGATTTGGGATCTTCAAAGTTTAAAGTCGTGTGCTGGCAAGTCTAAGTGGGCGATTGTTCCAGAATTCGGGTTAAATTGACCTCAAAAATATCGCAAACCTGATGCCAGGTGTAGCAGCGGGTGACCGTCTCAAAAGCGGCCTCGCCCATGGATTGGCACAGGGTGGGATTCTCCAGCAAATGGGTCACACTTTCCACAATGGCTTGCGGATTATTGGGCGGCACCAACAGACCACTTTCATAATGGGTGACCACCTCCTGAAAATCCGGGTTTTGCACCACCACCGCTGGCATGGCGCTGGCCATGGCTTCCAGTACGGCCAATGGTTGGGCCGGGGTTCTGTGGGGCTGAATGAACACATCGTGCTGCAAGTACAAGTCCGGCAGGCTCTCTTCCTGCTGAACCCGCACGCAATTGAGGGCGGGCTTGATGGGCTCTGGAAAGTCGGCGAACAGTTTATCCGGAGGGGGCAGGTGGTGATCCCCTGCCACGGTCAGTGTGACCTGGGGGTGGCTCTTCAGGATTTGCTGAAAGGCTTCTGCCACTGGCTTGCCAATGGGATTTTCCGCGTGGTTATTGCCAATTAATAACAATTTGGAGGGCGGGGTGGCCTTTTGCTTCAAGCGTTGGGGACTGTAGAATTTGGCATCCACGCCACGGGGCTGGTACATGGCTTTGGGCGCGTACTGAGGGTACTCCCGGCGGATTCGGTGGACATCTTCAAGTCCGGTTAAAAAGCAACCGTCCTGGGTCTTCAGGGCTTGCTCCACCGTCCAGGCGTTTAGTTGCTGCAGCAGATACGCCTTGGGTATCGTCAGATTGGGCGAGGGTTCTGGGGTGTCCTCCAACGATTGATCCGCTGACTTTCTCATGGCCGGATCTTCGTGCAAGTGCCAAGACACCACCCGTGTTTCCGGTGGCAGTAACCAGTCCCGAAAGGAGGACAGACACCAGCCACTGCTGCCGCTGGCCAGAACAATATCGTACTGTTTTTGCAAGCATTTACGACTGGCCAGTGGGGCAATGCGCATGGGCCACTCTAACGGGGAAATTGGTGCTGGTTGTTCATCGCTGGCCAATGGGCGACGAAAAAAATAGTCGACCTCATGCCCTCTCAGGGTTAGTTCCTGCCCCAAGTAGCGCATGGCACGAACGGTGTCATCCAGTGCGGTTTGGGTCAGGTGGCAAATAAACAGCAACTTCATGATCGTTCCAGCCTTTCCGGTTGCTTCGGAATTTTAACGGTGTCTGGACAGTGGCTGACTGTGATTTGCAGCGATAATCAAAATAGAAATAAGCAAAAAGGCAAGCCACTAGCTAAAGATGCCGACCTGAAAAATGACACTCACTCATCTGCCCGGTTTGGATACTAAGATCATACCCCACAACCGACGATGGGGAAACCAGTCGGTTAGGGATTTAAATAGTTTTTCAGGCTCTTGATATTGCGGTTGCTGCGGCACATTTTTCGCAGTTTGTTGAGGGCACGGGTTTCAATCTGGCGAACCCGCTCCCGAGAGACGCCAAACAGTTGGCCAATTTCTTCCAGCGTGCGTTTGTTACCGTCATTCAGACCAAAGCGCAGTTTCAAAACATCCCGCTCCCGAGGACGCAGGCTGTCCAGAATTTTATCCAGTTCCTCGGTCAGGTTTTCCTGAGAGACCCGGCTGTCAGGAGATTCCGTATTTTCATCCACCAGAAAATCACCGATTTTGGAGGCCTCATCCTTGGTGTGCAAGGGGGTTTCCAGGCTAATGGTGGATTGAGTTGCTTTTAACACCAAGCGTAATTTGGAGAGAGAAATCCCCATTTTACCGGCCAGCTCTTCCTTGGTGGGGGTGCGCCCTAAATCGTGGGAGAGATCGCGGGTTACTTTTTTCAGGCGGCCAATGGTTTCAATCATGTGCACTGGCAGGCGAATGGTTCTGGATTTATCGGCAATACCCCGAGTGATGGATTGTTGAATCCACCAGGTAGCATAAGTGGAAAATTTAAAGCCTCGTTTGTGATCAAATTTTTCAGCGGCCCGAATCAGGCCCAAATTGCCTTCCTGAATGAGATCCAGAAAGGAGAGCCCTCGGCCGATATATTTTTTGGCGATGCTAACCACCAATCGTAAATTGGCTTTGACCAATTGCCCTTTGGCCACTTCATCGCCTTCGGCAATGCGCTTGGCCAGTTCAATTTCCTGCTCGGAATTGAGTAGTTTTACTTTGCCAATTTGTTGCAAATAAATTTTCACCGAATCATCGGCGGAGCCCCGCTCGACTTGAACCTTCTCCTGCTCAGCTTCTTCCTCTTCCTCCTCCTCGAAAAAATCAACCCGTTCCTGACCATCGTTAAATGACAATTCGTTTTCGTCATCCAGGGACATAAACTCATCCTGGCGTTTGGATTTACGAGACTCGTCCAATGGGGCAGATCCTTTGCGTAGAGAGGCAGCGGATTGTCGAATACCGGGTTTCTTTTTCTGGGAAATGCTCATGCGACCTCAGTATCGGGTTTTTAGGGAGTGCGTTTAAAGCAGATACATTTTGAAAGACAAAAAAATTATATCAGTGCAGGGTTGCGACGGTTGGGTTTTCGGGGCTAATCCCCTTTATTTGGATGAGTGTGTCTGGATGGGTACAGACTGTTCGTAGGAGAGAGTCGCCGGAAGGGTACGGATGGAAGGGCCGCAATAAATGATCTCAGGGGCTTAGTGCTTTCGTCACCAGGCTGAGATTGCTTTTGGCGATTTGCAGATTTTCCTGAGTGCCGTTGGGCGCGTTACTGTGTCGACTGACTTCGGTATACAGCTGACTGGCTTCTTCAAAGTTTTTTCGAGCCGTTTGCAACTGTTTGCTGCGCACCATGCGGTTGCCTTCGTTAATCAGCAATGCCCCCAGGTTGAATTTGGCTTCCACCAGTTCCCGGTTCATTTGCAGGGCTTGCCGGTAGTAGGCCATGGCCTCTGTGATGTGGTTTTGTTTTTGGGCCTGCACCCCCAGTTGGTAAAGCTCATAATATTTTTTGGTTTGGGCGGTGCTGCTGCTGGTGCTGTTCTGAACATCGGCGTTCAGTTTGTACAACATACCAATGGTATTGATATCGCGCTGGCTGAGGGCCTGATCACCACTGTGGCTGGTGGAGTAGAACATGATATCTTGCGGGTAGGGACTGTGTCCTTTCAGGCCAATGGCATGTCCCATTTCGTGGGTGGCAATGGTGACCAGTTCGCTGTAGGGGATGGGTTTATCGCTGCTTGGATAATAGACGGCCAGAGTAATGTCAGAGCGAATGATGGTATCGCCCACCGATTGAAAGGGGCTGACTCCCAGAATGTTATCGGAGAAGTTTTTTTGCCAGCGCACCGTGATATCGGCCTGATTGGCGTTGGTGGTTTGCACAAAGGACACTTTACCCCGGGAGGCCGATTGCCAGCGCCGCATGGCGATACTGACCGCTTGCTTCATTCCTGTATTCCAGCCGCCAATGTTAAAGCCATTGTTAATGTAGACTTTTAATGGCATTTTCTGGGTGGAAAAATGGACGATTTTTCCGTTGGTGATGACGTGGGTCAGGTAGTTGTCCTTGCTGGTGCGGGACAGAGCGGTTTGTATGACCTGGTTGGCCTTGCCGCTGTTACTGGCCAGGGCGATTTGCTGACTGGTCAGGTAGCTAATGTTATTTCGAGACTTGGCCGCCAGTTCGTGATTGGCTGGAACCAGCTGGATCACATACTCAAAGGCCTTACGGGCCTCTTCATAGCGCTTCATTTGGGCATAGGTCAGCCCCAGATAAAACAGGGCATCCGGGTTGGCCTTTCCCTGATTCGTGATGCTTCCTTGCAGCAGTTGGGCGGCCCGGTTGTAATTTTTAGCCTTGTAGGCACTGACCCCATCCTGATAGTTATCCGCAACGGCGGCCAGGGGAGCGAGGGCCATTAGTAAAAGGCCGCTCAGTAAATTAATAAAAGAACGCTTCAACATATTCTGCTTATCGAGAGATCAGTGGGTTCTCTTGAATGTTTGGGCAGAAACTGTATGAAAAATTTACAAACTGGCTACCGTGTGGAAATGGCGTTCAGCAAATCCTGGGCGGAATCCATCTCGGTTCTGAGGGCCTGCAAATACTGTTCCAGTGCGGTATCATCCAGCCCGAAGTAGTCCATTAAGGCCGGACTGAAATGATCCCGGTTGTAGATGCCTTGCTGCTCGTACTGCACCACGGCCAACTCGTTGGCCAGAGCCACCAGATGCACCAGACGGGGGCAGGATTCCGCTTGCTCCGGTTGGTGATGGTGCAAAATCACTTCGCTGATGCCCACCGGTAATTTCCACTTGCTGGCCAGGTAGTTGCCAATGCTGGCGTGGTTAACCCCTAAAACGGACTCTTCCAGGTGGTAAAAGGGCAACCCGTGTTTGGGAAGCCCTTTGAGCTGGGCTTGGTGAAGGACTTGGCTGTAATCCTGTTTGAAGTAAACATCCAGTACCACCTTGCCAATGTCGTGCAGCATTCCGGCGCTAAACACGTCATCGCTATCGGCCACTCCAAGGGACTTGGCCAGTAATCTGGCGGCCACCGCGGTGCCCAGAGAATGCTCCCAGAATTGCTGGTGATTGAGCCCACCGGGATGGGTGTGGCCTTCAAACAGTTTAAAAATGCTGGCGCTCAGTACCAGACCCCGAACGTTGGTGAACCCCAGAATCATAATGCCATGCTGAATGGAGCTGATTTGCCGCTGAAAGCCATAGGCCGCCGAGTTGACCATACGCAACACCTTGGAGGTCAGTCCCGGGTCATAGGAGATGAGTTTGGCAATCTCTGAGGCCGGGGTGTTGGGCTGGTTGATAATGGCCAGAATACGATTCACCACATCCGGCAAGGAAGGAATGTCCCGAATGCGCTTCAGGATCAGTTCATGGGCTCCCGAGGTGAACTTGTTCATGGCTGTCTTCGGTTAAACTCTCAAGCTACGGGTTTTTCATTATTACGAGGCAGGCTCCGCTGGTGCCGCTGACTGGTTTCGTTGAGCAGGGGCTGTAAGTCGAAGCGGTTGACCGGACGGGTGAGCAGTTTGATGCGTTTATTCTGGTTGATGCGTTGCAAGGCTTCTTCTTCCTCATCCGACAGATCAATATGCGGGGGCATTATCAGAATAAGGGTTTCCACAAAGGAGAGGCCCGCGAAAATTTGCAACAGGCTCAGTCCATCAATGGTGTTGGATAGGTCGTAGTTGGCAACCAGAATTTGAGGGCGGTATTTTTCCACGGCCCAAGGCACGCTGGAGACCACCCGAACCGGATGAATCTGATCCAGAGGGATACCGCACACAAACAGGCAATCGACCAGTCGCTTCAGGTGTTTTTGATCCGGCTCAATGATTAGGGCCTGTTTATAGGGCACCTGGGTCGATTTTTTCAGTTTGTTAATGGGATCCAGAATAGAGTTGCCCATACCGGGGAACTTGCGCATGCCCTGGTTGGGCAGTGGGGCTTTGGCCAAGCTTTGCCCGCTGTACTTGTAATGAAACTGGTAGCGTTGGGCCCCACTTTTCAAAAAGCGCGGCAATTCTTCCGGAGTGAGTTCAAACCCTTTTCTCAACAGCAAAAGGGGTTCCATTCCCATATCAAAGCGATAAATATCTTCGCTGCTGACCAAAATATCCTGCCGAGTTCCTGTCGGAGTACTTTGCAAATGATGGGGATTGAGTCGAATGAATCCAAACATGGGAGTCATCTCCAAGATCGTGTGTTGTCTGCTGTTTGGGGTATCGGCAAGTTTGCTCAGAAGTCCAGCTTTTGGGTGCAATGTCCACCATTCAGGGGAGTGACTGGCAATGGTGATACTGGCCATATCCTGAAAGTCAGCTTTGAACATTGCCCTGAAACAAGCCTGATTCTCCAGGACGTTCAGGCGTTCTGAAAACGCTATCCTCAACCTGCAGATACTATCGCTGCCTTAAAAGAATAAAAAAATGGCGCTAGTCAAAAGTGACCGGAATCACCGGAAACTTTTCAAACCAGCCCTTTGAAGGTAAAGATTTTTGGGTAAAGGCTACCGGGCTAACTGGGCGGAAAGCCCTGCCAGTGCGGTGCCTTGACGTTGATATTGGCCCACCATGCGATCCATAGCCAGAAACTGTTGGCGTAGGGTTTTTTCTTTAATGGCCAGCCGATCGTTGGCGCGCTCAATGCTGGTTTCAATGGTTTTAATTCGCTTTCCCGCGGAATCCTGATAGGTGGCAAACAGGCCTTTACCACTGTCACCCAGGCTGTACAAAGCACCAAACCCGGTTCTGCCAGCACCATCGGTGTAGGTTTTATCGGTCAGGAAACGTTGCAGTTTGGTAAAGGTACCGTCCAGACCATCATCGACGCCACTGGCCCCGACTGGTAAATCCTGGGCGATGAACAGGCGCTTGAGCTTGTTGGGATCTGCGCTTAAAGCGGCCCGCAGGGCATTTTTATCCAGGTATAGCTTGCCATCCGATGAGGATGAGGAACTCGTAGAGGTTGAACTGTCTGTGGTTTCCCCATCTGCGGCGTTTTCATCGGTGGTATCCGTGGTGTCAGTGCTACCAACCGCTTTGGCACTGGAGGAAATGCCGATCATTTGCAAGCTTTCATAGGCCGTGTTAGCTAAGTCGCCCCCAACGGACTGGGTAAAAATAGATCGCAACTGGTTTCTGAAGTTTTTAATTCGGCTATCACCGGACAAAGGACCATTGGTGGCACTGGCGCCGGTTTTGGTGGCTTCAGGGTCAATCTTGGTTTGCTTGGCGATTTCATCGATCAGGCTATTGTATTTTTTAATAATGTCGTCCACCTGATTGACAATGGCATCGTTGTCTTTCTGGATGGTGATTTGGGTGGTGGTTCCTGCGGCTACTTTTTTCAGGTTGAGGGACACCCCGGTCAGGCCGGTTACGGTCTCATCCACGGTATCACTGGTGGCATACAGGGTTTGCCCATTCAGTACAAACTTGGTGTTGTTGCCCGCTTTTTGGGAGGAAATGGCATCGGTGCCGTTAATCAGTTTCATAGCTTGCAGGAAGTTTCCACCACCCACATCTTCCAGACTGATTAAATTGCTGCCGGTATCGTTTGCCGTTAATTGAAAGCTGTTGGTGCCCCGGTTAAAGCTGGCTGTTACCCCCGCTTCGGATTTGTTGATTTCATCAATGATGGTGTTGATGGATTTACCATCGGCGTTAAAGGTAATGCCATTAATTTTGAATTCGCTGTTGGCGTTGACAGTGGTGGCCAAGTTGGCTCCGGCCGTTGTCACTGCGCTATCTCTGACGACTGTGCTGACCCGCTGGGAGGCAGTAGTGGTAAAAATGCCGCCATCGTTCACCGCTACAGCTGTATTTAGAAAGGTTTTTTCCAGGAAATTGCTGGTGTCGCCCCCGGCGCCAAAGGTCACCGCGTTTCCTGAACCCCCTCGATTGATCTGGATTTTGCCGTCTACAATGCCGACGGTGGCACCCGGTATGTCGGTTTGAACGGCCGTTTGCATATCGGCCATAATATCGCCCATGGTGTCCCCGTCGGCGATGGCGATCTGATAAGCTTTTTGGGTGGCCCCCACCTGGGTGTACAGGGTGAAATTACCGGCCGTAATGCCAAGTTCCGTATTGGTCATGGTCGCATCAAAACGACCCACCCCTTCGGTGCTGGTGGCCACCGTGGCTGTGGGCAGAGCCAGCACTTCTATATTCAGGGTTTGAGGAGCGGCACTGCTGGAAACGCTTGCGGTAACCGAATTACTGTCGGAGGTGGTGGCTTTCATGTTTTCAAACATGGTTTTTTGGGTCGCCACATCCCGTCGAGCCAGCTGATCGATGGCCGAAAATAGACTTCTGGCCTTATTTTGAATGCTGGTATAAGCCGCTTGCTGCCTACTGATGGCTGATTTTTTCTGGGTCATCAAGGTAATCGGGCGCTGCTCAAACGAAATGAGCTGGGCAATGATGCCATTGACATCAAAACCGGAGTTGAATCCGCCAACGCCACCCAGAGAATAGTTGCTACTCATGCGCGATGATCCTTCGATTGGGCAGGAGTGCCAAGTGTTTAACCTAATGGTTTTTGCAGCAAACCTTTTTTAATCATTACCCACTTTGGGACGGCTTTAATCGTTTTTATTTATGAATTTGTTTTTTAGTATGAAATCTTGGGGGCGGAAGCACCTGCGCTTGTTTGAAGGTGGGGTCACCCATTGGGGTGAAATTTGGAGGGTTGGCCTGTAAATGCTCCGTTACAAGTTGGCCTGAAATCAGCATTTTTATGGCGTCTTCCTTTTTTTTATATGAAACAAGACCCAATGATAACTCTGGCGGGCATCCACCACCTGATGGAGTGTTGTGTGCTTTTGTGATATGTTCCAACTTTATAAATACTGTCACGGCTGACTGAGTTTTACGGGTTTTCGTCAATCGCTGTTCAAAGCGGGTTTTACGAGTCGATAAAAGGCTCAGCGTGGATGTAGAAGTACAAAATTCAAGGGAGTTCTCACTTTATGTCAGGAATAGCTAGCGTTAAGCAGCGATCACTATTGTCCAGACTCTTTCGGACCAAAAACCTGGACAAAATCCTGGCCGATAATGCCAATCAGGAGCACCAGCTCAAGAAAACCCTGAGTGCCTTTGACCTTATTATTTTTGGCGTTGGGGCCATGATTGGAGCCGGTATTTTTGCCTTGACGGGTGCGGCTGCCGTTGGTTCCCCCGATCATGCCGCTGCAGGGCCTGCATTGACTCTGTCTTTTGTTTTGACTGGTATTATTTGTAGCTTCTGCGCCCTTTGCTATTCCGAATTTTCGGCAATGGCGCCTATTTCGGGTTCTGCTTACACCTACGCTTTTTCCACCATGGGCGAGTTTGTGGCCTGGATCATCGGCTGGGCTCTGGTTTTAGAATACGCCGTGGGTAACATGGCGGTGGCCGTGAGCTGGACGGGCAGCGTCAAGGAATTTTTGGCCATGGCCTTCCATGTGCATCTGCCCAGCTGGCTGGTGAGCAATACCATTGATACCGTTTCTCGGGAGGGTTTGAAGGCTGCGGACATGTCCATCGTCCTCAAGGCCATTCCCTTCACCACGGAAGAGAAAATTTTACTGGTGCAAAGCGCTTTTAACCTGCCTGCCTTCTTTATTGTGCTGGCAGTGACCGCCTTGCTGCTGGTGGGTGTTTCTGAAAGCGCCCGTACCGCTGCGGTGATGGTGTTTGTGAAAACCTTTGTGGTGTTGTTATTCATTGTCATTGGGGCGTTGTTCCTGTTTGGCGGCCATATGGACGTGCTGCAGCACAACTGGTTTGCGGATGGCTGGAATACCTTTTCTCCCAATGGGTTGAACGGGATTATCACCGGTGCGTCCACTATTTTCTTTGCCTACATCGGTTTTGACGCTGTTTCTACCGCTGCTGAAGAGACCAAGAACCCCCAGCGGGATATTCCCATTGGCATTATGGGCTCCCTGGCTATTTGTACCCTTTTGTACATTCTGGTGACCGCTGTGATTACCGGGATTGTGCCCCTACACCAGATTAATAAAGAAGCCGCTGTGGTTGGCGCCATGAAGTACATGGGCTATCCGTGGGCTTCCTGGCTGGTAAGCATTGGGGCCATTGCCGGTCTAAGCTCGGTATTGCTGGTTCTGCAAATGGGCGGCACCCGTATTTTCTACGCCATTGCCCGGGATGGTCTGTTACCTGCCGCTTTGGCCAAGATTCATCCCAAGTTTCAGACCCCGCACATTTGCACCATGATGGTGGGCTTGTTTGTGGCCATCGGTGGCGGCTTACTGCCCATCAACTTGCTGGCTGAAATGTGCAACATCGGTACCTTGGGTGCGTTTATGATTGTGTGCATTGGGGTGGCTATCCTGCGCTTCACTGATGCCAACCGTCATCGTCCCTTCAAAGCCCCGTTAGGCCTGACTTTCCCCATTTTAGGTACGCTGGGCTGTCTGTACGTGATGACCGGTCTGCCCTTGTTCACCTGGGTAGTAACTGGTGCCTGGTTCTTACTGGGAATGGTGCTTTATTTCGGTTACGGTTTCTGGAATAGCAACATGAACAAGGAGCTGGATGGCGACTTACTGTCGTAGTTCACTCAAGACCCACAAAGAAAAAAACAAGCCCCTCGGATTTTTAGCTCTGAGGGGTTTTTGGTTGTTGGGAATGTTCTAGCTAAAGACTATAAAGACAAGTTCTAATGGTTTGTGGCATTTCCGGCTTATTGACCTCACAAGCACTTCTAATCGTTTACTTGGGACCAGCCAAATAGGCTGGGTGTGATTAGAGGCCTCTGTGGTTATGCCACCAACTGTTAATACTTTATCATCCCTTTGGGCTAATCCATATCCTTTTAATGGAGGATATTTAAAAATCAGAAAAACTGATGCTTTTTTTTAAGGGTTCACTCGTTTTGGACTAGTCTCTTTTTCTTTTTATCGGATATGGAAGCAACTCTTATCATGCTTCTTTTTTTATTGTATAAACCTCACTGTGTATTGCTGGCCTGGTAATGGCCAATGGATGTAGGAATCAAGCTTTTGGGCTTCGCCTTGCGTTGAAATCAAGGCGCTGAAGTAAAAAGGATATTGGCGATGAAAGATTTTCATGGGTTTGTGAGAAAGTTACTGAGCGTATGGCTGGTTTGCTACGCCCTGATTTTAATTCCCGGCTTGTTGAAAGGCTTGGCCATGTTCGTGTTGGCGGATTTTACCATGCCGGCCAAGCATTACTTTGATATAATCAGCACCATCCACCGGGGAGCCTTATGGCTTATTCCCACCGTATTTTTGGGCGTTTCCTACTACTTGTCCCGCCCCGGCAAGAAAATGCTGCAAGGTTAATTACACCCTTTTATGTCACTCAATTTCCTGCCAACCACTAAAAAACGAGTCGCCGTTGCCATGAGTGGCGGCGTGGATAGTAGTGTGGCGGCCTATTTAATGGCCAAGGCCGGACATGAAGTGGTGGGGTTGACTGCCTGGACGCTGAATGGGCCGGGCAAGTGCTGTAATGATGCTCTGGTTAATGCCGGGCGCGTCTGTGAAATGCTGGACGTGCCCTATGACACGGTTGATCTACGGGCCGAGTTCTCTCATTTTGTAATGGATTATTACAACAATTCCTATCAGGCTGGGCTGACCCCCAACCCCTGTGTGGAGTGTAATCGTTACGTCAAATGGGAATTACTGGTGCGCTATGCGGTGGATGTGCTGGGGGTCGATTATGTGGCCACCGGTCATTACGCCATCCTCAGTCCGGCAGCCCATGGGGTGAATGTCTATCGTTCCGTGGATGAGCACAAGGACCAGACCTACATGATGGCTCGGGTCTTCCCCAAAGACCTGACCAAGACCCTGTTTCCTTTGGGGGAAATGACCAAACCCCAGGTGACCGCCCTGGCCCGTGAGCTGGATTTGCCCACGGCCTACAGCAAGGAATCTCAGGACATTTGCTTTGTGTTGAACGGTCAGCACAACTACATGGATTTAACCTTTGGCAAGCATCCCGGTAATTTTGTAGATGCCGACACGAATAAAGTATTGGGTCAGCACGATGGGTACTACCGGTTTACCCTGGGCCAGCGCAAAGGGATTGGGGTGGCTGCCGGACGGCCGGTTTACGTGACCAAAATCGATCCTCAGACCAATACGGTGTATCTGGGCGATGCTCATCATTTGGAGAGTACCACTTTTAGCGTACTCTCTCCCAATTGGCTAGTGCCGGAGCTGGATGAGCCAGACGCATTGCCGCGAGATTTTATGGTGAAGATTCGCTATAATTCACCGCCAGTGTTAGGCCATGTGGAGTGGCTGGACTATGCTGCCAGAACTTTGAAAGTAACCTTATACACTGCTCAGTCTGCCATTACGCCCGGCCAAATCGCTGCTTTTTACGATACAGAGTTCCAGCAGTTGTTTGGAGGCGGCTATATTGAGCGATATCTGTCTCATCAGCCGTTTGATGAGAGTAAGCGGGACGATTTGCCGGATCTATACTGTCAAGTGGCTTCTGCCTAAAGACTTTCGATAAGGTGAGCGCGATTAGCTCTGTTCGATGATTTTTACGTAGATGAGGCCTTGCTGTTCCGGTTTGATATCGCTGGGGAAAACGGTGTTGTCGTTGTATTTGGCCCCTTTTAAAATAGCCCCTTGCAGATCAGCCCCTTTTAAATTGGCGTTTTCCAGATTGGCCAAACTCAGAACCGCCCCTTGCAGGGATGCCCTGCTGAGATCGGCCCCTTTTAAATTGGCCTGGCTAAAGTTGGTTTGAAAGGCCTTGACCCCTTGTAATTTGGCCCCACTGAAGTTGGCCTGATTAAAATGGGCCTGGTTCATATAGGCTTGTTGCAAGTTGGCATATTGCAGGTCGGCGGAAGGAAATTTGGCGTTCCGCATCAGGGCGCCCTGCATGCTGGCGTGAGACAGATCGGCCCACCCCATTTGGGCCATTTCCAAATCGGCTTTGTCCAGGTTGGCTTTGATAAATTTGGCAGACTGGGCCTGGGCTTTCAAGAAGTTGGCCTTGACCAGATAGGCTTCGCTGAAATTGGTATGGGCAAACTTGCCTTCCCACAATTCGGCACTGTCCAGGTGGGCTCCTACCATAATTGCTTGCCCAAAATCGGATTGACTGAGATCGGCCAGTCGTAAATTGGCGCCAGTAAAGTTGGCTTTGACACAGTGGGCGGTGGACAAGTTGGCCTTTTCCAGCATGGCGTCGGTCAGGTTGGCGCCTTCCAGTTTGGCCCCTTTAAATATGGCTTTGCCTAAAAGGGCTTCCTGCAGGTTACAGCTGCCTAGGTTGGCCCCACGGAAGTTGGCATTCGCCAGGTTTGCTCTAGAAAGATTGGCGTTAAACAGCACAGCATGGCAAAATTCCGCATTAGGCAGCTCTTTACCGCTTAAATCTGCGTACAGCAGGTTTTCAGCGTCAAATTCCAGCAATAAAGCGCCATTTTGGCTTTTGATTGCAAGCATAACGTGGGTTGAATCACTTTCCATTACTGTTTTACCTGGGTTTTATACTGTCTCAACGCTGCTCAAAACGACAACGTCTATTTCCTTAATATATCTTTTATGGATTAGTTTATCAGAAATTAAACCTTTGTTACGCGAACGTTATTTCAGATGGGCGTTCATAAACCGCAGCAGTGGCCCCAGATCGGTGGGGTCGTGATAGCCCAGTCGATTACTCAAGTCCTGCTGCGCCAGATTGCCATCGGCCCACAGGGCTTTGAGAAATGCCCCTGCCTTGGGGTTGGCGTACCAGTCCTCGCCGTTTGTTTCTGGTGTACCGAAGTGCTGGCACAGATACTCTCTCAGTTGGGCCTCTAAGCTCCAAGCCGTAAAGTAGTCGGCCACGTAAAATCCGGCGTCCACATCCCGGGTCCAGCCTTCGGCATCGTACTTGAAGCCGCAACCCAGGCTCAGGAGCTCCGCATAGGTGCTGCCTTTGTGGGTTAGGCTGTAGCCCGCCTCATTGACGCCGTCAAACAGGGCCAGCTCAAACTGCATTTTGCTGGCATAGCGACGCAGCATGTACAAATCTTCCAGGGCGCGTCGTTGTACCGCCAACTGGGCCTGTTCCGGGCTCAGGCCAGCCATATGGGTCAGCCAGTGGGCGTTCATAAACAGATTCTGGAATAGGTATGCATAGG
Source organism: Vampirovibrio chlorellavorus (assembly GCA_001858525.1). Lineage (GTDB taxonomy): Bacteria > Cyanobacteriota > Vampirovibrionia > Vampirovibrionales > Vampirovibrionaceae > Vampirovibrio > Vampirovibrio chlorellavorus. The sequence goes on along the minus strand of LAPX01000007.1, from coordinate 65,276 downwards.
TTTCGGTGGTGGTGTTGTTACCCATTAATGCCATGGCAAAGCTGAGATCCGGTTTTTCGTAGGCAAAATGCTGGGCATGGCCAGATTCATGGAAAAAGGCCGAGTAATCATCTAATCCGCCTTCGGGTTTGACCGACAGGTAAATTTCAGCAGGCACCGCAGCGGGGTACACATAGGCTCTGGAGCGCTTGCCTTCCCGGTTGGCGATATCCAAAAGAATCCGGCGCAGCGCTGGCTTGGTGGGATCGATGTCATCGGTTTTTTGAACCACTTCCTGCTCATAGGCTTCCCGGTTTTCAAAGTTCGCCTGCTGGGCGACTGTGGAAAACTCCAGACCCAAGCCGTCAAAGGTTTGGGTGGCCAAAGGAACCAGCTTGCTTTGCGGAAATTGCAGGTTAATGGCTTCCATCTCCACAGAGGCGTGTCCATGCAGCACGTAAGAAATATCGGCTCGGGTGGCCTCAGCGGCAAAATCCAAGCCGGTGACTGCTTGGTAATGCTGGCCCATTAAGCGGGTGTAAAGGGCTTGGGTTTCTGTGACCAGTTTTTTACCGTTTTCCCCCAGCCGTTTCAGGTTGTGTCCGCTGGTGTGGCTGTAGAAATCAATGACGTTCTGGTAGCCCAACGCTGCCAACAGGCTGTTTTCTTTTTCAAATAGTTCAATAAACTTGCTGGACAGATTGTCGGTGTAGGCTTGAGCCATGCGATCGTACAAGGCTTGCCGGGTTGACTTGTTGGCAGTTTTTTTCAACCATTCCGAGACATCTTCATACAAGAGCTCTTCAATGTGTTCTCCGTTGCCGTTTTTCAGGCCGAGATCGCTCACCTGCACTTTGAGTTGGTTCTTGGCATTCTGAAACGCATCGGACAGGGCGGCCAGTTGGCTACCAATGTAGGTTCCCAGCACCGAGGTAAACAGTCGTTTGGTTTCTTCGTGCTGCGGGTTTTGATCGTACAGTTGCTTGAGGCGATGAAAGGTGGCTTCATCGCTGAGAATGGGATACTTGGCGTAAATTTCCTGAGAGTTGTATGTCTCTGCCAGTTTGGCCGTGGCAAACAGATAGTAGGCTCTGGCAAAATCCTTGTTCGAGCTGGAAAATGCTTCTTCCAGGGTTTCCAAAAAGGCGGAATCGTTCTCGATAGTAGGTGCAATACTCATAGCGCTCAGTCCCCATTCAATATAGCTGGGTCTTTCAGAAAAGCGAAGCGGGCTTCGACCTTTTTTGATCAACCTTTTTTCTTATTATACGCTTTGCCTGTCTGGACAGCTTGTCTGGATGGCTACACGAGGCCATTTTTTCCCTAGGGCGACAGCTGAGCCGTTAGGGGAGATAAGCCCAACGCGGCTCTGGCCTGACGCTCATAGTCAAAGGCCTCGCTCTCGATTGTGGTGTGATATTGCAGTTGCCCATGGGTGAGCCATTGGGCCAACCGATGGCTGAGCACCTTGGGCCAGTTTTGCCGGGCGTGGCGATACTCATGGGCCAAAACCGCGGCCTTTTCACCATCACTCAAGGCCCAAAAAGCGGCGCCAATATACAAATTGCCACTCCAGGGCTCATAGGCTGCCAACAATGGTGTTTCTGATGACTTTCCGTAAGCGGACTGCCATTTTTCAGGGGCTTTATAAATAATTTTTTGTTGATCATTCAGTTGATACAACCAATCCGCCAATTGCGGGGAAAGGGCCAGTAGCAGGCTGCGTCCGCCTGAGAGTGCCCCCCAGTTGGCGGGTGCTTTCAGATTCTGGGAACTGTTCTGCTGAGCTCTCGTCTGCATTTCCTGGAGGCTGGAGAGATCATTGAAGACGGGGAGTTTTCCATCCCCCACCCCTTGATCGTAGAGGGTGCAGAGACCCAATAAAACCAGCATGCTGAGTAACCAGCGTTTTGCCAGTTCTAAACCGTGTTTAAGGCGAACCCGAATTGGGGAAAGGTGTCTCGGTCTGGTGGGTGGGATGCCCCCAGCCAGGGTGCTAGCCCAAACTTCAGGAGGACTAACGGGGGCTGCTGCCAGAAGGCGGGGCTGCATGATGATTTCCATTTTGGGCAATGACTTTGGCATCGGGTGATGAAATGCCTGATTATGAACACATCTCTTTAAACGCCGGTCGGTTAAAAATAATGCCAAGTGAACAAGGTCTGTTGTAGGCTAAAACAGCTGGCGATCACTGGACATCCCTGTTTTTAAATGCAAGCCCCCCCCTATCCAAGTGCCGAATTATGAGGAGGTTATTAACACGATGCCTTATGTCAACATTAAAATAACCAAGGATGGGGTTACCCCGGCGCAAAAGGCGCAACTGGTTCGGGAAATAACGGAGACTTTGGTGCGTGTTTTAGATAAAAAGCCGGAACACACCCACATTGTGATTGATGAAGTGGATGTGGAAAATTGGGGCTTTGCCGGATTATTAACCGCTGAGTGGCGGCAGCGCCAAAAAGAGAACGAACAGGTAGACTAGCGCTGAAGCTGCCTGCACAATTCTGTTGAAACGCCGATTTATACCAGCGGCTTCAAAGGGGTCAGGGTCAATTCCTTGATAAACACTTTCTCCGGCTGATTCAGGATATAGGTCACCGCTTCGGCCACGTGTTCCGGGTCCAGCATGCCTTCTCGTTTGGGGGCGGCATCATCGGTGTGCAAGCCTTGCCAAATGGCGGTATCCACCGCGCCGGGATAGATGCCGATGACCTTGATATTGTTGCTGCGTTGCTCTTCGGCCACCGCTTCGGTAATGGCGTACAGGCCAAACTTGGAGGCATCGTAGATGCCCCAGAAGGGGTAAGCGGTTTTGCCTGCCACGGAATTGATGTTGATAATAATCCCGCCCGCTTGTTGCACCATGACCGGCAACACCCCGTGCATAAAGTAAATAGCGCCTTTCAAGTTGGTATCAATGGTGCGATCGATATCGGCAATGCTCATTTCCTGAAGCAGGCCCAGTTTTGCGGCCACCCCAGCGTTGTTGATGAGCACATCGATTTTGCCGAAGGTTTTCTGGGTGGTTTCAATGATCCGTTGCACCTGTTCGACATCTCGCACATCGCAGGCGATGGGCAGGGTTTGCACGTTGGGGTAGGTCAACGCTAAATCGCGGGAGAGCTGGGTTAATTTTTCTACATTGCGGGCGCATAAAACCAGATGAATCCCCAGGGGGGCCAGATGGTGAGCGATGGCCTGGCCGATGCCCTGGCTGGCCCCGGTGATGATGGCAACTTGTCCCTGAAGGGCGGTGGAAGGACTGGCTGGCATGGAGGCTCCTTTGTGGAATGACGATGATGATCTACCTGTAAGCGTATCTCTAAAATTGGATTTTTCAAAATGGGGAGCAGGATGGTTTTTGCTCTGAATGTAAGCACTTGTAAAGGGTGGAAAGGCCCTTGCTGAAAGTGTGTTATGATATTGATAATTGAATTATCGAGTGATGTACGTTTGGCAGTTTAGTTTATAAATTCGCAGGGAATTTTGCTTTGCAGAATCACTTTTCAGTTTTGTGATTTGGTTGAGTTATTTGTTGAAGGAGAATCTGATGAATCGTTTCTTTAAAGGCGCCCTGTTGGCTGCCGCTGTTGCTGTGGCCATGGTTCCGGCCAACGTGTTCGCTGAGGATGGCCCTTACGCCACGTTTGAAATTAAAGTGAACCCCAACCCGACTGTTTCCAACCTCAGCCCGGCCATTGTAGAGCCCATCACCAAAGAGCAGGTGTCTTTCCACATTATCAACAACACTGGTAAGGCTTTGTTCTTCAATGGCGATGAGGGTCAGTACATTCCCTTGGTTTCCAACAACACCGTGACCGTTCCTTACAAAGCGGGTGATGCCTATAAAGTCGTGGATTCTGATGGCGCCACTGTGGCCGAGTGGGATTTGAATGGCCGCATTGAAGGTCAGGTCCCTAACGTATCCTCTGCCTCCAAAGAGCAGTTTGCCGCTTGGGGTAGCACTTTGCAGCAAGTGATCGAAAACCAGAAAGTGGCTTACCAGGAGCCTGCCGCCAAGCCAGAGCCTCGCTACTATGAAGGCCGCTCTTCCCGCAGCGCTTCCAACGGTACCACCGTTCGCGGTTACTGGTAACTTCGTCTTCTGCTGATTGCGGATTAACACTAAAAATCCCGTCTTGGTTCATCACCGAGGCGGGATTTTTTTTAAGAGTCGGTTGATAAAAAGCGAATCCAGTGAAGCTACGTTAGGCCGATTGGCTGGCAGAGGCATTCAGTCGCTCTGGGTACCACAGGGTAATGGGGCTTTCAAAGCCCATAATAAAAAAGTCACAGCCAAAGGTTTTCAGTTGATCCAGGGCCTGGTGTATTTCCACAGCGGAACACTCAAAATATTCGGCCATGCTCAGCAAGGATGGTAGAAATAAGCATTGCTCGCTGCCCTCGTGGTATTGGGACAACATGAGGGCCAGATAGCTTTGGATGTCCATCGACTGGCGTTGGTTAGAGGTTTGGAAGGCCTGAGTCGCAAAATCCTCAGTCGATACTGTTTGGCTTTTAAACATCGTTAAACCCTCTTTTTATGTTTAGCAGTGTTTATGCGGGGCTGGTTGAGCTCCTTCAGGCGACTTCTCCGGGATGCTCAAGGTCCCGGTAGACTCTATCTCAAGGGGTACATGGATGGCCTTTTCAGGCTTTTCGGAATCTTTGCGGTTCGTGGAGCTCCAGTTGTAAAGCCCACTGCTGTTTTTTAAAGTGGCGTATTTCAATTTGGAAACTGACATGGCGTTCCGCATGGTGCAACGCTCCACTTGTCGACTATGCTAACTCCGAGTTTTATATGGCTTAAATGGGCGCACTTTAAACCTACCCGATCGAGGGGTATGTTCTTAATTGGGTCTATCCCAATCAAAAAGAGTGGCGATCGCCACTCTTTTGTCTGTGTTTTTTGCGATTTTACGAAATTTGATCTATTTAAGGCGAGCCGGGAAAAGAGCGCACCGGGTATATGTCAGAGACAAACGTTGGGCCACTCTTCGAGGAAGGCGGAGCCTCCAAAGTATCGTTGATATAGGGATTTTTTCTAGGGACTCTTACCTGAGGTTGGCTCATGGCCTTGGCGTCTGCCGCCCACGCCTGGGTCAATCGTTGTTGATTCTGTTGCTCCTGGGTCGCTCTCAAGGCACGCCCCTGGGCCATCAAGCGGGTGGCTGCCGCATCTCTTGCTTGTGCCGTGGTAACCGGGAGATTCGGTAACTGGCCTTGGCGACCGGTGTTAGAGGCTTGCAGATTGGCCTGTAGTGTTTTTCTGCTTTGGATGACCGATTTTTGGGCCGCGCTCTGGGGCGTCATAATGGCGGCGGCCTTCTTTTGAACGTGGGCCAGTTTACGAGCTTCCTCCTGAATGAGTTGGAGCTTCACCTCTGGTCTTAAAGCAGGATTATTTTGTAGAGTTTTGACTTTTTGCCCAATTTCCCGACTTTGTGCGGTGTAGGCTCTGAGTTTTTCACTGCGCTCACGAACGGTTAATGTGGTTGGAGCGACTGGTTTTGATGATCCTTTGGCGGTGACTGCGGTCGTGGTCGTAGCGTCTGCCCGCCGGGCGCCATGATGTTTTTCTAAATACTTAAATAGTGGATCATCATCCAGGGATGATGTTGCTTTTTTGGCCGAAGCCGACTGGGGCTTAACAGTCTGTTGCCGCAAGGTGGGAGTGCTTGGCGCTGGTGGGCTGGTTCGTCTTAAGGAGGCGTTAGCCTCCGGTAGCGCTTTGGGCGCTTTGGACGCAAGGTTGACCATATCTTGTTTGGGGCCATTCAAATGTTTGCCCAACTTGGCCATATTATCACCCAAAGGGCTCATGGAAAGCGGCTGTGCACTGGCTGCTTTGGTGCCCTTGCCAGTGAATCTCCCCAGGCCTTTGGCAGAAATCCCTTTGATATTGATACTTTTCAGTCCACGCGTGATTTGCGTTATAAAACTCATATTGAATTCCCCTACCCTTATTGTGATTGGATATGAAAACTGGTTGCAGTGAGGAGCGTTCGTGCGCATGCCTTTACAAGGGCATAAAGTTTTATAGAGATTGTTTTTTGCTATTTTTGTAACAAATTGGTCGAATTTTGCTATTTTTAATGAGCCGGGAAAATTTCAGTGGGGACAAAGAGAGGATCGTTGGGTGGGCGTGCTTGAGTCCGTAGCGGTTTATGGGGGATACTGAATGTGTTATTTTGTTTTTCTAAATTGCCAGAGATGGGTCTAGCTATGGGCCAACAACCATTATGCATTGTCGAACATCCGCCGGATGCTCAGGCCATGCTTAAAAATGCGTTACGGCAGGCCGGTGTTGAAAATCCAATTCGGCATTTTTCCTGTGAAACGGAAGCCAGAGTCTATCTGTTTCCGGAAGACCCCTCGATTGAACCCAGACCGGCTTTGATCTTTTTACAGGGTCTTAGCACTGAGAAATCTGGATTCGACCTGTTGCAATGCTTACGGCAACACCCATCCACTCGGTATATTCCGATTATTATGATCCTTGAGCCGGAGCAGTTGCCGTGGGTGTATCGATGCTATCAGCACGGGGCCCACAGCGTGGTACTGAAAGATCCTGGCAAGGACGCTTTTAATGAAAAAATACAGTGGCTTTGCCAGTATTGGCTAGGGGTTTGTAATTTACCGGCCCTCTAGTTCCTGGACGGCGCCTTGGGAACTGCCAATGCGGGCATGTTGGCTCCAATACAGAATGGATTCGGCGAACTCCTGGGCCGTGTAGGGTGTTTCTGGGCGAGTACCGCCCTTGAGTCCCAGAAAATTGCGAGCCATGGTCATGGGGCTCATCGGTTCCGCCTGCTCTGTGGCGTAGGCATTGATGGAAATGATGTAATAATCCGCCTCACGGGTGGCAGGGGCGTCTCCGTCCCGGTCCAGCGTTTCGTGGCTGTATAGGATGATTTCAGCCCGGCGGGCGGGCATTTTTTGTCCATCGGCTGCTTCCACCTGAATAAACCCGGCCTCTCCCGTCATTCGGGGGGCAAAGTGGGCAGTCAGGCGTGTGGATTCATTCACCGGCACCACGCTGCCAAAAAAACGATGGTGCTCGGCCGTTGGGACAGGAACCAGCAGAACCCCGCTGTTGTGGGGCGAAGGCTGGCGATGCTCCCATTGGCTTTCCACCAGTTGAACCAACGCATTCCACTCCCCGGCAAAGTGGTCGTATTTGCTGGTGGCGGTTTGTCGTTTTACAAAGTCTGAAAGGCCAATGAGGGTCATGGGGGAGTCTTCTTTCCGCAAAGCTGTTGGATGAGACGGGGCAGGGTTTTGTGACAAGCTTACCAAAGAAAAAAACGCCGAACCCAAAAGCAATCGGGTATGGCGTTAAAGCGCAATATGAAAGAAGAGTTTTAAATTTGTTCCAGCCTTGTCCTTGTGATTGCATAAAAACAAACATTTTTGAGTCCGGAACAGTTTGTTTCGTTTTGTAAAGATGGATTCCTGAAATACTTGTGGACAGGAGCTTTCAGGAGCTATGCGCCCAGGGCCAGTTTAAGTTGCTCAACCGCTTTGACCGGGGCAGGGGTGATCTCGGCGTCCGAGAGTTTGGAAACGGAAACCCCCAATAGGCGAACGGGCCGGTGGGCACTGGCTTCTGTGAGCTTGAGCAATTCTGCCAGGGTTTGGGTCATGGCCTCCAGCGATTGAAAGGGGATGGCTTGGGTGCGGCTGCGGGTAATTTGCTGGAAATCGGCGTACTTTACTTTCAGGGTCAGGGTGCGGCCGTAGTTATTGTGTCGTCGCATCCAGTCTAAAACTTCTGCGGCCAGTTTGGAGAGTTCTGCCAGCATGGGGGCCGGATCGTCCAGATTGCGGCTGAAGGTGGTTTCTGAGCCCACCGATTTGCGCACCCAGTCCGTTTCCACCGGGCGATTATCCACTCCCCGCACCAAGTGGTAGTAAAAGGCTGCGCTTTTACCGAAGATGGCCTCAAGTTCTTTGAGGCTGAGCGCTTTGAGATGGGTGCCCGTGTGGATGTTCATGGCCTTTAGTTTGGGTTCCGTTTTTTGCCCAATGCCATAAAACCGGCCAATGGGAAGTTCCTCAATAAAGCGTTGGGCCTTTTGTGGCGGAATAACGCACAAGCCGTTGGGTTTGTTGAAGTCGGAAGCCACTTTGGCCAGAAACTTGTTGTAGGAAACCCCGGCGGAGGCCGTTAGCCCCGTTTCTCTTAAAATGCGCTGCTTGATTTCGTAGGCGATCCGGGTGGCAGACGGGCTGGTGCTATCTGGCCCGGTCACGTCCAGATAGGCTTCATCCAGAGAGAGGGGCTCAATCAGGTCGGTGTAATCGGCAAAAATGGCCCGAATTTGCTGAGAAACCTGCTTATAAGCGTCAAATCGGCCGGGTACCACCACCAGGTTGGGGCAAATTCTCAGGGCTTTGTAGGTGGCCATGGCGGATTTCACCCCAAAGGCCCGGGCTTCGTAACTGGCTGTGGCAATAACGCCCCGTTGCTCTGTGGTGCCTCCCACAGCCAGGGGCAAGCCTTTATACTGTGGAAAATCGCGTTGTTCCACGGCGGCGTAAAAGGCGTCCATATCAATATGAATGATTTTTCGGCACGGTGGCATCATGCGGCGTTGTATCTTTAATGGGGGATAACAGATTGGTTGAAAGATTAAATCGAAAAAAAATTCGATAAGAATAGTTTAGCCAAGCCCAGCGATTTGGGCAAGTTGCCGTTGGGATGAAGGTCGTTTTCGTTAGATGCTTTAATTTAAAAATTAAGTTTAAAAACAATTTTGTTTGCAATTTGGAATGGTTCCGCAGCTTTTTGGCTGTAGGGGGTTTACATAGCTAACATCACTTCACAAGACGGCTTTCAACAGGTGGTTTTGTGGCATTTTTTACCAACCCTTCTCACAGGAGATTTATTGATGGCAATGCCTTTCCCTCCCGCTGGCGCACCTTCCATGCCCAGCATGCCCCAGTTCCCCCCCGTAGATTCCGCAATGGCCCAGGGGCCAGCCCAGTTCCCCGGAGCGGGTGCTTTCCCGGCACAGGGTCTTGCTCAGCCATTCCCGGCTAGTCCAGCGCCATTCCCGGGTGCTTTCCCGCCTGCTCCCCAAGGATTTGGACCCCAGCCACAACCGTTCGCGCCTCAGTCGCCCATGTTTGGTTGTGGGCAAAAGCTGGATACTGAAGCTTAATCGTATTCTGATTCACACGTTGAACCCTTTGGGACCGATCTGTTCCAAGGGGTTCTTTGTTATTCCCAAATACTATCCCACGGGGGCAAGGTGTTGAAGCCATAGCGGCCATTCCAAAGCAAAATTTCTTTTTACCCGACGAAGCTCTTGCCATAGGCTTCCTTAGGTCATTCACCCACTCATTAAACGTGTCGGTTCGTTTTTCAAGGGGTGCTATTCCAGCTAAACCACGAAGGATCGTGATTAGCGGGCAGTAAAGTTTGGCCCCCCGTTCCCCAGGGGGTTCCCGCTACCACAAGCGCTCTGGATGTTATGCGGCCATTGTATTGCAAAACAAAGCACACAGATTTTCCCGGACTATCCGTGAATTCCCCAGTTTGCCGACTGTCAGGATCATAGAAAAACAAAATCGAATTGCTGGGATTGGTGACATCAAATCGTTGATTTTGATCAAAAAATAAAGTGCCTCCACCGTGCGTTTTCAGGCAGGTCAGGCTGCCTCCACAAACATAATTGGCGTTTGCTAAGGCGTGATCATCCATACTGCTGGTGGTATCAACAGACACATAGTTCAAATAAGGCGTTAGAGCTGCAAACACGTTGGTTGAAGAGGTGATGGTGTTATTTTTGCGATACTGGTCGAAGGCATTAACCATCATTGAGGCCACTTCTTTGGCCAAAGCGCTGTTTTGGCTGTTTCTACTGTTTTGTACAATTTTGGGAATGGTAAACGTGGCAATTACACCCAAAATGGCCAAGCTTATGAGTAATTCCGCCAAGGTAAAACCTTTCCGTCTTATAGAAATCCGTTTATCCTTGGTCTGTCTGTCTGTCTGTCTGTCATTGATTTTAAACTCCGTGGCTTATTAGGCAGGTTTAAATCTTTTAGGAGTGGAGCTTTAACAACCATTCAAGCCCGCTTTAAGATCTTTTCGTTCACTTTTGCTAAAACTTTAATTTCAATGCTTTTATCAGTGTATTCCTTGATTTTGCCGTCTTGGTTTCAACAAGCTTAAACTTGAGATTGCGCCGGGGTGAGGCGTGAGAATTTACAGGCTGCTCCCAATCGCGAGCCCGGCGTATTATAATAGGGCTCAAGTCAATTGGTAGAATCGGCCATCGTTAATTAGGGCTGAAAAGGATAGGGAAGTACCGTGAGCGAATACGTTTTCAAACTGAAAAAAGGCGATCTGGAATTGGAGCTGAAGAGTGACGATTCCAAGTTTATTGAGACCCAGATGGACAACTGGCGCAACATGCTGGTCACTCAGGAAGAGAAATAGCCCTTCTTTTCAGGTGATGACCGTTTGTGGTGGAACAAAGCCTGCTTGTCTTGTGTTCATAAAATCTCCACCACGCGTAGAATGTGTGACGGGCGATCACGTCCTATAATGGTTTTAATCGGCAATGTGCTGGCCGCAAATAGGTTCTGCGGATTCCGCCTTCTGTGTAGGCGTTAGACGTTGCCAGTGTCGTAACCGATTGCTGATATGGTTGGGCCCGTCCTTTTGTGAGTGCCCTGTTGATAGAGAGATAGAATTTGGCCCAGGCCCGTACGGCAAGGAGTCTAGCAGTCATGGATGCCCCACATCGTTATGAAATGAGCCTGAAAAAAGACGGGCTGTTTATCAATCTGTCATCGGATGATGTCTATTTTGTGTCCAAGCAAATGGATAAGTGGTTCCGCATTTTGCTGGATGACAGTTATGTGCCGGTCAGCCTGACCAAGCCAGTCTCGGTTGCCGCATCTATCCCTGTTTCTCCGGTCAGTGAGCAAGCGGTTTCGGCGATTACTCCAGAAGCGCCTCCTGCGGAACCCGTTGCTTTACCGCCGCCAGCCCCCGTAGCACCAGAGCCGCCAGCTTTGGTAGCTCCCCCGGCCGTTGAGGTGCCTGTGGCTCCTCCCATTCCAGCGCCGCCAGAGCCACTCCCCCAACCGGCTCCAGTGGTAACGGTCCCTGAGCCTGCGGTAGCCCCGGAGCCTTTGACTTTGTCTGAGCCCCTCCCTCAACCCATGCCTGAGTTGACCGCCCCAGTGGCTGAAGCGATAGCCCCTGTGGTTGCCCCAGCAGTGGCTTCGGTAACAGTACCCCCGGAAGTCGTTGCGCCAGTGGCAACGCCGGTTGAACTCCCTGCTTCGGCTATCGCTCCTGAACCTGTCAATGATTTACCTGTTTCCAACCCCGCTTTGCCGGAGCCTGCAATTTCCACTGTGGAATTGCCTCCGCCTGCTTTGTCAGTGGTGCCTCCCTTGGCCGCTAGCCAGCCTGCCACTACCGCGCCCAAGGATGATTTTGAATCGGTGATGGATACGGTTATGCGCGATCTGGAAGCCCCCCCGCCTCCGCTGCCCTCTGCCCCGGTTATTCAGTCCTTGTATGAAGATTCTCCCGTGGCCGCTCCGAGGCCTATGAACCTGGACTTGGTCAACTCGCTGGCTGATCTGTGCGATCAGGCCCAGCCTGGCAGCTCTGAGGATTACTTGCTGTTGGCGTCTTACTACCTCAGCCAGGTGGAGTCCCAAGCGTGCTTCTCCCTGAAGCGGATTAACGCCAATCTGGTGAAATCCGGCTTGACGCCTGTAAATCACAGTGCTCTGGAAGCCGTGTTGTCCAAGGGGTACCTGTCCATGGTGCCAGATTTAAGCGGCACTGCCGAAGTCAGCGAGTATAGCATCACCGATGATGGTCTGGCCTTCGTCAACCAGCTGTTTTAATTCTCACTTGAAGGGGCCCTTCCCCAATTTTGGATTTTACGATATTCATCCGGGGCTGGCTTCTGAAATTGCGAATCCTGTTTTTACAGGCTGAAAAGCACTTTTTTTTCTGTTAATCTTTTATTGAAATAGGCTGATCAAAATGCAGGGTGGTTGCCCCGATGTCTCTGGGAAGCTGCTCAGCTAGAGGTTAGCAAAGACGGCTAGGGTTTGTACTGTTTGAGTTCTCTTCGCCGATGGCCTACCCCCGACTCTCTCACCCACGACACCAACCGAAGGTATCAACGTCTAATACAATTCCCTCTCGTTAAAAGCACCTCTTGCAAGAAGGTACCATTATGGAGGATAAAGACTTGGCTATTGAGCTTCGCTTGCCGGATCTGGAAATCGAAAGCGGTATTCACGACACCAGTAAGGTTAAAATCTTTACCGGGCGAGCAAACCCCCGTTTGGCTCAGGAAATTGCCCGTTACCTCGGTACCGAACTCAGTAAAGTAGAAATCAAAAACTTCAGTGACGGGGAAACCTACGTTCAGGTGAAGGAAAACGTGCGTGGCTGTGATGCCTTTATCGTGCAGCCTACCTGTAACCCGGTCAACGACAATATTATTGAACTGTTGATGATCATTGACGCCTTGAAACGGGCCAGCGCCAACACCATCACTGCCGTTATTCCTTACTACGGCTACGCTCGTCAGGATCGCAAAACCGCTGGCCGTGAGCCTATCTCCGCCAAATTGATGGCTGACCTGATTACCACCGCTGGCGCTACCCGAGTGGTGGCTATGGACTTGCACACCGGCCAGCTGCAAGGCTTTTTCAACATTCTGGTGGATCACTTGTACGCCACCCCGGTGCTGTTGCGCTACATTCAGCAGAAAAATCTGGAAAACATTGTGGTGGTTAGCCCCGATGCCGGTGGGGTGGAGCGGGCCCGTGTTTATGCTAAAAAGCTGAACGCCCCTATTGCCATCATCGATAAACGTCGTAGTGCTCACAATGTGGCTGAAGTCTTTAACATCATCGGCGATGTGCGCAACAAAACCGCCATTATTGTGGATGACATGATTGATACCGCTGGCACCGTCTGCTCTGCAGCCCAGTTGATTTTAAACGAAGGCGCCGAAGCCGTTTACGCCATGGCTGCGCATCCGGTCTTCTCCGGTCCCGCTGTGGATCGCATTGCCGATTCCGTATTCAGCGAAGTGATTGTGACCAACTCCATTCCGCTGAGCCCTGCCGCTCAGGAATTGGAGCGTACCGGCAAGATTGTGCAACTCTCGGTGGCGCCCATCCTGGGTGAAGCCTTGGGCCGGATTCACGATCACCAGTCTGTTAGCGAGATGTTCCAGTAAGCCAGGCCAGGCGTTTCTCTTCTGAAATATTGGGCTCCCTTTGTGCTGCCAACGGCGTGAGAATAGACGCTTTGGGTTCTTTCCCGTATGATGAAGCCTTCATCTTTCTGCTTCTTTAAAGGAGTGTCATCCCTATGCCCAAGCTGGAGTATTTTGTCCCGGTTAATGCCTCGCTGCAAACCATTTGGGATGTGTTACTGGATCGCATTGAACACCCGGAACGCTACATGCAGGGCATCGACTCTTTCGAATTTGTGGAAAGCACCGAGGATTATGCCGTGCGGGAAATCCTGATTCAGGGCTTTCCTTTACGGGAGCGCATCACCATTGATGAGCGCTTGGGCCAAGTGCGCTATGCCCTTGAGGATCACCCCTTGTTTCAGGGAGATGTTTATAACGCCTTGATTCCCCCGGCTCACGATGACCCAAAGGCTTTGCCCGTGGTCCAATTTCGGATGGATTGGCAACCGCTGAACAGTGAAGCCCAGTCCGCCGAAGCAGAGGGCGCTCCCCTGCTGGAGGCTTCCTTAAAAGACGCGGTGCATTACGTTCGGGATTTGGCTGAGCATATTGAAGTGAAGAAAAATCAGGCCAATCCGATTTAAGCCTTTAACAGGGCCATCATAAAGACCGCTTTAGCGTTTAGGGCTACAGTTTAAGCTCGCTGGGTTGCAAAATCAGGTGATTCAGGGCGTCCCGGTAGTCATGAACGTCTTGCTCTGTTTTTTCCAGCATTTGTGTGGCCTCGGCGGCCTTGGGGGGTAAAGTGGCCTTTTCATGGGCGCTGAATGGTCGTTTGGCACCTGCCATAGCCTGATTTAAAAAGTCATCCACCGCTTCCAGGTTACCCTGATAGCTTTTGAGCCCGGCGCTTAAGCCTTGGGTATTGGTAAAATGCTTGGGTTGATGGCTGCTTAAATCTTGTAAGAGCCAGCTTCGCAGGGTTTTAGACACGCCATTGTTGAAAAAGTCCATTGCCTGAACCGTTAACGCTTGTGCCTGCGGGCTGGGTAAACTGCTGAGGTGGTTTTGAATCAGCTGTTTAAAATCCTGCTGAACCGCCTGTTCTTCGTCATTCAAGAGGCGCAGGACTTTTTGACTGATGGTGAATTTCTGTTTGTCCAAGGGAAGCTGGATGCTGCGTCGATCCAGAAAACCGCTTTTAATGGGTTCGGGTCGGTGGACGGCCTCTTTCAGGGACTGGCTGCTTCTGCTGAGCGCCGAAAGTCGTCTGAAAAGATTGCTGGTGCTACTATTGCTGCTGGAAGGCGCCACTGGGTGGGCCTGCAGCGAGTCAAAACGGGTGGATTCGCTGGCGGCCACGGAGGAGGATTCGGTGGCAGAGGTGTGGGAGGCGGCAAAGGTCAGCGGTCGGGGTTGGGGTTGATTGAGCGAAGTGAAAGACCCTTGCTGATTTTTTGAAGTGTGGCTCAGGTTTTTTAAGCCTCGTAAACCGGCTCTTAAAGTCACAGTATTCAGCAACGGTTAATCCTCCTTGGGGTTAATCGGTTGAAAACGTTGTATACAAACTACAGGTTCGTGGATGACGAGAAACTAAAGCGCATTGATAGGGTTTGTTCAATGCGGATTTTAACGCAGGCGGATGATCACTCCTCAAGCCAAGCTGACGTCAAAACAGGGTTATCATACGGAAAAACGAGGTTGGTCGCAACTGATTTGTCTCTAAACCTAAACCGCCTATGAGGTTTTAGTAGGACCTGAAGTGACGGGATGGACTGTGAGCTGGATAAAGTTGCTTAAAAGTTGGGCGCCTTCTGGTGTCCCAACCGATTCCGGGTGGAATTGCACCCCGAACAACGGCTGATATCGGTGGGCCACGGCCATAATTAGGGGCGTGGGTTCCGCTGGGGTGGGTTCCGTTTCCGCCAATATAACCCAGTCCGGCGGTAGGCTGGCCACATCAACTGTCCAGGAGTGGTAACGCATGACGGTGAACGGATTGGGCAGCTTGGCCAGCAGCGGATGGTCTTCTACAATGCGTACTGCCGAGGTTTTACCGTGCATAATCTGGGGGGCCGGAACCACCTGCCCACCCAGCGTGTAAACCAGACCCTGATGACCCAGGCAAACCCCTAAAATGGGGCAGTTCAATTCGCTTTGGCGTTCAATGACTGTTTTGCAAATGCCGAAATCCTGCGGGCGGGCCGGATGTCCTGGGCCGGGGGAGATAATGATGCCTTGGGGGGCCAGGGCTTTCAAGGTCTCCCAGTCCAGTTCGTTGTTGCGACGAACCAGCACCGGCATTGGGGTCTGGGCCTGAACCATCTGGTACAGGTTGTAGGTAAAGGAATCAAAATTGTCCAGAATCAGCAGACTCACCGGTCGGAACCTTTTTGGATTGGTTTTGGGCTTGGTTAACTTGATGTTTCCAACTTAACCCAGACCGGGCCTGTGCTCAAGGCGCTAAAAAATGACCTGAAATCGACCGTTTTCGTCGTTTTCATCCAGCGAAATACTCAAATCCACAGGGCGATCCTCAGAAACCGGCCCGATTTTTTGGGCGGTTAGCTTGAAGCGCTTCAGCGGGCTGAGGTATTCCACCGTTGGGGCGTCGTCTTGTGCTTTGGGCAGGGGGATCCACTCACCGGGGACCAAGCCCACGTTTTTAAGTTGTTCGCTGTTCAGGCTGAACGAATCACCCGTTTTTCGATCCACGATCAGGTGGCTGTTTTTTAAGCGTTCCCAAGGGGTTTTAGGGACGCTATGGTGCTTGTATGGGGCAGGTGTACCCTGGTTTTTTGAGGTTTGGTTTTGCAAGGTTTGTGGACCTTTGGCCCATGGCTTTAAACTGAGTGTCATCCACTCCCTCCCGCTCTCGTTTTTGCCGGATGTTCTATTGCTCTGTTACTCTGGCCTAGGCCTCCAGATTCAAGTGTTTTGTGCCCCACAGCTTGGGCAAATCTTCGGTGGGAAAAATCTCCAAATCCTCGGTGTAGCCATCGGGCAGAAGGCTGCTAAATTCCACGATGATGTCCATTTCCCGTACTTGTTTGGCTTTGGCTGCTTCTTGCTCGGAGTGAAAGCGTCGCAAGGCCTGTTGCCATGGGCGATAGGCCTTACCGTACTGTTTGTGGTCTGATTCGCTGGCATTCAGTAGGTTTTGTTGGACGGACTCCGGGTTTTCAAGCGCTTCCGTTGACAGTGGCCAGACAATGGGACCTTTTAGACGCACCAGCGCTTTGCCCTCTTTGTTTTGCAAAGGGGCGGCCGACAGTTTGATTTGATGAAAGCCATCCACAAAGCTCAAACGGCCCGCATGCGGGTTCTTTTGAAGCTTGTGCTCAAAGATCAGCTTGGCCTGCTCCGGGGTGACCACTTGCGGGTATTTATCGCGATCGATTTTAAAGTAGGTCTTCGTGGGCGGGTGATACAAAACGTATTTTAAGGTGTAGTTTTTCAGGCCAAAGGGATTGCCATTGACGCGCTCACTTTCATGGCTCAGGGTTTCAAAAATACGCTGCGTAGTGGCGCGCTTTTCCTCAGTCGGAACGATTCGTTTGGGGTGAACGGGCCGAATCAGCGGCGGAATGGGCTCGGTTTTTTTTCTGGGCGCGCGATCATCCGGATTGCGGTGCCGCGGGGAGAAGTTTGGAGTGGCAATGGCCTGAGGGATCAGCGCACGCGTCATCATGATTATGGGGTGACTCCTTCCGTTGGTTTATACAAAAGGCACTGGGCAGAATTAATGGTGTATAGCCCGCCCCTGCAGGTCATTCAGTGTAGATCTCATAAAAAACGAATCCCTAAAAAACGATTTTGTGGCGGTTGCATGGATACCCACTAGCCTGAATCTGCCACAAAAAAGAAACCGGAATTGACCAGGAATTGGATGCTTTCTTTTTAAAGGAAAAAGGCTTTAGGGGCAAGATATTTTTTTGAGAATAACTCTCATTAGTGCTTTACAACTGAGAATATTTATCATTTAATCAAGCTGTTGAGAATAATTCTCAGCCAAGTGGGTTTCCTATAACCGAATCGTCAGTCAATCGTTGGAATCAAGTGGTCCCGGCTGCAATGGTCAGCAAGGGCTTGCCTAGGAGTGCGGCAGCATGAATTGGAACGAGGCGAAAATTAACCTAAGGGCCATGGGGCATTATCTGGATCAGCCCAATGTGGTCAGGTCTTACAGTAAAGTGGCTGGCGCAACCGGTGTGGTGGGTCTGGGGGCCCTGATGGGCTACGATGCCTGGAAAGCGCAACCTCAGGAGCGCAAAAAGGTGCTGGTTCGGGATGGCATTGTCCTGGGCTCTACGGCATTGGGCACCTTGGCCGCGGCCAGCGTGCTGATGAAGCCCCCCAGTTTGAAACTGATTCAGCATGAAATGAAAGAGCTGGGCGAAAAGCTGCTTCAGTATAAGGACCAATACCCGGCCATTCAGTCATTTTTGAAGGCAAAACCCTTTAAGGAACGCCAGCAATTGAACTTTGGGGAGCTTAAAGATCTAATCAAGGGCATGCGGGCCACCGAAAAGCTGGATAAGGCTAGCATTGAAAAAGACTTAAACGAACTGCTGCCCCTTGGGGAGAACGAAGTTCTGGAGGGTAAAGGGTGGGAACTGGTCAAAGCCATTCGGCAAAAGCTGACCAAGGTGGAGCAAAAAGGCGACATTCAGGAGCGCAGCGGAGAGCTGTGGAAAATGCTCAACTTCTTTTCCGTGGGGCTGGCATCGGTCATTAGTGGGGGCTTGGGCGGTGTGTTGGCCAATAAGGTGAACCATGTGCAGGACCCGGATGCCACCGTGAACATGTGCAAAGAGGGGATATTCCAGTTTGTGGCCAATATTGCCCTGTGCGCGGTGGGAGCTTCGGTGGGGCTGGTGGCCGTGGAACTGCCCAAAGTGCAGCAGGCGTTGCAAAAGTTTGGGCCCACTGGCGCCCGGGTGGGCAAGTTTGGCATAATCGGGACTGGCTTGAGTCTGGGCATTCTGGGTGGGGGCAAAATTGCCAACCAGTTGGGCACCAAAGTGGTGAATCCCTTTTTCGACAAAATGCAAGGCAAAGCCCCCCAACCCCAAGCTAGTCCCGAAAAGCGACGCATTGAATTTGCCGATGCCATTTTGCACGTGGATGATTTGCCCACGGCACTGGCTTTAGCCGGGATGGAAATTATGGAGCCTTTTATCCCGCTGTTTTTTGCCTTCTCCGGTTACCGAACCGGCATTGGCTACCGGAACCATGAGGGGGCCACAGAGGCTACTCAGGCGAAGTTTACGGGGGGACTCAACGGTGTCACGGATACCCTGCAGCCGTTTGCCGCCGTCAAGACCAAAGGGGCTTATCCTTATGCGCAATACAGACCGTAACGGGGGTGGCACGCAGATCGCAGAGCGAGGTAGTCGCAGAGAGACAATCAAAACGGGGTATCAATCATCGGAAAACGAGAGGTTTCTTTTGGGTTTCCAGTGAGGGTGAGTCCGTAGGGAAGCACTGGCTCACACCAGTGACCACTTCCGAGGTACAATAAGGGATGTGAGGGGAACATCCCCAGGGGCCAGACATCGTTCTGCCCCTTTCTCATTTTTAGGGGGTGTATTTTAGCAGTAGCTAGACTTGACTCAAGAGCGTGGCGAAATGAGTTTAACCGGGGCCACTTCATAAATTCTTTTGCTCACATTGTCGGCCAAAAACAGGCGATGGAGCGCCGCATCATACGTCAACCCAAACTGGCCAGCGGTTCCGGTGGCCGTACTGCCCAAATCGGTCAGGTTGATTGATAAATAAGGAGCCATGGCCAGACTGTAGCTGCCAGTGCGAGGAATGCGGTAGAGATCCAGATAGTTATTGCCACCGGCCGCATAGACCTGATCGCGCACAACTAAAAAATCACCCGTGGTTGGCTCAATCTCCAATCCACCGATTTGCGTATTTGTGCTGATAGCAGTGGGTAGTGTCCAACTGTTGCCGGTTTCCGCTTGGGGTGTGGCAGAGTCCGGGCCGTTCAACTCAGCAATTTTGAGCAATCCATCTACACTGTCAAGCTTGGTGGTATAGATTCGTCGTTCCTTGGGGTCAAAGGCCATAAACCACCTAGCGGACTGAGCAACAGGGAAAGTGGCGCTCACCCCTCCGGCGGTTTCCGTGAGTGGTGGGGTACCATTCAGATTATACCGATGATAGCGCTCACGGCTCCAGTTACTAATGGCATGCAGCGTATTGCCATCATCTTCAATGGCTACCCCTCTGGCTTGATATTTTCCATCGGCCAGAGCGTAGGGCTGATTGATAAACACCCCGTTGCGCTCGGTGGTGTAAAGAATTGAATGCGAGTCACTGCCGATAATTAATCGATCATGGGCGGCGTCCCAAGCCAAGTCCATGGTGTTGAAGTCAGCGGGCCACATGTTATTGACCGTACTGTCAAAGGAAAAAGACTGGACCAGTTGGGTGTCTTTCACCCCCGGGGACACAGCCGCCAGATTGCTGCGCACCGGGCCGGGGGCCACGGCGATAAATAGATACTGCGGTAGATTACGAACCGTCTCTGGACTGCCAGTACCCGTGGTGAAGTTGAAGTTGTTCAATATCACTTTACTGGCATAAGTGGGATTTAAGGAACTGCTGGTCACCCCAAACCAGGAGTTTCCACCCGTACCGCAACTCACCTGGGTCTGGGTACTGTCCCCGCTGCCCAAAACCCCGTTACCGTTATTATCCAAGTAATCAATACAATTGTTGGTAGGGTGGGCAAACAGAAACCGGGGCCCGCTGGCATTATTCAAGCGGTACTTGTTAAAGCCGGAAATCCGATAGGGGGATGCCCAAGTCGCTCCCCCGTCCAAAGACAGTTTGAGGTAGGGGAACGTGCCCCCACCGCCTTGTAGGGGACAAGTGGTATCGGTACTGCTGCTTTGCACACTGCTGTAATAACAAATGCCGTATACTTTTTTGACTGCATCGCCGGAATTGGGATCATAAGTCGTGTACTCCAGCCGGTTCCGGAAGGAATTGGGGCTGATATAAGCCCCTCGGTGCAAATCTTCCCGAATATCATCAAGCAGCGTGTGAATCTCTGTGGCCAGCTTAAACCGCCCGTTGAGTGAAGCGGACCGCAGGTTCATGCCAAACAGAAAGTTGCTGGTGGATAACAGCACAAAGCCCATTAAAGCCAAGGCAATTAACATTTCCACCAGGGTCAGACCGGATTGCGCCTTTTGGAGAGTTAAACGCTGCAAGCACCGCATGGGGTTAAATCCTCTTTTTAATGGAAAGCGCTACAATACGGGGATTGGTATCCCCCGCATTGCTATTGGCAGAGATTACTATATCCAAATTGCCATCGGTCACCATCACATCAAACATTTGAACATTACCGCACCAATTTTGGTTACCACAATAATAGTAAGCATTATAGGGATTTCCCGGATTCATTAACTTCCCTTCCAGATTAATATCCATGAGTCTTGAAGGATAGCCGCCTTCAGTAAAGTAAAGCTTGACGGTGTAAAACCCGTTAGTAACCGGTGCTGTGTAGTTAATAGAACTTGCACGATACCATCCACCCCGGTAAATATCGGCGTCCCGATGAGACGGCAAATTACTGATGGCCTGCGCAGGGGTATTGGTGAACGTGTTGGGGGTGCTGTTAACACCCGGCACCATGGCAGGTCCATTATAAAGAACCCAGGGATTCCACCACTGGCCAGAGGAGTCCATATATCCTTCTTGTGGGGTATCAAAGCGAACCCGCATGGTCTCGCGGGTATGAATGATTTTGGTGGTGGTTCGGGGGGCGTTGGCCGCATCCGAAGCCGAATTGTACAGGTAATAGTACACCGTTTTTTTGAATGTATCCGAAGCCCCGGCATTGGTGGTATCCACTACTGAGCGCCAGGGAATGACCTGCCCGGATTCCGTGGTGCCGGTATTCATAGCCCCTAAGTTGTAAACGGGAGCATAATTATTTCGCTCGGGAGACTGTTCATCCTGAATGCTGTTAAGCAAAATACTGCGACTGGACTGCAAATAAGCAGCCCTGGCGTTTTGGCCGGTTTGGCTCAAAATCAGGGAACAGGGCAAAACGGTTGCCGAAAGCAAGGTGAGCATCAGCATGACTTCAATCAGCGACAGACCGCTGTGAGCGTTTTTTCGCTGTGTGGCTTGCTTGCTGAGCATATCGCTATCCATCCGCTGGTATCCTCACTACTGTTTATTATAGAGTGCTATGGCGTTCCGTGGTAACTGCGTTGATCCCGCTCCAGCTGCGCCAATGGGACCGCGTTCATGGCGTTGGGATAGAGAAGAATCTCGCTGACCCCACCGGCCCAGAGATCCCCCAGAAAGAGAAAGGGTGCGCCTCCCAGCCAGAGCTGGTTGATGCCAAAGGAGCCGCTGCTGGCTACAGAGGTACCATTGACTCCATTAACGCGAATTTGATGGGAACTGCCATTAAAAACAGAGGTGGCCTGAAAGGGCTGGTTCAGGGTAAAGGCCGGAGATATGCCCAGCGTGGCGTTATTTCGGTAACTAAACAGTTGATTGGTAGCGCCGTAACGGCGCAGGAAGGAAACCGATTCAGGCGTGGCGTAATCGTAGACGTCCGAATTTTTTTTACCACCAAACAACCTGCCAGCACTACCAGTAGAACCGTCCATACTGGCCACCACCAGTGCCCGGGCATTGGTACCGGTAAAGTTGAGGGTGGTGCCGGTGGCCATGTAATTGTTTAAGCCATTAAACTGAATGGTGGGGCGGCCCGTTTTGCTATCCAGCCGAATCACCGGCTGTAATTCCCGCTCGCCTTGCATAAAATTAAAACCATTGCCGCTTTGGTCGTACCAGGTGGTCACAAAACCGGTGTCCGGCTCCTGATTGTTGATGTTGTAATAGGCCATTTGGTTCGTTTCTACACGGCTTCGAGTGACAACGGTGGGAGCCGTTGCGTATAGGATGATCTCGCTCATGTTGCCTCGCCAGTAGTCGTTCGGCGACAATTGCGGAGAGATACCCATCCACAATTGAGTAATTCCTAAATTGCCCGTACTGGCCACCGACGTACCTGCCACGCCATTCACCGCCATGGTGTGGTTAGTCCCATCATACACGGAGGTCGCTTGAAAAAGTGTACCGGTTGTAACGGAGGATACCCCTCTGACCGTACTTGAGCGATAACTTGCCAGTTGATTGACGCCATCACCATTCCGACAAAAGAAGACCGCAGAGGTAGCGGCGGTAAAGTCGGTGGTATCCCCACTCCCCTTACCTCCTAAAACCCGGCCAAAGCCAAGGGCTCCCGCATTCATATTGATGACCGCAAAGGCGGTGGCTGCATTATTTGTAATACTGAGGGTAGAGAGTGTTGACAGATAGTCGTTTCCATCAAAGTACATGGCAGGCCTGCCGTTCTGCGTTTCCAAAACGCCAGCGTTCACAATGCGAGGCTGGTTGGCGGCGGTGGCCTGGGAGGCATGATAGTTATTCCCGCTCTGGTCGTGCCAGATAGCGACAAAGCAACTGCTGGTGCCGCAAAACTTGTACAAGTTTGCAAGATCCAGATTTCCTTTGGGGTCAAAACCAATAATCTGGGTGGTGTTATCACTGCTACGACGCACCTGAATGGCTTTATCATCATCAGTCGTTCCGGTATTGTCAGTAATTAATCTACGCAAGCCGTAAGCGGCGGTGGCACTGGGTACGGTTACCAGCGGCGGGGTATACCCCGGATCAGCCAGAGTCAGGTCGTAATATCGGGCTTCATCGTTCTCCAGAATTTGCCGGTTGGCGGTGGTTAAATTAGTAGGGTATTGAATCCATTCCCCCACAGCCCCTTTAAAATAGCCGTAGGGCGCATGGATTGGCGGCGGGCCGCCGACATAGACAGGAAGCACTAAATCGGCCCGGGGAGAGGTGAACCCCACATCCACCAGTTTACTATTGATAAAGAGAAAAGGCTGCTTGTTGATGTAGTTGTACGATACGACCAGGCTATCGTTGTTATTGGGGCTCAAGACCGAATTTGCAAGACAGGGCATGTAACTATTGCCATGCTCATAGACACCCGCCCCATTTTCCCCCAGCGAGATTCCTGTCCCCGCGTTGACGGCCCCCGCATTGGGAGGGCTCAGCAAATACTTTTGACCACCAGTCCCAGACGTACCGCTAGTGGCTTTGCTTTGTAAAGTGATGCTGGCCCCGGCGTCGGCTTTTGCCACCAACAGGTTGAAGGAACTGGTAGCAAAAACGCTGGCTCCCCCATTCAGGGCGTCATCCACGCCATCCACCCACATGGCCACCCGGCCATTGATCATCTCCAGCGCGCCAGCATTCACAATGCGGGGTTGGGCGGCCAGGGTGGTCTGGGTGGCGTTACGGCCATTGCCGCTCTGGTCATACCAGGTGGTTACAAAGCAACTATCCGTCTTGCAAAAGCTCAGCAGGGCGGGCGCATCCAAATCGCCATTGGGCAAAAAGCCGATGTTGGCTGTGGCATCATCGCTACTGCGCCTGACCGTAATGGCGTTGCCCGTGTAGGCAGTGTTGATTTTCCTTAAACTATAAGCCCGAACTGCGCCAGTCACCCGATCCAGCGGTTTGGGGTAAGTGGTCAGACCATCATTCAGGAAAGTCATCAAGGCGGGTATGTCCAAATCGCCGTTGGGTAAAAAGCCAATGTCCGTTTCGGCATTGTCTCTGCCCCGTCGTACCCGAATGGCCCGGTCATCGGTACTAATACTGGTGTTGTCTGCCTTTAGCCTGCGCAAGCCATAAGCTGCGGTGGCCCCGGTCACGTTATCCAGCGGGTAAATGCCCCGGGTTAAGGTGATAATCCTTGTTGCAGTCGCTTTGCTGCTACCAACAGTGGCCATAACTTTTACCAGGAGTGAATTACCATTCACCCAGGCAATATTGCCGGTATAAGATCCCACGCTGTTTTTGGCCCCTGCCAAGGCATCTGGACTTTGGGGTGTTTCCAGAGAGGTGGGCGCAGAAGCAGAGCTGTAACTATAAGATGTAGAGATGGTTTGTCCTGTATTGTATAGATTTTGAACATCGGCAACCACCGTATTCAACCCGGTTTGAGCTAATTGCTGGGCCGATAGGTTGTTTTGACTGGTGCTGCCCAGATAGGCTGCTGTAATGGGTCCACTCATCATTTGCAGAGAGGTCACAATGGCAACGCTGGTCGCCAGAAATACGAGTATCAGGGCGATGCCATACCCTTTGGCTTTTCGGTTGCGCTGTAACAAATTAGAAAGCATAAATTCCCAATCCTGAAACGGTAAGCTGTCTTAACTATGTTTAATGACTCTGCATTTTTACTGTCTTATAGCTTTTGTCGACCGGGTTCCCCAAAACTTTAATAATTTATTAAAAGCCTTGTATGGCTTGGCTGGAGAGGACTTCTGATTTGTTTATGGATCGCTTGGCTGAGGGTTTTAGTGGGTTTTTCGAAGGGGCTGCTGGACATATTAGGGCTAGGCTAGGTTTTTTCCTCTGAAAGGCCATTGTGGTTGGCTTTTGGGCTGCATTGGCTTCCCAAGGTACTTGTTGTTTAAAAGGAGAGCTTCTCGTGCGGCGTTTGCCTGAGACAGCGTCTCATCGGCCCGTTTACTTGCAAAAAACGTTCTTCTGTTGACAAAAGGTACGGGGTAAATGCTCCTTCCAAAGGGATGGAGCGGTTTGAATCCAATTCGGAAGCGATGAGTGCCTCGTCGTTTCCTACGCTTTATTTGCGGGCCAGCCGGGACTTGGGATCCAGAATATCCCGCACCGCGTCGCCCACCACGTTAAAAGCCAGTACCGCCAAAAAAATCAGAAAGCCGGGCATCAGCATCCAGGGGCGTTCGATAATATTGCTGATATCCTGGGCCTCTTTCAGCATATTGCCCCAGCTGGCATCGGGTTGTTGAATGCCCAGACCCAAAAAGCTAAGGCCCGATTCGGCCAGAATATAGCCGGGAACGCTTAAAGTCAGGGCCACCATCAGGTAACTGGTGGTTTGGGGCAAAATGTGCCGCACAATAATGGTGAAGGCATCCATACCGATGGCCCGGCTGGATTCGATAAACTCTTCGTTCTTAATGGACAGCACCATACCCCGTATAACCCGACTGAGACCCGCCCAGCCGATAAAGGCCAATATCAGCACCACCAGAGCAAAGCGCTGGGTACTGGGCAAGCCGGGTGGCAAAATAGCGGCCAAGCCAATCAGCAGGAAAAAACTGGGAATGGACATCACAATTTCGGCAATGCGCATCATCAGATCATCCACCTTGCCGCCGAAGTATCCGGCCAGCCCGCCGTAGATCATGCCGATGGGAAAGACTACAAACAAGCTGAGGAAGCCGATGGTGAGCGAAATTTGCCCACCATACAACATGCGGGAAAAGACGTCCCGTCCGTTGATGTCGTTACCCAGCAAGGAAATCTGGGCGGGAGCGTCTACCCCAAACAGGCGAATCGTGCCGGGAATCAGGCCAAACAAGCGATAGGGTTCGGCTGTGGGAAACAGGCGAATGGGGTATTTTTCGGTCAGGATGGGGGTAAATTCCTGGGTAAAGGTGGCCGGGTTGTAGCTTTTTTCGTAGCGAAACACGTACGGCCAGGTGAGCCCGCCATTTTCATCCAAAATATAAATGGGAGTGGGCGGGGCTTTGGCCAGCGCCCGGTTAAAGTGAGACTCGCTGTAAGGGGCTAAAAAATCGGCCAGCGCCACCATCAGATATAAACCAATGAGCACCAGCAGGGAGACAAAGGCCACCCGATCCCGGTAAAGCCGCTGGTACATCTGGCGGATTAAATTCAGTTCGGGGTTGTTGGGCGATTTTTTCAGCATGGCCGGGCCTTCCTTACAGTTCAATCCGAGGGTCGGCAAACTTTAACAGAATATCGGCCAGCAGGTTACCCAGCACCAGCATAAAGGCAGACAAAATAATGGTGGACATGACCAGATTGGTATCCGTCTCCAGCACCGCTTTATAAGCCAATTGTCCCAATCCGGGAAAGCCTAGCACGGTTTCAATCAGGATGGCCCCACCCAGTAGGGAGGAGAACTCATAACCCAGCATGGTGATCAGCGGATTGAGGGCGGTGCGCACAGCGTGTTTGTAGATGACTACCCGCTCTGGCAGACCTTTGGCCCGAGCGGTGCGCACGTATTCGGCGGCCAGCACATCCAGCAGATTGCCCCGCATTTGCCGTTGAATACTGGAGAGAGAACCCACAATCAGCACCGTAGCTGGTAGGGCCAGGTGCAGGGTCCGATCCCAGATTTTTTCCAGCAGGTTCATGCTGGTGTAATTTTCGCTTTGGATGCCGCCCAAAGGGAACCAGCCCGTTTTTACCGCAAAAACGGCCATCAGCAAGGCCAGTAAAAAACCGGGAAAAGACATCCCCACTGAGGCCAGCACCGTCATGGCCCGATCGGTGTAGGAACGCCAGTGCAAAGCTGCGAAAATGCCCAGGGGCAGGGCAATCAGCCAGGAGAAGAGGAATACTACCAGGTTGAGTTGCACGGTGTTCCAGCCCCGTTGAATCAGCAGATCCAGTACATCCTCGTTGGCAAAGGTTTTGCCCAGGCTGGGGGTGAAAAAGCCAGCGGGATTCCCTTGGGCCAGGGCTTCCGGGTGAAAGGAGAAAAAATTGGTCAGCCAGCGCCAGTACTGAATGTACATGGGCTGATCTAGCCCCATCATATGCCGTTGCTGGGCCTTGGCCGCTTCTGAAATTTGCGGGTTGGTCTCAATACCGGCCAGCGGGTTGATGGGGTTCTTGATGCGCACGGCATCCATGACATGCCAATGGCCGCCGGGGGTGGGAATGTTGATGGGACCCACCGTAAAGTCGTAACGCATCATCAAAAAGGCGATCATGGAAATGATCAGCAGGGTGGGAATGGCTGCCAGCAGTCGTTTTAGAATGTACTGTGGAATGGACATGAACTCCTTGCGGAAGCCTCCCTGGCCTGGACTGCGCACTGACTGGATGGTGTTTGAAAAAGTTCACTTGGGCCGAAAAGAACCCTTATGTATTATAAGATCATAGACTAATTTCAGGGCTGGGGATACTCCACGGCCTTTTGCCGGAAGCCTCCCCGTTTGCAGAATACTTGCAGGCACCGGGGCAATCCGATTAGAAACCGTTTAGAAACAGGGCAAAGAAAGGATGTTTGAGCCATGAGCGCAGGTTTACAGATGTTGCAGTTTCGCCCGGAGGAATCCCCGGAAGTCTTCGCCCTGGCTCGCGCTCTGCGTCAAGCCGTTTTTGTGGAAGAACAAGGCGTCCCCCCCGAGTTGGAGTGGGATGAATTTGACACGGAGGCCATACATTGGCTATTCATTCAGCCTGACTCTGGGGAGCCCGTGGCCACAGCCCGTTTGCTGAGCTATCAGGAGGCTTGCCAAACCCCTCCTGTCGCTAAAATTGGCCGGGTGGCGCTCAGTCAGACTGTGCGGGGGCAAGGGCTGGGCGAAAAATTAATGCGGGAAGTTTTGGCCCACGCTCAGGCCGAAGGCTTTCAGCAGGCCATTCTGGATGCCCAGACTCGGGTGCTGCCTTTCTACGAGCGTCTAGGTTTTGTTAAAGAGGGCTTTGAGTTCATGGAGGCGGGTATTCCACATTACCGCATGCGCTTGGTCTTTCATTAAGTTTTTTAAAGCCGATTTGTTTCAGGGTCATCAAATTTTAGGGTCTGGGTTTTCTATGGCTGTACGGCCAGCATGGCGTGTAACGCACGACAGAAGTCTGAGCCGAGAATCAGGAGTTTGACTATGGCCATCGGCATGCCCACCAACCCAATTAATGTGTTTCAAC
This sequence comes from Vampirovibrio chlorellavorus, assembly GCA_001858525.1. GTDB lineage: Bacteria > Cyanobacteriota > Vampirovibrionia > Vampirovibrionales > Vampirovibrionaceae > Vampirovibrio > Vampirovibrio chlorellavorus. Next base: position 37,287 of record LAPX01000007.1, on the reverse strand, counting down.
CCTCTTCGCAACGGGTGCAGTTTGGTGGCAGTTCAGGCCCTTCATCCCCTCGGGTTAATCAAAATAAGCAAGCTCAGGACGTTTTTCAACGCAACGCCAGTGCCTCAGAGCCGGATGCTGTGCAAAAGCAGTTGGCAGAAGCGGATCGCATGGTGCCTCAGCTGACTCAGGTGCTCTCTGATATTGAACACGGTAAGCCCGTCAAGCCCATTCAACTGCCCGAGGGAAACCCGTTCAAGGCTCGCTTTGAGCATGAAACTGCTGCACTCAAGGCGCGTCAGGCCAAAGCGCAACGTGAGGCTGCCCAAAAGTGCTGCATTGAAGATACCCCTAAGTTGCGGGCTGCCTTGCTGGAACATGGCGCTGTGGCCGATGAGGCTGAACTGGAAGCCTTTATGGCCAAATTTGGCGTAAAGTCCAAGGCAGAGTGAGTCAGGTCTTAAAGACATTTAATGTCTCCACGGTATAATTGGTGCAAATTCTTCGTTATGCCAAAGAGGAGCGCCTGCTATGTCCAACTATGTCGCCGAATTTCCCAAGTACCGCAAATGGGCCGTAGTGGGTGTTTCCGAAGATCGTTCTAAATATGGCAACAAGATTTATCGGGACATGCGAGACGCTGGCTACACCGTGTTTGCGGTGCATCCCAAGTTGCAAACCGTAGAAGGCGCCCCCTGTTATGCCTCGGTGAAAGATTTGCCAGAAATTCCCGATGTGGTGGATTTGGTAGTGCCACCGGCGGCTTCGCTCAAGGTGGTGGAAGATTGTCTGGCCGCGGGCATTAAACGTATCTGGTTTCAGCCCGGCTCAGAGTCGGATGAGGCGGTGCAGAAAGCCAAGGATGGCGGCATGGAAGTGGTGCATGACGCTTGCATCATGATCCAGAAACAAGCCTGGGCTTAGCCTGGTCTGTTTTCTCATATTAAAAACGCATGGGTTTGGATACAATAGCCTTGCGCTTACCAACTGGAGAGCCTTGCCATGTCACCTGCGGCCAATGAGCCTTCCCCGTCCAAGCCAAGACCCAAGCCACCCATTGTGGTGGGCATTACCGGAGCCTCCGGCAGTATCCTGGGGTTTCGCCTGATTGAAGAATTACTGAAACTAGGCCAAAGCGTGCAATTGGTCATCACCGAAAAGTCCTATCAGGTCATTTTTGAGGAAACGGGCCTGAAAATGGGCGGCCAAAACAAGGCCATTCGGGTGTTAGACCATCTCAATCTGCCGGAATCGATGGTGGATTTGCTGGAAGTGTTTGAAAACAACCGGCTGGATGCGGCCCCGTCCAGCGGTACGCACATGACGCAGGGCATGGTGGTCATTCCCTGCTCTATGGGAACCTTGGGTCGCATTGCCAATGGCATTACTGATACGCTGGTGGCCCGCGCCGCTGATGTAACCATGAAGGAGCATCGCAAGTTGGTGGTGGTGCCTCGGGAAAGTCCCTTCAACCAGATTCATCTGCGCAATTTGAGTATGCTGGCCCAATGTGGGGTGGTTATTTTGCCGCCCATGCTGACCTTCTACCTGCCGGACTTTGGGACCATTGACGGGCAGATTAACTATACCATTGGGAAGGTGCTGGACCAGTTTGGACTGGGGCACGACCTATATACCCGATGGGGGCAGCATATCCCAGCGGCTGGGGCATCGGCGCCATTGTCATCGCAGGCATAGCCACGGGAACCGCCAAAGGATTGACTACCGGCCAGGTGTTACTGGCCGGGAAGGGTCTTCCGTACCCGTAATAACTGGGGTAAACGGGGCTAGTGCCGGTCATATTGGCCGATTGTGGATACTGAGCATTGGGAGCTGCGCCATTATTGTCCCGCTCTGGAAAGGCATCGTTCAGCATTTGCGGAAACTGCCCTTCAAGCTGCTTGGTAATCCCTTGCAGGCTTTCTGTCGATAAATTGTCGCCCAGCCTTTGCTGAAGCTGGTTTAAGGCGCCTGAGCTTCTGGAGAGAGCCAGGCCTGCAATGCTACTCATCTTTTCTAGCCCTTCGCGATAGCCCTTTGTGTTTGTAGAGGCACTAAAACCGGTCAACCGATTTTGTTGCCATTATGGGTGTGATGAAAGGTGTATTGGGTCGTCAAAACGAAAGTTAATCGGGGAAATCGGTCGGATCAAACGGGTGAGGGGCTGGCGGCTGTTTAAAAGTGGATTTGTAGATGAAGGACAAATCAAAGCCGCTGTTAATTTTTTCCAGTTCGTACTTGACGGTAAACATCTCTTGCAGGGCATTGGCGAATTTTTTGCCCAACTCTTCCGGGAAGTGTTCGCCGCAAATGTGGCACAAGACCGGTTCCCCGTTTTTCAGGCGGATGACGTTGATGTTGAACTCGTTCCCACACTCGCAGTGCAAGGTCATGCGAGGGTAATGGGTCAGCTTGGGCTTTCGGAAATCTTCTGGCATACTAGGGATTATAGTACAGCTGGCACGCTTGTCAAAAACAGGTGTCCAAACCGGCGGGTTGGTTTCCCGGCTGGCGTTGTATTGTTGGATGTTCCCTGTCATAACTTGAATCACGGCCCATGAACGAGAAACGCCATTTGAATAACGACGCCCGCATTGATGTGGAATCACAAGTGCCCATTGCGGAAGCCTTAGGGCTGGCGCGGGAGCAGCATGCCGATGCCGTCAGCTATAGCGAGCAGGGGCAGGTCTGGCTGGCCTTTTGTGATGATCTCAGTAAAATGGCCACCATGGGCCTGGGGGAACTGCCTGTGGGCAGTGTGGCTATTCCAGAGCGTTCACCCCTGTGCCATGAGAACCGGGCCAGTATGCAGGCTACCATTGATTTGGCCAAGCGCCTGTCCGCCTTTTTTCCGGTGTACTTTGTGGCCGCCTTGTACGAGCTACAATCCCTGATGCAAAAAATGGGCCTGAAAGCCTATGTCATTGGCGGCATCACTCGGGATTTGCTGTTGTATCAGGAAAAGCGCCTTTCTGTGCGTGATGTGGATATCACCGTGGAAGGGGATGCCTTGGCCCTGGCGGATTTTTTACTGGCCAACTCCCGGAATTTTATGCTGATAGAGAAATTCCCCGAGTTTGGGACGGCCAAAATGAGCTATAAAGATGATTTGATGTTTGATGTGGCTTCTACCCGGCAGGAAATTTATCCGCATTGCGGGGCCTTGCCGGTGGTGGTGAACCGGGGTGTGCCGCTGGTCAATGACATTGTCCGTCGGGATTTTACGGTGAATGCCCTCTCCTTTTCCGTGCATCATCTGGGGCAGGTGCTGGATTACGCCAACGGCTTGCGGGACATCGAGTTGCGGGAAATCCGGGTGTTGCACCCGGTCTCGTTCTTTGAGGACCCCAGTCGTATTTTTCGGGCACTGAAGTTCTGCGCCCGTTTCGATTTTGCTCTGGCGGAAGAAACCGCCGGGCTGTTGGAAAAATTTCTGCACGTGGGTGGCGCTTGCTATAAGGGCGGGGGCGAGCGTATTAAGCAGGAGTTGAAAGGCTTTTTGCGGGTGGAGGAATCTCCGGCCAAAAGTAACTGGCTGCGTTATTTCATGCAGCATCAGTGTTACCGCCTGTTTAATATGGAAACTACTTTTTCCCCCAGTTCGGAATTGATTGAGAAACTGGCCGGTCTTGGGCCTTTTTTGCCGGAGTTGATGGACCCACTGAGTCCCTTTCTGGATGGCGATTTTGTGTTTGATGTTTACCTGTGCTTTTTGTTTCGGGATTTTGAACCAGAAGACTTTCAGAAAACGCTGGCCCGTTTGGGGTTAACCCGAAATGAGCGGGAGTTTGTGGAGCAGTTCCGCAAATTGAAGGATGGGGTTACTGAGCGCTTTAGCACTTTGCACGAGTATTCATCCCCCGGGGCCATTTACGATTTGTTCCACGGTTTGCACTTGATTACCGTGGTGGCTTGTATTCTGGAACTGGCTCTGGCCGGAGGAAATCGGTATAAAATCGTGCTGGAAGCTTTTGTGAAATACAAGCGCAAGTGGGAAAAAACCGAGGTGGAGCTGGACGGCAATGATTTGATTGGGCTGGGTGTGCCCGAAGGTAAGGTCATTGGGGCTTTGCTGGATCAGTTGCTGCACGCCAAACTGGCCGGTCAGGTGCCGGATCGGTTGGAAGAGGTGCAATATATTCAGAATCAGTTGGCTGCTCATTCTGAGCGCGTGGCCGAGTTCAAGGCTCAGGCCGGGCGAGAGCATCCCCCGGAAGCGGAGGCCCAAGCTGATGTGGGAACCTAGACAACCGGATCGAAACTTGCTGGATGCCCGTGGCTTGCTGGTGGTGGGCACGCATCCCAAATGCGGAAAAAGCGTGGCCTGTGCCGGGCTGGCCGGGGTGCTCAATGATCTGGGGTTTACCGTGCAGGCCATCAAACCCTTTAGTTTTCAGCCGGAAGTGACCATTCGGGATGGTTACGAGCAGACTTTTTTCGATCGGCTCAATCCACCCAAACAGCCGCTGGAATTGTTTGCCAAGTCCTCTCCCTGGAAAGTGACCGCCGGGGATTGGCAGCACTTGCAGGAGGTCTGCCGCAAGCGGGTATATCCTTATATTCTGGAAGCCCCCGGTAGTTTGGCCTCTCCCATTCGCTTTGCCGATTTGGAGTTGAATGACGCCGTGGATTTGTCCAAGGCGCTGGAGATTCCATTGGTGCTGGTGACGGCCAAAATCCCCGATGTTATTGGCACCATGGCCCCCATGTTGTCGTATCTGTGGTCCCGGGATGCCAAAGCCATCGGCTGGATGGCCGTGGAAACCCAACCGGCCCGCGTGCCGGAGTGGGAGGAGGACGTACTGTTTTTGCGAGGCCACACTGATATTCCGTATCTGGGAGAGATTGCTTACAGTCCCAGTATTTCTGTGGAAGCCCTGCAGCAGGGCAATTTGTGCCGTATTACAGAACTGGGCGTGGATTTACTGCCCATTCAGCAAGCCCTGAATTTGCTAGTTCCTTACTAACTCCCCCGATCCCAATGAGTGACCTCAGCGTATAATGGGCATTACTATGAGCGCAGAATCCCCCATCACCGATCCTCAGGCCACCGCCCCAGAAGCCAAACCCAGCCGCGCGCCCAGTTTGCTGAAGGCCGCTGGGCTGATTGCCGCAGTGACCATTTTCAGTAAAATGCTGGGCTTCCTGCGGGATTGGGCGGTCATGTACGCTTATGGCACCTCGCTGGTCAGCGACGCTTATTACGCCGCTTTTCAGTTGCCTTCTTTTTCCATTATTTTACTGGGCGGGCTGGGTGGCCCTTTTCATACTGCCACGGTGGCTGTGTTTTCCCGCCTGATTAAAGATCAGGAGGCCCCATCAGAGCGTGCCAAGCACTTGGCCAGCACCTTCATTACCCTGACGGGCATTGTGTTTACGGTCTTGTCGATTCTGACTTTTTTGCTGGCCCGCCCCATTATGGGGCTGATTTTGCACGGGGCGGCCCCCTCCCTGATTGATTCTGCTGCCGCTCAGTTGCAAGTGATGAGTCCCTGTATTTTGGCCGGTGGGGTGGTGGGTATTTTGTACGGGCTGTCCAATATCTATAACTGTTTTGTGTGGCCGTCCTTATCGCCGGTGGCCATGAGTGTGACCATTCTGTTGGGGCTGTGGCTGGTGCCCGGGGATACTACGGGTATGGTGTTGGCCTGGTCTACGCTGGCCGGTGGGCTTTTGCAGGTAGTGATGCAGTTGCCGGAATTTTTCCGCCAGAAGTTTACGTTAAAACCTGCTTTGGATTGGAAAGCGCCGGAAATTCGTCAGGCCGGAGAGTTGTTGTTTCCGGCCACCGTGGGCACCACCATTGGGCAACTGGTGACCTACGTGGATATGTTCTTTGCCGCTTCGCTGGGGGCTGGGGGCTGGTCGGCGGTCACGCTGTCCAATCGCCTGGTGCAGTTGCCCCTGGGGGTGCTGCAAACGGCGTTGCTGGTACCCATTTTCCCCCGGTTCAGCCGGGCCGCTGCCGACGGCAATTTTGAAGAGATCAAGCGCACCTTTAAAACCGGGGTGATTTCCCTGTGGCTGATTAGTATTCCCCTGCTGATTTTGATGATGATGTACACGGAGCCACTCATTCGGCTGATTTTCCAGCACGGTAAGTTCGATGCCAAGGCTACAGAGCTGGTTTCGCTGGCCTTGGTTTATCAGGCGTTGCAAATTATTCCCTACTTTGCCAGAGATTCCATTACCCGTGTTTTTTATGCCTTTCAGGACTCTCGCACCCCTTTAATGGTGGGCTTATTGGCCATTGGGGTCAAAGCGGTTCTCAACTGGTTGCTGGTCACGCAGCTGCACCTGGGCGTGGGGGGCATTACGGCGGCCATTACGCTGGTGACCTTTATCAACATGACCTTGCTGGGCATTCTGTCCAAAAAACACATTCCTGACTTGGGCTTTGGGGAAATGGTGCTGCCCTTTGGCAAGCTGGCCATGGCGGGTTTACTCATGATGGCGGCTTGTTTTGGCAGTCAGTGGTTGCTGCAATTAATGCCCCAATTTGTGCCATTACTCCAAGGGTTACCGGTGGCACCTGCCCTGCTGGAATACGGGCGGATTGCTCTGGCTGCCGCTGTCGGCATTTTGGTGTACGTGCTGGTGACGTTGCAATTGAAGGTCAGCGAGGCCCAATACTTGCAGGAGCGCATTGGCGGTCGTCTGTTGAAACGCTTTAAGCGTTAGTAGACTTACCTGCCTTTGGATTATTCGCCTTTAGAGAACAAGTTTTTCATCAGATGTCCGGCAATGGAGGGGTTTTCTTTAAGGCGGCGGGTGCAGTAGGCAAACCAGTCCTGACCAAAGGGCACGTAAACCCGCACCCGGTGTCCGGCGTTCAGCAGGATTTGCCGCAATTCCGGATCAACGCCCAAGAGCATCTGAAATTCATATTCCTGCGGCTTGAGACGGTACTGATCAATCAGGCGCAGCGCCTCCCAAACCAGTTCTTCGTTGTGGGTGGCGATGCCCACATAGGCTTCGTGCTTAAACATTTCTTCCAGAATGAGGGTGTAGTTTTTGTTGATGAGCGTGTGATTCGGCCAGGCCAAGGTGCGGGGTTCCCGGTAAATGCCTTTGCACAGCCGGAAATTGGCTGGGCTGTTGATCTTGCTCAAGTCCCTCATAATCTGTCGGGCATCGCCCACGGTACGGCGCAGATAGGCTTGCAGCACAATGCCCACGTTATCGAATTGCTTGCGCAACTTTAAATACAGGGCAATGGTGTCGCCGGTACAGGCCGAATCTTCCATGTCAATGCGTACAAAAATGCGGGCCTTGGCTGCCGTGGCCACCAAATCGTGCATAATCTCATAGCATAGGGTTTTATCCAACAATAAACCCATTTGGCTCAATTTCACCGAAATATTGGCGTCCAGCCGCTCTTTGGCAATGGCCTCCAGCACGGTTTTATAAAGCGCGGCGGCCTGATGGGCCTCTTGGGGCACGCGGATGAATTCGCCCAAAACGTCCACGGTGGCCATGGCCCCTTGGTGGTTTAAACGGCGAACCGTTTCCAGCATTTCTTCCAGCGATTCTCCCGCCACATAACGCCAGGCGAACTTTTTGACCAATGCCTTGGGGGCAAAGGGTAAAGTGAGTACGATGAGTTGATCCAGAATATGCATGATGGCCCTCATCTCAAGCCGATTTTTTCAGCTTGAATCTGTCATTATCATAGCTGAAAATGGCTTGAAATCGCTGTGTTTTCCTCCTATTTCATCAGGTTAATGGACTTTGTGGTATCAATTATAAAACTGGATTTGCGTTTAAGCCGTTGTGAACCGTTGTGGCTTTCGCGTTGTTATTTCCCCTGTTATTTTGAAGTGGACCATTTCATGTATATTCATCATCACTCTTTTGCTGGCGCTTCTTTGGCCAGCCCCTCAAAGCCTTTTGCTATCAGGCTGTCTGGTGCTCGTTTGCCTCAAACTTTTGCCTCCTCCGCTTTCGCTAAAGACATGGTGACTTTTTCTGGTTCGGATCGCCAACAAAATGAGCCTGACAATGAGTCCAGATCTGAATCCAAGTCTCAGGAGGGCTTGCGAGAGGAAACAGAGGCGCATGATGAGGCTGAGGAGAATTCCCAACCCGCCTTGCGGGTGTTGGTGCAGCACTTCCCCCTTTTGGCCCAGTTATTGAAGCAAAGTGCTGAACTGGGGAACGCCAGTGAGGTGCAGCCATTGGCCACCCAGTTTTTGAAAATGGGGGCCAACCCCAACCAAGCCAGTGCGGATACCCAAGAGACTCCTTTGGCGCTGGCTATTGAGAACGACCAATTGGAAGTAATTCCTCAGTTGTTGAAAGCGGGGGCCAACCCCAACCAAAAAAGTGGGGCGGTTGGTCAATCGCCGTTACAGGTTGCTGTAAAAAAGGGGCAGACGCCGGCGGTACGCATTTTATTAAAGGCAGGGGCCAACCCTCAAAGTCAGGATGCCTCAGGGCATTCACCATTGGCTGAAGCTGTTTTGGCGGATCAGCCCGATTTGTTGGAGGAAATGCTGGATTGCGGCGGTAATCCCAATGCCACAAGTGCTGATGATACCCCACTGCTGGTTTTGGCGAGCTTGCAGGATAAAAAGGAAGTCACCCAAAAACTGCTGGCCAAACAAGCCAAAGTGAATATTCAGGATAAGAATGGCTATACGGCTCTGGCCCATGCGGCATCCAATAATAGTCTCGAACAATGCCAGTTATTACTAAGGCATGGGGCCAACCCCACCTTGCAAAACAACCGGGGTTTCAGCGCTCTGGACTATGCCGACGCCAATCAGTTGATTGCAGAGGATGATCGGGTTTTGCGCCTGTTTCAGCAGTTTTGGCCAGCCAATCTCCAAGCCTGATTGCCTGAAACTTAAGGGCTTTTCACTAAATTTAACTGGAAATGCGGGGTGGCATTTGTGCCCGTGGAGAGAGCCGATCCAGTGGCGTCATGGGGCTGCCCGGGCCATTGGCCGGACGAATGCCCAATTCATCCTGAGCGATAATCAGTCGGTGGATCTGGCTGGTGCCCTCGTAGAGGTTGAGAACACGGGCATCCCGGTAGTAGCGGGCCGCTGGATACTCTTCAGAGAAGCCATAGCCCCCAAAAACCTGCACAGCGCTGTTAGAGGCCCGAATGGCGGCTTCCGCGCAAAACAGTTTGGCCATGGAGGTTTCTCGGGTGTTGCGGACGCCTTTGTCTTTTAGGTCAGCGGCATGTAGCACTAAAAAGCGACCGGCTTCGCAATCGGCTGCCATGTCGGCAATCAGTTGTTGCAGCATCTGGAACTCACCGATTTTCTGACCAAAGGCCTCCCGCTCCATGGCGTACTTGGTGGAGATATCGATACAGGCCTGGCTGACACCCACTGAGCCTGCGGCCACGCTGAAGCGTCCTTGATCCAGGCAGTACATAGCTACTTTAAAGCCTTCACCCGGATTGCCCAGCATTTGGGATTTATGCACTCGCACATTGTCTAAAAACAGCTCGGATGTAATAGAAGCCCGTAAGCCCAGCTTGGGTTTGATTTCCCGGGTGCTGAAGCCGGGGGTGTTGGTTTCTACCAAAAAGGCGCACATGCCTTTATGGCCTTTCGATTTATCGGTTTGGGCGATGATCAGGGCAACCTGAGAAATACAGCCGTTGGAGATCCAGGTTTTCTGGCCGTTCAATACGTAATAATCGCCATCGGGGGTGGCCATGGTCTGCTGATTTCCAGCGTCACTGCCAGCATTGGGCTCAGTTAGGCCAAAGCAGCCAATGATTTCTCCGGTGGCCAATTGGGGCAGGTATTTCTTTTTTTGCTCCTCGGTACCAAAGTACCAAATGGGTTTTTCCACCAGGGAAATCTGCACCGAAAACAAGGTGCGGGTGGAGGAACAAACCCGAGCGATTTCTTCTGTCATTAAGGCGTAAGAAATGTGATCGATGCCTTGCCCGCCGTACTCTTCGGGCAAAATGGCCCCGAAAAACCCTTGATCGGCGATTTTTTTAAGCAGGTCAAAATCAAATTTAGAGGCCTGATCGTTGATGGCGGCGACCGGGGCAATTTCCTGATCCGCGAATTCTTTGGCCCACTGCCAAATTTGCCGTTGTTCTTCGGTCAATTCAAAATTCATAGCAAGTACCCCGAATCACTCTTATACTTTGTGTTGATTGGTTTTGGCGTTCTTGAAAACACCTTGATTCTGGCAGATGGTGTGTTATCTCATCGATGGCTTACCGGGTCCCAGTTTTTCCCGGAATGAAAATATACCCTCACGAAGTTGACCACTGCAAGCATCATTATACGTTAAAACACAAACAGGCAACACTGAGGGGGCTCAAACTATCAAGGGGGAGGGCTTCTGCTTTGCCGAAATGAAGGCCCTCGTTTCGGCTTTTACGAAACGCTGATCCCCTGTTCGGAGGAGGAAAGCCCATGGTGGATCTTTTAGGCTGAAAGTGGTTCATCCTGTGTGGAAAGCGAAGGTGTATTGCGCATGGATTTTTCAACCTTGGCCGGTTTAGTCTTGGGCCTCCTGATTTTAGGGGCTGCTTTGGTCTTAGGACACGTCCCACTGAATACCCTGTTGAACCCGGAGGCCTTGCTTGTGGTGTTTGGCGGCACCTTGACCGCCACGCTGGTCAGCTTCCATGTGCCCACGCTCAAGATGGCCCTGAAAGCCTTGCAGGGAGGCAGTGCGGAGAGTCATCTGGAAACCCGAAAGACCATTCAGTACATTCTAGAAGTGGTGGGCTTTGTGCGAGATGAGGGCATTTTGGCCTTGCAGCCCATTATTGACAGCATTGAAATTCCCTTTCTGCGCAAGGGGTTGCAATTGGTGTTGGACAACCGTTCGGAACAGTTTATTCGGGACAGTTTATCCACCGAAATCGAGGTGTGTTACCGAGAGAGTCAGGATTGCGCCCGGGTTTATGAAACGGCGGGTGGGTTTGCCCCCACCATGGGCATTATCGGGGCGGTCATCGGGCTCATTCATATTGTGCAAGCGGCCCATCAGCCTGCCATTTTGGGCCAGGGGGTGGCCAGCGCCTTTAGTGCCACACTCTATGGGGTGGCTTTTTCCAACCTGTTTTTACTGCCCATTGCCGGTAAATTGCGGCAGCGGGCCCGCGATGAATGGTTTATGCTGACTCTGCTGCTGGAAGCGGTGATGTGCATTCGGGCGGGTGAGCATCCCATGATTATCGAAGAGCGATTGAACGCCTTTCTCTCAGGATCAGATACCTTGACCGTGCCCCGTATGGGGAGAAAAGCTTATGCGGATCGGCCAGAGGCTTATGCCACCGCACTGCCGCCACAATCCGTCTTGCAGGATGATTTTCTGCAAGTGGGTGCGACCGGTACTACCGGGAGTCGGCGTGACTCTGATAGCTGGATGGGATAGGGAGGGTCTTCAATGCACGTTCGCCATCAGTCTAGTCAGCCTCAGGTCAGTCAGACAAACGCATCCCGTTCTTCCAGTGCCTCCTCTGTTCCGGTGCGGGATTTATTCCGCAAGCTGGAAACGCTGGAGCGGGAAATGGAATCAAATGTGCATACCGGGCACAATCGCTGGATGGTGCCGTATGCCGATTTGCTGACCTTGTTGCTGGGTTTGTTTTTGGTGTTGGTCACCGCCGCCAAGTCAGAATCATTCAAGCCGCAGCCAGCCCCAAAGCTTGCCGTCCAAGCGATGGCCACTCAGGCCAAATTAAAGTCTCCCCAAAATTCGCCGAAACATAAAATGGCCGGAGCGGATTTGCTATCGGCCCAACTGAAGCATATGCAAGGCGTAGAAATTCGTCAGCAGGAACGGGGTGTGGTCATTTCGCTGAAAGAAAACATTTTGTTTGCCCCGGGCAGCGCCGATTTATCTCCTTCAGCCCGGAATACCCTGAACCAGTTGATCGGCCAACTTAAAAAAACACTGGGCTCTCAGGCTCGGTTAATCAGAGTAGAAGGCCACAGTGATAACACGCCCATCACCACGTCCCGCTACCCCTCCAATTGGGAATTATCCACGGCCCGGGCCACCAATATCGTGCGATACCTGATTGAGGGCAAGCATTACCGGCCCGAGCAACTGTCCGCTACCGGCTATGGTGAGTTCAAGCCCATTGCCCAGAATTCATCCATTGAAGGGAAACAGAAAAACCGCCGAGTGGATATAGTGGTATTGAATGAGAATATGGCCCGTCAAGAACCCCCTACCGCGACCCAGAATTTATCAGGTGCTGGCGGCATTCCCCCAAGTCGAGAGGATTGAGTTTCAATGGCTAGACCGACCAAGCCGAAGGATTTAAAACCCAAAGTGGAAGGCGAAGGTGGCGCAGTGGCCCCGGCGGCTCCGGCTGCCGCGGAAGGTGGCGGCGGTGGTGGCCTTGATTTGAAGTTTATCATTATGGTGGTGGTCATTTTGGTGGCCACCATTGGCGGTTCCGTCGGTTCTTCCTACCTGATGACCACCATGTTTGTAGTGCCGGAAATTGGCAAGCTGGCCCATGCCTCCGGTGGAGAACATGCGGCAGGCGAGGGGGAAGCCCCCTCCGGACACGATGGTGCTTCCACGGAGACCCCAGGCAGCCAGGTGGGCATGAACCTGGAATTGGATGAGTTTATGGTCAACCTGAAGCCCGATCCGAGCTTACCGGGTAGCCAGTATTTACGGGCCAAAATGGCCTTGAGCGTAAAAGTCCCCGATGCCCAGAATTGCTACATCGAGCATCATGCCGAGGCCACCCCGCTGGGTGATGGAAACCTGGGTGATGGACAAATTGTAGGGGCAGCCGCTCCTGTGGATAGAACCTTGCTGGCCAACGGTGGAGAAGCTGGGCCCAGTTGTGAGGATGTGTTCAAGAAGAATATGTCCAAGTACGTGCCCACCATTCGGGATGTGGTCAATGGATCTTTAATGAAACGGAATGCCACGTTGCTGGCCACTTTGGAGGGTCAGGAGGCTTTGAAGGATGAAATTAAAGAACAACTGAATGCCATTATGGCGCCGGATTATCAAATCCTGCGGGTGAATTTTCAGGATTTCATTATCCAACGTTAGGGTATAAGGATTTTAGGGTGCGCTGCTGAAGCACTCATTTGGCAACGGTACTTGCTCGGTTTATCAACAGGTTCACGTTCATCGGTATCAGTGGAAATTGACAGAGGTTCATCGATTCTGAATGCTATCTCAAGAAGAAATTGATAGCCTACTTTCCTCCCTATCCGTAGGGGTGGATCAAAACGCCCCGGCCCCAAGCGGTGGTGGCGATTCTGCTTCGAATTCGGAATCGTCCGGGTCTTCAGTGCATCATGAAAAACGAAATTACAAGCTGTACAATTTCCGTCGTCCCGATAAATTTTCCAAGGACCACTTACGGGCCCTGCAAACCATTCACGAGAGTTTTGCCCGGCAGTTGGGTCTGGTGCTGACCGCTTATTTGCGTATGACTGTGGAAATTGACGTGGTTTCTGTCGACCAGCTGACCTACGATGAATTTGTGCGCTCCATGCCCAGTCCCATGACTGTCAGCATTTTGGAACTGGATCCGTTGCCCGGACAAGTCTTGCTGGGATTTGGCTATGAGGTTACCTCCAGCGTGATTGATCGCATGCTGGGTGGGCCCGGGACACCGGAGGCCAAGGCCCGTGAACTGACCGATATTGAGCAATCCCTCATCCGGCGGGTGCTGGATCGGGCCATTTTGTCTTTGGAAGAATCGTGGCGCTCCATGATGAACGTGAATGCCAGTATGGTGGGCTTTGAAGAAAGTTATGCCCTCATTCAGGTGGCCACCCCGGGCGAGATTGTGGCCCTGATTACCTTTGAAGTGAATCTGGGTAACAAGCATTCTGGTCTGATCAGTTTGTGTATTCCCTATCCGGTGCTGGAAGGGGTTATTAGTCAACTGAGCGCCCAGCATATTTTCCACCGTCAGCAGTCCAATATTCCTTTTGAAGAGCAGGAAAAAATTCTGCAAAAACTGAATTACGCCAAAATTCCCATTCAGGTGTTGCTGGGTGGAACCGAATTAACCGTGCGCGATTTAATGGGCCTTTCGGTGGGAGATGTGATTCGTCTGGACAGGGCAGCCACCGATGATTTGCTGGCCTGTGTGAATGGACGCCCCAAGTTTTATTGTCGCCCCGGTCGGTTGAAAGATAAGCTGGCCGTGTATATGTATGACAGCGTGGAAATTGAGGAATCGATTGAGGGATTTGGCCTGTGATGAAAGATTTGAATGGCGGTTTAAGCAAAGAAGAGCTTGATGCAATCAGCGAAGTATCCAGTATCGCCATGGGTGCGGCCGGTTCCACACTGGGCATTCTGGTGGGTCAGGAAATTGAGATTGCTCCGCCCCAGATTAGTGAATTCGAGAATCTGGCGGCGATGGACATTCCTTTTGGCAACGAGCCCAAAACCATCATCATGGTGCAGTTTGTCAAAGGCATTTTCACCACGGCCTTGTACATTGTCAAAAACTCCGATGTGCGCAAGCTGGCTGGCATGATGCTGGGCAGCACGGAGGAAGGAAGCGACGATGAGTTGACTGAGCTTCAGCTGGGTGCTGTGGGTGAGTTGATGAGTCAGATGATGAATTCGGCAGCCACCGGAATGGCCTCTGTCTTGCATGAAACGGTGGAAATCAACAGTCCGGAAGTGATTCCCTATTCCAGCGATATGTTGGCTCAGTGTTTACCTCAGGTTTTAGCCGAACCGTTTGTACTGACCAATCTGCAGCTGAATGCCAACCAGCAAACCGTGCTGGAAATGATGGAGCTTCGGGTGTCATCGGAGTTGAAAGAGCAGGTCGCTCTGTTTATGTCCATTGATGCCTCTCAGGGTGAACCGGAAATGGGCGGAATGGAGATGGAAGTTTCCAGTCCCGCTCAGGTCAGTGCCCATGCGGAGCCGCAACCGGCCATGGCAGGAGCCTCCGCCCCGCATGTCCGGTCCAGTGGGGGGGGCAGTGGGATTCACGTAGACCCGGTGACAGTGCGACCCGTGGAATTCGGTTCGTTTGATCATCAACCCAACGTGTATGGCGAGGAGAACAAGAATCTTTCTCTGGTCATGGATGTCACTTTAAACCTGACCGTGGAGCTGGGCAAAACAGAATTACCCATCAAGGATGTGCTGGAGTTGACCCGAGGTTCAGTCATTGAACTGGAGCGGATTGCCGGAGAGCCGGTGGATCTGATGGCCAACGGCAAGCTGATTGCTAAAGGCGAAGTGGTGGTTATTGAAGATAACTTTGGCTTGCGAATTACCAGCATTATTTCTCCGGCGGAACGCTTGCGCGGCTTATAAAGCCTTTATAAGAGAAGCCACTGCCGATAGAGTCTGTGGTCAGGGAGCCTCATCTGCGTTTATCAGTTTTGGGTTTTTTGCTGCCGAAATGACCGATTGGCGGATGGTGGGTAAGGGGCAAAGTGCTACACTGAATCCTGCAAATCCTGCACTTTTCATTCGGCAATTCAGGGGGAATCAGCCATGCACTGCTGTAAGGGTCAACATCTGGAAGCGGTGAATTACGCTTACGCAAAGTTGCGTCGAGCTGTTTTTGAGAGCGCCTTCTTGCATGAGGCCAACTTTGCCAAGGCTACCCTGGATGAAGCCAATTTTAAGCAAGCCAGCCTGGGTCATGCCAATTTCAATCAGGCCAGTCTGATCAATGCGGACTTATCCGCAGCCATTTTGGACGGGGCCAGTTTGGTGGGTGCCAACTTGTCCAGTGCGGTTTTAAAAGGCGCTTCTTTGATCGGGGCCGATTTGCGGGGGGCCAAAATTTTTAACGCCATTTTAACCGGCGTGGATTTAACCAATGCCAATCTGCAAGGGGCCGATTTAACCGGAGCCACGCTGTTTAGTGCCATTTTATCCGGCACTAATCTGATGGGCGCAAACCTGAGCGGGGCGGATCTGGAGGGGGCCCGACTGCAACAGGTGAACCTGCATCAGGCTAATTTGTTTCGCATGGATATGGGGCATGAAGGGCATTTGATGGCCTTGCAGGGAAACCCTTCCAGCATGGTGGATGTGGATTTGTCTCAGGCCAATATGGAAGGCGCCCATTTTGAAGGGGTGCCCATGCACCAGGGTAACTTGCAAGAGGCCAATATGCGGCACGCCTATTTTCAGGGAACCGATTTGGTGGAGTCCCATTTGGAAAAGGCTAATGTCTGCGATACCAGTTTTGATGAGGGCACCCATTTAAGTCAGGCCTTGCTGGCCGGGGCTCGCTATGATGGTCATACCCTCTTTCCAAAAGGGTTTGACCCGGGGGGAAATCAAATGGTGGAAACGGATCGGTCCGGATAAACGGGTTGCTGAGGTCGGGATTTTAAAAGGGAGGGTTTTGGAATGACGACGATTATGGAAGTTTGTGCTTGTCCCCGTTGTTTGTGCGAAGTGGATCATCAGGACCCCGGCGCCATTCGCAAGGGTGATTTATATTACTGCGGCAAACAGTGCGCCGAAGGCCACCAGAGCTATCCGGGATGCGGGCATTCCAATTGCACGTGTTACTCCTTACCCACGGATGACATGGGCAAAGTGTCGGCGGAACGCACCGACGCCCACTAACATAACATTTTATGCTTATGCTCAAAGCCCGCCACTGGTATCAGAAGCGGGCTTTGAAAGGGTGTGCATTCTTTGGAGAAAATTTAGAAGCCCATGATGTGGAAGCCGGAATCCACGTGGATGACTTCACCGGTGACGCCACGGGAAAGGTGGCTGGCCAGGAACAAAGCGGTGTCAGCCACTTCGCCGGTTTCGGTGTTCCGCTTGAGGGGGGTGTGCTCTTCCATGTAGCCCAGAATATTGGAGAATCCGGAAATGCCACGGGCAGCCAGGGTTTTAATGGGGCCTGCGGAAATGGCATTCACCCGAATGTTTTTCTGGCCCAAATCGGCGGCCAGATAGCGCACGCTCATTTCCAAAGCGGCTTTGGCCACGCCCATCACGTTGTAGTTTTCAACCACACGCTCGCCACCCAGGTAGGTTAAGGTCACCACGCTGCCGCCACCGGCTTTTTCAAACAGAGGGACAGCGGCCTTGGTCAAAGCGGTCAGAGAATAAGCGCTGATGTCCTGAGCCAGCAGGTACCCATCGCGGGAGGTCTCTACAAAGGAACCCGAAAGATCTTCTTTTTTGGCGAAAGCCACGCTGTGCACCAGGGTGTCTAGTTGACCAAATTCCTGACCCACGGCGTCAAACACGGATTGGATTTCAGCGTCGTTGGTGACATCGCAAGGCAAAATCAGGGAGCCTTCCAGCGTTTCAGCCAGCTCACGCACGTTTTTTTCCAGACGCTCGCCCTGATAGGTAAAGGCCAACCGCATGCCAGCGGCGCTGAGGGCTTGGGCAATGGACCAGGCGATGCTGGTTTTATGGGCCACCCCAAAGATTAAGCCGGTTTTACCGGAGAGTAAACCTTTCAGGGCGGTTTGAGGGACTTCATTGACTTCAGTAGCAGGCATGGGATGCTCCTTTTCTGGATAGAATCATTGAAATATGCCCATAGCGTAGCCGGAACAAACCCCGTTTTCAAACAAAAGCTTAAGCCGACAAAAGCGTAAGAGGGTGTTTATTCGGCCAAATCTTCTTCCGAATCCTCGGTGTCATTACTCACAGTCGGTAGCTGAGGGAGGGACAAGGCCTCTAGAAGGGCCGTCCAGGCTTGATCGCGGCCCGCGTTGGTTTCAGCGGAAAAGGCGATTAAATCACTGGTGCTCAAATCCAGCGCTCTGGCCGAAAGGGCCATTTGTTTGGAGACTTCGTTCTTGGACAGTTTATCCGTTTTGGTTAGCACTACCTGAACACGCCTGCCGTTGTACTGGAGCCATTCATACATCTGGATATCGTTATCCTGTGGGCCATGGCGGGAATCAATCAGCTGGATAACCAGTCGAATACTTTCTCGTTTGGACAGATAGGCTTCCAGATTGTTGCGCCATTTCTCTTGTTCGGTTTTGGAGATTTTGGCGAACCCGTAGCCGGGCAAGTCCACCATCATCACTTTGTCTTTGCTGGACTTGGTTTTGGCGTAGTTGACGTCGTAAAAGTTGATGTAGCGGGTTTTTCCGGGGGTGTTGCTGGTGCGTGCCAGATTTTTGCGCTGGGTCAGGCTGTTAATGAAAGAGGATTTGCCCACGTTGGAACGGCCAACCAGCACAATTTCCGGGCATCCCTGGAAGTCGGGGCAGTCTTTCAGGCTGGGGGCGCTGATGATGTAGTCGGCGGTCAGAATTTTCATGGGCGTTTCGGTTTCTCCATCAGCCAAGGGGTGGCCAATGCGTTGAAAAAGGGGATAATAAATGAAAAAAGAATAGAAAAGAATAGTATCAGGCACGGACTGGGAAGTCGAACCCTTTTCAGGGGGCTCGCCAGTTTGAAGGCCCGTTTCGCAAGCGGTCAGTAACATGGTTTCTCAACCGGGGAGAATCGGTTCATGAACGGGATTTACCAGCGTTTAAAGCGACCCTTGTGGGTAGTGATGGCTCTGATGGTAACGGTTTTTAGCCTGTTGGCTACGGCTCCCCCGACTGTTCAAGCGGCTGGCAATGGCTATGGCTTTGCCCCACAGCGCTTTCAAAGCGGATACAGTTACGGGAACGGAATCTTTTTTGCCCCTTATGCCTTCACCCTCTACAGCGAACCAAAGTCAGGTGCACAGACCCTCGGGACCATTCGCTGGGGCCATAAAACCAGCGGCAACAATATTGAATGGGTTTCTCCATCCGGAGATCGCCACGCCATTTATGCTGATCACACCTTCTTCTGCTTTTACCCGCTGCTGGATGTGGCCATGATGGCCGTAACCAGTGATACCGATGATGGCTGGGTGGAAGTGGTCTATGATCAGGCCAGTGGTAAAACCGGCTGGGTGCAAACCAGGCTGCAACCGCAGACGGAACCGCCGGCTAGCCAAATCAGTCAAGCCAGTTCCCAAGCCGGCTCCAAGCAGGCGGCCACTGAGCCAGCCCATTTCGGTGTTTATCAGACCTGGCAGGAGTTTATGAAGCTGAATGCCAAGGCTCACGGTATTTACTGGCTGACCGGGGTGAAAGAATACTATCGCTCCATTCGCAGTAGCGATACGGATGAGGCCAAACTCATTCCGGTGACTATTATTCGGGATTTAAAAGTCAAGCATGTGCGTGGTAACTGGTTGTTGGTGGAAGTGCTGGACTTTGAGCGCAACACCCCCATCGGTTGGGTGCGCTGGCGGGATGATGACGGCAAGCTGATGGTGTTTCCCAACCTGTCGGGTCAACACATGCCCATTGTGACCACGGCGTTTTAACGCAAGTAGACCCGGTGGCTTTGCCATGAGTGCATTTTAGGGGTGACTTAGAAGAACAGGGCCCCGTTATCAATCATGCGCTGGCGTTGCTCAAAGTTTTTCTTCAGCAGCCCTCGGCCGCCTTCCTGCATAGCTTGGGCCACCAGGTAGTTGGTTTGGGCACTAATGCCTTGCAGGGTTAATGCTTTATCCTGTGCGGCCAAAGAGGCTACACTAGCTGGATTGCCATCGGCGGGCGCGGTGTTGGCCAAGGCCAGTCGGGCTTGATTGGCGCCAAAAGCTGCGCTGGCACTGTCGGTGGCCAACTGGGTCGGGAATAAAGAAAAGCCCACAGAAGGAAACATAATTGCTTTTTCCTGACTTCTGATAAACCAACATTAACAACTAGGTCGGTTTATCTAATATACAGTACGCTTTAATTAATTAAAAACCGAAAAGCCAAAAATGTTGTTAGTCTTTGTGTGTGTGGTGGGGGCTGGCCCTATACAGTTTGGCGCAAAGGGGGTATGATGACCCCTGAAAAGAGACGGACAAACGATCGCGGGCGTACGCGTTACGCCTGAGGAAAGTCCGGGCACCACAGAGCATGTAGCCGGGTAACGCCCGGTGCGGGCGACCGTGAGGATAGTGCCACAGAAATGATGACCGCCGATGGCCACGCCGCAAGGCAAGGCACAGGTAAGGGTGCAACGGTGGGGTAAGAGCCCACCGGCAGGGTCGAGAGGCTCTGGCCAGGTAAACCCCGACAGGTGCAAGGTGCCGGAGATACTGTAGGCAGCCGTTTACAAGTCTCCAATGGAAGCCGCATTGAGTTGCAAGGGCTGCTCGTCCGCTTCCCGTATCCCGCTAGAGCTGGTTGGAAACAGTCAGTCGAGACAGATGATCGTTTAAAACAGAACCCGGCTTATGGCCGTCTCTTTTCTTTTCCTCTCAGAAAGCGCTCTCGGGCTTTTGAGTGAGCGTAGACACCTGGAAAAATTGGGGGACGATCCTTAAGGAACCGGCGGCCCTTCAGCCTCTGGCTCGGGCGTGTTGGGCACATCCAGCTCTGGCGCTGGTGAGCTTGGAGGCGGTGTGTCTCGACGAACTTCCTGGTAAGGGCGGGGCAAGCGCGGCGGAGGCGCTGTCATGGAAGGTCTATTACCGGCGGTGGCGGTTCTGTCACCGGGGGGGGCAGGTTTTTCGCTGCCGGTGAGGGGAGGCGGAGTTCTGTCCGGCAAAGGCTGAGGGGCTTCATCCTCCAGTAATGCATCATCGGAGATGGGTGGCAAGGTGGCGTCTCCAGCCATGGGCGCTTCATCAGGCTCTTTTTGGGGGCCATCTCCGGACTTTCCAGTGGAATCAGCCTCTCTGGCATCCGAGGGCACATTGACCGTGGACCGCATCAGGCCCTCGGCCTTGCTGTCGGGGCTCATGGTAGACGTTTGGTTGAAGGCGCCACCGATGTCGGGTGCCGATTCCGGGAGGCGGGTGTTAAAGTCCAAGTTTACGTTTTTGAAAAACAGGCTGAAAAAGATGATAAGAATCACCAGGGAAACGGCCACGGTGGAGAAAAAGAGGATTAATAAGTTTTTAGGACCCATTACACTGAATCTCTTTCTGCTTTCTGTCTGGATAAGATGGTTGTGGCTACTAAACGACCGCTCGGACTTTACAACAGGATAGACGAATATCGGCCCATTCTTCGGCCAGGGTGCGCATGCAGGCCAAGGCAAAGGGCTCTACCTGATCGCCCATGCCCAGTTCGGTGGCCAGACCGGAGGCCTCTACCGGGGCGCCTTGCGGGTCGATATTAATGCCGGTATGAATCAGAATAGAAGTGGGGCTGAGCGTGCAAATAGAAACGGACAGCTTGGCGGTATCCTCAAAAAACAGGTCATCTCCCCGCCGACGAATGCGAGCTTCCGGGTTCAGCAGATTGATGCGATCCTGAATGATGGAGGTGAACAACCGTTGCAGTAAAACGCCTTCCTGCAAGGTGATACCGAACACTTCCACAATAAAATTCAGCATTTTTTTGGAGTAGATGTAGTCATCGTTGAGCACATCTTCCAGATCCACCATGCTCTCCTGATCCACTTCGCAGGGGCCAATAAACGCCACGACCGAATCACCCAGGATGCCGTAATTGCGGTAAATCCAGTGGTTGTTGAGTTCTTTGCCTGTATAAGGCGTTTCTTCGGGTACAAAATGATACTTCATAGCACTAGTGTACACCACTTTCCGGGTTCATGTTGGTTCCGCCACCCGTCACCGGTAAAGGGACTGCCAGGGTCGCGGGGCGGCGGTTGGCATTGGGATCCACCAAGGGCTTGAGTTCCCCGCTGTTGTTGTCATTGTTCATGGGGACTCCGCCAGCGCCAGGGTGCAATGGGGAATAGCCATACCCTGGTTCATCCACGGCTGGTGCTTTGGCCGTAGGGGTACTGGGGGAAACGGCGGGGGTTTCTTCATCCAGTGCTGCGGTTTCGGAACTTTCCCGCTTGGGGCCCAGATACTTCTTTTCCACCAGGATTTTGGGTGGCTTGGGGAATTCGGCAGCCTGAATCGGGTACATTTTGTAGTACTCTCGGGCAAAATTACCCCAAACTGTAACCGAGTTGGAGCTGAATACGCCGTGCAGGGGTACGTACTTGTCGTTGCCCATCCACACGCTGCCCACCATATCGGTGGTGAATCCGCTGAACCAGATGTCCCGCATTTCATCGGTGGTGCCGGTTTTTCCGGCCACCGGGCGACCCGGAATGATGGCGTTTTTACCGGTTCCCTTTTCCACTACGTCTTGCAGAATGGAAATCAGGTTGTAGACAGGGCCTTCTTCAAAGCGGCGTTCCGGCTGAGGGCGATCCAGGTGGATTTCTCGCCCCCGGCTGTCTTCCACTTTCATCAACACCGTGGGTGGCAGGTAAACGCCGCCACGGGCAATGGTGGAGTAGGCCGTGATCACTTCCAGCGGGGAAATACCCGCCGAACCCAGCAAGCTGGAGAAGTTGGCGTCAATGGGGGAGGTGATGCCTGCTTGCCGGGCGGTTTCAATGACCGGATCGATACCCATTTTCAGGCCTAGTTTAACGGTGGGTGTGTTTCTGGACAGGGTTAAGGCCTTACGAATGGTCATGGAGCCCATATAGCGGCCGTCCCAGTTGTGCGGACACCAGTTGCTGTAGCCGTTGTTAAAGCACACCGGGCTGTCTGAAATCGGACTTTCCGGAGAGACCAGGCCCAAGCGGAAGGCCGTCAGATACACCAGCGGCTTAAACGTGGAGCCGATGGCCCGGTGCTGTTGGGTGGCGTGGTTAAACTGGTTTTTTTCAAAGTCCCGACCACCCACCAGTGCCAAAATATGCCCGTTCGACAAGTTTTGTACGATGAAGGAGCCTTCCGAAGCGCCGGAGTATTTGATTTTATCCATCTCATCATAAAGGGATTTTTCGGCCAGATCCTGCACCGGCTCATCCATGGTGGTATACACTTTCAAACCACCCTGGCGCACAGCACTATCCCCGAATTTTTCTTTTAGTTGCTCCACCACGTACTGAATAAAGAACGGGTGCTTGGAGGGCTTGGGCAATTGGCGATTCAGTTCCAGTTGTTCGCTAGCGGCCTTGGCCCGCTGTTCTTCGGTAATGTAACCAAAGGTGACCATGGCCCCCAATACCTCTAGTTGTCGCTTGCGGGCTGCTTTGGGGTAGGCATAAGGAGAAATGCCTTCTGGGGCCTTCAACAGGCCTGCCAGCAGTGCGCTTTCCCCAATGGTCAGGTCTCGGGCGGGTTTTTTGAAATAACGGCGAGCCGCCTTTTCAATCCCGTAGCTTTGGTTCCCCCAGTAGACCTGGTTCAGGTACATTTCCAGAATTTTATTTTTATCGTAGTGCCGCTCTACCCGCATAGCCAAAAGTGCTTCGGCCACCTTCCGGGTAATGGCCCGTTCCGGGCTTAAAAACAGGTTTTTGACCAGCTGCTGGGTCAGGGTACTGCCCCCTTGTACGTCTTCGCCCCGAAAGTTGGCTGAGGCCGCCCGCAGGGTTCCCCGGATATCGACCCCGTTGTGCTCGTAAAAGCGGTTGTCCTCAATGGCCATAACAGCTCGCTGAATGTTTGGTGAAATGTCCTTGAGGGGAACCACCACCCGGTCTTCATCCCCGTGGATGTTGGCAATCAGGGTGCCATTGCGGTCATAAATGCGGGTGCTTTCAAAGGGATGCCACTCGTGCAGCACTTTCACGTTGGGCAAAGCCGCTGCCGCTTCGGCCAGTTTGTTGCCCAAAAGCACAGACAGTAGAAAAATCAGGAAGGTGAAAACGGACACCGTGGTGATGATGATGATTAAGCCCAGTCGATCTTGAACCACTTCGCTTTTACGGCGAACGTCTACGGGCAACTCAAATTGTCGGTCAGCCATTTTCTGCCATCACTCTTCCATCAGCGACGTTTTTGAAACTCTGAAGCGGCTTGCGGAAATCCTCAAACAACCAATTTGGTAAAACAGGCCAATTTCAGATAAAAACGATTTAGCACACTGAGAAGATTATATCTGTTTTTTCGCACTGTATCATCCGGATCGTTCACCATGACTTTTTCAAAGAACAGTTCCACGGCTGGAGACAAAGTGGACAATTGCTCGCTGAGCTGGGTATAGCTGGTGTTTATCCCTTGCGATTCCAGACGGCTCAATTGCTCAAATAGCGCCCGTTCGGAATCGTCCCGGAAGTGATCCGCATGGACGGAGGCCACGGTGGCCTGCGGGTTGTAGTGCTGGCCCAGAATTTTATAAATGCGGTTGGCCGGTTCATAGACTTTTTTCAGGATATTTTCGTTCTGGGTCAGTTGTTTCAGCGCGTCCAACCGGGTCAGGACATCGGCCAAATTGCTCAAGGGCGGTGTATCCGATTCCAGCACGGCATCAATCAGGTCATACCGATTGTCCTGTTCCAGCAGCCAGCCCCGGAACCGTTGCAGAATAAAGGTATTGACCAAATCCAGCGTGGTTTTCTCATCTTCAAACTTGGCTGTGGCAGGCGCACTGCTCACCAGTTCCTGATAAGCCTGGCTCATCAGGGTCAACAGGTCAACGGTCAACTGGTTTTCCAGCACGGTTTGGATAATCCCGCTGGCCATACGGCGCAGACCCAGTGGATCTTTGGAGCCGGAGGGCAGTTTGGCGTTCTTTTGGCTGAATACGGCCACGATGGTATCAATTTTATCGGCCAGGCTGACGGCAATGCCTACGGGGGACTGGGCCACCATGTCCCCGGTAAAGCGGGGCAGGTAATGTTCAAAAATGGCTTCAGCCACGGGCTCCGGTTCTCCGGAGAGTGCGGCGTACTTGCGGCCCATGGCCCCTTGCAGTTCGGTGAACTCAAAGACCATACCCGTGACCAAGTCGGCCTTGGCCAGTTTGGCGGCTCGCTGGGTCAGGGCTTGTTGTGGCCCGTCATACTTCAGGGCGCCAGCGACCAGTGCGGCCAGTTTTTCCAGACGCAGCGCTTTTTCGTACATACTGCCCAGCCCTTTTTGGAAGGTGATGCCTTTTAGGCTTTCCAGACGGTCGATCAGCGGAATTTTTTGATCTTCCAGAAAGAAGAATCGAGCGTCTTCCAGACGGGCGGTCAGCACTTTTTCGTTGCCGTGGCGAATGGTTTCAGCGGCTTGTCTACGGCCGTTGGAAACGGTCATAAAGTAGGGCATCAGTTTGCCGCCGTTGGCATCCCGCACCGGGAAGTACTTTTGATGGGCCGTCATTACCGTAGTGGTCACTTCTTCCGGAATTTCCAGAAAGCGCTCCTCAAAGCGGCCCACCACAATGGAGGGCTGCTCTACCAGCATGGTCACAGTGTCCAGCAAACGCTCGTTTTCCAGAACGGTTCCACCCATTTGCTGGGCGCTGGCTTGCAGCTCTTCCCAAATGAGTTGACGGCGCTGACACTGGTCCGCCATGACCGCCCCTTCGGTTTTCAGGCTGTTTAAATACGCATCCACCGAGGCGATGGTGACTGGACCTTGGGCCATGACCCGGTGCCCGTGGGAGATGACATCGGAGTTGACCGGGCCAATGCTGAGGGGAAGGTGCTGATTGTTCCACAAGGAGACCAGCCAGCGAATGGGGCGGGAAAAACGAATGGTATTGCTGCCCCAGGCCATAAAGTGAGAACCGCTGAGACTGAGCACCAGCCCGGGCAGCAGTTCAGCGAGCAGTTCCTGAGTGGGGCGGCCTTTCAGTTGCTGATTGAGCACCATGTAGGTTTCGCCTTCAATGGTTTCCTGCACCAGTTGAGAAAAATCCACGCCCAGCTTGCGGGCAAAGCCCAGACCGGCCTGAGTGGGATTGCCGCTGGCATCCAGGGCCACTCGGATGGGCGGGCCTTTGGTTTTGAAAGTGCGCTCTTCCTGTAATTCCGGTAACTCCTGAATAATCAGGGCCATCCGCCGGGGGGTGACGTAAACGGCCATCTCTCCATAGGGCAATGCCTGTTCATCCAGCGCGGCTTTCACTTTGTCAGTCAGCTCGGTGGGGGCGGAGAGTAAAAACTCCAAGGGGAGCTCTTCGGCGCCAATTTCCAGCAGGTATTGGTTGGAGTGAGGAGATGCGGTCATAGTCGGGTTGGCCTCGTTCGGAGTCACGCTTTACAGTGGCACCATTCTCCTACAGGCACGCCGCCAAGAAAAGGCCCGGTTTGCTGGAATTGACCTCAGCCGGATTGATTCAATATTTCAGGCCCTTAAAGGCTAAACCAACTGGGATCATAGACAGGATCACAGGTATACGAATTGATATTTGATGTGACAAAGCCACCGCACTTGCCGGCGGTAGAAATACGGCCATTATAGTAAAGGACAAATGCGATTGACGCTCTGTTGCTGGGAGCGCCATCGGGATCTAAAAGAAACCACCAGCCATTGTTTGATCCCGTGCCGTTAAAATTTTCAGATGTCCGCATGGCAAGCATCGAGCCGTTATGGAGCTTTAAGCAGATTACAGAGTTACAATTATATGTACTGTTATTTGGTATATCGTCTAGATAGCCTGAAGTATCTCTTGCCACATAGTTCAGGTAAGGGATTAACGATGCTGAGGTGGTGCTGGCCGTGACCGTGTTGTCTTGCTGATAGGCTTGATAGGCAGCGGAGATTGTGGCCATGGCCTCTTTTGCTTTGGCGGAATCCGCCGCGTTTTGCTGCGCTGACAGGATTTTGGGGATGGTAAAGGTGGCAATCACGCCCAAAATGGCCAGCGAAATCAGCAGTTCTGCTAATGTAAATCCAGCAAGACCTAACCGTTTGCGCTTCGCCATTGTGTACAGCTCCTTAATCCTTATTTAAAGGCTAAACCAACTGGGATCGTAAACAGGGTTACAGGGGTAAGAAAAGACACTAGAGTCGACATTCCCGCTGCACCGTCCCGCTGTGGTAATGCGGCCGTTGTAATACAAAAAGAACACGATCGAATACTTAGTGTTATTTTGCACGCTGTCCGGATCTAAAATAAACCACCAGCCATTACTTGCCCCTGTGCCACTTAAACTTTCCGAAGGTTGCATACCGAGAGTGGAGCCGTTGTGCAGTTTTAAGCAAACTTGTGTGCCACAAGAAAAGGTACCTGCCGTTGGAACATTGTCTAAGGTGCTGGTGGTGTCCCTGGCCACATAATTTAAATAGGGAATAAGTGCTTCAGAGGTGGTACTGGCTGTGACGGTGTTGTTTTGTTGATAGGCCTGATAGGCCGCCGAAAGTGTGGCCATGGCCTCTTTTACTTTGGCTGAATCCGCCGCGTTTTGCTGGGTTGAGAGGATTTTAGGGATGGTAAAGGTGGCAATTACACCCAAAATGGCCAGCGAAATCAGCAGTTCGGCCAAGGTAAAGCCGAGTGCTAATTTCTTTCTTTCTTTCTTTCTTTCTTAAGCATCAAAACATTCCTTTTGTTGAAAGATAGTTAGCAGCATTTAAAGTTTCGACCCCGTGGGCCAAAACTTTAGGGCGCAGGCATAAAGTTAAAAATTTGTTACATTTTTGGCTTTGTTAGGATTTTAAAGCCAAAGCCCGCTGGTGGGCCTGTTGCTCCAACGTGTCGTTTAATGCGGTTAGCTGAACATTGCCGTAACGGCGATGCAGCGCTTTGGTGATAATTTCATCGGCCAGTTGTGGGTTTTTGGGCAACAGCGAACCGTGGAGGTAGGTGCCGTAAAAATTATCCTGAGCCACCCCTTCAAAGCCGTCTTCTCCGTTGTTGCCGTGCCCGTGGATAACTTTCCCCAGCGGGGTTACCCCATTCCCCAGATACGTGCGGCCACTGTGGTTCTCAAAACCCACCACCTGTTGCCCGTTGGGCCGCTCTATGGCCACATTTCCTATAAAGCGGGTATTACCGGCCACGGTGTAGGCGTCAATCAGGCTTAGCCCTTTGAGTTCATCGCCGTTATGGGGTTTATAATAGTGGCCCAACAACTGGTAACCACCGCAAATGGTCAAAAACACCGCGCCATGGGTCGCTGCTGTTTTTAAACTGTCCGCCTTCACCTTATGAAGGTCTTCGCAGACCTGAATCTGCTGAGAGTCCTGTCCGCCGCCCATAAAATACAAGTCGGCCTCTTCCGGATCCAGGCGATCTCCCAACCCCGGCGTCAGAATTTGTACAGCAATCCCCCGCCATTGGCAGCGCTGATACAGGGTCAGAATATTGCCCCGGTCGCCATAAATATTCAGCTGATCCGGGTACAGGTAGGCAATTCGCAGTTCCATCCCTCTATTGTAGGGCCTGAACCTTATTTTGTTAAGGATCGTTTACAAGTTGACATCAAATCTGGAATGTTTGCTTTTATGCAAATACAGGATTGGACTATAGGTTGGTTGAAACGCTGGGTTGAAGGTTTTAGGGCTGAGTTGAATCAACAAAAACGACTAGGCTGGGTTATTGGGTGGATCACAGGATCGGGAGGATGAATATTTATGATGCAGTGGCATAAAAAACGGGATGTGCTGGGTGAGAAATACGGCAGCGAGGACGCTTTAAAACAGGCTCGTGAATTGCTGTTAAAAGATGAACAAAGCGAAGAGGCCTTTTTGGGCGCTCAGGCTGTCCTGATACTGCAAGGCTTGCTGTAAGCCTTACGTTTCAAGAATTAGCAAAAACGACGGGTGTTGATCCCGTCGTTTTTAGTGTTTGAAATGTATTGCGATGCTGGTTAGCCTGACTTAGTGCTTTCGTATGACTTCAGCGCCAAAATCGTCCAGGGGCCCCATCCAGTTGCCGTAGTAAATATTATGGAAGAATTGCTCCGTGGTGGACTTGGTCTGGACAGAAGGTTCTTTCCACTCTTGGCGGCTACGTTGCTGGTTGGCCGTCTGAATAACTTCTGGCGAGTACCCTTTGATTTTCATCAGATCCCCATCGGGGGCATAAGCAAGGCAAGGGCTAGCCAGCAAAACGAGGGCACTGGCTGCCAAAATCAACTTGCTGGCGGGGGTGGATACGGGTCTCATGGGCTGCACTCCTTTGGGGCTTGGTAGCGCTTTGGGGCTATTTAAATTGGCTATCGGCAAGTTTTCTTTGGACTTGAATGCAATTTTGCCAAAGTCATTCCCAGGGCTATTCAGGGTTTGGTGGTTTTTTGGTTTTTGGAAGCAGGCTGTTTCCTTGCTGTCGGGCCTTTGGGGGCATCAAGCAGTGATTCCACTGAAACATGATCTATAATTAGTTTAGAGGTGTTAGAACCGGCTCGACTCCTAATAACGGAGTATGTTTCGCCTGAAATTTGATTTTTTTCCGCAGGGGCTCAATATTTTTAGAATTCTGCCGATAGGACGGATGTTCGCCAAATTTAGTCAGTAAGAAGATCACCAGTAGTTTGTGTTGTTAGAACGTGTGAAAGGGACTAGACTTGCGTGTCGGATACGTTTCTTACCGATGACTCCAATCTCCCTGCTGGTCTCTTGGCGGGCCCCGGAGATGGACTGCCTCTAGCTGGCTATGAGCTGACCCTGCCCGACCCTTTTGGCATTGAAATGCCCTGGGAAGTTCTGGGTGCCATGATTCAGGGTAAATCTTCCATTGATTTGACCTCGATGCCGGTTTATACCCGGGAAGAGGCCAAAGAGTTTGTGGCCAGTTACGGCTTTGACCTGGATTTGCCCGAAGATCAGGCGGAGATGGAAGCCTATTTCATCGAGGCGGTGCATTTTATAGAGCATCGTTTTTTGACCCGCTCGGTGGACTGGCAAGCCTTGGGGGAACCTCTCAGCCCCATGGAGAAGATTCCGCTGTCGATTACGGCCAACCGGAACGTGTTGGATTTATTACTGCTGGCCTCTCAGCCCGGTCATCCCAATCGGCCCTGGGCTTGTGCCTTGCTGAAGGTTATTCATACTTTGGTTTACATTCAAAACAGTCCGCTCTATAAGCATCACGCTCAGGCCAGTGAAGCAATTCTGTCCCGTTTTCGGGAAGTCCTCCTGCCACAGAGCGATGGCACCATTCTTCTGAAGGGACGCCGGGCTCGAGAGCTCAAGCTATACGCCTTTGAGGCCAAGCACCACAAGCCCCGTGAGAGTATTCTGATTAAGCTGCTTTGTAAAAAGGAGAACGTGGCTGAGAATGTGTGGGACTTGGTGGGCGTTCGCCTGGTCACCTTTCATCCCGCGGAAGCCTTGCTGGCCGTGGATATTTTGCGGGAGCAAAAGGTCATTCTTTTCCCCAATGTCATTCCCAGTCGGTCCCGGAATACGCTGGTCGATTTTGAGCACTTTCAGGCCCTTTATGAAGAGGCTTTGTCCGAGTACAAGCAGGGCCAGCGCAGTTTGCAAAGCTTGCAGGACTTCTTTCATACCGCGGATTCCATTCTGCCCAAAGAAGGCCCCCACAATGCCAATCCGCTGAGTTCCCCCCAGTATCGATCCCTGCATATTACCTGCCGTCATTTGCTGCGGGTCAAGTCCGGAGCGGGGCATACGGAAACCCGTTTTGCCTTCCCTTACGAAATTCAGATGCTGGATAAAGCCAGTTATCTGGACAGCAAAATTGGGGATGGTGCCCATGCCCATTACAAGCAGCGTCAATTGATTGCGGCCCGTCGTCGGGTACTGGGGCCTTTGCTGAAGCCTTAAAGACTAAAAGACCTTGTCACTTTGGTTGGGACAAGGTCTTTTAAAGTTAGGTGTATTTGCGGAGCCTGACTGACTAGGCGGTTGCTGGCTTAAGGGCCTGCGGAGATGCTGCCCGGTTGCGCCACATGGCCAGTAACACGCTGGCATTGAAGATGCTGGAGTAAGTCCCTGCGGCAATCCCGATAATGATGGCCAGAACGAAGTCTTTGGTGGTCTCTCCCCCAAAGAAGTACAGGGCCAGCATGGTCAGCAATACCGTGAGGGACGTATTGATACTGCGGGTCAGGGTTTGGTTGACGCTCATGTTCATAATGGTCACAAAGGGCAGCTTTTTGGTGTAATAAACCCTTAAGTTCTCTCGAATGCGGTCAAAGACCACGATGGTGTCGTGTACGCTGAAGCCAATAACGGTTAGCACCGAAGTGATAAACAGGCTGTCGACCTCGGTGTTAAACAGGCGACCAAACATGGCAAACATACCCAGCAGGAAAACGGTGTCGTGCAGCAGGGCCACTACGGCGCACACGGCAAAATCAAACTGGAAGCGGTAAGTCAGGTAGCCCACAATCAGGATGTAAGCCAAAACAAGGGCCAACAAGCCGTTGCTCAGTAATTCCTTGGCCAGCGCCGGGCCCATGGAGTTTTTTTGCAGCACCGTGATGTGTCCATATTGGCTTTCCAGATCTTTCAGAATCTCTTGATCCACCTGGCCCTGCATGTGCTTGGCCCGAACGGATACAATGGAGGCGATCTGCGTGTTTTGCGGGTCTTCGGTCTGGGTTTGGGCGGCGGCGGTTACCGCTGGGGTGGTTGGTTTTTGTGGCTGAGCGCTTGTTTGAGGCTGGGGTGCTTGGGCCTCAGTTGTTGGGGCCTCATTTTGGGGGGCACCGATTTCTACCGCTTTTTTATTAATGCCGACTCGGGGTTCCTGAATTTGCACCACAGAGCCTGCGTACCCATGCTCATCGAACACGTGCTTGATGTTTTCCACATCCGGCTGAGACACATGTTTGGAGAAGCCGTATTCCAGCAGGGTGCCGCCTTTAAAGTCGATTCCCAGCTTTAGCGGCGCCTGAATTTGCGGATCCATCATATTGGCCGCAATGAAATAAATTCCCGGCACTAAAAAGAGCAGGGAGATGCCGATAAATAACCAGCGATATTTATAAAGGTTCAAGGGGCCTTCATTGATGGCCGTATTGGTTTCAGGGGTGATTTGTTTCGACATATCGTGCGATCTCTTCATCAAATGCTTGGGCAGGAAGGCAAAGGCTAGGCCTTCACGGGAGAGCCGGTGGGCTCACCACTGGCATTGTCAATCAGGTGTAAAAAGGTTCGGGTAACCGTAATGGCGGAGAACATGCTGACGCCTACCCCGATGGCCAGAGTCAGGGCGAAACCTTTCACCGCACCAGTGCCCATGACCCACAGCAAGAGGCAGGTAATGAGGGTGGTGGTGTTGCTGTCAAAAATGGAGGGGAAGGCCCGATCGAAACCGACTTCCACCGCTTTCCACTTGGAGCGCCCGGCCCGTAATTCTTCTTTGGTGCGTTCAAAAATCAGGATGTTGGCATCCACGGCCATCCCGATACTGA
This sequence comes from Vampirovibrio chlorellavorus, assembly GCA_001858525.1. GTDB lineage: Bacteria > Cyanobacteriota > Vampirovibrionia > Vampirovibrionales > Vampirovibrionaceae > Vampirovibrio > Vampirovibrio chlorellavorus. Next base: position 5,349 of record LAPX01000007.1, on the reverse strand, counting down.
GGATGAAGCCAGCGATACCGGCCAGGGTAAAGGTCACCCCGACGGTCATAAAGATGGCGAAGGTCAGTAAGGTGTAAACCAGCAGCGCCATACCGGCCACAAAGCCACGCATGCGGTAGCAAAGCATCATAAAGGCCAGAACCAGTCCCAGACCAATCAATCCGGCAAACAGGCTTTGTTTGATGGAGGATTGTCCCAGCAGGGGGCCAACGGTGTTCTCTTCCACCACTTCAATGTCAACGGGCAAGGCCCCTGCGTTCAGGGTGTCGACCAGCTCCTTGGCGGTTTCGTGGGTAAAGTTGCCTTCAATCATGCCGCTGCCATCCAAAATGGGCTCGTTCACGGCTGGGGCGGATACCTGTTCATCATCAAAGAAAATGCCAATCGGGGCACGGGTGGGGGCCAGCTCACGGGTTAGATCCGCGAACTTTTTTGCACCTGCCGGGCTCAACTCAAACTGAACAATCCACTCCCCGTTTTGCTTGGTGGCCACATCGGCCTTGGTAAAGTCTTTACCGGAAACACCCGTGTTCACCCACTGGCGTTGGGCATCCAGTTTTTTGAATTCCAGTTTGCCCACGCGGCCCAAACGGCGTTTGGCCTCTTCGGGGTCTTTAACACCGGGGATTTCTACAATCAGGCGGTTTTCTCCGGCCCGCTGAACCACCGATTCCCCAATGCCCATGCCGTTAACCCGGCGCTCAATGACCGTTTGCAGGCTGTCCATATCGGCCGGGCGAATCTTGGGAACGTCCGGGGTGGGTTCTGCTTGCAAGGTCAGGCGGGTGCCGCCTTTTAAATCCAGACCCAGACGAATGTTGTCCTTGTCTTTCACCACGGTCCACAGGGACCCCATGATGAGCACCACGATTATAAGCAGGTTGATTTTGGGATTTTTAAACATTGAACTGATCTCTTTTTGGGTTGATCGCTTTTAATCTGAATCTCTTTTTTGCTTGGATGTCTGTCTCTCGCTGTTCCCATTGCCGTGTTTGCCCGGCTTTATTGAGAACCCTGGGGTTTGACGGGCCTTGGGACGCAACAAGTCGCCAATCGCTGGCTACTGACCTGTTCGTACTTCCGGGTCAGGGGAAGTGTGCCCGTCCAAGATCCACAATTCGGTTTATTGTAATGGAAACTGCCCCGAATGTAGAAATTTTTTGTAAAGCGCTGGTCAGGTAAGGCTAAGCCGCAATGGTTAGGTGTTGGGAATCACCATCAAGACCGATTTCACGGGCCGAATGACCGGCGCCTTGTTGGCGGCGTATTTGCCAAAAATGGTTTGCCCTTGATACCACAAGCTGGAAGAGCTTCCCCCGTCCAGGGCCATTGCTTTGACCGCCCCACGGGCTTTTAGCAGGTTGGCGATATCGCTGAGGGTGAAGCCGGAGCTGTTGGGATTACTAGCGTTTTGCGCGCCCATCAGCAATAGAATATCCCCTTTGGCTGTTATGCCCACGGCACTTCGAGCGTTTAGAGCGCACACCCCAATGGGGTCTCGGGTGCGCTTGCCAGCGGCGTTATAATCCACAAAGCCTTCCGCCAGATCCTGAACCTGTGCCAGCAGTGTGGGGCCTGCCCCCAGTGAGGATTGCAACAGGCAGTCCTTGGGAATGCTGGCATTACGGGGGGTAATGTCGTACTGGGTCTGGAAAGAACCGTTGTTCTTCTGGCAGAGGTACAGTCTTAATTCTGGGCGATTGAAGATTTTGGGCAGGTAGGGAATCAGTTTTTCGTTGCTGACCAGGTTGGGATTAATGCGGGGATCGGCCACCAGCAGGCCACCCTGGAAAATGAACGAGGTGGTCAGGCTGTTGCTGGGGTCAAAAAAGCCCCCGTTGATCATAAATACAGGCCTTTTACCTCCCACGCTGGGTTGCATAATCGATTGCCACACGGGAGACTTTAGAGTAGCCAAGGTTTTGGAGACCGCAGGCACCACTTTGTAGCCACTTTGGGCAGGCACTTTTAAAATGAACAGTTCGCCTTGTGGGAATTTTTTACGCTCCAGTTCCAGAGGCTGAACGGCTGTGTTGGGGGCTGTTTTTTTTTCAGCGGGCGGCGATGCTTGCTGGGCAATCCCGGTAATATTGATGCCAAGCGTCATTACGCCCCACACGGCCAGGACGGTACAGAGCCCCAGGGACCATTGCGGAATGTGACGCATATCTGCGGAAAAATGCTGTAAAGCCATGCGTAAAGTGCTTTTCCTCATACTGGAAGGCTACTCGATATGGTAACTTAAGCCCCCAAGAGTAACTACTCATCTATTGTAAACAAAAATGTTAAGCAGCACAATTTGAGGTTCAGCTGCCTCAAAAAGCTTGATGGGTCTTTTTTTTGAACCTTTTTAGCATCAAATTGGCGTGAGTGGGTTTCTTATAATAGACAAAGCAATCGTTTGGGATTTTCCTGCTTCCTTGGGATATGTTGCATTCTGGAAGTGTTGCTGCGTTCAGTACACCGGTATACATTGACACACTGTATCAACTGAAGAATACGAGGGCCTTGTAGTGGGCAATCTTATGCCTGTTACATCCAAGCTAGTGCCTCGGCCAAGAAACTTAATGTACTTGGCTGAAGTTGCCGTGTTGACCCGTTTGGCAACCGGACTGACCCGTGTGCTGGAAAATCGACCGTCCAAGCAAAACAATCCTACCCTTACCGAGGGCCAAAAAAAGCAGGCTATGGCCGAACGCTTTTTTGTGGAAATTTTGGGCACGATGGGCTATATGGCCTGTTTGCACCTGGGGCAGGATCTGGTTGATTTGTTGACCCGCTGTAAAAGCCGTGTCCTGAAATTCTCCGATGAAAGATTGGTGAAAGATCTGAAGAGTCTTGATGATTCCCAGTTCTCAGACTTCAAAAAAATGCTCGACAACCTCAACATCCAAGTTCACGAATTGGATTCAAAGTTAAAAGAGTCAGTGGCGGAGACTTATGGCGCTCAGGGTACGGCCTTTAAAAACCCGGTGTTCAGCACCTTGTATGAACATGAATTACCCGGTTCCACCAAGGACCATTCCCTCCTGGGGAAAGCCAATCTGGTGACGGTGAAGAACCAGTTCAGGAAAAAAGTAGAGCAGGTGGCTGAAAAGGGCGGCGTGACTTTAGAGCCTCAGCAACTGGATGCCGCTTTAAGCAAAATTGTGAATGAAGTGAAACCGCTGAAAGAGTTTGCCAAGCGCAACAATCAGCTGGCGGTTTTGGGCATTTTTACCGGTGTGGTGGGTAGTGCTCTGGTGGGTGGTTCCTTAACCCAATGGATGAATGATCGGGTCATTGCCCCCGGGGCTAAAAAGTTTTTTAACCGCAAGCAGCCCAAAAAAGGGGCGGCCACCCTGACACCTCCCTTGGTCTCTCCTTTGGCCGATCCTATGCCAGTGGTCACGCACAAGGCCCTTTCTCTGGTCTCTGCCCCGGCGGCGTTGCCCATGCCTGCGGTACCAGTCTATTTGCCTAATCCTAAAACACAGGCACAACCGCCCATTTTCATGGCGCAGCAGCCTGTCCTCAACCCCATGAGCCTGTCGCCTAAGCCTTGGCCGGGGGGTGGCTTATGATACATGTGCTTCAAAACACACCCCGTGTTCTGAAAAATGTGGGCAGTAGTATTGTGAATAAACCCGGCTTCTTCCGGGATCAATCTCTTATTTTGGCATCCTTGGCCCTGGTTATTTCCCGGATCTGTGTGGCCAATATTTCTGCCATTAAGGCCCAGGGAACCTCAGAAGGTCCATTCCGCTACCGGGAGTCCATTCGTACCAATATGCGTGAAGTCGGCGGATTCCTGACCGGCTTTGGCTTACTGCGGGGCTTTCAGACTTTTACCCAAAAAGCCCTGCGCAAGCCTTTGGGCGTGGAAGTGTCTTCGCTCAGTGATGGCTATTCTTTCAAGCAACTCTGGCAGGATTTAACCTCTAAAACCAGACCGGCCGCCTTTGATCCGAAATTGGCCTACTGCACGGATCCGTTTATGGCTTCCGGGGAGTTAAAGCCATTGGCCAAGTTCGTGTCTCGTGTTTTCGATGCGCCCGTTCTTAACGTGCTGAAGGAAAAAGCGGCTGCACAGGTGAAAACCCAAGGTTTGTCTGAGGCCGCTGCGGCTTTGGCCAAAAATAAAGCCTTTATCGTGAACGGGGTTTATAAACTGGTTCCCATTTTGGTGGGTTCCGTTCCCAGTGTGGCTTTGGCCGGGTATTTTCTGGAGCGCATGACGCGGGATCACTCCGAACAAATTGTGGATGTGGTGAGCAATTGCTTGGACTCCAAAGATGAGAATCCGGCGACCGCGCCTTCTCTTGCTGCTCCGGCGCCTTTGTCATCTCCCCACCCTTTCGTTCCAGCGGTAGCGTCGCAGGCGGGTTTGGTGCAATTTGGCATTCGTCCCTTTTCTAATCCCTACGCCCATAGGGCTAATTCCAACGCCGCTTATCAGGCGAATCGCCTGCAATTTTTGAATCCGGTGAACCCTATGACGCGCGTTTTTTAAACCCATTCCCTTGTGAATCGGATGCGGGTTATTGGCCTATGGTGTCGCTCAGTTTTTCAGGAGAACCCGTTGAATCAGCATACCTTTATTGATTTACGTGTGGGCACGGATCTGGTTTATATCCCCAGATTGCACCGAAGTTATGCCCGGTTGGGCCTGCGTTTTGTACAACGCCTTTTAACGCCTCAGGAATTGGCCTATTGTCAGGGAGAAGGCGTTTTCCGGGAAGCATTTTTTCTGAAGCGGGTGGCTGCTCGCATTGCAGTGAAGGAAGCCGTGGCTAAGGCTTTGGGTTCTGGTCTGAATGGGCTGGGCTGGGGGCAAGGGATTGACTGGCAGGATGTGGAAGTGGTTGCCCATAAACAAAGCCCCCCCGAACTCGTTTTGAGCGGGAGGGCTCTGCAATGCGCAAGTCAGTTAAACATTGAAAGTTGGCGCTTTAGCCTCTCTCACGATGGCGATTATGCCACTGCCATTGTGACTGGCTTGATTCGCGCTTAAGCGGTTGCCGGAGTCTCTTGCGGGGTTGGTTTGGACTCCACTGCCGGTGGTTTGCTGACGGGTGCCTTTACCGTTTTCGCCGGTTTGTTGGCGGCTGGTTTTTTAGCGACCGGCTTTTTGGCCATGGCTTTTTTTACAGCGGGTTTGGCAACCACTTTTTTAGCGACCGGCTTTTTGGCGATGGCTTTTTTTACAGCAGGCTTGGCAGCAGCTTTTTTAGCGACCGGTTTCTTTGCGGTGGCTTTTTTTGCTGCGGGTTTGGCAGCAGCTTTTTTAGCGACCGGCTTTTTAGCAGTGGCTTTTTTTGCTGCGGGCTTGGCAGCTGCTTTTTTAGCGACCGGTTTTTTGGCGGTGGC
>LAPX01000006.1 GCA_001858525.1 Vampirovibrio chlorellavorus | reverse complement strand
CAGCCGTCATCTCAAGTTAAAGGGCTTTGGGCTGGAGAAACAGCTTTGTTTAAAAGATGCCAAAGTTTTACTGGTGGGGGCGGGTGGATTGGGTTGCCCGGCGGGCTTGTATCTGGCCGCTGCCGGGGTGGGCACCCTTGGGGTGGTGGATTTTGATCAGGTGGAGCGCAGTAATTTACAGCGCCAAATTGCCCACGGAGTGGATGATATCGGTCAACCCAAAGTGGAAAGTTTGATTGCTGCCATGCGGGCCATTAACCCGACTGTGACCTATCAGGCGCACCCGGTGGCCGTGGATGAAGCCAACGTGTTATCGCTGATTGCAGGTTACGATTTGGTGCTGGATGGGTCGGATAATTTTGCCACGCGGTACTTGCTTGCCGATGCTTGCTATTTGGCCAAAATTCCGCTCCTGCAAGGGGCGGTGTTTGAGTATCAGGCCCAGTTGGCCTTGTTTGGCTCTGGAAAGTGTGAACCCGAGCAAACGGCCTGTTATCGTTGCGTGTTTGAAGAACCGCCGCAAGCCAACGCCTTGGCCCCTTGCGCGGAAGTGGGTGTATTGGGCGTGGTACCAGGGACGGTGGGGGTGATGATGGCCACAGAAGCCATCAAGTATTTGACCGGGCTGGGTCAGTCGATTCTTGGAAAATTGCTTGTTTACAATGCCTTGACCCAAACCCTGAAAACGCTTCATCTTGTTAAAAATCCGGAATGCCCATTGTGTGGGGAGAATCCCAGTATTTTGGCGCCCAAGGCGATGGCTGTGGCTTGTGCGGTGCCGGAGGAATTGAAGGCGTTTGAGTTATCGCCTGAAGCGTTTCAATGCAAGCTGGCCCAGGGCTGGCCTGTGCTGGATGTGCGGGACGCTGAGGAGTTTGCCACTGGGCATTTGCCTGATGCGCACAATCTACCTTTGCCCCAGTTGAATGAACAAACTTTGGCGGCCCAGTTTAGCCTGGATCTTAAGGGAGATCAGCCTGTTTTGGTTTATTGCCAAAAAGGGGTGCGCAGTTTAAAGGCCCTGCAACAGATGCGGGATCTGGGCTATCAGCAGGTGTATAGTTTGGCTGGTGGTTTATCGGTTTGGGACGGACCCTTGATTTTACCAGTCTGATGACGGGTCTGAGGATTGCCCGAATGATTTGAGATCCATCACCGTGCGTTCCCGGTGCGGTTCACTTTGGCGAACAAAGGTATCCATCATGGGCTGCTGAAGGGCGTTTTGCGCCCGCTTCAGTTCGGCTTCGATTTGTTGCCAGCTGTCACTTTGGGCAACCCCGGCTTCTCCCTCGGTGTTTGGTGCGTAAAGATCAGGTGGTGACATGCTCATGGGCAAGTGAGTCCATAATCAATAACAATCAATCCAAAATTGAATCAATAAATATTGAAGCATAAAGACAACGATTGTGTCGCATGGATCAATCGAGAGTGGGGGGGCAGTTCCCGCCTCTCTCAAAGCGACTGATGCTATTAATTAAACGCTGCTAGGGGCAGGACGTGTGAGCGTTTGGCGCTCAAACAGGGCCAGCCACTGGGCCACCCGATCGGGAAGATTTTCGGCCTGGGTGACATCCCGCACCACGGCGATGCTGTCCACACCCGTGTCCAACACGTCCCGGGCGTTGTCCAGAAAAATCCCGGCGATGGCCACCAGCGGATATTTCAGCAGGCTGCGTCGCCATCGGGCCAAGGCTTCCAGGCCTTGCGGCTGAAAGTACATGGTTTTGGTGGTGGTGTTGAAAATGGGGCCAACGGCCATATACGATGGCTGAACGGCCAGCGCTCTGGCCACTTCCCGGTAGCAGTGGGTGCTGACCCCCAAGCGCAAATCGGCGGCCTGAATGGCCACTAAATCCGCAGTGGTCAAGTCTTCCTGCCCCAGATGTACCCCGTAGGCGTTGTATTTCAGGGCCAGTTGCCAGTAATCGTTGATAAACAGGCGGCAGTTCATTTGGCGGGCATAAGCGCTGGCTTGGGCGATTTCCCGCTCCAGTGCTTCTCCCTCCAGGTCTTTAATGCGCAACTGCACCGTGGAAACACCGAGGGGCAGCAATTTTTCCAGCCATTCGGCCCGGTTGACGATGGGATAAAACCCCAAGGGGCGTTCCCCGCAACCGGGGAACTGAGGGCGAGCTTGACCGGCTTGGGCGGTGGGGGTAATCCACGGGAGATCGTCCTGCGTTTCCGGCCATCCCAAATGGGCCAGCGGGCCTTGCCCTTGACCGACTCTCGGGGCCAGACGCAACCCCTGATTCACATAGGCCTTGGCAATGACAATGGCGTCCAGTTCCTGATAGCCTAAGCCCAGGGCGGCGGTAATGGCCGCCGACAGGGTGCAGCCGGTGCCATGGGTGTGATCAGTTTGGATTCGGGCAGAGTTCAGCCAGGCTTGCTGGGTGCCGTTGGTCCAATAGTCTTGGGCGTAGTCGCTTCCGAAGTGGCCGCCCTTAATGAGCACAGAGCGAACGCCCAGCTGCAGGATTTTTTGAGCGGCGCTTTCCATGGCCTCGGTGCTGGTGATGGCTTGTTCGGCCAGAATTTCCGCTTCTGGCAGGTTGGGGGTCAGCAAATGCACCAAAGGCAGCAACTGGCTTTTTAAAGCCTGTAAGGCATCAGCCTGACGGAGATCGTGCCCGCTGGTGGACACCATGACCGGGTCGCAGACAATCAGGGCCTTCAAATCCTGTAGGGCGTTGGCGATGATGCCAATCCCTTGAGCGTCGCCCAACATGCCCAATTTCAGGGCCACGGGCGGCAGATCGGCGCGCAAGGCCTCCAGTTGGGCTTGTAACATGCCGGAAGAAGGAATTTCAATGGCGCTGACTGTTTGGGTGTTTTGGGCGGTCAGGGCGGTGATGACAGAACACGCGTGCGTGCCCAGGGCATTCATGGTCTTGAGATCGGCTTGTATGCCTGCGCCACCCCCGGAATCGGAACCGGCGATGGTCCACACGATGGGTCTGGCGGCGGTTGGAGCACTGGCGGAAAACAAAGAGGAGGAAGAGGAAGGTGAAACAGTGGATACGGGCTGGTTCATACGGACTGTCCTGCTTTCTGAGCGGTTTGATGCCAAAAGGGGGTTCCCAAAATGGGGGTGCTGGGCTGGGCCATGTCTCGCTGGGGCATGGGGCCTGCCTGATAGGCTAATCGACCGGCTTCCACGGCTTTGGCGAAGGCCTGGGCCATTTGGGGTGGATGTTCGGCCAAAGCGATGGCCGAGTTGAGCAAGACCCCGTCAAAGCCGATTTCCATGATTTGAGCGGCATGAGAGGGCAGCCCAATCCCGGCGTCGGCGATCAGTTGTACCTGAGGGAGCCGGGCTCTCAATAGTTTGAGCGCATATAAATTGATGGGGCCTTTTCCGGTACCGATGGGGGCAGCCCATGGCATCAGGATGCGGCAACCGGCATCCACCAGCTTTTGGGCCACAATAAAGTCTTCCGTCATGTAGGGAAAGACCTCAAAGCCCTCCTGAATTAGCGCTTTGGCCGCTTCCATCAGCCCAAAGGGATCGGGTTGCAGGGTAAAATCATCGCCAATCACTTCCAGTTTGATCCAGTGGGTGTTGAAAATTTCCCGGGCCATGTGGGCGGTGGTAATGGCCTCTTTGGCGCTACGGCATCCGGCGGTGTTGGGCAAAACTTTCAGGTGTTTGTCTTTCAGCATTTCCCAGAAAGACTCTCCCCCGTTGCTGCCCGGGGATTGTCGCCGCAGGGAAACGGTCACCACCTCGGTGCCGGATGCGTGAATGGCATCCAGCATAATGGCGGGGGAAGGGTACAGGGCGGTCCCGACCAGCAGGCGGCTGTTGACTGTTTCTCCGCCCAAGTGCCAAGCCGTTGTTTCCGGTAATTGACTCATGCTTAACCCCCTTGCATGGGCGACAACACTTCTACGGATTGGGCTGGCCGCAGGGCCAGGGTTTGGTATTGATGCTTGGGTACGAAATCGCCATCCACGGCCACGGCGATGGATTTGGGTTCATAACCCAGTTGATTCAGGAGATCCTGAACGCTGGCGGCTGCGGGCACTTGCTGGGGCTCACCATTCACAAACAGTTGCATCATTGTGATTGTACCTTTTTTGAATGCTATGGGTGTGTTAGTTGTTATTGGGGTGTTGGATGCTATAGGGGTTGTTGAACGTCAAGGGGTGCGGTTTTAAATTCAAAAGTACACACGGCGCTAGGGGCAAACTGGCACTGTGCCTCCTTGAATGAGCGCTTGGTAATGCTCGGGGGTGGGGCGCCCGCTGAGCAGGTTGCAAGTCACTTCCACCAGTTGCGGGGCAATGAGAAACCCATGCCGGTACAATCCGTTGATGCGTAATAGTCCCGGGCTGGACTGGATTTGGGGCAGGTGGTCCGGTAAGGCCGGGCGGCAGTTGGCCAGACTGTCCAGAATGGAGGCTTCTGCGAAGCCCTCATGCACGGCAAAGGCCGCAGACAATAGCTCCATGGCCGATTGCACGGTGACGGGTTTAGTATCCTCACTTTCAATGGAGGTGGCCCCGATGACGTAATGGTGGTTTTCTCGGGGAGCAATATAGAGCGGATAGCGGGGGTGCATCAGCCGAACCGGGCGATTTAAAGTGACCTCCGGTGCGTACACCCGCACGATTTCTCCGCGCACCCCGCGCACGTTGTTCCAGTCTGGCTTGGCCCCCAGCCCCCGGCAATCGATGACCCAATCAAAGCGCCAATCACGCGGGTGCGTTTGAACCATGCCAGCCTGAATCTCCTGCACCGGTGTGTGCCAATGGCATTGAACCTCGGCCAGTTGAAGGGCGTTTTCCAGGGCGAGCAGCAACTGGCGGTTGTCAATCTGCCCTTCTTCCTGGATGAAAATGCCGCTGTGGAATCGCCCGCCCAGCTCTGGCTCCAGTGTGGTTAATGTCTGGGGTGTGAGCTGCCAGTTCAAGGCATTCAGGGCGGAAGCCGGAACCTCGCTGTTTTGGCAGTGTCGGAGTTTGCTTTGCAACATGTGCCGAAAGTGATGGAGATCGGCGTTATCCAGATGGTGAGCCACAATCAGGGTGCCCTCGGTCTGAAAGTAGACCGGCAGATCTAGCCGATTTAAACTGGTAATAAGCTGCCGCCACAGTGGCAGGGAGTCAAAGCCCAGTCGGGCAATCAGGGGTTCCGCTGATTCCAGCTCTGAAATGGGGGACAGCATGCCAGCCCCCGCATAGCCACAACTGTTGGGTACCGTGGGGCCGTCTTTATCAAACAGAGAGACCTGCCAACCCCGCTGGCGAAGAGTCAGGGCCAGTAATCTGCCCAATAAGCCGGCGCCCACGATACCAACAGTCTGACTCATGCTTTTAAATCACCCGTTTTTTCGGCCAGTTCCCGAACGTCCTGAGTAATGCTCATGGAGCAGAACTTGGGGCCGCACATAGAACAAAACTGAGCCTCTTTGGCCCCATCAGCGGGCAGGGTCTCATCGTGAAAGGCCCGGGCTGTTTCAGGGTCCAGCGAGAGGTTAAATTGATCTTCCCACCGGAATTCAAAGCGGGCCTTGGACAGAGCATCATCCCGATACCGGGCTGCCGGGTGTCCTTTGGCCAAGTCCGCGGCGTGGGCGGCAATTTTGTAGGTAATCACGCCGGTTTTGACGTCCTCCCGGTTGGGTAGGCCCAGGTGCTCCTTGGGGGTCACGTAGCACAACATGGCTGTCCCAAACCAACCGATCATGGCCGCCCCAATGCCGCTGGTAATGTGATCGTATCCCGGTGCTAAATCGGTGGTCAGTGGCCCCAATGTATAGAATGGCGCTTCATCACAGTGTTTCAGTTGCTTTTCCATATTCTCCTGAATCATGTGCATGGGCACATGACCGGGGCCTTCAATCATGGTTTGCACGTCGTGCTTCCAGGCCAGTTGGGTCAGTTCGCCTAAGGTTTCCAGTTCTCCGAATTGGGCGGCGTCGTTGGCATCGGCGATCGATCCCGGACGCAAGCCATCCCCCAGGGAGAAGCTGACATCGTAGGCTTTCATAATCTCGCAAATGTCCTCAAAGTGGGTGTAGAGGAAATTCTCTTTGTGATGGGCCAGACACCATTTGGCCATGATGGAACCGCCTCGGGACACGATGCCGGTCATGCGGTTGGCCGTCAGTGGCACGTACTTCAGTAGCACTCCTGCGTGAATGGTGAAGTAATCCACTCCTTGCTCGGCCTGCTCAATCAGGGTATCCCGGAAGATGTCCCAAGTGAGTTCCTCGGCTTTGCCGTCCACTTTTTCCAATGCCTGATAAATGGGCACCGTGCCAATGGGTACCGGGGCGTTGCGCAAAATATAATCTCGGGTGGCGTGGATGTTGGCGCCGGTGGACAGATCCATGACCGTGTCCGCCCCCCACCGGATGGACCATACCAGCTTTTCCACTTCTTCTTCAATGGAAGAAGACACCGCCGAATTGCCGATATTGGCGTTGATTTTAACCAGAAAATTGCGACCAATGATCACGGGTTCTAATTCGGGGTGGTTGATGTTGGCCGGAATGATGGCCCGTCCTCGGGCGATTTCCTGACGCACGAATTCCGGGGTAATGTCCTCGGGAATTTGGGCGCCCAGCGGATTCCCTTTGAGGCGACTTTTGCGCTCCAGATCCATGAGACCTTCCTTCAGGACTTGATTGCGCAGGTTTTCTCGCAGGGCCACAAATTCCATTTCCGGGGTAATCATGCCTTGGCGGGCATAGTGCATCTGGCTGACGTTGTGGCCGCTTTTGGCCCGACGCGGTTGTCGCTGCAAACTGGGAATACTGAGCAGGCTTTTGCCTCCGTAGTTCAGAATTTGGCGTTCGGTCAGTTCCGTATCGTTGCGTTTTTCAATCCATTGGGTGCGAATGGGAGCCAGGCCCTGACTGACGTCAATGGCCACATCCGGGTCGGTGTAAGGGCCGGATGTATCGTACAGGGCCACCGGTTTATTTTCGCTCAGTTGATCGCTGTTGAATACCTTGGAAGGGGACAGGCTTACTTCCCGGTAGGGCACCCGAATTTCCGGGTGCAGTTGGCCTGCCAGATATTTCTTTTGAGACTTGGGCAGGGGGGCGGTGGTTACTCCCGGTTGGCTGCCCGTGGGCAAGGGATTGGCGTGGGTGACGGGTGCGGTTAGACTCATGATTTTTTCTCTTTCTTTCCTATATGAACGGTTAATAACCCCTTGAATATCAGTTGAATACAATGGAGGGCACGCAAACAGATCCGGCCTGTGGACGCTGATAAACAGCAGCGGGCATATGCCACAAAAAGCCACTCACCACTATGCCGTTACTTACTTTGAGCGTGGATGGCTTTGGCTGCCTGCTATAAAAATGAAACATTCTACTTCCCTCCGCTGGCATTACCCAGATCAGGTTAAGCGGGTTTCATCGAATTGGCGATGATCTCAGTCGGCCCATGAGCCAACACCCCGATAGATGATATAAATTGTGTGCCCACAATGAATTTGCGAACAGGTTTATCATACGAGAACTTGCATGGCTTGGCAAATGGTTCGCCAATGATCCTGGTGAGGCTGCCCTCACAACCCGTTTGTAAAACAGCCTGTTTAAAAAACAAGTTCAGCCCAAACAAATAGAGAGCGCCTCTGGCAAGTGTGTCAGGCATTTTTTGAACTCGCTCTGCTCAAACAGTTACAAACCTGTTGTGAGGGCAGCCTTACCAGGATTTTTTGCAAAGGATCGGATGAACAAAATTGAAAAAATGATCCGCATGCCAGTGGCTTTGCGTTTTACTTTATAGAAGTATCGCTTCCTGTCATTCTGCGGTCATTAAATTGGCCAATAATAACCATGAAGCGACTGCTTGTTCCTCGTAAAAAAACAGAAGTCGTTTCAAATCGTGAATTCAGTTTCATTCAAGTGTGGTTTTATCAATCCGCCAGTGCGCTGGCCTGCCGGAATTCGGTTGAATTTTGGGGCGGTTTTGCCTACCCCAAAAACAGTCAGTGAGAGATCCCAAACGGAAGGTGAACATGCCGGTTCGCTGAGCGGAAACGCAGCGGACCGTTTTCTTTTGCGCGCGTCTGTACCCGTGTCTGTTTATGGGGACCGCTTTGCCGTGATTGGGGATGCGGGAACCGCCGACACGGCTCAGGCCCGAATCGCCGATCAGATGGCTCAATGGGGCCAACGACTTCCGTTTAATAAAGTGCTGGTTCTGGGAGACAATGTCTATCCCAGCGGGGATCCCCGGTTGTTTGAAGCCTGTATCGCCAAGCCCTATCAGGCACTGTGGCGACAAGGGGTTCGCTTTTTTCCGGTGTTGGGAAACCACGATGTCAAAGCCGGATTCGGGGATCGGCAATTGGCTTACTGGGGTGTCCCGGCTTACTACAATTTTAAGTTCGGCCCACCCGGTCAGGACGTGGAAGTGTTTGCCCTGGATTCCACGGTGATGGTGCCGGGCTATCTGGGCGGAGATGTCTCGCCCCAGAGCCGAAAACGGGCTGAGAATCAGGCGGCTTGGCTGAGGCAGGCTTTGGCCCAGAGCACCGCTTCCATGAAGGTGGTGATGGGACATTACCCGTTGTTTTCATTAGGGGCCGCCGCCAAAGCAAAGCGTCTGTTCTGGCAGCAGGTCTTGGCTCAAAAATTGGCCCCCATTCTGGAACAATACGGGGTGGATCTGTATCTGGCTGGGCACGAGCATCATTATGAAGCGCCCAAAAACTTGAACGGGGTGCGCTATGCGGTCAGTGGGGCCGGTGGTAAGCTGGATTCCCCGATGAAAGGGCTGCCTGCGCAAGCGGGACTGATTAAGAAAAATCATTTCATGTTGTTTGAAAATACGGCGGCAGGCTTGCAGTATCAGGTCATTTCGGATCAGGGGCAGGTGTTTGACTTTGGCCTGATCCCCCGCAAAGGCCAGTTCTTGATGGCGCAGCCCAAGATGCTTCAGGCCTAATTCGTGTTTTGAAACCTCGTCTGGATGATGCCTCTCCATCGCTGACTTGTCGGTTTACTCCGCTTTACCCGAGGGCCGGGGCTGGCATACAATGAGGGTCAGCCTAAATACTTGATGAACCGAATTTGATTGGAATCCCCCCGCATGTCCGCCACTCCCTACCAACCGTTACGCCAAGCCAAACGCGTGGTCATTAAGCTGGGCACGCAGGTGGTCATTGAGTTGGGAGCGGATCAACAGGGTCGCTTTGCTGCTGAGCGTCTGGCCGGGCTGACTGCCCAATGTGCCCAACTGGTGGCCGAGGGTAAGGAAATTATTCTGGTCTCTTCCGGGGCTGTGGGCTTGGGCCGGATGGCCTTGAAACTCTCTGGTAGCCTGACCTTGAACGAAAAGCAGGCCTGCGCCGCTGTGGGGCAAAGCCTGTTGATGGATGCCTATCGGGCCTTATTTGCCGAGTCCGGCTTAACCCCGGCGCAAGTGCTGCTAACCGCCACCGATTTCGCCGATCGCAAGCACTATCTCAATTTGCAGCAAACGCTGGAAACCTTGCTCAAGCTGAAGGCCATTCCCATCATCAATGAGAACGACACCACTTCCACCATGGAGTTGCAGGAAGAGAGCTACACCAAGGGCTTTGGGGACAACGATATGTTGTCGGCACTGGTGGCCAGTAAGCTGGACGCTGACTTATTGGTGATTCTGACCAACGTGGATGGGATTTATACGGATAACCCGCTGACCAACCCCAAGGCTCAGCGCATCGCCCTGATTGAAAATTTTCAGGACGATTTGCAACGTATTGACGCTTCCGGGCAGTCCCTGTTGGGACGGGGGGGCATGTCCTCCAAGCTGGAAGCCGCTCGCATGGCTTCTCTCAGTGGGGTGCATACCTTTATTACCTCAGGCTTGCAAACCGGGCCGCTCAGCCCTCTCCTGGAAATACAACCACCCACCGTGGGGACCTTGGTATTGCCGCAGGCCAATCTCAGCGGCAAAAAACGCTGGATTGGCATGGCTTCTGGCTACCACGGGGCCATTGTGGTCAATGCAGGCGCCCGCAGAGCGCTGGTGGAAAAGCAGGCCAGCTTGCTGTCCATCGGCATAGTGGCTGTGACAGGCGATTTCCTGGCCCAACAGGTGGTGCGCATTCAGGATGAAGCCGGTGTGGAACTGGGCCGAGGACTGACGCACTTTTCTTCCGATGAGATTGAGCGCATTAAGGGCTTGCCTAGCGATCAAATTGCCGCACGGCTTGGGTTTGATGCCATGGGTAAGGCCTGTGAGCACGAGGAAGTGATTCACCGGGATAATCTGGTTATTTTTGAAGAATATGGCGTTTAAGGAGCGACTGGCATGGTCACCCAATCAATCAATCCCTTGGAAGACTCTCTGAAGCGGAGTAAAGCCGCCTTTCTGGCCATGTCCACCCTACCCACGGTTCAAAAAAATGAAGCCCTGGCCCAGTTTGCGGCCATTATCGAAGAAAATTCTGATTTTCTATTGAGTGAGAATCAGAAAGATATCGCGCAAGCCGAGCAAGATGGCTTGACCCCCAGTTTGTATCAGCGCCTGAAGCTGGATGCCGGGAAAATCAAGCAGTTGGCCCAAGGCCTGCGAGATTTGATTCAGTTGCCCGATCCGGCTGGACAGGTTTTAAGTCAGACCTTGCTGGATGAAGGCTTGGTGCTGGAGAAGCTGACCGTCCCCTTGGGCGTGATTGGCATTATTTTTGAGTCTCGCCCGGATGTGATTCCACAGATTTTGTCTCTGATTTTAAAAAGCGGAAACGCCGTGGTGCTCAAAGGCGGCCGGGAAGCCCTTCGCTCCAACGCTGCTTTCATGAAGCTGGTGGATCAGCTGAATTCGCGCTGTCCCTTTTTACCGGCTCACTGGGCGATCCTTCTGGACAGCCGGGAAGCCGTGCAGGAAATGCTGAATTACCCACAGTACGTGGATTTGATCATTCCCCGTGGCTCCAATCAGTTGGTGCAGTCCATTATGGCCGCCACCAAAATTCCGGTGTTGGGCCATGCCGATGGGGTGTGTCATTTGTACGTGCACCCCAGCGCCCATGTCGCCCAAGCGGTGGCTTTGGCCATCGATGCCAAAACTCAGTACCCGGCGGCCTGTAACGCCCTGGAAACCTTGCTGGTGGATGAGGCCATTGCCTCGCAATTTTTGCCCCAGTTTGCCCAAGCGGCGGAAAAGGCGGACATTACTTTGAAGGGCTGTAAGGCTACGCAGGGCATTTTGCCCACGATTGAGCCTGCCACCGACGCCGACTGGCGAGCTGAGTACGGGGATTTAACCCTGGCCGTCAAAATTGTTCCTGGTCTGGAAGCGGCCATGGCCCATATCAACCAATACGGCTCGCATCATACGGATGCCATCGTGGCTCAAGATGCTGAGGTGTTGGAGCGCTTTTTGAATGGCATCGATTCCGCCTGTGTGTTTGCCAATGCTTCCACCCGCTTTGCCGATGGCTTCCGCTTTGGCCTGGGGGCCGAAATTGGCATTAGCACCGCCAAAACCCATGCCCGTGGCCCGGTGGGTCTGGAAGGGCTGGTGATTTATAAGTACAAACTGCGCGGCCAAGGGCAGATCGTGGCCGACTATGTGGGCGTTGAGGCCAAGCCCTTCCTGCATCGGAAAATGTAAACTTTTAGAAAATTTGAGCCTACTTCTTTACTGGTAGTAAAATCCGAATGATTTTTACACAGCTCTTTAAATCAAAACTATGGCTTTTCCCTTTAGCCTATGTCCTTTTTTACCTGATTGAAGCGATATTTGATGTTTTTTACGAACACGGAGCGTTCTATATTTACATCTTAATTGTGTTTTTGAGCTTCTTTGTTCTTTTCATTCTGGCGACTATAAAGTCCTTTAAATCCGAGACTGAAACTCATTGGCTAGCCGTAGTGAGTGCCTTTGTGCTGGTTTTTTTCTGGCAAGATATCAGAATGCAGACTTCATTGCTGATGCAAGGCATTAAGATTATGCTCAGGCCTCAAATCTTTTCAGAGTGTATAAAAAACGCAATTCCGATATCAGATGGCGGTGTAATTGGGATTTGTGATCGAAAAAGCTACGATCTCTGGCACGCGGTTGTGACTGAGGCGATTGTTTATGACTCAGCCGATCAAATTGTAAAAGATCGCACCCATCGCTCTACGACATGGAGTCGAGCTGCTCACAGGCTTTTTCAGGAAAACGCTCATGACATGGGCTATAAGGCAACAAAATTGTTTGGACATTATTATTATGTCTATTTCAGTACAGATCTTCCTTCTGATTTAAGAGTTTCTAAATCCGTTCAAGACACTGCCCGCAATTCAAAAGCCCCTTGATTGACCAAGAGGCTTTTGAAAGTTTTTAGGGCCAGTTTGGGCTAGTTGTGGGCCACCGGAGCTTTTCCGGCCCGGTAGGTCTTCACCGTATCCGGGTTGATAGAGACCCAGGTGAAGGCTTTGCCCGGTTCTTCTTCCCGGATTTCAGGAATACGGGTCACATAAGTGCCACCGTAGCGCCCGCGGGAGAAGCTGACCATTTTTTCCTTGGCCAGATTTTGCAAGGCCTTGCGAATGGTGTTGCTGCTGACATCCAGATCCTTGGACAAGACGCCCATAGCGGGGAGCTTGTCGCCCACTTTGTAGGTGGTGCGGATCAGCGTTTTAAGATGCTGCTCCACTTTTTCGTAGTTGTAGAAGCTGACTTCTTCGGCAGGCACGAAAATGCTGGTATCGATGGGAGCCAGTTTGGCGGCATCCGGCTTGCGCACCACGTAGGTGCCGTAACGACCCCGCTTGGAACGCAGAATCCCTTGCTCGGCCAGGCGACGCATAGCGTCATGCACGGTTTTGATACTGACCTTGAAGAGATCCGACAACTCCAGGTGAGAGGGCAATTTGTCGTTGACTTCAAATTTATCGGCAATCAGGGTTTTTAAATCCCGTTCCAGTTGATCGATCAGCGTTTCAGATTCAATGGCGCAGCGGTTTTCAGCCTCAATTTCCGGGATGATCCGAAGGGCCCAGTTGGCTTTGTTGCCCCGGTTGCCCAGGCTTTTCAGGGTGCCAATGCCGGAGAGAAATTCCAGGGCCAGCCGGGTGGTGTTGGGAGCTGACTGGATGGTTTTGGCGATTTCACGGGCGGAAGGCAGGGTTTGCCCCGGCTGGTAACCGTTTTCCACGATGAAATGCTTGATGGCCACCACGGCCTGATCGCGCTTGGAGGTTTGCTTGCGCATCCGCTGGCCGGATTTATCGGCGTTTCGCACCAGAGTGCCGATGCGCTGTTTGGATTCTACATGCCCTTCGTCCTCAATGTAACGAATGGCGTTTTGCACCGTACCTACGCTGACGCCCAGGTAATTGGCGATTTCGGCCTTTTTGGGCAGCAGGTGATTTTCGGTAATGGTGTTGGCCTGCAAGGAGGAGACGATCCAGTTTTTCAGCCAGTCGGCGATCAAGGTGTCCTTGGTGGCGCCAGGAGCCTGAAAATCAGGGATTTCGCGGGGAAGTTGACTGACCTCAATACGCACCAGAGCGGCCTTACTCACGTTCTCCAGCTCGGTGTAGCTCATGGCTTCATCCAGACCCATTTCAAGGCCGTTTTCTGGAAGTTCGTGAGTGATTTCCGCAGTCCCAGGGTGATTGGTGACAGGGTGAATACCGGTGTGAGATACGACCATAAGTATCTGTGTCCTCCCCTAATGGTGTCAAATTTATAATCGAAGAAGCCGAAATTGTCCCGTTATTGTGTCCACAGTGTCCCAAGTTCAATTCTTTTTTATATTAAAACAGTGGGTTTGGGTTTGTTGCTAGAGAACATCGTTTTCCAGCAAAATTGTTTGCAGTGACTTTGATTCGTAAACCCGGAATCAGAACAGTATGTAAACCCAATGGTCAAAACCATCCTTGTGCTTTGAAACAATATCGAAAGAATATGAATTGAGCCGTAGAAGGTGGAACTCTTAAACAATTAAACAGAACGTTAGTGTAAATAAAACCATTTCGGCTTGCAAGCACTTTATACTAAAAAAACAAAGTCTGGCCAAAATCGGTGTGGCGTACCTGTTTTTGAACCATAAAAACAGAATAAAAACATCCGACTGTAGAGTGTTTTATCGTTGTTTTGAACCCTTCGGATGGTTAATAATCGGAGGGCTAAAATCCAGTGAAAGTAGGCGAAGGGTAATTATTCGCCCCGGTATTCAGCAAAGTTGTTGCGGGTTTCCACCACCCGTAAGCGGGCTAATTGCGCTGGGGCGGGAATTTTCGGGGCCAATTCCTGCCAGAAGGCCCATACGATATTCTCGGCCGTGGGAATTAAGCCCTGCATGAAGTCCACATCCAGATTCAGGTTCTTATGGTCAACCCGGTCCAGAATGACCCGCTTGACGATGACATCCAGCTCGTAAATGTCCACCACCATACCCAATTGGGGATCGGGCTGGCCTTTGACCGTCACTTCCAGGTCATAGTTGTGCCCGTGCCCATTGGGGTTGTTGCATTGACGAAACACCCGGGCGTTTTCCTCATCGCTCCAGTCTGGATTGAACAGGCGATGGCTGGCCGGGAATTCGTACTTGCGGGTTAAAAACATCCAGTTTGGCTTTGAAGTCATGGCAATTGGTCCGTTCCGCCGTAATATTCAACGAATAAGTCATCGCTTTCCAGTACCTTGAGTCCGGTGAGGGTCAGGCCCAGTCCGGCCATGCGGGGATGCAGGCGATCCCACAACAGTTGGGAAATATTTTCCAGGGTGGTCAGCCGGTTCTGGAAGTATTCTACTTGCAGGTTCAGGTTTTTAAAGTCTAAAGGGCCTACCACCTCTTCATTTAGGATGACCTTCAGGTCCTTCAGGTTCATCACCATGCCTGTTTCCGGTCTGACTGGTCCTTGAACGCTGACCTCAATCTCGTAATTGTGTCCGTGGGCCAGCGGATTGCTGCTGGGGCCAAAGCGCTGAAAATTTTCCTCGTCTGATATTTCCGGCAGACGGAGGAAGTGGGCCGCCGCGAATTTGGCCTTACGGATCACAGTGACAGTGTTGGGTGTTGCGTTCATGACAGGATTATACCCTTCTACGGGCACGATACGGAGTTTTTGAGGGGCCGTTAATAGTTTTCGTGCAGGAAGTTTTCGGCGTGGGTGGCCCAGGCGTTGTGGGCGTGAATGCTTTCCAGGGCCTCCACGGAGAGGTTGAATCCGCTGACGCCTTTGTAGTCCCGCAGGAACAGGGTGCATTCCCGAATGACATCTTCCACGAATTTTGGGTTGTCGTAGGCTTTTTCGGTAATAAACTTCTCGTCAATGCGCTTAATCAGCGGGTAAACCGGGCAAGAGGAAGCCGCTTCAAATCCTGCGACCACATCTTCAATCCACACCATGCGATGCTCGGCACTGGTATCAATGATGATGTCGGCCCGGATTTCGGCCCGCTGGTTGTGGGCGCCGTAATCGGAAATGGCTTTGCTGCAAGGGCATAGGGTGGCGCAAGGCACCATTACCGATAAAATCAGGCGGTAGTGGTCTTGCTCATCCAGACTGCCCTTCAGGATGCACTCGTAGGCCATGGGGGCGCTCATGTCGCTGACGGGAGCGGGCTTGTCCATAAAATAACGGAACTTCAGTTCAATAAAGGCAGATGGGGCTTCCAGGCGTTGCTTGGCCTCAACCAAAAACTCTTTCAGATCCAGACTAAAGGTGCGGTTTTGGCTCCATTCGTTTAGCTGGATGACAAAGCGGGACATGTGGGTGCCCTTGAATTCCGCTGGCAGGCCCACGCTCATGGTAGCGACGGTTTGAACGTGCTGGGTTTGCCCGTTTTTTTGCAGTACCTGCATGGGAATTTCAACGTTTTTGACACCGACCTGGTTCAGGGTGACCCCACGCTGATCGGCGAGTCCTTGCACATCTAACAACGTGGTGGTTTGCTTGTCACTGGAGTTGGATTGGCTCATGGTAATGGTTTCCATCGCTTGCAGGGTGAGGGCAATATCGGGGAGGTAAACAGGAATTCATACGCTTATAAGGCAGTTGAGGGGAAATTCAATCACGCTTCGGGAAGATTATCGCCTGAATTGTAATTTAAAAGAGGAGTTTGAATTTTAACACGATCTATAGAAGCTTTTGGTATTTTTGAGCATCCTACCGATTGGTATACTAATACTACCTTACTTTCCACGGATTTAAAACCACAGCTTCGCAAAAAGAAGACTCATCTAAAGAGGCTTATCATGGAGACTGCCATGGCGATCGGTTTTCGTAATATGATGACCTGTATGACTGAGAGCACCCATCCTGAACCTAAAGTGGCCCATGCGGCCATGCTGGCCTGTCTCGCCAGCTCTCCCGATATTTATGTGCAGCTCAATGCCCTGAGGGATTGGGTAAACGCGCATTATCCAGACTTTGAGCTTTATCTGGAGGATGTCTGGAATGAGCGTACCGAGGGAGAAACTCACTTTGAGTATATTTTGCGTTCTCGACAGACCTTAAACGAGACCGAGTTGCTGGGCTACGATATTTATAAAAATCATCGGGACCCCAAAGGGGTTTGGCATCTGGATGACTATGTTTCCAGTGTGCGCCTGATTCAGGATCCGCAAGCGTTACTGGACTTTATTGTGGCCAATACTCCCAAAAAATAAACGGATTATCCACTGACTGGGCTGGGTGTGGCATGACCCGGCCCGTATTCGGGAGGGAGATGGGTGTTAGCTAAAAACTCATTTGCGTGAGTGATTGCAGGATTGCCCTCTGGAAACCGCTTCAGGAATGCGCTATGCTATCCATTAGGAAGTAACAGAGCCATTTTGCCATGACTGCTTTAAAAGCCATAAAATCCCGTTCCTGACAAGCGTTAGACTCTTGCGCAGTGGGTAACCCGCATTCGGGCTTGCCTTTGAATTATATCGCTGTGCAAATCCGCCAAGAGTGCTGCTGACGTTGGCCTTGCTTCCTGAGCCACAGACTTTTTTAGCAATGAACAAGGACGACTTGTCATGATTGATCTGCATATGCATACCATTTTCTCGGATGGTTCGGTGCGCCCGGAAGATCTGGTGCAATTGGCCGTGGAAAACCAGTTGGAAGCCATCGCCATTACCGATCACGATACCACTGAGTCCTTGGCCCACGCCCAAAAGGCCGCCGAAGGTCTGCCGCTGGAAATCATTCCGGGTATTGAAGTGAATACGGTTTGGAAAGAGAAAGAAGTCCATATTCTGGGCTACTACATCGATCCCGAGGATGACGCCCTGCAAGCGGTCATTGAAAATCACCGCAACTCCCGGGTGGTCCAGATTCAGGAAATGGCCCAGCGCCTCAAGGCCAAGGCCCGCCTGAATATTTCCTTCGAGGATATTGTGAAGGAAGCCAGTGACATTGGCACCATTGGGCGTCCGCATGTGGCCAAGGCCATTATCGCCAAGGGCGGCGCTGCCAATATTTCCCAGGCCTTTAACAAGTTCCTGAACCCACGCTGTGAGACTTACGTCCGTCGGCAAACCGTTTCTCCGCACGAGGCCGTGGAAGCCATTCACGAAAGTGGTGGCATCGCCGTGGTGGCCCACCCGGGAGATATGGAAATGATTGAAGAGCTGGCGGAAGACCTGATGAATTACGGGCTGCGGGGACTAGAAGCCTATCACCGTAGTCATTCTCCCGCCTTGATTGAGTTCCACTGCTCCCTGGCCGAAAAGTTAGGCCTGATTGTCACCGGTGGGACCGACTTCCACGGCACCGTGGATCTCTACAAAAAATCGCTGGATCGCTTGCACATGCCGTCTGCCGTTTACCGGGAACTGCATGCCGAGCGCAAGCGCCGTCAGCTTTCAGCGTTTAAAGCCTCTTAATTTGCTGCTTCAGGCGTTATTTGGGGTTGTTTCTTATGCTGCCGTTTCTACAATGGTGTTTCGTTGAGGCGCGCCGGAGCCCTCCTGAAAGCCAGGCTCTGAGGCCTATTGTTTAATAGGCTGTATTCAAACTGTTAAAAACGTCTTTTGCCGCAAGAATCCCCGGTTTTACTGGCCCTGCGGGAATTTTACTGGCCCTGCGGGGCACTGGAGACTTGCTTGGGCGTCTCTGGTGGCAAAATTTTGAACACGTGGATGGTGCCCTTGGGGGTTCCGTACAGATGCACAAAGCGCTTCGGGTACTGTTCCATTAATTGCTGGGCCACCCAGTTTACCGGCGCCAGCAAGGTGCGAAACTGCATATGGGGTTCGGCTACCAGGTAGTTGACCTTGTGATAATCCAGGCTCTTCATCAGCAGCGGGATGGAATCCTCTGTGAATTTGCCGTTTTTACGGTGCATACTGGCATAAAAGGTGTAAAAGGTGGCCCGGTCCGTGTTCAGGTAAAACACCACATCAGAAGCCACGGACAGCCGGGCATCCTGAGGTAGATTCTCCCGAATCCATTTGAAGGACTCTTTGTACTCGTCCCACAACCAGCGGTATTTCCCGGATTCCACCCAGTGCTGAGTACGGGAAACGACAATGGTCCGGTAAGAACCGCTGACGTTCCACAGGGCGGTGGTCAGGGCGAGTATGGTAAACACACTGGCCAGAATCACCTTCTTTCGTGAACCGGCCAATGGGCGGCCCAAGTCCGGCAGGAAATTCATAAAGGGCTTGAAGAAGTACAACCAGATCATGGGCAAGACCGGCGACAGGAACCGGGCCATCTGATCGTCATAATTCCAGAAGGTAATAATCAGGATATAAAAAAGCAGGTACAGGCCGGGTAAGGTGAACTGATCGGCTTTGAACTTCCCGTTGCTCCAGCTTTTTCTCAGGGTACTGATTCCTTGCAGCAAGAAATAGCCAAAAACCACATAGGCCATAATCATGGCAATCAGGCTGAACCAGTGCACCAGATCCTGATTGGCTTTTAGCTTGGGGTAGATTTTGAAAAAGTTGGGAATCAGGGGGAACATGACTTCCTGTAGTTTCAGGATCATGGTTAATACAGAGACGCCCAGTCCGTTGAGGTAGTTGGCGGTGGTCAGGTTGTGGAAAAACTCAAGCCCGTAGTTGCTGTAAGCGTGGACCAACGGGTAGTTAAAATCGTTGACTGGCGGGGTGTTAAACTTTACCCAGAATACCCAGGGCAAAATGCCGGTAAACAGACAGCCCAGTCCATAAATCAGGGCGTTTTTCCATTGCCGGTTTAGTAGTAGCCATATCCCGATGCCTGCCATCATGGCCAAACCGAGTACCCGGGTTAAAAAGCACAGGGAGGATAAGGTGACCAGCCAGAACAGGTCTTTTTTCTGGAGGGGCTGAGCGGTTTGGGTAATTCGGTGGAAATACCACAGAATGAGCAGGGTAAAAAAGAGGTATGGGGCTTCCGACATAACCATGCTGAAAAAGTAGATAAAGTAAAAGTTGGTGGGAATGATTACGGCCAGGGTTAGCACCAGCCAGCCCGGCATTTTCTGGCAATCCTTCATCCAGATAAACATCAGCCAGCAGGAGGCGATGGTAAAGGCAATGGTCATATACAGTAAGGCCGGAAGATTTTCCGGGAAGTGAGGACTGAAAAACCAAACCACCGAGAGAATTAGCGGATAAATAAAGGGGTATTTGATTTGCCCCGGCTGCCCGATGACGTGCAATAGCTTAAACCCCTTACCCAGCGCCAGGGATTTGCCCACAATGGCGTACACTCCGTCATCATGGGTAAAGCCCATGTTTTCAGTATCAATGGATTGGACGTACAGGCAAGTGATGAACCCCAGCACCAGTATGGCCAGCAGCGCATAAATTTTGTGGGCTGTTTTGAGAGAGGGCACTTTGCAAAACCGCGACCAGACTGATCCCGGTGGCTGAGCGGAAGACGGTTCCACATGGTTTGATGGGTTGAGGGACTCTGAGTCTGGAGAAGACGGGGGAAGCGGCTGAGACATGAAATGACACCTGCGGGGTTAAACGCAAAAACACCGGAAGAATCCCGGCGTTTTTACTAGACTGTGACTGGAGCGGTGATGGATACGTTTAACCAAGACCCACCCGGCGTTTTTCCGGATCTGGAAGGGTTTGATCAATGGCGTTAAACACCTGTGAAAAAACCTGGCCAATCTGGTCCGGGGAAACGTGTTTTCCACCTTCACCTTTTAAATAGCTGGCCACAATGTCCTTGGCGGCAAATAGTTTCTGCTCTTTGCTCACACGATCTTCCATAGTTTCTCGCTCTCTTCTCTCTCTCATTGACCTTGAGTATGACCATACGGGAATGCCAACCACAGGGGTAATTGGGGAGTGGTTGGGTCGCTGGAAACGGAAGGGACAGGATTCGAACCTGCAACCCTTGCGGGCAACCGCTTTCAAGGCGGCGTCCTCACCACCCGGACCCCTTCCATCATCCAGCGTCCGAACCTTTATTGTTATACAGTTTTGGCGGGCGGTCAATTATAGATCTGTTTCTGCTGTTTTCTGGGGACAGGCCGTTGCCATGCCTTCTCCGGGATTCCTGGATGGCCGGATAGTTCATTCGGCAATGTCCCACTAGCAAGCTGGTTAGTTTACAACCGTTTTGGAAAAGTCACATAATGCCCGGAGGCTCATCGCTAATAGGGACAGCCCAAATGGGCTTGGTTTGCATTCAAGTGAAAGGGGTGTATTGTGAAACAGATTTCAGTATTAGGGCTTGGTTATATCGGCTTGCCCACGGCCAGTATTTTGGCGGCCAACGGGTTTCAGGTTCATGGAGTGGACCCGGTGCAGCGGGTGGTGGATATCGTGAACCAGGGTGGGGTTCATATTGAGGAACCCGGCCTGAAAACGCTGGTTCAGGCGGCTGTGCATTCCGGTAACTTAAAGGCCTTTACTCAGTCTCAGCGGGCGGACGTTTATATTTTGGCAGTACCCACGCCCATTACGGAGGCCAAACAGGCCGATCTCTCCTATGTGGGTTCGGCGGCCCGATCCATTGTGCCCCTGCTAAAATGCGGGGATCTGGTCATTCTGGAGTCTACCTCGCCGCCCGGCACCACTCGGGATTTCCTGTGCGCCATTCTGGCCGAGTCCGGGTTGGCGCTTGGGACAGAGTTATTTGTGGCCCACTGCCCGGAGCGAGTCCTTCCCGGAAAAATTATCAAGGAGCTCATTCAGAATACCCGAATCATCGGGGGGATTAATGCTCAATCCGCTGAACTGGCCCGGCAGATTTACACCAGCTTTGTGGAAGGGGAAATTCACCTGACGGACGCCACCACGGCCGAGATGGTGAAAATTATGGAAAACACCTTCCGGGATGTGAATATCGCTTTGGCCAACGAGTTGGCGGCCATTGCTCCCAATCTCAACATCAATGCCTGGGAGGTGATCCGCTATGCCAACCTGCATCCTCGAGTGAATTTGCACACACCGGGGCCGGGCGTAGGCGGGCATTGTATTTCGGTGGACCCATGGTTTTTGGTGGAGAAATTTCCGCAGGCTGCCCGCATCATTCATCAGGCTCGAACCATCAATGACGGTATGCCCGAATACACCTATCAACTGCTACTGGATACCATTCAGCATATTCCCAATCCCAAAGTGACCTTGTTGGGGCTGACCTACAAGGCCGATGTGGATGATGTGCGGGAAGCCCCTTCCTTAAAGATTGCAGAGATGATTCGAAAGAATCCGCAGATTGAACTGACCATTTATGATCCGCATGTGAAACAAGCCGATTATGAACTGTGCGGTTTGGAGAGTGCTTTTAAAGATTCTGACTGTATTCTGCTGGCTGTGGATCATGCCGAGTTTCGCTATATTAATCCTCGGCAGGTGGGCACGCTGGTTCGCCATCAAAACATTATTGATACCCGGAACGCCTTGAACCAAAAAGACTGGGAAGAGGCCGGTTTTCAGTATCGCTTGCTGGGTCGGGATGGGGCATCGCTAAAGCTCAGAGATCCGCTGGCCAGCCTGGAGGCCCAGTTTTTGGCCGTGCATTAGGTCAGGCCTTCCGGTTGGACGAAGCTTATTTTCATATTCTGATCATCAGGCGTCATCTTTGTGGGTGGCGCCTGATGGGTGTTGTGGGGATAAACGATGAGCGGGATCGGCTCAAGTGGGCAATTGATTTTAATTGTTAATTAAACATTCGGCTAGGGATTTTGCTTGTGTGGGGGGGCGTTCAGGGGGCAAATCAATAGCAGTCTGTGTAATTGAGTTGAGCTTCATTTAAACGGTTAATGTTGGGGTTCTCGTAACACAACAAATAGGATGAGGGGTGGGCTTACCAATGTTGAAAGATTGCTTTAAAAATTGTTTTGATCGAGCCAAGCCATACCAACAAATGGGTTCCGTGGCACTGGCATCCTTACTGGCTTTTTCCTCCACGGCTTATTGCCAGGACAGCCAACAGCTTGTGACACCGGCACCGGCGGAGCGTAAATTTATTTCCATCGGGGAGCCTTCTTTTGAACAGGTCTCCAATACCCAAATCAACGCCAAAATTGTGGCCAACTTTACCGGTCGCAAGTATCGGTTGGGACCCAATGATGTCCTGACCGTGGCGGTATACGACTCACCGGAGTTTTCTCAGAAAGATTTGCTGGTGCAGCCGGATGGCAATATTACCATTGCCCCCTTTGGCTCCCTGGATGTGGCCGGGCTGACCATTGATGAATTGCAGCGAGAAATTTCGGATCGGCTGAAATATTACCTGAACCAGCCCAAGGTCACCGTTAAACTGGAACGCACCAAGCCTTTTCAGGTGTATGTAACCGGTGGGGTTTTACGACCGGGTGCTTATGAAATGGTGACGGATGTGTCCCGCATTCAGATGGTCAACAATCTGGGGTTTCCCGGGGTGTTGATGGAGCGCAAATTGCCGCTGCTTTCCAATGTGCTGGTGGCTGCTGGTGGGCTGCGTTACGACGCTGATTTTGAGCACGTCAAAGTGCGCAATCGCTTTGATGGTTCGACCTTTGAAATTAACCTGCTGGATTTGGTGCAGAATGGCAATACCGAGCAGGATTTGTTCCTGGTGGCAGGAGACTCGGTGGAGGTGCCCGCATTGCCCACCCCGTATGCCGTGAATGACAAGCACTATCAATCCATGCTGGGGGCCTCTTTTTTCCAGAAGGATATACCAGTGAAAGTGGTTGGCTATGTGAATAAGCCCGGTGTGTACATGCTGGATGGGGCACAGTCCGCCAATTTGAATTCGGCCATTGGACAGGCGGGCGGCTATTTAGCCACAGAGGCCTCCTACGCCCCGACCAAGGTGTATGTCAGTCGGGTGGATAAAAATGGTCATCTCACCACCACTACCGTGGATCCACGGCATGATGACATGAGCCTGCGCCCCAACGATGTGGTGTATGTGCCCAATAAAATTACCCCACGGGTGGGCAAGGCCTTCGATTACGTGACTCGTATCGTTATGCCCATTGCCTCCATGGCCGCTGGGGCTAACAACTGGGCGCTGTTGTTTGATCCAAGGCGCTTCAATGTGAATGTAAATACCCGTTAATTCTGGGTTTATCACCAATTTTGTAGGGATGAGATAGAGGGACGTGACACGTATGAAAATCGAGGCATTTCAGCAGAACCGGTTTGCCCGGAACCTGATTCGGGATCGATGGTTGATTGGGGCATCCGCTGGGGTAATGACGGTCTTTTCAGTGCTCTATGTACTGACCATTTATAAGCCCGCTTATGAATCGGAAGCCAAGGTGTGGATTAAAGACACCACCACCCGCAGTTACTTGTCCGAGTCCGGGAATCAGCCGGGTTACCTGAGTCCGCTGACCCAGGCGGGCAATCCGTTGATGACTCAGGCCGAGATTTTAAAGTCCAAGGAGATGGCCGCTTACTTATCTCACTTTGTGGCCCAGCATCAGCTCAAGTCTCAGTGGGGCAAAACCCTGAATGGACGACCCAATACCTGGGAATTGATCGAGGTGAAAACCGAGCCCAATACCGATGTGCTACAGGTTTCCCTGAAATGGAATAACCCTCAGTTAGCACGGGAAATGCTGCAAGCGGCTCTCAGAAAGCTGGATGAAACCAACCTGGTTTTCAATCGCCAAATTTATACTCAAAAAAGAGAGTATGTGGACCAGCAGTTAAAAGGTATTGTTAAAAGTTTGCTGGCCGTGCGGGAACGCATTAAGCAGTTTCAGGCTGGCAATATGACTGTGGATATTGATGCCCAGACCCAGGAGCTGGTCCGTTTGAAATCACAGTTGACCGCTCAGTTGGCATCGGTTCAAGCCGCTCGCCGCAACAGCATGGGCAATGCCTCTGCCTTGCAGCGTCACTTGGCCATGAACCCAGGTCAGGCCCTACGGGCGGTGGCCTTGGGTTCGGGCAATGAAAATCTGGTAAAAATGCGAACCGATCTGGCTCTCTTGAAGCAGCAGTATGCCAAGGATGGCATCAAGCTGGCCGTGACTAATCCTACGATGCAGGCCGCCCGGGCGCAAATTCAGGCCTTGGAAACTCAGGTGCGTCGTGAGATTCAGCAGACGACGGGTAGATCTTCGGTGAATGGGCCTTTGATTTTTGACTCTGTGCGCAGTCAGTTGGTACAGGATTTAGCCGCTTCCAGTGCCCGTTCGGTTGGGCTGAACTCTGAAGCGGACAGTCTGGTTTCAGCCATTCAGCAAGTGGATGCTGCCCTTAGGGAAATTCCTCAAAACCGTTATGTGTTAACCGGTTTGAAAGAAGAGGAACAAGCCTTGGCTCTGGCTTACGATGAGCTGCGCAAAATGCAGATTGAAACCCAGATCAAAGAGGCGGAAACACCGAGTAACGTCTTTGTGGTGGATACTCCCAGTGTTCCCCTGAAGCAGTCGTTTCCCACGGGTACCCATCTGATTGTGCTATCCATGCTGATGGGCTTGGGCGTGGGCGCTGGGCTTTCCGTCTTCAAAACGAATGTAGAGGATCGTTGTGAGGGGGCGGATGCGGTGTCCGCTGTTACTCAGGGTAAAATCCTGGGGGTTATTCCCTGGCTGGAAGAGCCGCCGGAGCAGCGAGGTGGACAGGAGCAATCCATGTTCGCCTTGAATGATATGGCTTGCAAACATATTATTGGAAACTTGCGGATTCATACCAGTCAAACCGGGGCCAACGCCATTGCCTTTACCTCTTCGGCACTGGAGAAACCGCAAGCGGGTGGGGCTTATCACCTGGCCCAGTGTATGAGTCGACTGGGGCAAACGGTGGCTTTTATTGATGCGGGTTGCCGCCCCTCCGGGTTGGCTCGATTTCTGGAGGAGCCCACTGATTTTCATGACCTCAGTGATTTGATTCTGGCCACCGATTTAAAATTACGTAGCGGTCAGCCGGTATACCCGGATGAAGTGATGCGGGCCTTGGGGCAGGATGTCAACGGGGTTTATCTGGCCCTGAATCGCCGTCCCTTGCAAAACGCCTACGATTATTTCGCTAGTAGAGGTTTCCGTCATATTTTAAACGTACTCAAAGGGGAATTTGACTGGGTCTTTATTGATACCCCGGCTGGAGCCATCGCACCGGAATTTATGGCCATCGCCCATATTTCCGATGGTGTGGTTCTATTCGTGGATCGGGAGGCTACATTCAAAGCGCTTAAATCGATTACCGATAAGGTCCGTGCTGCTGATGTGCCTTTGCTGGGCTCCATCGTGCGGGAGGAAAACCGACAGCTGGAATATGAGCAATCCATTTATGCGGATTGGCAGAATCCCAGAGGAGGCGGCGGGCTGACCGTGACTGTAGGCGGTTCCCCTCGCACCAACGCGAGGCGGGTCGAAGTCATGGGGGCCTATGTGGATGCCCTGACCATGTCTGAAACCG
Organism: Vampirovibrio chlorellavorus; assembly: GCA_001858525.1. Lineage (GTDB taxonomy): Bacteria > Cyanobacteriota > Vampirovibrionia > Vampirovibrionales > Vampirovibrionaceae > Vampirovibrio > Vampirovibrio chlorellavorus. The sequence goes on along the minus strand of LAPX01000006.1, from coordinate 10,270 downwards.
TGGATCGCATTGTGCACAGTATTGATCAGCGACAGCCCATGCAGCACGTGGTGGTGAATGTGGCTAAACTGGTGGCCATGCGTCACGATAAAAAACTGCGTGAAATTGTGAATGGCTGTGAGTTGATTAGCGCCGATGGGGCGGGTGTGGTTCTGGGTGCCAAACTGCTGGGTGTTCAAATTCCCGAGCGAGTGACCGGTATTGATTTGATGGAAAACCTGCTTGCGGTGGCCAATCAAAAAGGATATCGCGTCTATTTCCTGGGGGCCGCTCAGTCGGTGGTGCAGGATGTGGTGGCTCACTATCAGCAGCAATATCCAAAGCTCAATATATGCGGTTATCGCAATGGATATTTCAGCAAAGAAGAAGAAACGCAGGTAGCTCGTAAAATTCGTCAGGCTCAGCCCGATGTTTTACTGGTGGCTATCAGTAGTCCGAAAAAAGAAACGTTTATTAATCAGTACAAAAATGAACTCAATATTCCCTTTGTGATGGGGGTGGGGGGGAGCTTCGACGTGGTGGCCGGGAAGGTCAAACGTGCCCCTGAATGGATGCAGCAATATGGCCTGGAATGGTTTTATCGGCTGATTCAGGAGCCCCGTCGCATGTGGAAACGCTATCTGCTGACCAATGCGGAGTTCGGTGTGATGTTGGCAGGCAAGGCCGTTTCTCGGCAGTTGGCAGTGGTTCATGACTAGTCGCTTGATCACAATGACAGATTCCCTACAGGCACGGAGATGGATGTGGCTTTTCGTATTCATCTCCGCCCTGATCGGGGCCTTGAGTCTGATTATTCCCGTATACTGGATCGCCTTGGCATTATTGGGTGTAGCGGGTTTGATCTATCTGGCTTTAAATCCGGACAAGACATTTTTTCTGGCCATTTTCACCATTCCTTTTACCGAGCGGATTCGGGTGTTACCCATTAGCTTTTCCATCAATGAGGTGGTCATTCTCTTTGCCTTGGGAAGTTGCCTTTTGAATGGCTTGCTGACTGCTCCCAAGGTGTCCCTTCGAACATCGCTGGACGGATGGATTGTTTTACTGACCCTTTTATTTTTAGGATGCGGTTTATTTTCCATCAGTCATACCGGCATGCTGGGCTTTTTCAAAATTGTGGAAGCCTTTGCCATGTTTTATATCGGTATTTACCTGTTGCGTACTCGGCAGATTACTCGAGCTGATGTGCTCAAGGTGATTTTGGCCACGGCCTTGTTTCAGGCGCTAATAGGCCTTTTTCAGTCGGTGACTGGCATTGGTTCGGATTTTCGATCCAATCGGGGGTATCTGGGATATCTTGGGCTGGGGTCCAACATGGTTTGGCACGGTAAGGGAACCACCTGGCACTTCAACACCCTGGGTAATTTTTTGGTGATTAGTCTTCTGATTTTTGTGCCCCTCTTTTTTCGACATATTCGACGCAGAAAAATAGCGTTGCTTTGGGCAGGGATTATTCTCTTGGGTATTATTACCACTTACTCCAGAGGAACCTTGCTGGGCTTGATTGCGGGGCTGCTGTTCTATCTGGCCGTCAGTCAGCCTAACTGGAAACGTTCACTGTACATGGTGGGTGCTTTTCTCTTGCTGGTTATTTTTCCTCTGGTTTCCTCTTTGTCTAACTCTTCGTATGTCGAAACGGTAAGTTACAACGAACGCTTGATTATCTGGCAAGTGCCGTTGGCAGCCATTACCGCCAGTAGCAAGGCGTTCTGGTTTGGCTCTGGACTGAATTCCTACTCTCTAGCCGCCTGGCCTTATATTCCGGCGTTTGTTCCTTTGTCTCAGTATCACAACTGGTTTGCCCATAATTTTTATCTGTTAACGGTCATGGAATCCGGGATGATTGGTGCATTCATTCTGTTTAGTTTCCTGTTGTTTCTGTGGCTGAATTCCTGGAGTCAGTACCGGCATTCTCGGGGAGGGCATAAGACTTACGCCATTTTGATCAGTTCGGCCATGGTGGGTGTGTTTTTTGTCAGCATTTTTGATCACACCTTTGCCTCGCCTCATTACAAAGTATTCATTTTTGTTTTGCTGAGTTTGTTATATGTCCAAGATGTTCCAAGCAAGCGCCGTGTTTGATTCGGCTAAAAAGCCCAGCCTGTTGGTTCGTAACTTGGGTCTCACTTTTTTTGAGGCCGTTGTTACCAAGGGGTTGAATTTTTTCATGATCCTAGCGCTCACCCGAACTTTAGGACCTGCTGATTATGGAAAGTATTCCTTTATTTTTGTGGCAGTCACCTTGTTGAGTGCACTATTTGACTTTGGCATGGAGAATACAGCAGTTCGTTTTTCGGCCAGAGACAAGTCTGAGAAGTATCCGATTTTCGGGCTTTATCTCTCCCTTAAACTGGGGATTTTGGGTGTGGTTATTTTATTCTTGATTTTGACTCAGGGTTGGCTTTTTCAGATATTGAACAAATCTGAACTAATCGTGTTTTTGCCGTTTTTGATTGTGGGTTTATTGGGCGAATCCCTATTTTTTGTCAACGATACTTATTGCCAGGCCAATCAGTGGTTTCAGTTGCGGGCGATTTTAAATATTGTCCGATTTTCGATTTGCTTTTTGTTTATCGGAATACTCATTTTTTACAATCAGTTGCAGTTGCATTGGGTACTCTATGTTTACTGGATTCCTCTTCTATTTTCTTTGCTGTTTTCAAAACAGTATGTGCAATTTTTGAGTGCTTTTTGGAAGTCTCATTTACCCACATCTTTGATGACTGAGATTACAGGCTACCAAAAGTGGATGCTGGTTTACTCAGTTGCCAATAATCTGCTGAGTCGTCTCGATTTTTTGATGCTTGGGTTGTGGGTGAGTTATGCGCAGCTGGGGCTCTATAATGCAGCGGTTCAGCTGTGTGCAATCATTGCGTTTTTACCTTTGGTGTTGGGGAAAGTTCTATTACCAACACTGTCTGGTTTAAGTGAAACGCAGGTGTTTCAGGTTTCTGAAAAAATTATTCAGTACACACTCATTCTGGTTTTGGCGGCTTTGACCTTGATTCCGATGAGTCCGTTTGTGATTCCTATTTTGTTTGGAAAACAGTATCAAGCCTCCATTGGGGTTTTTCAGATTCTGGTGATGGCGTATGCCGCCGGATTGATGAGTATGCCTTTTGAGCAAACTTTATATTCTTTGGGCAAGCCTGATGTATTATGCACCTCTCGCTATTGGCAATTGGCTATTATTCTTTTACTGAATATCATTATGATTCCCCTTTGGGGGCTTTACGGCGCGGCGGTGGGTACTTTTGTGGGCCGCTTACTGTACCTCTTGCAGGTTCGGGTTCATTACTTACGGTATCAAAAGTCTGTGTCTGAAAAGACAGAGCCTCAATGGGTAGTGGGGACTTAGTATGATGAAGCGATCGATTCAGGTGATGCAGTTGATTTCATCCTTGGAAGTGGGTGGGGCTGAAAAGTTACTGCTGGATTTGCTGGATGAAAAACAAAGTGACGCTTCGGTAGAGTTTACAGTGGTGGTCATGAATCAGGCTGTTAATTCTGAATTAAAAATGCGTTTAAAACTTATGAATTGTGATGCTTATTTTCTGGAACGGCCGGAAGGGCATGTGCATTGGAAGTACCTGCAAGCACTTCTTAAAATCATCTCGGTTCATGACATTGACATCGTTCATAGCCACAATACGGGGAGTAAATGGTGGGCGATGCTTTGCAAATTATGCAAACCCTCACTGAAGTTGATATTCACTGTTCATGATACGGCCCCAGTTTGGTTGAGTGTTTTTCACAAATTTCTGCAACGTGTTTTTATAGATCACTACATTGCTGTTTCCAAATCGGTTGAACGGCTTTGTGAGCGAGAAGGATTTGTGCCTGTTCGTCAAATCTATAATGGAATCGATATTGATGCTTATCAGAATTTGAAACGACACACATTGGTCGAACGGCTGCAAGCCATTGCATATCATCACAGGCCTTTGCGTATTGTACAAATCGGTCGTTTTTACTATCCCAAGAAGGGGCAAGATCTTTTAATTCGGGCCATTGCCCAGTGTAAGCAAGCGGGATTGGCTGTCCATGGAACATTCATGGGTAGTGTTCATCCCTATAGCGAGCATTCATATCAAGCGCTCAAAGATTTAGTGGCCGAATTAAATCTACAAGATGAGATTGCGTTTGTGGTGAATAAAACCAACGTCGCTTCAGTTTTGAGAGAGGCTGATTTGTTTGTTTTACCCTCTCGGTTCGAGGGCTTGGGCCTGGTTGTACTGGAATCCATGGCTGCCGGTGTTCCAGTTATTGTGAGTAATATCGATGGCCCTGCGGAGTTGGTGTGTCATGAGGAAAATGGTTTGTTGTTTGAAAGCGATAGTGTGGACTCTTTGGTTCAGGCCATTTGCAAGGTGTACGCCTATCCTGAAATTGCGGATGGTTTTGCCGCTAAAGCTTTGAATTTTGTAAAACAGTTTGATATAAGCGTTATGCGACAACAGTATTTTCAGCTTTATCATCAAATGCTGTTTAAAAAGAATTTTCTTAGTGTTTGCGCATTGCAGGAGGTCACTCATGGCTCCTCTTTTTGAGTTTCAGGGTTGGATGAAGAAAGTGTATCGACAGGGGCCTTTGTTTTCTCAGTACTTGAGGCATTTGGAACGTTCCGCAAATTATAACCCAGAACGGCTATGCCGCTTGCAAAATCTGCAACTCCAGAAAATCATCCATCATTGTTATCTGAATATTCCCTATTATCGGGATTTGTTTCGGACATTGAGGTTGACACCTCAGTCTTTCCAAACGGTAGATGACTTGCAAAAAATTCCTGTCATAGACAAGAACACGGTGGCTGATAATTATGACAAACTAGTGGCCTGGAAGCGAAAAAATATACTTTGCCGACTGGGAAGCACCAGCGGCAGCACTGGCACACCGGCTACTTTTTTTCGTGACTATGGGTCCATTAATTTTGAAAATGCCTCGGTGTGGCGTCATTGGCGCCAGGCGGGTGATTTTGGAAAAAAACGGGTGACGCTGCGGGGCGAAATGGTTGTTCCTGCCCAGCAAACCGAACCTCCTTTTTGGAAGTATAATTCTGCTAATCGGGAATTATTAATGTCCGGGTACCACTTGTCGTTGGGCAATGGAGCACTTTATATCGATGCACTTCTGAAATTTAAACCTCAAGTTTTATATTGTTATCCTTCAACGGCATATTTGTTGGCCAAATTTTTTCGACATGAAGCCCAGCAGTATTGTTTTGATTCCATTTTTACATCCTCGGAGTCTTTAGAACCCGATATTCGTAGTTTTATTGAGGATACTTTTGGGTCACGGATTTATGATTGGTATGGTCAGGCTGAGCGCGTTGCTGCTATTGCACAGTGCCGGGACGGTCAATACCATATTCAGGAGGATTATTCTATTGTTGAATTAATGAATACTCCTTATGGGGATGAATTAGTGGGCACACATTTGTATAACTTTGTTATGCCACTATTGCGATATCGAACCAATGATTACGTGACCTCCTTTTCAGGGGGCTGTTCTTGTGGATCGGCTTTCCGAACGGTTGATAAAATTCTTGGTCGGAACTATGGCTATATTTTGACCCCGGAAGGATATCGAATTTCCATTATGAACCATATTCCTCGTGGGGTTGATAATCTTTTGGAAACGCAGTTCTATCAGGAAAAACATGGGGAATTGATTATTAATGTACTCAGCAACGGGCATTTTTCAGAGCAGGATCGCCGCCGCTTGGTACAAAATACGTTGGCTCACACTTCTCCAAAAATGCGCGTGATTGTTAAAGAGGTTGATGGTATTCCCAGAGGTCCAAACGGCAAGTTTATTAGCATTATCAACAAGCTGGAGGCGATGAACTAGATGAAAGGCCCATTTAAGGTTCAATGCTGGCTGAAGCGATTTTATCGTCGTGGGCCTCGTTTCCAAAAATATCTGAAAATATTGAAACGAACTCAGTTTTATACGCCAACGGAGTTACAGATCTATCAGGATCAAGCGCTTCAGAAAATGGTGTATCATTGCTATCGGAATATCCCATATTATCAGGACTTATTTCGGGCTTTAAAATTATCACCCAATGATATTCAAACGGGTGCAGATCTACAAAAACTTCCGCTATTAGACAAAAAGACGGTTCAGGAAAATTACGATAAGCTTATTTCCAAAAAACATCACAACTTTTTATGTAGTATGGGAACGACTAGTGGTAGTACCGGGATGCCGGGTCGATTTATTCGCGATTATGATGGCATTAATTTTGAACACGCTGTGGTATGGCGTCATTGGCAGAAAGCCGGGGATTCCGGTAAGCGGCGAATTTCACTTCGTGGTGAGATTATTGTGCCTGCAGCTCAAACACATCCGCCGTTCTGGAATTATAATTCGGCGAATCTTGAACTTCAGATGTCTAGTTACCACCTTTCTCGGGATAATAGTGTGCATTATATTGATAAAATACTGGAGTTTCAGCCTAAAATTTTATACTGTGGGCCGTCCATGGGGCATGTGTTGGCCAAGTTTTTTAAGTATCATCAAGTAGACTACCAATTCGATGCCATTTTCACTTCTTCCGAGTCTTTGGAGACGGATGTTCGTTCATACATAGAAAGTGTTTTTCAGTGCCCGATATATGACTGGTACGGTCAAGCGGAGCGTGTTGTGGCGATTGGGGAAAACAGTATCTGTCGTCGTTATCACATACAGGAAGATTATTCGATTGTCGAATTTTTGCCTGTGGCAGAGCAGAACTGTTATGAATTGGTGGGAACTCAACTTTGTAATTATGTCATGCCTTTGCTGCGTTATCGTACTTGTGACTATATTTACTCAAACTCCCAGAATACCCCAGCCACGGCTTGTGAATGTGGCTCCTATTTCAGGTCTGTTGAGCGTATATTAGGGCGTTCATATGGTTATTTGTTAACGCCTGAGGGTTATCACATTGCCATTACTGCACACATTCCAGTTGGTGTGGACAATGTTATCGAGGCCCAGTTTTATCAGGAAAAAATTGGTGAAGTGACCTTGAAAGTATTAACCAATGGGCGGTTTACAGATGTCGATCGTGAGCGTTTGGTTTTAAACACTTTGAAGCATACGTCACCGTTTATGAAGGTGTCTGTGCAGGAAGTGGATGACATTCCACGGGGGCCAAACGGGAAGTTTATTAATATTATCAATAAGATGGAATCGTTAAATTGAATGAAAAGTTATTCATCCATTCCTGAAAATTCCTGCCTGGGTGGTCCTGAAGTCTTGATGATTGGCACAGATCCTGACTCCAGAGGGGGTATTTCTTCTGTGATCCGAATGTATGATAAGGGAGGATTGTTTCAGAAGGTTCTATATCTTGCCTCGTATCAGGATGGCAATCGGTGGCAGAAAAGTGTGTTTTTTCTCTCATTTCTGGGTCGATACCTCAGAGTGTTGATGACCACACCATCTATTCGTGTGGTTCATATTCATACGGCCTCTTACTTTAGTTTTATACGTAAATCGATTGCGGCAGTTTTCGCTGCATTGTTTGGGAAATCTATCATTCTACACATTCATGGCGCGGAATTTATTCTTTTTTATGAAAAAGGAGGATGGCTTGTTAAACGCTTTATTCGCACCATCTTGAGCCAATGTGACTGTATCTTGGCATTATCTAGTCAATGGAAGGATGACTTGAAGAATATTTCCCCTGATTCTGACATTCGGGTTATTTACAATCCAACTATTGTTCGAACCAAATTTTCTGCTAGCCAGTCTTCCGATCTAAACTCTCCCGTAAAGTTCTTGTTTATGGGACGTATTGGAAAACGAAAAGGGGTATACGACATACTGGAGTCGTTGCAGTACATCCAGTCACGAAATTTTGAAATCCAGCTATATGGCGATGGTGATCTGGCGCCTGTGGAGGCTTTGATTCGGAAGCACCAATTGCAAGGTCAAGTGAAATTGTGTGGCTGGATCGACGGTGAAACCAAGGATGCGGTTTTTCGACAGGCAGATGTTTTATTACTGCCCTCTTATAACGAAGGGTTACCTATTTCGGTGTTGGAGGCATTGGCCTATGGGTTGCCTGTTTTATCGACTGCCGTTGGCGGGATATCAGAAGCCGTGGAAGAGGGTGTTAATGGCTTTTTGATTCAGCCTGGTCAATGCAAAGTTCTGGCTGAGCGTATAGAGCAATTGAGTTCATCGTCTGCTATTCGGACCCAAATGGGCCAATCAGGCTATGAGCTTGCCAAGTCTCGTTTTGATCTTCCCATTATTATTGAGAAATTAGAGGCGTTGTATCGTGAGTTCACTGAATTTGAATGATCCGATGGGAATATCGGCTGAGCAGTTGACGTCTTTTGATATTACCTTTTCCCCGTTATCGAGAGCTAATCTTTTGCCCAGGGTGAAGTCTGTCTTGAAGTACGTTCAAGCCACTAATTATGAAGGTTATGATTTGTTTGATGGTTTGAATAGCAAGTTTTTGAAATCAACCGTGTTTTATAGAAGTCGTTACTTTCGGCTTGCGTTAATTCAATTTTGTAAGAAGTCATCTGTCAACTTGCGACCACTTTTGGGTGTTTCCAGAGGATTTAACCCCAAGGGAGGGGCTCTTTTCTTAATGGGGCTAATTCACTTGTTCCAGACCTTTGGGGATGAGATCTATAGCAATGAGGCTTATATTCTATTCCAGCGTTTACGGCATCAGGTTTTAAGCAGAACTGTTGGCAACGCATGGGGCTATAATTTTGATTGGCAGGCTCGGGCGTTTTATGTGCCTGAGGGCACGCCGAATTTGGTGACCTCTGTTTTTGTGGGACGTGCTTTATTGGCCTATTACAAGTGTTTTCATGATCCGCAGGCGCTGGATCTGGCTTTGGGCGTTTCTGATTTTATCCTGAGTGAAATGATTTGCCACGAAGATGATTATTTTCTTTGTTTTCGTTATATTCCAGCTGAGGATACGGAAGTGCATAACGCCAACTTGCTTGCCGCATCTTATTTGGCAGAGACACTATGCTTTTTTTCTGGCAGTAGACAGCAAGTAATTCGTGAAAAGATATTGAAATCGATTCGGTTTTCTACCGCTGATATCAACCCAGACGGCTCCTGGCCATATGGGACGCTTCCTTTTCATCGCTGGGTGGATAATTTTCATACGGGCTTTAATATCGAAAGTCTATATAGCATTCAAGATTGTTTACAGATTGATGACTATACGATGGTACTCAATCAAGTGATTGAGTATTATTTGGATCATCTGTTTGATGACGTGGGTTTGCCTAAGTATTATAGAGATCATCTTTATCCCATTGATGTGCATGTTTTGGCTGAGTCTATTATCATTTTGAACTTACTCCGTCAAAGAGCATATCCCGGTAAAGCATCTCGAAGACTCCTTATCGAAAAAACATTGATTGAGCTGGTCGCAAAGTTTCAAGACGAGCGAGGGTATTTTTATTATCAAAAACGATCTCGGGACTGGAATAAAATTCCCTATATTCGTTGGGGTCAGGCCTGGATGTTTTATGCGTTAGCCAGCTGTGTTCACCCTGATTTCTAGGCAGTATTTTTTGCGAATAGCACCACAGGTACTGTTTTCAAGAGCAATTTAAAATCTAGCCACAAGCTCCAATTACGTATGTACTCGTAATCCATTTCTACCACAGCATCAAATTCCTTGATGCTGGATCGTCCGCTGACTTGCCATAACCCTGTGAGGCCAGGCAATGTGGCGAATCGGAAATAATGCCACTGTTTGTAATCCTGTAGTTCTGATTCAATCGGCGGACGGGGACCGACGAGGCTCATGTCACCTTTTAAAACATTAAATAGTTGTGGAAGTTCGTCAATGCTGAACTTGCGTAACCATTTTCCGACTCGGGTGATTCTAGGATCGTTCAGCATTTTAAACATGCCATTGCCAATTTCGTTTTTCTCCAATAACTCATGTAAAAGTTTTTCAGCATCTGCACGCATGCTTCTAAATTTGTACATTTCAAATTCTTTTCCATTCAGGCCAATACGTTTTTGTTTATAGATTACAGGACCTTCGGATTCGATGCTGATTATCGTGGCAATAACGATTAAAAATGGCAGAAGCATTAATAGACCTATGGCGCTCCCGGTAAAATCAATGCTTCGTTTTATGATCCACTGATAGGGTTTTAGATCATAGACGTTGTAGTTTACGGCTATGAAAAATGGATCTTCCAATGTTCTGTTAAAAGCTGTGACCGGGTCCCTTTTTCAGATCCACTTGGCGTAGAGATTTTGGAAAATATTAGCACAAGTG